>JARGNR010000006.1:0-41305 GCA_029212405.1 Saprospiraceae bacterium
GTTAATCGCTCCAAATTAGATATAGTGATTTTATCTGAATTCAAACGAGTAGATTCTGTTTTTACCAATGCTCCCATTGAATTATACATGCTCAACACCACGGGTTGATCTTTTGCTTCAGATACCTCGATAGTCAATTGATCCAATACTGGATTGGGATACACTAGGGTTTCTTTTTTCGGCAACTCAGTGACCGCAGTGGAAGGACTTTCTTGAAACACTCGAATATAATCCACATCCATAGAGCTTTCAACAAACGATGGTAAAATATTACCTTGGATCGCTATATTAAATAAAAAGTACTGAGGAGCATCAAACGGCCATGTATTCTCATCTCTCACTTCAGGTTCATAGACAAAATGAACTCCTCCATCCACACTGAATATAAGCTTTTTGGGTGTCCATATCATTTCATAAACATGAAATTCAGACGAAACAGTTGGAATTACTTGTCCTCCTACATTAACTGTATTCCCATGGCTGGAAGGTGTATGAGTCGCACTTGATACATAATTTTGATTATTCCCCCAATGCTCCATGATATCCATTTCTCCACAGGCGGGCCATGGGGTTGTATCATATCCCTCATTATCCCAATATCCTCCATTTTCATCGATATTCTGACCAAGTGTCCACAATGCTGGCCATGTACCAACACCCGTAGGCAACTTAGCTCGGATCTCTACTCTTCCATAAGTGAAGGCAAATTTGGAATTTAAACGAGCCGAAGTATATTGCTTGGTTACACCTTGATCGGTAAAATTTTCTCTTTTTGCCACCATTTTCAACAATCCATCTTCCAAATATGCATTGTCTTCTCGGTCCGTGTAATGTTGTATTTCACCATTGAACCAACTTTCCCCATTCGGCAATTCAGTTTGATGAAACCATTTCTCATCATCTATCGCACCTTCTCCATCAAATTCATCTGACCAAATCAAATAGTCATAGACAGGATTTCCTGGCA
The DNA here is from genome assembly GCA_029212405.1 of Saprospiraceae bacterium. GTDB lineage: Bacteria > Bacteroidota > Bacteroidia > Chitinophagales > Saprospiraceae > CAJXUU01. Next base: position 968 of record JARGNR010000006.1, read on the forward strand.
CCTGATAATCGTCTAAGGTAACATCATCGATATACGCCAACACAAAATCATTGTTGTTTTCACCATTTACTTGAATCACAACCCTATTAAAATCAGTCCGTTGAGTTGGAGGCAATGTACTTCCATCTATATTTATATAATTGTCATTTTTAAAATCAAAATAAATGGTTTGCCACTGGTCTCGTGCAATCGATTTTTTAATTTCACTTTGTGTGGACCATGGAGCTTCTAATTTGCCATCTTGCAACTTTAAGGACACTTGATTGGGTTGGTTTCCTGTCAATCCTGTTGAAGGAATATAAATTTTTAGTTGAAATACAGAATTCGTACTTAAATCAAAATTCTCTTCTACTTCAAACCGCACATTGGCATATTGTCCTCCCACATCATGATATTCCAAAACTGTGTTTGAAGCATTTAAATCCGATTTATAGGGATTGGGCAATGCAGCATTCGTATTACAGTCGTCTCCAGTCCACAAAGAAATGGTTCCATTTCCTTCAAAATCATCAAAAACATTGGTTGTCTGTGCTATATGGGAACAAACCCCTAGCACAACTAAAACAGTTGTCAAAATAAATCTCATCTCTTTTCTTTATTGGGTATACCGTCAAATTATATCTCCGGTTCTCTTTTCAATCTCAAAAGTAACTATTGGCTACTTAAATAACGCTTTATTTTTCCACCTTTTATGTCGTTAACATCAAATTCTATCACAAAAGCTTCTTCATCGATTTCATCAATCATTCTATGCAATCGCCGTACATCAATCCGATTCACAATAAGATGTATAATCTCTCGTTCTGAATGAGCTCCTCTTTTTCCATACCCCTTCACTCCCTGATATACCGTCAGACCATGGCCTACCCGTTCTAAAAAGCAATCCTGCAATTCAAGACTTTTATTCGAGATAATCATCATCCCCACATAGTTTTCAAATCCTTGAATGGTGAAATCAACAGCCTTCCCTGTTACAATGTACGTCAGGATGGAATACATAGCAATCTCAGGCGTCAGTACGATTGCTGTGATACCAAATAGAATGATATTGAACATTAAAATAGATGCTCCAATAGAAACTCCAAATGTATTGTTGATGTAAATCCCCAAAATTTCTGAACCATCCAATACAGCTCCATTTCGAATCGCTAACCCAATACCTCCACCTAGAAATAATCCTCCAAACGTGGCAATAATCAATTTATCATCTGTAATAGGATCAAAATTTTCAAAGTGAATCATCAGTGATAATGCAATAATAGACAAGGTAGACTTTATCAATATCCGTTTATTGATCGTAAAGTATCCAATAACGAAAAATGGGATGGATACAATCGGTAATAGGAGCGATATATCTAGATCAATGACTTCACTCAGTAGTATGGCAATTCCGGTTGCCCCTCCATCTAAAAACCCATTGGGTAAAAGAAACATTTTCAGTCCGACACTAGCAAGAAAAACACCAAATCCTATTTTGATGGTTTCCAGTGAAATGTTTTTTATTTGGTGAGCTGTCATATAGGTGCAATTACGTACAATATGCTTTCATTTATACTCGAACTCATGTGCAAATCAAAGTAAATGTGTGCTGTCCCAGTATAAACTTGATGCGTAGGGATATAGTTTTTGTAAACCAAGAATATTTACAAAGTAAAAAGTTGATTTTAGATTACCGCAACTATCATTCATAGAGGAAGTCCCTTAGAACCAAAATAAAGCTCCCCAATCTCTCCAATTTCTCCAACTCCCTACACGCCGCTAACGCGTTCCTTCCTTTGTCGACTATCGTCGCCACTCTTCGAGATCAGTCAGTCTTAATCTCTCAAATCTCTCCAATCTCCCCAATCTCCCCAATAAGATAACGATCAATAAGTATCCTTCCAATAATCAACCAAGTTCCTACGGCAAGCCACCATATCTTAAAGTAGATATCATTTTTGGGTGTGTTGTCCAATCCAATAGTGGGTAAAATGAAAAATTCCACAGCTAAATTTAGTAGGAATAAAAGTACAAAACCAGAAATCCAAATGACATTCTTTTTCATCTTATTTACGCTTTTAAATGAATCATTCTAAAGATACAAAAAGTAATCAAACCTTCAACGGTTATCCAGTTTTGAGCGGATGACTAGGGTATAATTCATTGATTCTGTGAGACTCCTCCTATTCGATGGGACAATCTTTATTTCACCAAAGTGAAAAGAATTTGTTTCGAAAAATGAATCTACACATAATTGATGCTCATTTGAAATGGTGACGTTCTTTCGATCCATCAATTTATGCAGTTGTAACGCCCCTTGCCGAGTAACATTCATTTGAATAACTAAATGAAAAGGGATATTCGAAAAACATTGCTCCTTTAACGCATACAGACAATCATTTAATCTCCTCATCCTATTTTGAGTTAATGAATCCACTTCAGCCTCTAATTTAATTTGGGATGCCGATTTTTCTGAAGGCATAGGGACCACAATACATTGATCATTCTCCATTACAAAGTCTGAAAAATCTATGGGCTTTGGTATCTTTTCTGTTTTTACCAGAATGTGCAATCTACTGAAATTTCCCCTAGTTCTTAGAAAATCTACATTCACCAAACTATCCAAACCATGGGTCCGTTCCTGATCAAGATACAGAAACTGAAACACGATTGAATACTCTTTGCAAAGCTCCGTAATTGCAGTATAATCCTTATTAAAACCAACTTTCATACTAGCATTCAACTGAAGCGTATCCTTACGTATTTCATACGTTCCCTTAAATAATTCAAGAGCATTTACTCGTCCTCCTTCAATTAAAAAACTAGCGGTGGAATCATCATAAATATTCAATTGTGTAGACCGGTATATTGCATAATAATGAGGATCATGTACTTCTTCATCAAATGCCCATACTCCCGGTTCAATTGTATAATTTTTAACTACAGGTGGTGAGCAACCAAAGTGAAGAAACACTACGCAGAGAATGAATAATGGTATCCTGATTTTCATAAAGGAGCACTATTGGTCTGCTTCATCTGGGCCCTTCATTGAACTTAAATTTCCTAATTCTACATGAGGATAGTCTTTCCAGCTTGAATTTTCTATGTTGACTTTGTATGTACCCACTTCATACGTATTGATTTCTTTCATATAGGTATCAATAATTCGAAAGTCCTCTTCAGCGAACGATTCCAATCGGCCTTTTAATTCACTTCGATTCGATACTCCATGAGAAACAGGTTCTGGATGGAACTCTGCCCAAAATGGATAATCGTGAGGATTATCATTATACAAAGCAACTGTCGGGATAAACGCTCCAATTTCCTTCTCAAATTTTGGCAATTTAGTTTCTATGATGCGAATAATTGGGTAATCCCCGCCAAATTTCAGCATATTCGTATATACAGCAACTCGATCTGGATTCACGCTCAGAACTTTGCCTGGATTTACATCCCCAGCTTTGAACTTCATTTGTGCCTTATACCAAAACCATACGTTCATCACCAACGCGATAAGGAATACAATAAAAAACAACCAATGTATCTTAGTCATGAATAAATAGGCCACAATTAAAAAAACCAATCTTTCAAGCACCTTAAAGAAATTCATTTTCCCATATTGCAAATAATTCATTTTCATTTTTCCGGGATTACTGGCTACAGTACCGCTATCATAAAATGGAGCTTTGTAACTAAAAGGTTCTTCTTCCGTGGAGGTTTTCGTATTATTTTGAATGGGTTCTGCTTCAATATGTGCCTTAGTCTTGTATCGAAAGCCTTTCGCACCCTCATGCATGGAATAAAAATTGTGCCCAAAAATCTTTTCCTTTTCTTTGACTATTATCTTTAGGACATTCTCCTCTTTCTCTTCCTCGGAAACCTCTCCTCCCAACAAGTTCTGTTTATCCCCTTCATTATCTACGATTTCTTTCACCCGCTCTCCATTCTCATCCAAGGCAAAATAAAAGGTCATTGCCGTTTCACTCACCATAAAGGTTAATATCGAACAGTCCTTAGATTTATGTTCCGAGATTTGTAGCGGTTCATGTCCATAAATAAGCGTTCCTGTATCCGAAAAGAAAACATCAAAATATCCTTCGTCTTTATACCCTGAGCCTGATTGAAAGTCAATCTCTCCTTCGTATTCCAAGGATAAATCTAAAAATTCAAATAACTGTTCTGGAGATTTGTCAAAGTTTTTGCTGATGGCAAGACCTGTAAAATTGAAGCCCATAAAATTGGTTTATACTATATTAAATAATGGTTCTAATGTTGCTAAAAAAGCACTAAATATAAATGTTCTTTTAAGAATCTTGTACGGATGATTTAAATAACTGTAAAATTATGATGAAGCATTTTTGTCATCTTGCCACAGTCCATGAATATTACCATCTGGATCTTTAAAAAAAGCAAACCACCCCATTTGTGGAACTGGGGTTTTGGGTAATACAATAACTCCGCCTGATTTTTCTATTTCCGTAAGCGTAAGATCAATGTCTATAATTGTGATAGAATTGGTAATGGGTTGCTGTGGGTCTCTCTTTTTGGATATGGCTCCATTTATACCAAAATCTCCATCTTTTCCTGTCTTGACCAACCAGTACGCTTCATTTCCGAATCTTTTAAATGACCATCCGAAAACATCAGAAAAAAAAGTCATTGTCTTTTCTGGGTCATCACACGGAATTTCAAAATGGGTGATTCGATTACTCATATCCAATGCTTTTAGTTTTATTTACAATTTCAAGATAAGAAACATACGGTGGCATCACAAACACAGCTCTATATAAATGAGCTGTCCATCATGAAATTACTATTCTAACATCTAACTACTATCCTTCTGAAAATCATCTTTCATCAATCCAAAATACACTTCATCAATGTATTTCCCTTTTACATAAATTGCCATTTTGATATGCCCTTCTTTTTCAAAACCCAATTTCTCAGCCAATCGAATGACCCCCAAATTTTCAGCTGAGCAAGAACAAAACACTCGGATCGTATTCTGAGAAAACAGGGTATCCAATAGACCTGACACCACCTCCGTTCCAATTCCCTTTTTAGAATATATGGTTCTAATCCAGCCGCCTATTTCACAAACCAAGTGATCGGGATCTTTAAATTCATAGGAAATAGTACCGATTACTTTTTGATCCGATTTGTGTTCGACAACATACTTATGTACGCTTCTTTCTGGAATTCTATATTCTTCTAAGATATAGGAAATGGTGTATTCAACATCCTCAAAACTTCTAGGGTCGTCAAACTCATGTTTAAATACTTCTTCATCATTATACAATTCTACAAGGTCTTCCACATCAGATTTTATCAATCTGCGAATTATTGTTCTATCTGTTTCAAAAATCATAGTGCTTAATTATCTGAAATCAAATCCAACCTCAAATAAATATAATTTTTAATCTTTATTACCAAAGAACCCCAATAAACTCAACTTTATTTGATTGAATTCAACAGTGGCTTTTGAAGAAGTAATCAACCCATCTCTTTTATTAGCTTTATACTCATTATACCGAGATTTAAGCAGAATCAACCTACGCTCAATCTCTGTGCTAGTCGCTGACTTTTCAAGCATTTGAATGACTTCTTCTACTTTGTTTTTTCCGATCCATTTTTTAAATCTTTCTGTCTCTTCATTGGTGAACCGTCCTTTAAAAGTCATACTTGCTTCCCCAATATACGCCACCAGTTTATTACTATTTTGCGCACGAATCTGTCCCATTGTTTTAACCAATGCTTCCGTTTCATGAGGAGAAATCAAATCAAAATAAGAAAAGATATGTTGGCGTAGCTCCGCGACTTTTTCATTTTTCTTTACTCTCCTTTCAACATATTTAAGTTTATTCAGTAAATATTTGTCCAACTCATCAAAATTGAATTTGATTCTTGGGTTTCTGCACAAACTGAGCAACTGAGACAAATTTTGATGCTCAAAAAACATCCGCATAACACTTATCCTGACAGACCTTAGCAATTTTGGGTTCGCCTTTGAATCTGTAGTCAAAATAAAAACTCCTGTTGGTTTGTTTAAAAATTGGTGCCGATATAAAGCCAAAGAAATGTGTTCATCAATTTTTATTGATTTTTCCTCTATTTCCTTGGGTAATTTCAATACCTCCTTATTTACTCGAATAAAAATTCCTATCTCACCTCGAGAAATGACTTTCCTTGGTAATTTTTCATTCGATTCGAGCTCTGTTGCGGATTGATACAATTGAGTAATGTATTTTCCAGCATTCGCAATGGAAGTAGCTTTATCCTTGTTCTCGGTTCGAACAGAAAGCTTAACTTTGGTGAAAACCTCTTCTATAAATTCATTGAATTTAACATAAAAATTATCATTTATTTCTTCAAAACGACCAAAATCTTCAAACTCAAATCCATATTCATATCGCGCACCAGCAGTGCCATCTGATCCCAGCCTTCTATACATGGATGTCAACTTAGAAATTTTATCAATGTCTACTTTCTCCAGTTTCAAAAATTTTAATCCCCCTTTCCCCTCAACAAAATGGTCTTCTTTTGGAAAAAAAGGATGTCCTCCTCTTGCTCTTCGTTTTACATGCCCAAAGTATTGAATAAAATGTTGGCCAGCCTTAGGAATCTCCCAATCTGGCCGAGGACGAATAATTTCTTCTTTGGTTTCCAATAATTTCCGAATATCGCAGAAAGGATATTGAATATGAAATTCTACAGCTGAGGTTGGGGTTGGTTTCATGTTGTATGCTATCTTCTAAATCTCGATAAAATTAAAAGCCCTGTTTAGCAACGCCAGAACAGGGAAACATAAAACTTTACGTTGAATATAATCAATCATCTGTTGAACATAATAACGTTAAAGTTGGTGAGTACTAAAATACTCGGCAACAACAATATATGCTATAATTCTGACAATACCCAATATCAATCGGACAAAGAGTCACAATAGGATAATTTATGGACCCAATATTTCAATTTCCGAAAGTCTTAGACTCGATCAAGTTTGCAAATTCTACAATTGAATACCTCCTACCAACACGATTTGCGCTTTACTTCTGACTTGTAGATTATGATTATCTAAAATGCGGAGAAATAAAAAACCTCCTCGCTTTGATACTTGAAAGGCAGCCATTTCTTTCTTTCCAAGTTTCTCTGACCAATATTTAGCCAATACCGAATGGGCAGCTCCTGTAACCGGATCCTCATTGATTCCAATCCAAGGACAAAAACATCTAGAATAAAAATCATATGCACTATCCAAAGATCTGGTGGTCACCACTAATTCATTGAGCTCTTGAGTCGCTTTGATTGCCTTTGAATAATCTGGAGTTAATTGTATCAACTCTTCTTTGCTCGCTACTTCCACAACAGCCATGCCTAATTCACTACAAAATTCAATCTCAATAGGATTCGAAATACCAAACGCATCCAAGACTTCAACTTCCATCTCGTAAGGTCTTGTTGGATATAAAGGGAAATTTATTTCAATAAACTCCTCACTTTTTTGCGCAGTTATTTTAAGATTTTTTTCAGTAATAAAACTTACCTTTTCCATGTCCATTGTATCCAAAACCATCTTTGCTGATGCCAAAGAAGCATGTCCACAAAAGTCCACTTCTACTGTTGGAGTGAAGTATCGAATTGAAAACTGATCCAATTGATCAGTTGGACCAAGAAATGCCGTCTCAGATAAGTTAAGTTCTGCAGCAATAGATTGCATCAATTCATTATTTATCTCCACATCTAATAAACAAACACCAGCTGGGTTCCCTGAAAATTTCTGATCGGTGAACGAATCAATGATAAAGGTCCTAATTTGCATTTCTTACATTCTAGATTCTTATAAACTTCTTAATCTTGTCTATGATTAATTCCATTAATCCTCTGGAGCCATCACTTTCCAATGATCTCCAATTTTATATGTATTCATTCGTTGGATTGAAGAATTCCCATCTGGATAATAACACACTTCTGTAACGATCATATGCTGATCACTGACTTTTTCTCTTTTAGGAAATGCTCTTTTTATTCCATTAAACTTAGGCATACCATTTTCCTGCAATGAACTTATGAATGCCATTTTCAATACTTCCGCTGTTTTTTGCACAATTTCTTCTCCAACGTTTTCCTTTTTCAACTTTGCCAGCATCAATTCAGCTTCCTTGGTAAAATCTTTACAGGACAATGCTTTTTCTATATTGTCTTCATTGTATGCTTCTTCCAATTGTACAATAGCTCCTTCAGGAGTTTTATCAGATGGCAGAAAATAATCCTCTCCATAGTCTACATGAATACCTCCGAGGCTTCGATCAAAATTTTCTAAATCTTTGCCGGTATAATTGGATCTGATCGCGCGAATTGTATACCCTCCTATCAGTCTTCCATTTTCAACAATCATCCAGTCAGAAATTAATTCACGATCAATACCTATTTTTTGACCAAATTTTACCGTCGTCACATCTATCGGTTCATTTCCAACTACACCAAATAAATTCCCTTCCGCATCAAAACTCGGTTCTTTCAACCACAGATGTTCAACTTTTTGACCATCTACAATTCTCACTTTTATAGATAAATAACTTTGGCCCGGTTTGGGATTTTGTAGGCATGCTTCAAAATAATGCAACGTTAGGTTTGCTTTTTCTATCGCCCAATTCATTTTATCATCCGATGATTCGACATTGACCACGTCGGGTTCATCTTTTCTTTTTCGCACCTTACTAGCTGATTCCTTTTTACCAAATAACCATGAAAATAATCCCATACTTAATTCTTTTTTATGAGGTGATTTAAAAATAGCAAACGGTGTTATTCTATTGAATTATGTGCACAGATCGATAACTTGCTGTGCTTGAAATGCCCTCGAATGTTTTTTCAACGCATTGATAGATGTAACAAATGGTATACCGTTTAAAAAATTGTTCAATGATAGCTCAAGATAATCAAAAATAGCATCCTCTTCTTCTCTTTTGAATGCTTTTCCTGCAGCACATTCGTCTAGTACCGATGAAATTCTGCCTGCTCCAATGCAAATCACATTCTTCCTTGCTGCTAAATATTCAAACGTTTTTCCTGGGACAATATCTTCCCCTCTCGGTAAGATTAGAAGCAATACCGTTGATTTTAACATGTATTCAATCGCTTCTTCATGGGGCACAGTAGAAACAAACTCGGTAGCTTCTCCCAAATGTTCCAACATATAATCTTTAATATCTTGAGAGACCATTCCTACCATTCGGAACAGAATGTTGGCATCTGGATATTTATTTATCAACCTTCCGAGTGCTTTAAAAAATATTTGTGGTTCATAATGATTCGACATGGTACCGGTATAAGTAACCACAAATTGATCCCCCAGTTGTTCAGGAACCGTGACATTCTCAAAATCCTCTTCATCGTATCCATTGGTAATGATAGAAAACTTATCTTCCAGTTGTTGATTTGTTTTTGATAGAAAAGAGGCTTGAGTTTTGGGTCCTACCACTATAATATGATCAGCCTTTTCTACTACTGCTTTTTCATAATTCAAATTAATGCGGTGAGACCAAGCAGTATGCTGCAGAAGACCATAATAGTAAATATCCGTCCACGGATCTCTAAAATCCACGATCCAATTCATTTGATTGCCCAGTTTTTGTTTCAGTTTCAATCCGATCAATTGTGTAGAATGTGGTGGAGAAGTAGTGATTATGTGCTTGATATTAAACTGGTTTATCAACTCCAACGCCCTTTTGTATGCATACCTATTCCAACCTTTTCTAGGATCTGGAATAAATATGTTACTTCGAATAAAATTTACTGCTTTTTGTTTCCAGTTTGCGTTATCAACATTTGAAAATCCCGCAGTCGGCACGTTTGATTTTCCCACCAACTTTGAATAATAATTGATGGGTTCGAATGAATTAGTAGTATGTACATGGATCGCTGGATGCACATCCTCTGTAAGGCTATCATCTACTGCTAAATAACTTGCTTTTTGTGGGTCTACCGTCAATACATGTACTTCGATATTTTGGTACGCCATATACTTGGTCAGTTTCAACCAACGTTGTACACCAGCCCCTCCACTAGGAGGCCAATAATAGGATATAATCAATACTTTACCCATGTACTATTTACAGAATTTAAAATAGAACGATTCAATTACCTGCGAAAATAGTTTAATATTTAAACGCAGCTTAACGTCTGGGGCTAATAATCAGAAAATAATATTCGCACCATATAGAAGTTTAGTTCAATCGTGACGAATTTTCAAGCTGCTTTTCCGCAATCAGATTTCTTCCCCATTATGATGCAAAGACTTTATTCCGACATTCCCTCTCCTATCAATAGAAACCAACACATCAATTTCACCAACTATTTTTTCAATCACTTTACCTGTTCCTTTTTGTACAAAATAACTTTCAATCCCATACTCAATATTGATTAATTTGGAGCGATTATATTTGACCTTTCCCTTTATAAAGAGTCCCTCTCGAAATGGAGTGCTGGAAATCGCTGTTGCATGGCCTATCCCATCAATAACCTCCAATTTTACGTAGATATTTTGACCGGTTTTTAAACTACTTCCGGTATGCGATACAGAATCCATATGAATCCTACTGATTTCATAGTTTAAGACTACATAATCTCCTCTGAATAAATCACGTGGATCAACTGGTGCACTTTTTAAATATATCGCCGTTCCTGAAATTAGTGGAATGAGCTTAAAACCTATGAAACCAATTAAAACCACTGCCCAAAAAATAAGCAATCCGACTACATGTTTTCTATTAATCATCTTCTAATATTTCATTTGCAGTCGATTTAAAACTATCTCGAATACTTCGTCTCTTTTTTTCAAACCGTATAGAGCCAACAAGCAACAAGATTCCAAATAACATCCAAGTAAAACCACTATCCAAATAATCAGAAAAGAAATCAAAAAACTTGAAAAATATAAAAAAGAATATTCCAAAGGAAGCAATATTCACCAATTTCATATCCTTTCGAGCATACCCAACTCTATATAATACTATAACCAACCCAACGAATAAAACATTAAAAATTAACCAAAAAATATAATAAGAAAATGCATACCCGATCGTTAAATTAAATAAGAACATTGCAGATAAAATTCCAGCCGCCACTCTATTTTCAAGCACATTGGTTTCAGATTTTGAAGGATTGTATTTATAGTTCACTCCCAACATGACCAATATAAGTCCGAACAACAAGACGATTTGAAATAAATCAATGGTTAAATCTTCGCTTTCTTGGATTCCTAAATGCAGAAACTGAAACGTGAAAATGAAAAGTATACAAATAGTCAAAAAGATGCCAATGAGTCTCATCGTTCTGGCTATCTTATGAAAGCGATCTGAAAAATAGTGCAAGCTTCCTAAGGAAAATAGAAACACTCCAAAAACCTGATAAAAAAAGATCATCATAGATATGTTTCCATCTTCCAATTGCTCCATGTCATGAATGAGCAAGGAATTGTACCAAATACAAAAAACTACACAACTCAAAAACGTAATTAAAGCCGATTGAAAGATGTACATCAAAGGAATTATTCCTACCAACCATAAGAAAAGCAAATACGAAGCATGTGCTTGAACATTATAAATCTGAGCAATCAGAAAGATGGAAGCTCCAAATAAAATTCCTCCTAATAATACTAACGCATGCCCAGTCTTTGGAAATGTTTTCTTTTGAAACCCTAAATCATAACCCACGTAGATCGAACCTCCCGTAGCCGCCAGTAACAGGAGTATTTTTATAATATCTCCCATACCATCCCAATTCGCAGCAATGATCCAAATCACACCGATCCCCAAAAAGATCGAACCCAATACAGATATTATGGATAAAAAGCGATTACTGCTTTGTTCTTGAACAGCTTGATTGATATCCGCTCGCATAGCATTCGCTTGCGTATCATTTATCAGTCCTTCTGAAAGCCATTTATGGATTAAATCGTTTTCCATGGAGAGTTATTTTATCTTTAATTGTAATACGTTTATAGCAATAATAAATACCAATATACGAAACAAAAAATTAGCATCTCTTCATCAAATTGCATTTGCTTCAATTCATTTTTCATCAAAAAAGTACCAGTTTAGTATAAAGTAAAAATAAAATTATTGGACAATAACCTATACTACATAGACTTTTAAATTAATCATATAGTATATTATTTAAATTTATATATCACTGTTATTCAATATTTTAATCCTACATATAATTATTCAGTCAACATTTTATTAGAAACAACATATAGCAAGCATTGAGTTTTATTTATTTTTTTGCTGACAAACTTGTGACAATTCGAAAATCTATCTATGTTTGCATTCGAAATGAAAATAACACACAACATACCGTCAACTTCCTTTAGTTCGTTCTGCAGCACGATTGCGAGAGCTATGGGATAGTATGTTCACTAAAATATATTCAAAAGCTCTTGCATTCACTTGCAAGGGCTTTTTTTATTTAATCAATTATCACATGAAACACATACATATTTTTAGAATTAGTTGTTGGTCCTGACCTAAATTAATCATCCATAAATCTAAGGCATTAAACACTTGAGAATATCATGATCCTGTCATCGATATTTCAGAATTTCTATGCCCAAAAATGATGGTGACGTAGCTCAATTGGTAGAGCGTCAGTGTGAAGAACTGAAGGCAGTTGGTTCGAGTCCAATCGTCACCGCTATATGTTGGAAAGTAAAGTCAGAAGGCGTGATAACTGCCCTAGTAGCGGTTGTATCTCATGAAGATATGTGGTTCGAGTCCACTGCTTTCCCATTTTGGCTGTATACCCAATATTGGCCTTGGGGTAGGTCTGCAAAACCTATTGAATATCAGTTCGATTCTGATTACAGCCTCACATATTTTTTATAACCTGTGTTCGAAGATTATTGTAAAATCAAATTAAACTCAGGTGAATTGGAAGGTAGCATGCAATGGTGCATAAGCGGTCTTGAAAACCGTGCCATCTACTATGGATGAGGGTTCGATTCCTTTACCTTCCGCTTTTGGTGACGTAGCTCAATTGGTAGAGCGTCAGTGTGAAGAACTGAAGGCAGTTGGTTCGAGTCCAATCGTCACCGCTATATGTTGGAAAGTAAAGTCAGAAGGCGTGATAACTGCCCTAGTAGCGGTTGTATCTCATGAAGATATGTGGTTCGAGTCCACTGCTTTCCCATTTTGGCTGTATACCCAATATTGGCCTTGGGGTAGGTCTGCAAAACCTATTGAATATCAGTTCGATTCTGATTACAGCCTCACATATTTTTTATAACCTGTGTTCGAAGATTATTGTAAAATCAAATTAAACTCAGGTGAATTGGAAGGTAGCATGCAATGGTGCATAAGCGGTCTTGAAAACCGTGCCATCTATTACGGATGAGGGTTCGATTCTTAGAAGCCAATTAAAACCATATGTTAAGATGATTTATATGTGCTTGATTCTCAAATTGAAACGCTTTCAGAAGAGCATAGCCAAAGCTATGGCAAGAAAAAAATGTCAAAAGTTGAGGATCAATGACATGTATCCCGTCAAGTCGGGACAGGATAGGAATTAATACTATGTTTTTAAATGGCTTCTTAACCTTCCGCTTTTATCGGTCGTTGTCTTTTTCCAAGCACTCCCTTCTTTCTCAAAAAAAAGTTCAAGTAGATACCTCGACCACCTACAATTTCACTCTCCCCCAAACCGCCAAATGATCCGAAGTACTGTACGGCAACACCCTCGATTCAATTCCCTCAACCCTACCTCGATAGAATATATAATCCAAGGTGAGAAAGGGAAAAGGAACCGTTTGAATATTTGGAAAATTAAACCCTAATCCTTTCCCTTCCAAAGTAAATAAATCGTTCCATTCCGTGCGCATTTCGCGGTACAATGGCTCCACCTTCATGGTATTTAAATCTCCAGCAATGATGTGAGGTAGATTAGGAAATTGAATTTTAAGTTTTTCATTCAGTTCGTAATACTGTTGCTTTCTCCTCTGGTTTACCTTTTTATAATAATGAAAAAACCGATCGCTATTTTCAACAGCTAAGGCTGGCGAAGCCAAATGAGTATTCACTACAACGATTGACTTTTTGCCCAATGTTAATTCATTAATTTGACTTACTGGAAGTGAATTGGTATTGTATAAAAATGAACTGGAACGTATTGGAAATTTAGACAAAATACCCATTCCGTGACTTCCACCATGGATAAATAGTTTCTTGTATTTGTATTTATTGTACACCTTCTTTTTCAACGCTGCATCCCAATGAGAAGTGAGTTCTTGAACCAAAACAATATCCGCATCAATAGATTCTATCTCCTTGAGAATAGCCTTCTTATACTTATTTTTAAAAAACAGATTGTATGTCAATATGGTTAGATCATCCTTCGTATTTTCGCTTGAACTTATTCCTATTCGTTGACCTTGATCATACACCCAAGACACAAAAAATAAAATGGACATCAAAAACAAGCACCTATGAAGAATAGTCCATTTCTTTTTTCTAATAATCCAAGCTATAAAAAGACCTGTGATAATATAAAACCAAAGTAAAATTCCATACCCAATTCCTACTATATAATGATGATTACCAAACAGTATAACCAGCCCAACAATCAAATAAATAATCGACACCCATTTTTTTATTTGAATCATTGTTCCACTTTTACTCCAGAAAGAACGAATGCATTCAAGAAAAATGTCTTATAGCTCTAAGTTTTTAGTACACCTTACTTAAATGTCGATCGCAGCAGATCATATTTTTTATCGTCAACAGCTATAGCACTCTTAAAATCAAGATTTAAATGGTTTTCAATAACAATACCATTTTCCACCTGTGTAATCCCAATTTCAATAGTTTTACCCATTAAATGCAAAGTCGTTTCTAATGGTTCTGCATTAATTAAAAAAGAAGGCAGTGGGAAATGAGAAGGATAATTTGGAAAATCCTCAGACACAAACATTTCTACAGCAGGTGAACCACTGGAAGGTGAATTCATTATGACTTTAAAACATTCTTTTCCAACTATTTCTTTGGTAACATCCCTTTGAATTACGAATTGATTTTTTAGAAATGATTGCTCTTCCGAACTTAATGCTTCTGCTTCTTCATCCTTATAGGGGAATGTTGTATTTACGTATAATTTTGAACCTTCAAGAATATAAAATGCAATCGGTTCTTTATCAGAATTGTATTGAATAATCTCTTTTTTATGTTGACTAGTGCGAATACAATAAGTGTATTTATCATTAAAATATACTTCTTTCTCATATTTGGGACGCATCATTTCTGTCATCACATTTTGTTCACTCTTCATTTGAATTTTAATGTAGTTGTATACATCATTTTGGGCAAGCACATTCATAGAAAAGAGAAAAACTGAAAGAATTGCAACGAAAAAAGTACAGGAGTTTCTCATAGTTTGGTTTTAGATAGCTCGATTTTAATCAATTAGTGTAAAATAAAGGTTTTCTACTTGATATTTGCATTAAAGCAGAATTATGCAGATGAAAATCAATTACAGCTTGAAATGCTTTTCAAAATAAATCGTTGCACTAGAACTTCTTACTGCTCCATAGCTGTACTGTACCACAATCCGTAAAATCTCTTTTATTTTGCCCCTTCAACCTTAATTATAAGTCATTATACTTTCCAAGCAATCCAATTTGGGATTTACCGGGCACAACTACTTGATCTGAAAACACACGCAGAGAGTCCAATGCAAATTGAATAGATAATAGGTCTCCTTTGTCCTGCCCCTTCTCCAATACTAAAGCCAGAATATTGGTGGGATTTCGCTTGTATTTCAACTTAAATTCCACAATTTCTCCGTCTTGTTTTGTCAACGAAAAAGAAGATTCGTCTACCAAAAAATCATCCAAGGTTTCGATTTTTATAATGTCTTTCCCTACCCACCTCTCATAATAACAGTCTAATCGAATCCGCTGATTTCCTGTTTCATCAAACATCCATCGGCCTTCCTCTGTTGAATAATTCGGATTATACTTCCATTCGCCATAGGATGCACAGCCATTTTCACCTTCTCCTCTAAAATAGAAGGTGACATAATCCTTTTTAGCCAAAATTGGTATAGCGTTTCCAGCAATAGAACTATCCATTTTAAACCCACTCGGAACAGAAGGAAATTTCCAGCTTGTGATAGCAGTATCCACCATATTATTCAGTCTACAAAGCAATGAATCGTTCCTGACAATTTCAATTTCCCGTACATAGATAGGTTCATCTTTGTATCCATTTTTAAAATCAAATTCTAATTCCAACTCATTTTTAATGGAATCAATATTAACAAAACGAGTCAACACCGAAAAGACTTGACTGCATCCAGAACATATGAATACACCTAATATTAAGACTACATATAAGTTAATCTTCATAAGCACAATTTTCGCTATAAATTACGTGTGTGTTTTTACATCATCCCAATCTTCTCCATTATAATTCGTGAGCCAATTCAAAGCATAATGACGCTCATACACTACACTAGGGTTCACATTCCCTGAAACCTGACCTCCTTTGATGCGGGCGTCCACACAAGCCCAATGTATGCGATAAATCTTATCTAATTCGTCTAATATTTCTTTCTTACTTCTAAGCTGAACAGAATTTTGAAAATCTTCTCTCGTCGGTTGAAAAATGAGTCCAACTATTTTTTTGACATCACAAATTGTGTCCGGATAAGACAAGACATCTAATTTTCCTAATGCCCATAGAATTACATTCAGACTTTCATACCTCCAAGTAGCATTTCCTCTTTCCTGATCCGATAGAGAATCTGCATTAAAAATATACTCTTCTTGAGGTGAAAGCAAACGAATACTTTTTTCTTTCACCGCTCTCTCTAAGTGCGCTTGTTCTACCCCTTCTCCTTTTACTGCAGTAATCATCAAAGCATATGCTCGATCAATTACTTCTGAGACAGATCTAAGTTCAGTATCCTCCTCCGACCCTACTGTAGGTAAATGTGCATTGACTTTTACTCCATGTGTATTCAAAAACGCCTCAGAAACTTTCTTTCTCTGTATTTGATCTTCCTTAATACTTGTTTCGGGCGCATCCTTATATTTTGCTTCGACCGTGACATCAAGATCCTGAATGGCAGATTTACCTTGGGTATCTAGAATTAAATCTAGGTTCTTATCCACAAAATGCTGTCCTGGAGAGGCATTGAATAATTTGCTAGGTTGGACAAATAAAAAAGCGTTGAGCGTAGAGGTGATTTTACGCAAGACAGCTTCAAATTTTGGATTAATTTCAGGTTCTGCGATAAATGCCATTTCACTATTTGCTGCCATCACCTTGGCTAAAAACTTACTTCGCAAAGCCTCGTTGTCTGCAGGAAAATTTTGTATAAATCCAACCATGCCCGCAAGATTTTGAGTGAGCCCACATTCAATTTCATCTAATTTATACGAAGGGTTTTGTCGTTGTCTATAGTTGATCCTCAACGATTTTGATTTACTAAAAAAACCTCCACTAATGGTGGCTTCCAATGATTTGCGTAAGCCCTCATCCTTACTTTTTACTTTTGCTTTAGGTAAGTTTTCTTTTACGATCTTAACGACTTCACCGAAATCTATAGCATGGCTATAAATGGTACAATTTTCCATATTTAATTCAGTATTTATTGGTTTACTATATAATGACCCCAATATACATTCAATTATAAAAACGACTTAACTTTTTTACATTGAATACTCCAACCTATTCTGCTTTCTTAAAAAAATGATGGACGTTAAGCTATCATTCCAATCTAAATTTAAATGTTATTGGATCAAGTGCAGTCTGACAATCCAAGGTAGTAACCTGATGCTTTTTTGCCAAGGCAACGTATCGTTTTAATTTATTTCTAACCTCTTTATCTATTCCATATCCCAAACTATTCTCCAGTTTAAATCCAACAACTATACAATGCTCATCATATTGAAATTGCACCACAATATCTCCTTCTATTCCTTCTTCTCGAGCTATCGCAGGATACTTCAAATAGATGTTTAAATGAGAGGGCAATGACACCTTATTCACTTCATCAAATACCTTTACCAATTCTCCTTTCTCAAAGTACTTGAATGTTCGGTGTCGAATC
This sequence comes from Saprospiraceae bacterium, assembly GCA_029212405.1. GTDB lineage: Bacteria > Bacteroidota > Bacteroidia > Chitinophagales > Saprospiraceae > CAJXUU01. Next base: position 19,052 of record JARGNR010000006.1, read on the forward strand.
AAGGTATCCGACCATATTTCAGATTGAATCAATTGATGTTTACGATTGTAATGGTCCACCTTTTTTAGTTCAGAAATCTTTGAAGTATACGTCGCGGTCTTAAGCGAATAACCATCCGAATAGTGAGTATATTCGATATCAAAATTCTGTTCATCCGAAAAACGAAGCGTGTCTAAGTACTGGCCATTGAACAATCCTTGTTGAGCACTGGCATTAAATGAAATGAGAAATGTGGCAAAAAAAATAGCATATTTCATCCGACTCTTTTGGAAAAGATGATGAAATTGACAAATTTGGTGTTTGAGTCACCCATTCCTAAAGACTGGGATAAAAAAAGAAAGATCAATACATCACCCCAATGAATCTATTAGTCAGGGCATTTTAAGTAATGTTTAATCTGATTGCCATATTCACCAAACTTCCACGTTCCACATTTAATAGGAGATTTTGTTCGTTGAACGATTTCAATAGTTTCTTCATACGTATGATAATCAATATGTGAAAGCGTATCTTGATATACACTATCCACCTGAGTGTACATACCTTCAACAAATACACTACCATTAAGACATCTTTCAATATACCTTCCATCAAGCACCCCATTAGAAAAATTTTTCAATACAAGGTAATTATGACATTTATAGTCCTTTGAAACACTCAATTCAAATTGTCGATTAATCGTAGGCTTTACTTTTACATGTAAATAAGGAAAATGCGAGTTTTTAGAATATGTCAATTCAAAGCGATCGTCCATGCAGTAACCAGATTTAAAATTTTTCACTTCATTTTCTCCCAAAAAATACAAAAACTGATTGCCCTTTTCACTTATCCGGAGGGTATCCACAATTCCTAGAGAGGTGCAGATCTTATTGTATTGTTTAACGATTCGAAGTGTATTTCCTAAATCTGGATTATAACTCCATATTGAATCTATCCTTGATTTTGTTAATGGTTGCTGTGCAAAAACACCTTCACAAACAAGCAATAGTACTAGACCAATAAGATACTTCTTCATAGATTCCATGTTCTGGTTTGTATTAAGTTTCTTCCATCGCTTCTTCTCTAATGCTTTCATCGGGATGTTTCAGCATAATATCTAACAATTCCCTTCGATGAGAATCTTTCTTAAATCCACCATAAAATTGTACGATTTTATAGTTTTTCAAATAGGCATCAGGGGTTCCTGTATATCCATAGTCATACGGTAAATTTAATGTTCCTTTCACAGCGTCAAAAAGCGTTTCTTGTGTTGATTCATTGCAACCTTCAATATCAAATGCAACTTCAAAAAGGTCCATCACTAGATACAATAAGTGGTTCTTTGATATAACTTCAGATGTATGCTCAATCTTTAATAAATTCAATACAAATTGTCCTAATGCATGACAAATATGATCCGTCTCACTTTCAACAAACGGAAAGTTCCCTAATATGATTGCCAACACCATTTGACATTCTAATGCATCAAAATTAGAAGGCTCTACATGCTCTAAAAAATGTATAATTGATTCAGAAAATTTGTTTCGGTCCTCTTGTACCAAAGCATTCACTTCACTAAAAAAAGTACTAGAATAGAACCCATTCCTTTCTCCGATTTTTTTCAACTCTTGTATCAATTCCATCTTGTGTTTTGTCCTATTACCTTATCAATGATTAGAATTATTTCCCTTTAGCCTTCTTCTTTTTCCAAAAATAGAGGACACTTCCAATTAATCCTACAAGTCCTCCCAAATAACTAAAATTGTGGATGGTTCCGACCGTAATAAATTCATTCTTATGAATAACATTTTCTGGCAAGTACCAATTCGATGGACTACCAGACATGAAATATTGTCCATAAATGAATCCCAACCCACCAAAAACAAATGCCACACAAAGTGTCAACATGAGTGCTTTCATTGTTTCATTAAACATCGTCTTCGCTGTCTCATATCGCAGACCCAAAACACCATGAACTATACCGATCAACAATCCAAACCACCATGTAGCTAATATCCCCACTATAGAAACTCCTTTTCTAGGTTCGTCCAATCGAATATCGGGTAATTCCAAGGTTCCTACATTCCTGCCCAATCCCCAGTCTTCTAAATTAAACTGAATAAACTTAAATTTGGTGTAATACTCATTTGAAATTGAATAGGTAATTTGATCATGAACACATCCATATACCCCTCCAATAACTGAAGCTATAAGTATCAATACAATCAGAACAAAAACCTTTTTCAAAAATGTTGGCATTTTATTGGTTTCCTTTGCTACCTAGAACGAAATTGAATTCATTCTAGTCTATTCTTTATATGGAATAGTAGCCGCTCGAATACTAACTACTACCTTATCAGGATGACAAAAATTTAATCCAGCGCCCCAAGAAGAATTAAATTCAATCACAAACCATCCCGATGCATCATTATACCCTACATCTATCACAAAAGTATTGGGTAAATCCAATAAGGACTCCTCAAGAAAATCCAGTATAAATGACCTTGGCCCACCCAAGTCCCCTTCCCCCTCATAGAAGGCTAAGTCCATGATTTCATTATCCAAAATAAATGCTCGCACCTCCTTTTTGATGACTAATACCTCAGAACAAATCAATGTTTCAGCCTCTTCAAGTCCAACAATTTGAGTACTCAACAACTCCAAATTCGCATACACTCCTGCTGGAAACAATTTTGGTGTAACTGGCTTTATAAAAATGGGGAATTTCAATGTTGTTATTTCACTCACAGAAGCAAGAAAGATAGATCGTTTTAAAAATTTAAATTTCAAGTCAACAATCATTTCATCTTTTGGGGAGACCATATCTAAATGCAGCAATTGAGCTAAAACCAAGCAAAATGTATCATAACCATAGAGCGTCACCCTTCTACCTTCTGTTTCAGGTGTCACCCAAAATTTGCCTACTCTCATCACCTCTCCACCATTTTCTATCCATATACTTGCCAACTCTTCCCGTTCAGCATCTATTTTATCAGGAATAATAAGGACTTCATTTTTAAATTGAGTCGACTTCATTAATGAAAGTTTAGTATATCGTTCATAAAGTGGGGGCCTTAATTTGCATTCCCAATATCTTTAAAAATAAAAAACATAATCTAAAAACACTTCAAATTCCATTTTAATACTTGAGTATTCAATCCACCTTTGATCAAAATTACCTTCTACTTTAAATGCAAAATTCTCAAAATATGGGATCAATGCTATCATTTTAGTGAAAACTCATTTAGAAAAAGCAGCAAAACAATCATTTTCTTTATCTTACTAGTATCAAAACCAATGCAATAGCATCATGAAATTACGAATACTACTATTCCTTATTCTTTCCTGCACCCAACTATTTTCTCAAATTGGCTTCGAAGAGCGAATTATTTTAGATCGTTCAAAAAGTGTCAACGAAGTGGTAGAAATGGTGAGCGGAGATATTGATGGCGATGGAGATTTAGACCTGGTCTTAGGTCATCACAATAATTCGATTTCCTGGATTGAAAATGATGGCGATTTTCATACCATTGATAAAGTCAAAAATGTAGGTGTAACGAACTTTTCATATAGTAAAATCGCACTTATTGATGTGGACAATGATTCTGATCTAGATATAATTTGTGCTCCATTTTTTAATGACACCCCTGGAGTTGTCTGGTTTGAAAACTTGGATGGCAAAGGAAATTTTGCATTTTATAATCCACTTTCAATTGGGACATATAGAATCAATAGTATAGTTGCTACAGATCTTGACAATAACGGAGATATAGATGTTTTTGTTAGTCAAGGTTATCCTTTCAAACATGTAAAATGGATAAAAGGCTATTATAGTGGCACTTATTTCGAAACCGAACAAATCATAGCAAGTGATATTAGAGAGCCTGTAATCCATTTGGACGATATTGATAATGATGGAATGGACGAGCTTTTTGTTCAGTCCTGGTTGGATGGAAAACTACACGTGTACAAACAATTTAATTCAGAGTATTCCCGAATATTTTCAACATCGAGTTGGAATGCAAACTATATTGCTACTGGGGATATCGATGGAGATGGTTTTGTAGACATCGTCCATCAAAATACATGGCTTAGAAACTTAAACAATTGGAATGTTTTTGAAGAGGCAGGTAGTTTCAGGCAAAATATTGATTTGGGAGACCGAGTTCAAGTGAAAGATGTGGATGGTGACGGTGACAATGACATTCTCATTTCACGTCGAGAAAAAGACATCATCGCTTGGCATGAAAATCTGGATGGGTCAGGCACTTTCAGCGATGAAATTATTCTCAGTGACAACTCTCAAACTCCAATTGTAGCCCTAGCTGAAGATTTTGATTTAGACGGAGATTTAGACATTATGGCTGCATCAGAAGACGATGCAAAGATTGGTTACTTTGAAAACATCAATAACACTTCATTTTCTGAAGAGTCAAAACTCACTGAAAGTATATATTATCCAAGCGAAATCTTGCCTGTAGACATTGATGGAGATGGTGATTTGGATGTAATTTCTACATCTATAAGGGATAGTAAGATAGCATGGTATGAAAATAAAGATGGTCTAGGAGACTTTGGTAGGCAACGAATAATTTCAGTAGAATCATCGGGGGTATCCAACATTCAAACTATAGATTTTGATGGAGATGGTGACCTTGACATTATAGCTACTGGTGCTTGGACCTATCCTATAGCTTTGTATGAACATTTGGATGGAAAAGGAACATTTAGTGATCAAATATTAATTACAGAATATGCGAAGGGAGCGACAGAATTAGAATTGGCCGATATCGATGGCGATGGTGATTTAGATATGGTATGTGCGCATAACTACAGGGATGAATTATTTTGGTTTGAAAATGTAAACGGTTTGGTAGAATTTGGTCCTAAAAAACTATTAGATTCTGCTACAAATATTTTGGATCTTGAGGTTAGAGATTTGGACGATGATGGATACCTCGATATTATTGCAGCAAGTGGAGATGAAAATCAGATCATTTGGTATAGAAACTTGGATGGAAATGGAAACTTTGGGGAGAAAATAATTATCAATGATGACGTTAAAGAAGCTTCATCCGTATATACTTCAGACATTGATAAAGACGGTGATCTTGATATTTTCTTTACGTCCAAAGAAGACAACAGTGCTTCATGGCAAGAAAATTTAGGGCAAGTTTCTTTTGGTCCTCCTCAACTCATCAATGAGGAAGTATCGGGTGACAATATTTACAGTGCAGATATTGATAATGATGGTTTCGAAGATATTCTAACAATCGCTTACTCTGGTAGTCGATTGTTTTGGTATAGAAATAACGATGGCGATGGCACATTTGGCACCGGTCAGAAGATCGGCAGCTCTTTTTGTGACCCAGCTTTCATTTCTCTTGCAGATATCAACAATGATGGAAAAGTGGATATTTTGTCAGCAAAATGGGGCGATGGAGGCCTGAAGTGGTATGAAAATTTAGGTGTCCAATATAATACGGTTTCTGGTATTGTGCAATTTAGTCCGGATGGACAATGCATTACCAACCCTACACCTGTTCCATACTTCATGCTATCTACCGAAACCAATGGAGAAAAACTGACCCAATTTACAGGAAAAGATGGTCGTTATATTTTTTCTACTTTCGATGGAGAGGTGATTACAGAGGTAGTCTCTGAAATTCCAGATTATATTCAAATTGATCCCGAACAGCACACCACTACCTTCAATGGTCTAGGAAATTCGAGTTCGGCTGACTTTTGTATGCAAAGCAATGAAAACATCAATGATTTAGAAATCACCCTATACCCTATTGGAGATGCGAGACCTGGTTTTGTTGGGAAATATGAAATAGTGATAGAAAACCTTGGAACAGCAACCCAATCTGGTGAGGTTCTTTTGATGTTTGACGATAGTAAACTGGAACTAAAAGACACTAACTTCCCATTTGATGTGGTTAATAACAACTCTATTCAATTCATTGTTGAGGACCTTTTGCCTTTCAATAAACAGTCTATTGACCTTTCATTCCAAATAAAAGCACCACCTATAGTGGATATCAACCAACATCTCATTTTCGAAGTTTCTGTAGATGCGGACCAAGTGGATATGAACCCAGATAATAATCTATTTATTTTGGATCAACTTACCGTAGGATCTTTTGACCCGAATGACATCATTGTTTTAGAGGGGCCTCTATTGGACATCGCCAAAATTGATAACTACTTGCATTATACCATTCGTTTTCAGAACACTGGAACTGCGAGTGCCATATTTGTAAGAATTGAAAATGAACTGGTAGACAAACTGGACAAAAAAACATTGAAAATTGAGAGCATGAGCCATGATGCTACGGTAACCATGGAAGAAGATAAGCTTACCTTTTTCTTTGATAATATCAACTTACCTGACAGTAGTGACTATGAAGGTTCTCAAGGATATGTATCCTACAAGATTAAGCCCTATCCTGATCTTCAAATAGGTGAGATCATTTCCAATGTTGCTGATATTCATTTTGACTTTAACCTACCCATCACTACCAATACTGTAGAAACCATGATTTTTGAGCCTGTAGTATCCAATGTAAAGGAGAATTCATTTGATTTTGAGTTGTACCCCAACCCTGCCTCAGAACACGTAACTATAGTCACAACTGAAGAAGTATCTCACATTGAAATCATTGATCTGGAGGGAGAAATCATCCGACATGTAGATCGATCAAAAACAATCAATATATCTCAAATTGCGGCAGGTCTATATTTTTGTAAAGTATATACGAGTCATGGTAAAATGAATATCAAGAAAATATTGATTCATTGAGTTTTTATTGGAATATTTAGTGATAGTATCTGATCGTGTGTCTATTCTATTTTTAGAATATTTAAAACACATCAACAACTTTTACATTTTGGAAAGATCACATTCATTCCTCACATACTCTTTTAATTTCATGAAAGTTAACAATCCTCAATACATTGATAAAAACTGCTTAAAAAGTAAATCCCCTTGTCTTCAAATCTTTCAGGATATATTTGATTAAAATTCCCCGATTTGCTGGTACGACAGTTCCCTCTTCATCGATCCTTAACCCCCCGTCTTTACTTTCTTCATTTTTGCCAGCATGATGCAATGCAACCACCTTCCAATTCTGATTTAAAACAGGAGAACCGCTTGCTCCTTTATCTGTATCCGCTTTATAATATAAATAATGATCCCAATTTCCGATTACTTCATTTGCTGTGACTGAAAATAATTGAATTTCTCCTCCTGGGTGTTGGATAATATTTACAGGATCATTTTTCTTGGGTTCAATGTCTTCTTCAAATGTCAAATATCCAAATTCTTCTATTGGAACTTTCCCATTCTCCAGTAGTTTCACAAGCGCATAATCATACTTAAACTCTTCTGGGGCTCCTTCCTTATTTATTGCGAGCGGACGCACATAAAAAAAACTTGGATCAAAATTATAGCGATAAACACGCTCATCAGCATTAGAATCATCTGGCAGACTAAGCTCTATGAATGATCCTTCTAAAAAAGCTTCACTTGCCAAAACATGGGCATTGGTCAATAAATAACCTCCTTTCAATAAGAATCCTGTTCCACTAAATTTACTGGTCAACTTTACATAAATCCTTCCTACCGCTTTAGAAGCTTCTAATCCTTTTAAGAACCAAGACTTCTTGACATAATTTGGTCTATCACCAATAACCTTCTGAAGTTCACTTTCCGACTGCTCTATTCTTACATGACTTCGCTTAAATGAATCATGGATAATTTCATTGGATATTTCCTTATCCACATTAAGATTAAACTCCTCTAGTTTTCTATAGAGCTGTACTTCTGATTTTAAGTTATTTATGGTAGCCAATAATGCCAGCCGTAATCTGTTTTCTCTAACCAGCTTATTTTGAGAATTAACTATTCCATTTATGATATCTTTTTCGAGTCCGTTGTACTGAGCAGATATTAGAATAACTGAATTTTCATAATCTTTAGAAACCGATTTTGATATAATTAATAGTTTATCAATTACAACTTTTATTTTACCTGTCGAAACAAAACTTTTTAATAGACTAATTTGAGCATCCATTACTTTTTCTGAGTCTTTTTGATCCATATTATCAGATTTATCAATTGATAATTCTTTTTTCAATTGAATTAATACTTCATTTTTCGGATACTCTGACAACACAACTTCAATTAGTTCAAGAATCATTTCATGTTTCAGAGTCTCGTTGATAATGGTATTCCAATTAAGTTTACGTGAAGGGTTAAAAGCTATATTATCCGTCGAAATACCCGCGTCACCTAAGACCAATTGTGATTCTGGAATTGATGGATACAATTTCATTAATTCGTTTCGGAGTGCTATTCTTTGTTTAATTGTAAGTTCCATAGACATTATTTCTTACTGGTCTTTAAAAATGGGAATGAATCAATTTCATCTGAGGGTATTTGATTTCTCAAATCGGCTAAAATTGCTTTTATTGCTTTACCAGATTTCATGTTTTCAGAGTTGTTATTTAACTTACGTTGGTGCATGGCTACCACTTTCCAGTCTTGATTCAATACAGGGGCACCTCCTGATCCTCCAAATGTCTTTGCTTTGTAAATTATATTATCTCCTAAGCATTCAACAACAGAATTATTGGAATAGGAAATCTGTTTATTTGCACCTCCGGGAAAATGGACGATACATATAATATCTCCAGGCAGCACTTTATTGACAGTTTCTAATTCTAAATATCCATTTTCCGCAACTGGAAACTTGGGATTATCTATAATTTTAATCAACGAATAGTCCATCTTATTAAATGGTGAACTATAAAAAACCGTTTCATCTAATTTATATTTGTATTCCTTACTACCGTCCACCAACGCCGTAAAATCATTAATCACTAAATTTATTGTGGTTCTTCTGGCTTGTTCTTTTCCTGGGACAATATAATTTGCAGTAAGCAAAAATCCACCTTCTAGTATAAATCCTGTTCCTCTACCTCCATTTTCTGTAATTACTAATACAACGCTTTTAGAAGCTTCTACTCCTTTTGAAAGCCATGCCATGCTAACCAAATCGTTATTGTAAGGAGACTCACCTACAATCTTTTCCATATCAACTTGTGCTTGGTTTTTATGTTTTACTCCTATCTTTTTTGATTGCCCTCTTTTTCCTGAAAAATATCCTCTATTCAATTTTTCAAACAAAGTCTCTTTTAAACGTTCAAGGAGTTTCAATTTTTCTTCTTTAAATACATTTAGAGTCACATCCTGATTATTCAGCAGGTCAAAATCATTCTTAATGGTTGATAGTTCATTCTGAATATATTCTTGAAATACTTGAATAAATTGCTCTGCCTTCTCAATTGAAAAAGAAAGTTCATTACTTTCAATTAATCGTAGAATTTTAGACCACTGATCTTTCAAATCTATGTAAACCAATGTTTTATCATTGATCTCTAATAAGACTTCTTGTAAAACAGTTCGTTTAGGATACTCTCCCAATACCATTTCAATAATCTCTACTACTTTATTTTGCTTCTCTGCTTCATCCAATATTGAAGCCCAAAGTACATTTGGATTGGAATTCACATTTAAATTCTGCGTTGGCAATCCAACATCTCCTACAATGACAAGCGCACTGCTCGCTGACGGGTACAACGTTCTTAGCTCTCCTCTTAATCTGCTTTTGATCTCAACACGCATTTTTATCATAATATATTCTTGAGAATGATGTGATTAAAGCATCCAATTGAGGTTTTAAAACTCTTCATTGTGCCATTATTTTATTTAACTTTCTACTAATTTTTGAATCCTTCTTCCCATGTCAATCTTAAAATTTCTTTCATGCAATTCAATAAGTTTTGCAGCCAATTCTATTTTAAGAGTAATGTATCGCTTGTAAGATATTAGACCACTATTCAATTTTTGCAAAACATACAGATAGTTGTATAAAATAACTGTTGGTGTACGAATTATTATATCCAAGCTCTTAGGAATATCTAAAGAAATTAATTTCGCATATTTCTTTTCTATTTTTTTCAACCCCTCCAAAAACTGACCTTGCTGAAAATGTTGAATTGTGCTTTGTAAATCTTGATCTTGAAATAAATTAGAAGTAACCTGCTCTAGGAGAATTAGTTTTTTTTCAAATAAAACATTGTCTCTTAATGATATCAACCGAAACCTTCTGTTATTTTCGAAGATTTCAAGTTTTGAATCCATTGGATTGTATTCATTGTAAAAAATTTCAATAAAAACATTGAAGTGTCTTGAGTGTACTCCACTAAATAATTTGTTGAAGGATTCCACCGCTAATTCTATATTATTGGATAATAATAACTCTCGAATTTCTTCACTTCTTTTCTTTATATCTCTATAGTTTTCCTGAAATAGCCTTTTTTGTTCATCAATTATTTTATAGGCAAGCTTCATTCGTTTCTTCTGAAAAAACATCTCAATATCATACGTATCAAGGGAACTTAACAATTCTTCACTTTCTATTTTTATAAAATCAAGGTATACCATTTCTAAGGACAATATCTCTCCATAGTGCATGGTTTCGAAGTTCTCAATAGAATTAAAAATCTTTTTGAATGTAAGCTTGAGGTCCTCTTTGGAGTTCAATTCGGATAACATCTCCTCTTTAAAATGGTCATTGCTCATTTTTGGCTATTCTGGGGTAAAAACAGAACTGAATATAACTAAAAACTCACAATAATAATCTTAGGTGAAGAAATATTTATCCATAAAAGGAGTGATTATCTAGCATTTTCTTATTCATATTTAAGAAGCTAACAGGTCCATTCACACTATTCCCTTCCCTAATTCAAATCACTATTCAACTGCATCACCCCAATATGATCAATTGACTCTCCAGCTTCTTCCTTTTGTTTGATTACACTACTGAGAAATTCAAACCAGTCGTAACTATTTGGGTCCGTTGGTTCATCAGTAGGAGCATTATGTTGCTTCAATGGAATCACCGTCGCCATAAAATCCACCAGCGCCCCTTTCAAAAACCGCTCTCGATATAAATGAGAAGTAGTTTGAATTGGAAATAAAAATCGAATGCCTTTTTCAAGAGACAAGCTCATTATAACATGCTTACCTTCAGGGGCTGCAAGAATATAGGTTACATTATCATTCGGTAATTTCACCCGTTCGAGTTGTACCTCTTTTTTGATTCTTGTCTGCCTCAATACATACCCCGTCAGATACGTCTCATACCCTTTGAAAATATCATACATCTGAGATAAAATTGTTTGAGTCTTTGAACTATGAAAAACAGGATCGTCTTCTGTTTTCCACCACATGGCATACTCCCCTGCAATTTTGGCATCGTTTTCTACTCTCAAATCTGCCAACTGGAAAGGCTCAATAATTGGTTTTGGTTTATATCCATCATAAATTGGAATAGAACTGAAATAGATCAAATTCGGATAGGCCGTGCGATGCACATGGTTGACCAAATCCTTATATTTCAATAAATCCTCCTCTTGGTAGATAAAATACAAAGAATATTTTTCATCTCCAATTGAACATACGACTGGAATGGTCAATGCTCCTTCTTCCAATAAGGTGGTATACATCACATTAAACTCAAAGGGCAAACCCCTCGCTTTGGCTATTTTATCAAATTCTGCAAATGCCAATATTCCATCTACCCGCATCTTGCCCGAAATACCCAGTTGAATATCTCCCAAACCAAATTCTGAAGCATTGGTTAAAAAAAGGTTTTGTTTCTTGGTTTTTGGTGCCTCCGCTAAAGGTTTCTGTGCCTTGGTCCGAATAGGCTCGTTTTTCTTTTTCCCGAATAACTTACTGAATAATCCCATGATTTTGTTTTGATTTTATCGTAATAAATAAATGTAAGATCATTGAAAATCTAACATACCACTTTCTTTTTAATTCTTCATTCTCCAAAAGAGCAACTGACAATTTCCTTTTCCGTTGTAACTATTCTTAACAACAAAGGTTCTGCATTTTTATCACTCTTCCTGATATAATCCTCTTTAAGCTATTCCTTAATAAAGCTTTTTCTCCCCAATAATTGGCCATCTTCCTTCTGCACGATTACGATATTGTACACCCCAGGAATTAAGTCTTGAATATTGATTTCAGCATTGGATGATGCACGTGTTTTTCGCACAACCACACCCCTTGCATCTATAAGCTCAATTTGACTATTTCCAACATCTTCCAAGTTACTGATCATAATCTTTTCTGAAGCCGGATTAGGATATACAGTTATTGAATTTAAAATATCGTTGGTGCTAGTGATCATATCAGAACCATCGCAGTCTTCGTCAATACCGTTCCCTGGAATTTCTGTAGCCCCTGGATTAATATCAAAATTATCGTCATCACAATCTACATTACTCAGATAGCCATCAAAGTCATCGTCATTTGCAACTCCTCCCAAAGATGTAATCACAGTGCACATTTCATTGGTTCCATTTACATTATAACCAAACGACAACAATGCATCCTTGTACAAAAAGAATCCATCAAAATTCGGTTCTTCAATACTCCAATCGTTGATCATATATTCATTTCCATCTGCATCTACAACCAAAAATTCATAATTCTCAGTTCTTACATACATATTCCCCTCCTTATCTGTAGCAGATAAATACAAATCTGAATCATAGTTGGTATACAACTCTTCTATTTCATTTGTATCGGAAATAAATTTGTAAATAGTATTACCAGTGGTAATCAAAATATGGCCATCTCGATCTCTGAATAAATTATTAATTCCACCTTGTACATTGTAAATGTCTACATCATCACCATCAATTACAGCAATTTTGGAAAATGTATGTACGATTAAACGACCATCCAATGTCATTTCTGAATCTCCTAGAAATTGGTTGAATCCAGAAAAAACAGGCACTACTTCATATACATCCCCTACTTTTCTTATCACATCAGTACCGTTTTCTATCATGTAAATTGCATCTCCTACAGAATGAACAGCTTTTAAATCATCACTTGGAAGCCCAGAATTCTCTTCATTGTAATGCATTATTTCGCCCTCATCATAAGAAATCAACCCTTTTGAACCAGCGTACCATATGACTCCATTCTCATCTTTGGTAATACCTGCTTGAAAAGTATTTTCAGGTATCAATTGAATTGGCGCAGACCATTCATTGTCTTCAAAGATCTGAATAAAATTATTCGATAAAGCGGCATACATTTTATCCCCATCAACATGGATATCTTCTGTACATCCTATTTCATAGATAATATCTTGAACAAGGTATTTTTGAGCATGAATGGATGTCAAAGAAATAAAGAATGCAAAGGCAAATAAGTAAAATTGATTTTTCATGTTTTATTTTTTTAGCTTATAAGATTTGTAATAGTATACATTATCTATAAAAATGTAAACACGAATACTTCCTTTTTAAAAATCATTAATGCATACGTTAACAATAACTTATAAAGACAAACAGCATTTAACATATTTTAGGTAAACCAATGATTTGGTAATCATCCATACGTATAAAATCATTGAGTCATAACGGACATTATTTATCTTTTTACAATAAATTTCCCTGATTCCACTCCATTATCCGACAACCGTGCCTGTATCAAGTAAGCTCCATCAATATAATCCTCCACCGAAATTTTACTGTCCTTAACATAGGCGCTATATTGAGCAACCAACGTCCCAGAGGCGTTATAAATCATAACTTTGGAATAGTCTTTACCCAATTGAATATACGAACTGGCTGGACTAGGATAAACTGTTAGAGTATAAGGAATATCTTTTCCCCTATTTACCTCAGGAATCAACCCCCTATCCAATCTAAAAAGCTGTCGATCTCCTTCTGTTTTAATCGCTGAAAAATACACTTCTTCATGTATTGGGTTTTTCGTGTAATCCTCAATCTTACCCGAAACATGACCTTCATGAATATCTTTCAGCAACTCCAGTTCGTGGGTTTTCATATTATACACCCAAGGCTCCAAGCCATGTATCCCATCATTCAAACTGATCAAATATCTGGAATCATCGATTCTGTAAGGAGCGTTATCAAAAAAACTATTGCGTACGGATGGTAATTCAGCCACTTCTTCCATTTGCCCCGTAGCATAATCATACTTCTCAAAAGACAATACATGGTGATCATTTTTATACACCAACACAGCAAACGTTTCATCTTCCAATACCATGACTAACCGATCATCTCTACCTGACAAGGTGATATTCTCGGGTTCGGAATCAAAGGAAAACATATAGGTGTTATACGTTGTACCGTCCTTTAACTCCAGAAATGAGATATTATTAGAATTATACCAATAATAGGATTGATAATATAACAATCCATTATCAGGAATCGACTTTTGTCGCACTTCCCCATCTTTCACAGAAATGATGATCATTGCATCCGGACCATCTATGGCCAACGATTTCACCTTTCCAGAAAACCGATTTCCCCCATAAAAAACATTGTAATCGAAGTTGTTATAAATGACCTCGACTTTCCCTTGCGGATCTAGGTAGCTAAAAACTTCATCCTCTCCAAGTTCACCAAGCAGGTAAAACCCGCCAACTCCATCAACAAAAATCTCTTGATTCGTATTCGGTTCAATTTCCGTTTCAATTATTTCACTTGTCAAGGTATTTATCAAATAATATTCCCCTCCCATTGAATACGCACTCCGAAATAAAATAGTATTGCCACTTAAACTATTAGGTGTTCCTAATGGGAGATCTAATTCATTAATTGAAATGAATTTTTCAGATTCCAAATCATAGAACCCTGAGGATCCATCAAACGTTAAATTGGGAACTAAATTTACAATAGCATTTTCGGATACTCCTCTTTTATTCGTTATACTTTCAATCTCTGGCAAGGCAGTTGTACTATAGCTTAAATCATTAATGTTTATTTTGAGTGCATAATGTGCTGTATCCAATTTGGCCAATACATAGACATAATCTCCCTTTCTGGCATAGGCCGAACTTCCAAAACCATACGTTTCGATATCTGTAAGTTTTGTGGTGACATCATCCTCCATAACAAAAATTGCACTGCTGGTCGAGAAAAAATACTTATCATCTGCCCAAATATCAGCATAGACGCTATAGTAGATCCCATGATTTTGATATAAATCAAATTCTTTGAGTTGGTCCAAACTTTGTTGATTATCATCAATTTGGTACAAAGATGCGGTGGTTTCCGTTCTATAAAACACATTCAATTCATGTTCTTCTTGATCTTCTCCTATGATAATCTCATACGTCTCGTAAATTTCGTTTTCACCTATTCGTCCAACCTCATAGGTGTCAAGATCAAGTTGATACAATTCAGGTAAAGGTCCTATATAATGAATATCATTATACGTGTAAAAATATAAATTGTCATCATATCGAACTGCTCTATCTAAAAATGGAAAATCAATAGGAATATCAATAAAAGAAGCTTCATTACGTTCAATATCATATAAATAGAACTCTCCTGTACCTGCCCAACTACTAGGGAACCCAAAAATAAAATACTCATTAAAAAGTAGTGCTTCTGAATATACTGGCAAATACAATGATCCTTCAGCCCCTATATATGAATACGTATACACTTCAGAACAATCTTCCAAATCAATGACTGATAAAATTACGTCAGTCCCATTATTGGTTACATAGGCCATTCTATTATCAGACACATAACTCAATTCTCCTACTTCAGGAAAACTGCAGGAAATAGTATGTACCGAATCATCATTTCTTAGAAGGTGAATACCATTTTCGTCTTTTATAATCAATCGAGAATTCACATCCGAAGCATGTTTTCTCACAAATTCAATCAAAGAAAATTCATGCGGGTGCACTTGCATTTGATTGACTTCCAAATCATAATAAGTCACCTTACTTTTATCAGCAGACATCCAGTATCGCTTTGAATCCACTACTATCCCATCGTCTTCTAAGTGTATCACCTCACCCGTATTCCGATCCAGTCGTATATATCCACTCCACCCTATTCCTAAGGCCCGAAAGTGATAATAATTTTCTCCCACATAAAAATCTCTCTGCAACCTAAGATCATATTGCTTTAGATCAACAACTTCCTTTAATTCACCACTTACAACATCAACCACATAGATGTACTCCCAATAAAGTTCATATAACAATTCGCCATCATAGTGCAATCCAGAATTACTGTTTTCATATGAAATTGCATGTGTATTTATACTCCCATCTGTGGGCCTAAAATTCAACTCATGCACAAATTCCAACTCGTTATCTTTGACCAATGACACCTTGGTTCCTTTCAAACCTCGCTCAATAAAGTATTCTTCCTCACCCACTTTCATGAATCCTTTTTGACTATAATTGTCTCTCGGACGTTCATATTCTATAGAACTAACCTGAATTTGACCGAACACTACACACGGAATTAATAGGGTCAAAAAAATAATCTTTTTCATAATTCGAAAGTTTGTTTTGGTTTACTTCTGAAAATATATTGAAATAGTATTCCTTTCGTTTTATTTCATTGCAATTCTTTGTCTACTATAAAGGTGAAGCTAAAATGGAATAAAAAGGAAGATCACACTTATTTAATTGGAGCATCTTTCTATAGATTATTGATGGGAATGGTTTACTCATCTCTAAATTACACAAATAAATTATATTGGCAAAGGATAGTTTTAACTCCCTATCGCAATACATCAAATGCCTTCCCATTTGAATTAATTATTTTCTAGAAGGCTATAAAAAGTTCGTATTAACTTCGGTATTTTTTTTCGAATGCCATCGGTCAATTCGTTGCTTTCTTTATTCTATCATAAATTAAGTAGGCTGGAATTATTGACATACACATGTACAATGCTCCTTCTAATCGTAGGCGTGTAGCCCTGCCCTCAAAGTACAACTCCATGGTAGGTCCAACCAGCAGAAAAAAAACAAAACAACCCATAATCAGTGCTAGTGGTTTTCTCTTATCTTGAATATATCCAATCAAACAAGATCCTGCAAAGAGGATAATAATTGATACTATTGAATTTGAAAACAACGCAATCCCAAAACAGATAAATCCAATTATAAGCGCCCATATAAAAGGACCTTCCTTATACTTTAGTTTTTCTTTTTCTTTTGTATTAATCTCAATCGTCTTTTGATCTACCTGTTGGGCCCGCAACGTTTCATATCGTTCAAAAACTTGCATTGTTGTCTCCTCATCGTGCCCCTTTTTCCGCATATCTGACAAAATAGTAAGGTAATCATTTCCACTATTTTGAAGGTATTCTCTTGCCAAAGACTCTATGTTCTCTTTTTCATTTTCTCTCATAATTATTGGTTATTGGCAAAGCCAGTAAAAATTCAGCTTTGGATCGTTTTTATTATTCTAGTTGATCATTAATGATGACCTCAATAATACCATATTCCCTTCAAATGAAGATAACATATACCTTCATTTCCTCAATACACTCCCAGTTTTCCAGTATTTATATGCAAAGTACATATCTCAAAATTAAACGCAAATCAAACACTATTACTTTTAAAAATCCAAAATATTATGTGTTCAGTACTAGACATATAAATCCAGATTTCAGTAATTTTTTAAGTGAATTTTCATAAAAATCATGATCCCTAGACCATATTAAAGTTCTATGGATTTTGTCGGATTAACTATTTCATTTATCTCCCTTGCAATTACGTCGGAAACATTCGGATCCGTGTAATACAAACTGTGATTGATTCCTAATTTCCGTGGTGGTTTCAACCTATAATCCTGAGCATAACTCAAGATTCCATTTAGGTGCTTAGATACTCCAGTTTTAAGAACTAGAGTTAAGAAAAAAGGATATGTCCCTAACGCTGCACTATTAAATGAGAATCCATTTAAGATTAAGCTTATTGGAAAAAAAACAAGGATGAATAGTAAAGGCAAAAAAAGTAACACCGTAAAAGGAATTAAAAAATCAATTAGTACATGATCCCCTAATACACCAAAAGCTTTTGTCAAAAACAAAACGATTAATAAATAGAAAAATGATAATATCCAATTATTGAATTTATTTAAAATGTAATAAATCACATTTGTAATTGGTCGGAATGTATTGCTGATTATATTTAAAAAAAATGAAGCCTCATCAAAATCGTATTGTACATTTATAATTTTAGTATTAAGCTCCTTAATGTATTGAATTTCATTTTTAAATTGGGTGACGATTTCAACAATTTTACCTCTTCCTTTTTCGTATATGAAAATCAAAATACCAATAATACTCAAGTAAATAATTATACTCAAATTAAGAACAAAAAAACTTGACCCATTATATAAATGTCCAACAATCAAAGCCGTAATGATTCCTACCAGGAAGACTAAAACAAATTTTGTGTAGTTTAAAATAGCATTGAGTGTTTGCTTTGTCTTATTAATAATGAATGGAGTACCTAATGTCACTACGAGATCAATATCCTTATATGCCCCAAGCGAATACAAACTCACATTCCCTCCATGGCTATGGCCCACTAAAATTTTAATTGAACCTAGACGAGAGTCATATTCTACTTTTTTAGCAAGTTTTGCCCCTTCTCTGAATCTTGACTTGAATGAATTTTTACCATCCCATTGGTGTTGAAAAAACTGAATATCCCCCTCAATTTTTTCATTAAGCTCTTTACTTAAAAAGGATTGTTCTTTGATCCATTCTGCGTTTTTTGCAAAGGTTCCATGTATTAAAAATATATCGATTTTTTTCATCTTAAAAGTTTCTCATGGATCAAATCAATAGTTAATTTTTCACCACATTCTGCTTAATAATTTTAATCGTCACACCTTAATACCTGTACTCGAAAATTCTACTACATTCCTCTCAACAATATTTTTAATCAGACAAAATTACAGCTTTCGTTCCAAAAAAAGCACCATAAAACATTCTACCTACCTAATAACCAAAGATGAATTCCTCCTTTAGAGTATATCATCCAAATTGTGATAGGGCACTTTCCTATCTGTTCTATCCCAAACAAATTCCTACTAAATTAATATTGAGTAACCGCTAAAATGCTTATCAATATTGGCTCGATATAGCATTCATACCACTGAACTATTCGCTTTAATCAACCTCCAATCATCACATTCATCGCACCAACAACAATTGTTCCTCCATGCGCAGTTTGATCCCCCATCCTCGCTGCTGGCATCCCCTCAATTATTACTGTCGCTGACCCAATAACAATCGTATCGGGAGGTCCGACACAAATTAACATATCTCCTAAACGGGCGGCAGGTAATCCTCCAATAAGAACGGTCAAAGCCCCAGGGCCAACTACTGGTCCCCCC
The DNA here is from genome assembly GCA_029212405.1 of Saprospiraceae bacterium. Classification (GTDB taxonomy): domain Bacteria; phylum Bacteroidota; class Bacteroidia; order Chitinophagales; family Saprospiraceae; genus CAJXUU01. The sequence continues at coordinate 38,324 of JARGNR010000006.1, forward strand.
ACATGAGGTATGGGTGGTACTCCTGGAGTTAACATTGGGCATTCGTGAAAATCTGTTAATCTTGCTGCTGGTGGCATCTTGTTTCTGTTTTTTGTTTTAATTAATCATTACCATCGCTCCTTTAATAGTCGTTTGCGCTCCTCCTTCTAAAGAGGCGGTCGAACTGCCAGAAGCTTCAAATGTCATATCTGCATTTTGCTTAATATTCATTCCGCTGATAGAAACGTCACCATCCGATGATTTAATGGTTACTCCTGTATTTCCACTTAACGTCAATTTTTCATTGCATTCTATAGATAAACTGGTGGCACTTTTTATCGTAATTCCATCAGTGGAAAATACAACACTATTGTCATTTTGATCCTTTATCGTTATGGATTCCTCCTTATCATTAAAAATCGCGGTATTCTTATTTGGAGTAGTTATGGTAAACACTTTATTTTCATCATCAAATCGCAGATTGATGCCAGATTTTGTAACAATGGCTTTCGTCGTATTTTCTGCATTGGGATCTAAATCTGGAAACGGCTTATGGGTCGTTGAACTATACATACTCCCTAAAATAACAGGAAATCGAGGGTCTTCATTTAAAAATCCAATAACAACTTCATCTCCAACCTCAGGCATAAAAAAAACGCCTGCACCTGAAGTGGAATAAAAATTGGCCAATCGTGCCCACAGGCCTTCACCTTTTGGATCAAACATGGGAACATCCACTAATACCCTATATTGGCTATCCGGATCTTCGTACATCTGTTTTACAGTAGCATTGTATAATCCTTGAACTCCCGGAAGTAGCCCTGATGCAGGTGGCGCCATGACATCTCTTTCTGAAGTTACCCACTCAGGTGATAAGCCCAATTCCACTTCTGTAATCCAATTTCCTTCCGATATAGTATGATGTGCATTCGAAATGAAATAATCCCCATTAAAACGGTCTCCTAATTTTGCCATTGTGAGGTATTTTCCAGGATCGGCCCGAGAACTGCCCTGAAATGTTACATGCCCTTGATTTTTTGAATAGGCGCTTTTCAATAAGGTTGCCTTTGACCATTCCGTAAGTTCATCACTATTTAACGGAGCTGTTGTTTGCAGTTGATAGTCGGACAATCCCACCACTTCAGATAGCTTTTTGGAAGATAAATTACCAGGTCCAGCATAACTACTTGTAGCCTCGCCAGAAATGATTGTTTGTTCAGCGAAACCCCACGAATTTGCTTTGACTGATCCCAGCTGCCAAAGCGCATTCATCGACCCATCAAATTCAAGTAGGTTGTCTCCAAATTCGACAGTTAGTACAGAATTTGTATCGGAGTCTGGTGGAAATACTGAAACTTTACCATTCAATGCAGTTACAATCATTCCGTTTGCTTCCGCTCTGGATAAAATATAATCCCAATCCGTACAGTAATATTGAACCTGTTCAGGCCATTCTGTAGCTGTGGAAGAAACATCAGCAGATAACCCGCTGTAATTGCCAATGATTCTACTCATGATATCACTGTCACTCTGCTTCGCATAAGTGACACTTTTGCGTCCCACAACCATTTTTACTGCTTCATCCTTACATTCTACCACCAATACTGATCCTACATCTCGGTTGATGCGAATGGATTGTTGTGTGACTATTCCTGTAAACAATACGGAGTTTTTACCATCATATCCCGTCTCAATGGTAATCTTGTTTCCTGGCACAAATGTATCGGAGGAACTGGCATTAAACTCTCCTGTAGAAGCATCTCCATCCATAATAACAATACTCGCCGATGAAATCTGATTCACCCCTTTATGCACATTGATAGAAAGGACAGAATCTGTATCAGGAATTTCATTCCCCTCGGATTTAATAGTAAAGGATACAAGTCCTCCACTTTGAATTGATGCAGTCTCACTCATTTTGTTTGGTCTTTTAAGGTTTACTCAATCTAGTTTTCTACCTAAATATTCAAAAAACATTTGACATTTTAAAATAATTACCCCCCGACCCCCCAAATCTCTCCAACCTTCACAATCTTAATCAATCTCTCCAACCTTCACAATCTTCACAATCTTCACAATCCTTCCACCAACCTAATCATTGCTCCATTCTCCGATATTATGGCAGTCAATACCCCTTCAGTTATCCAGTACGGCTTCCTTACTATATTTTGTCCTTTTATTGCTTCATTGAGATTCAACACAGAAAAAACGATCATGGAATTCTCTTTAATACGAGTAGGCTGATGACTTTCTGCTGTATACGTCACCCATTGAATACCAAAAGGATGGTCTTCCATTTTAGTACTATATGATTTCGTATTCTGATGATACACCCTATTTTCTCTTTTCTCATCTGTTACGATCTCAAAGTGGTGGTATTGGTATGAAATTAAATCTTTTCCATGTCCATCGCCCAATAGTGGATGAATGCGTTTTCGAGGATTGGGCCAGACTTCTTGTTCAGCCTTATCAAACTGTAATAACTCAATAGGTGCACCCTCTACTTCAATAAAACAAACTACAACTCCATCGGCTGGGCTATTGGGTCCATAAATGACATTTTGACCTTTAATTGAGTTTTGGAGGTCTTCTACAACAAAGGCCACGTGAGGGGTGGATTGTATCAGTGGATGAATAGGCGTATCATGTTCAAATCTCAACCATTCAATTCCAAATTGACTTTCAAAATATCCTGACCCATAGAATTTCCATTCTGGATTATAGTCCTCGTTACTTTTGATTTCTGTTGTAGGTAATCCAATATGATGATATGTGTATCCTGTTTTTACCATGTACTACTGATTCTATTTATTACGCAAGGAGAACGATATAGCACTGCAATTAGTCACCGAAAAAATCAATGAATCACAAATATCAAGAAAACAAATCTCTCCAATCTCTCCAATCTCTCCAATCTCTCCAATCTCTCCAATCTCTCCAATCTTTCAAATCTCTCCAATCTTTCAAATCTCTCCAATCTTTCAAATCTCTCCAATCTTTCAA
>JARGNR010000006.1:41531-113260 GCA_029212405.1 Saprospiraceae bacterium
AATCTTTCCAATCTTTCTCAATCTTTCTCAACCTCCCCCTTCCTCCCTTTCCAAAATCAAAAATGAATCATCAAAAACATTGCCCATAAAAATCAAGTTGCCAAAAGGAGCCGCCACGGTAGAAGCCGACATTTCATCCCCCTCTTCGACATAGATTTGCTCCACCAAATAATCTCCTTTTTTATGATAGGATACTTTGATTATCTCAGAAGGTGCAGTTGCCTTTTTCCCTTTTGCATAGGCTCCAAATCTCAATAAATTGGGATGTGAACCGATCCAAAGATTCCCCTCCAGATCAAATTCAATATTATCTACCCCCGTTCCACACGGAATATTTTCAATAAATGATAGAGAGCCATCCTCATTTCTGGAATAGACCTTCACTAAGAAATGACGAGGAGAAGCAACAAATAATAAATTCCGCTTTTCATCGTAATTAATCCCATTTGCATAGGCAATCCCATCGGCAACCTCCCTATAATTCTCTCCATCAAAGTAGACTACATTAGAGAGCGCTAGTCCACCATATTCTTCCACTAATTTACCAAACCCCTTATCATACCCATGATCATTGGTAAAGTAAAAACGGTCTTCATCCAACAATACAATGTCATTTGGTGATATCATGGTCGGATGCCTTAGCGTCCTTACATGATGCATTTCTTTGTCCTTTAATTCAAAAACTTCAATAGAATGACCATTTTTTGTATGGTTTACCGCCATTACCTGGTACGTGCTGTCTTTTTTACAAAAGGATATTCCATGTGGTCCAAAAGCCTCCGTAAAGGATTCGGTCAATAGAATGGGTGCATAATCTTTGGATGTTAAATCAATCAAATAAAGGTCTCCCGTATCTTCTCCATCAGCCTTATGTATAACACGATCTGTAGCCGAAATCAATGCAAAACTGTCTGTAGGACTGACCATTATATCTTCTGCACCTTTTAATTCCACTTTTTTCAGTATTGTCCCATCAAACTGTGCTTCAATGGACCTGAAATAGCCCGTGGTAATCAAAACATAAGCTACAAAAAAGAGGATTAGTACAATCAGAAGTAAAACAATTCTTTTGACAAGGCGCATAGTAGTGATTTGTAAACTCAGCTAGAAATTATGTTTTCAAAATATGAATTAGATTGTAATATAACAGATTCTGTTTTGTTCTCATACCAATCTAAGATGACCACACCATTAAAAGGCTATCCATTCATTTTCATAGATTGGATTAAAAATGTAACATATCAATAGCACATTAAGAAGTGAATACCTAAATCGGATTTCTAAGATCATTGGTCTGCATTATTTGAACATTTACGGGTTTCTTCTGAATTTCTAAGAAGAAAAAGCGCATAAATGACACTACTAAAATCTATCGGAAACACCGCATTATTTATTGTTTTCTTGCATCTAATTTCATGCTGGATATGGTTTGAGGCCTCATTAAAATTAGAGACAGTTTTAGTGTTGGATCACTTTATTACTCCTATTGTGACTTTACTAATTGTATTGATTTACTTAGGAATGATAAAAGATGCTAATTTTTTAATGGTCTCTAAAAGTCCTCCATTTTATTACGTTCTTGCATTTTTCTTAGGTGTTACCTTTGTCTATTTACAGACCCCATTAAATAATTTATACAACATCATTTTTGGGACCGATTATAACATCGAATATGAATTTACCCTTGAAAACTTAATGAATTACCAAGCATTTTCTACCATTCTAATCGTCCCTGTCTATGAAGAGTTTTTCTTTAGAAAGTTTATTCAAAACAATCTTCAGAAATCCATTCACCCAGTGATAGCTTTTGCAGTATCTTCTTTATTATTTGGAGTGATTCACCTACCATTTTATACTTTACTATTTGAGGGACTTACCTTTACTATTCATCACGCGTACATAACATTTTTTGGTGGAATGATTTCTGGCTTCTTGTTTTATAAGTCAAAGTCCATAGGTCCATCTATTGTGATGCATTGCATGTGGAATTTTGGTGCATGTGTATTATAAATTAAACTATCGCTGACTATATCAATTTCATTTTCATCCCTTCATGAGTTGCTAAAAACCCAAGTCGTTCATAAAACCGAAGCGCTTCTGGACGTTGCTTATCCGTAGTTAACTGTAAAACATGCGCACCCTTTATTTTAGCTCGTTGAATGGCCCATTCAAATACCTCTTGACCTATTCCATATCCCCGAAAATCTTCATGGATTCGTACCGCCTCAATCTGGGCGCGCACTCCTCCTTGGTAAGTCAAATAAGGAATAAAACTTAATTGCAAGGTTCCAATCACCCTTCCCTCTCGTTCTATTACCACCAATTCCTGATTATCGTCTTTATCTATCTTCTCAAATGCATCATAATAAGTTTCTGGTAATGGATCACTAAAGTTTTCTCTCAAACGACCCAATTTATCGTTGGCTAGCATTTCAACAATCGCTACCACATCCTCTTTCATAGCCTTCCGTATCATAAATGTTTCATTTTTTGAGTTCCTTTTACATCACTGCACCTAAGTTTGATCTATCCTCATTTTTTGTTTCCAGCACCGATCTCATACCTCATTTTACCTCCCCCCATACTCGTTACATATCCTTGTACCTGCTCTTTTTTATCCTCCGTTCCCAATTGATAATTCAACATTATTTCACAATCCCCCGAAATAGGGATCCAAACTGTTTCATTCTCATTCGGTGCCAAATCTTTGACCAATATGTGCGCACAGCCCTCTGTCTCTACCTTAGTAATATGCGCTCCAGTGGAATTCACGAATGTAACTCGAAGTACGTTTTGAAAGTAAAACCCTACGTTCATATACCCAATAGCAATAGGTATATTTATAAGCATCAAAAAAGCAGAAATCAACAATCCCTTCCTATTGATTTTGTCTTTGTACGCATTCAGCAATAAAACACTCCAAAAAATCAAGTTGATAAAAAATGCGATGAGTAAATAGCAATATCCTATCAACAATAAAGATGGGTTCATCGTAAGTATAAATACTACAAGTATGAGTGTCCCTCCTAAAAAACTGAATAAAGCTAATTTTCGCCCTCTTCTGATATTTAAGTTTGCATCCATATGCTATTGAATTGGTTTTCGTTTTAAAATTGTAATCCTGAAGTATATGTAAAACAAAACAAATTTTCATTTCATGACAAAAAAGATCATTTATTAGACCATTCTTCCTTAAATGTTTCTATTAAATCGATACCGTAAAAATTCTCCCTTCTTGCTTCACTCCATTGAACCAAACACTTGTAACCACCTCACTATTATCTGATAAATCAAATTCACAACGTAATGTATCAATATGATTTTCATTCAATTCAATCACCGTAGTGGATTGAGATTCTTCATAATAATAGGATGGAAAAATCGTCAAAACCTGGCTGCTATCGGATGCAGTATCAATTCTATATCCTTTTGAATAGGTTAAATTTCCATTATAAAAATATTCAAATTCATCTCCATTTTTATAGTATAATTTGATACTCGATTCATTGTACTCATCACTGTTGTTGATCACAAACTCGCCGTCACTATTTTGATAGCGTATCCCTACCGTAACATCAATAGAAGTGCAACATGAATTATCCGAGCAGCTATACCCCATAATTCCTATTGCAATACAGCACAAGAGAGCTCTCAATTTTATTGTAGTCTTTATCTTCCTCATAGCTTAATTAATTTTTATAATTTTCATTCAAATCGAGAAATAGATCACTATAGTTTTCTTTTAAAAACTCATATTGCTCATCGTTCAAAAAAATGTACCCCCTAACTTCACCATCGTCCGAACAAAGATACCACTGCCCTTCAATATTGTTTTCTCTTCTTGCTTGGTTTATTAAACTCAAAAATTCAGGATCCAACCAATCAAAATTGGATTTTAATTGAATTTCATATTTTTTATTTCCCAGCTCAAAGCCAAATTTTGTATTATTTTTGCCCCAACTATCACTAAAAGTATCCACGATTCGTTCAGGTCTAAATGCTCCTCTCGATATTGAAGCAAAATTGCGGGTCAGCTCTTCATATGGATTCTTATAATTACCTGTTTCCAAATCAAAATAAGTGACAACATTTTCAAAACAACTCAAGATGGAGGGATAGTTTTCAATAGTAGAAGAAAAGACACAATCCATCCCATCGGCAATCTCTGATGGAGTTAAATGGGCAAACAATCCATTCTCCATGAATGCATCTATACTTTGCTCAATTTGCATGGTTGAAAATGACAAATCAAAATCTTCACGTGATAAGTATTGATTTGTATTTACTTTTCCAAGTGCATCATATTCATTTTTATCCAATACCACCAGTCCAAATTCAGACTCATCTATTGCACTATCGAAAACTTTTTTCTTTTTGACAAAGAATAAGCGATAGGGTGATGCCTCGTCCAATAAAAATTTATTTACAAGAACGTGAATATCACCTCTTACGATCAATGGTTCTTTTTCTATTATACTATCTTTTGGATAAAAGTTTAAAAACGTTTCTCCCTTATAAATTCTATCCTTCACCTTAAACTGAATTTGAATTTTAGACTCCACAAAGTCCCCTCCCCATGGATCTTTATTATATACAACCTTAGATTCAAACTCAGTAAATTTAAAGTCGGGTACAATCAATTGCATGGATTCATAAATCTGTTTATACCCAATTTCCGCATTCGAATCAAAATCTTCCAATTTGAAAATCCTTCCCAATTGAAAATAAGGTACCAAATCAAATAATTGAATAGGAATTGTTTGTGAATTATACTCCATAGCATCCGCTAAGTTGTCTTTGGGGACCACATTTTGTTGATATAAATGTTGAATATATGATCGTACATTATTTTGATTTTCTACAACATCTTCAAAAGGCATTGTTTCATCAACGGCCATGGACAATAACTCATGTTCGCTCACTTTATGTGAATGAATTTTCTTTTCTATCTTTTCAAATACATATGGATTGATCAACCTTAAAGCAAGTAGATCCCGTAGTGTTCTCGTCTTCGTCTTCCCCATCACACTCCGTTTTGAATGGATCCTATTAATTTCATCTCCAATCTTAGATCCCAATAAGGAGGGAAACGCCGTCCAGCCTAAAACACTCGAATCTCCTTCAAAGGGAATCGCCTTTTCTATTTCAAATCCCTCAAAATCTACCATCAATTCATCAATCTTGTGATGATAAGCCTTGATTTGTTTTTGTGCTTCTTTCGATGTAGTATTCCCTTTGATATTAATAGGACCAAATTTCTCCATCAACGCTCTTCTTCTCAGAATTCCTGTGCGATGATAATAATCGGTAAAAAAAGCATCTCGTAAATAAATTAGCACTTGAGATTTTGATAATCCTCTCTTTACTTTTGGTCCACCAAATTCTATTAAATTAGTTAACGGTCGCTCAAACTTATTTATGTTAATCAATTCTTTTAACTCCTTCCTCCCTTTATCCGATAATAATTCAATATCGTATAGACCATCAGCTAACGCGTTGCCTTCTTCCACCGTCAATTTCTGAGCAGTAGAAAAATTGATTAAAATAAAATAGAAAATTAGGCATATAACACTTTTAAATTTCATAATTGATGTAATTTGGCATTTCATGATTAACCTATTTAGATAATGTTGGAATATACCTATCAGGTTTTTCACCATATAAAATCGGGTTTAAGTGAGAGTCTATGACTTCCCCAACTTTGGCTCCAGGACACCAAGTTTCCCAATCATTCTGCTGCCCACTATTTTCAGGTGTCTTCAATCTCATGTTTTCATCCATATAAATAATTGTCATCACTTTTCGTGTCTGATTCGTTCTATTTGATCCTGCTCTGTGAAACACCCATCCACAATGGAAACTTACTTCACCTGCTTCAAAAGGTTCTATTACATGTTGAAAATTGTTCAACCTGACCTTTGCTCCAATTTCTTCCTCACTTTGGTCACTAATCGATAAATTCCTTCCTGAAATCAAATGTTGACTTGCCGCACTAAATTCCAAAGGTCCCATCTCCAAAGGAGTCTCTTGTAAAGGTATCCAAGCCGTTATTGTCTTGTCCGAACTCAAGGGCCAATAATATTGATCCGCGTGCCAAGGAGTAATCCCTCCGCCTGCTTCTTTAAAAAGAGCTTGATCGTGATACATCCGCACTCCTTTTGCACCCATTAATTCTGTGGCAATTTGTGCCAATTTTTGATTAAACACAAGGGATTTCACTTCTTCATCCTCCGTCCAAAGGTTAAAAAGCTGCAAAAAAGCTCTACCATACGTATCTCGCTCCTCTAAAGGAGTGTCCTCCTTCTTCATCTTCATGACACACTTCGAAATAATCCGATTGTATTCTGCTACTTCCTCCTTATTGAAAACTTCTTTTAATTTAATAAACCCATTCTTTTGGTAGAATGATTTATGCTGGTCCGAAATGGTATATGTCGATCGTGAATGAAGCATAAATTACAACAACAATTAAAGGATTTTATTTATGGTGAAAAATTAGCTTTTTGGATTTGATGGCTCTATTGTTTAATAAAACTGAAACAATATAAATTCCTGCAGGTAATTCTTCTAAAGATAGGGTGATCACAGCTGTATTGAATTCACTGTTCATTACCGATTTACCCGTTACATCTGCTATGGATACCTGATACTTCTGCAAGGGAATTGACCGTTGTTTTACAATGATCTCTCCCAAAACACTATTGGATAGGATCTGGACTTCATGCTTTTTATCTGTCTCGTTCACCTGTGTACTCACATCATAATCGTAAGACATCCATTCTATTCCCCCTGGCACCAAGACGTTGTTTTCAAAATCAAAAAATGTTGCATGCTCCTGATGTGATCCTTGTCCCCATTGAGTATTGCACGGACTAGATACCCAGAAAGGCTCCCAATAAATCACACCTATTCCATCCGATTGAATGACTTCTTGCATCAAATCAATCAACCAATCTCGCTGATTTACAGGACTTGCAGGATGATAATCTGGATGGGTAGAACTAATGATGTTGTTGGCTTCGTCATTGGATGCAGTTGTCCATATGTATCCAGTCTCCACTATCAGCACCTCTTTTTCGGGGTACAATTCTTTTAATGTTTCAATGATTTCTCCGGTTTCCGATATGCTTGTAGGTAGATGCCAAGCCCAATAATAGGACATTCCGATTATATCAAAATCTGTTACTCCGTTGTCCACAAAACCATCAATGAGCCATTCCGCATTCGCAGGATCTGCAAGATGCAAGACCTTTTGTATGTCAGCTCCTTGAGCAATGTTGATATCATTTATCGCCTGAATCGCACTATTGAATAATATGGCATTTCTTGTCCAATCCAAAGTCCACGCATTATTGTCTTCTGGAGAAAGCAAAATTCCCTTATTAGTTTCATTTCCAATCTGTACCATTTCTGGCAACAAGTTTTCATTACTCAATGCCGTCAACGTAGAATGGACATAATTGTACAAAGAATCTTTTAACACATTGGTATTGTCCACAATAGGCAACCATGCCGCAGGAACCAATTGTTTGGATGGATCGGCCCAATTGTCAGAAAGATGGAAATCCAAAAGCACATTTAAACCTTGTGCCTTTGCTCTTTGTATGGCCTTCTTCACATCTTTCAAATCACTGTATCGTTGCCCATCATTGAGATCGTCATACCAACTTGGCGTATGCCACAATCTTAATCGTACCAAATTCCCGCCATATTCGTTGAAAAGTGCATATGGATCTTTTGCAATCATATTGTCGGTATAAACGACTCCACAGGATTCCATTTCATTGACATAAGACATATCCGCTCCATAGTACAAGGATTGTCCTGAACATTCATTCATTACACCGATACAACTCGTATAGACAAAAATAATCCAAAAAAATTCTTTCATAATTTCACGTATCAATTCTTTTCCTCAATATACTAAATTCCTTTTCTCTCCTAAACATCTTATCTTTTAAAAAGATAAGATGTTTAAAAAGATAAGATGTTTTTTACTCCGTCTTCTCCAAATCTTCAATCATCTTGTTAACCACATATAAATTCACATTATACAAACTATTTTTAACCATTTCTTTTTGTTTTCGTAATACCTTCAAACTCTTCTCCAACTCCTCCTCATTGTCATCTCTATAGTTTTCAAATATATACTCCAATGCATGTATATTTTGATATTCAAATGCCCACCTTTTTATAGCATTAATATCACTTTCCGAATACTCTTTTTCCTTTTCCAGTACAACTCCTAACAAAAATTGATGTTCCACATTCGCGTGCAGAATAAGACTATCTATCTTAGTTATAGACTCTGGTTCTCCCCTATCCGTAACGGGAAATTCATTTTCTCCAGGTTCAAACCTAAGTTTGTACAAGTATGCAAAATAAATTTTCTCAATAACAGTACTATTCATAATTTGACATCCACAGAATCCAGAAATAACACGAGAATCCTGGACATACTTTTTAAACAAATCCACTGGCTCTAAAAGTTCTCCTTCAATCACAGCGAGACTTGCATACATGGCCACAGCAAGACTATCATGTTCTGTCAAACGTATTAAATCTTCGTCAGTAGCTTTTGCCTTTACCTTTTCAAATGCTTTAAATACTTGACTTTCACCTCCCGCTAGACCAATATGCTGACATTCATACACATTTTTTTCTGCTATAAATTGAATGAGATTTTCACGGTTTTCGCATGAAACAAGACTCAACATTCCAATCAATACTACTACTAAAACAAAACTATTCCGTGGATTCCAACTTAAAATCATATGAATTGGTCTTCTTTTAATCAGAACTTCTATTGGGGTGGATTAATAATGATATCTCTATGAGCTATCCAATTTCCATTTTCATCTTTTTGCAAAGGTACAACATTTGAAAAGCCTCCTATTCGTGTTCTATTTTTCATCATATCTTCAGTAATAATTTCATCACCTTCAAACCAGGTGGAACTGATCCAGTACTCGTCAAAATCATCCCCTTTTAACGTCATATGGACATGTGCTGGTTCTCCTAAGTTTGGATAGGGAGCGGGTTTAATCGTATAAAATTTATATCGTCCTTGTTCGTCTGTTTTTACCCAAGCCCGTATATGACCATGTCGTAACCCATTTCCTGTTTCGTCCCCCTTCTTTTCATACAATCCTTTGGCATTGGTTTGATATGCATACACAATTACATTCTTCGCAGGTGAAACTCCATCCTTCTGAAATATTGTACCCTCTAGGATCAATCTCTCTCCAGGTTCATCTTCTGTCGCAAGTTGTGCTTCCCATGAGATATCATTCGGAGCTTCATCCGCCCCACACCATTCGCAAGATGGTCGTTGGGTCCGATCCGTTTCTTTGACCAACACTGGCTTTTTGATCTCCATTTTCACAAAAGAGACCAATACACTATCTTGATTCTGTTTTAAATCTGCCAGAAAATGTTGGTCACTGCTGTTGATAAAGTTACTGCCCATTTTCCCTGTAAACTGTTTAAAATGAATATCATATGCTTCGGGATGCGCTCCAATAACGGTGGTATGGATGTGTCTATTATCTGAAGAGGACCCATAATCTCCAGGTAAAATTGTTCGCACAAAAATTCTACCTTGTTTATTCGTAATGGCCTCTCCATTGAGTCGAGCAGTTGTTTCATCTGATAAATTTGAAGGATGATATTCTCCGGTATCGTCCGTATGGTAAATGTGGATGCGTTGATTGGGTATGACTTGTTGTGTGGATTTATCAATCAATTCAATTCCTAACCATAGTGGTTTTCCAGGTTCATCTCCGTTCCCTATTTTAATATGATGCGCTGGTGGCAACATAAAATACGCTTCCAATTCATTGAGATCAATGGAATTTAACTCAGCAATATTGCGATCAACGGCACAACTGAAAAGGCCAACAATCAGTAATAACAAAGCAATTTTAGAGTTCATAATGATCCATTTATATACTATGTATAATTCATTCCTTTACCACTTTATAATGCAACTCCACCACCCCATCTCTATACGTCTGACTTTTCAATAAATGCAAAGTAAGTTCTTTCTGAATCTCATTAAAAAATAAGAGCCCTTCTCCAAGAATTATGGGTACTAGAGAAATCACGATGTCATCAACCAAGCCATTGTTCAAAAAGTTCGTAGCGGTTTCTGCACCTCCTACCATCCAAATATTTTTGAACCTTTTCTTTAAATCATCCTCAACCAGTTGTTTTATATCTCCTGAATAAAATGAAACACGATCACGATTTGATTGAAAAGGGCGCTTTGTCAAGACAATGACAGGAGTATTTGAATAGGGCCAACCCAATCTCAAAGCACCTTCATACGTTTTGGATCCCATTACATAACAATCAACGGATTGCATGAAGGTATGTATCTCTTCATCCGTCAATACATGTCCTCCTTCATAATGGTCTTTGGACTCCATCCAAGAAACACTCTCATCTGGTTTGGCAATAAATCCATCCAAACTGGATACCATATGAATTGTAACGGTAGATTCTGCCATCATATCTGACCACAAGTTTTAAAAATTAGAAAACTTTCTTAAAATAGATACTTTTTATGAGAATTGAATGAATTTAATGTTTGAATAACATTTCAATCTATCTCAATAGGCAGATGAATTTAAAACTTATCATAGGGAATGCACGACAATAAATGAAATTCATTAACGCAAAACTGTAATATGGTGTGGAATCAGTACTTAAATTTTGATAAATATTTTTGAAGAAGTGCCTGATGTCAAAATATATGATCCCGCAGATAATCTACTTACATTGACTTGACTTCTATTGTTTTGCATGGTTTCCATCTTCATTGTTCCATCTAATGAAAATATCCTGACTTTCATTTGTTTGCTTGCATTTTCATCTTCTACAGTCAAATATGAATCCGTAACGGAAGGATAAATCTTCAAACTATTGTTCAGCTCTACTTCCTCAACACTGGTTTGATCCAACTGACTCAAATCGAATGTAAAAATCCCTCTTGCAAAACTTCCAGCTACCAACAAATTATCAGGAGTTACAGCCAAATCAAAAGTTGGAAAAATAGGCATATTGTTCCCTAATCTATCCCATGTCTCTCCTCCATTTTGAGTAAAGAACACTCCTCCATCTGTTCCAACAAAAATTGTATTCTCTTCAGGATCACCAGGTAATATTAAAATATCATTGATGGCAATCTGAGGAAGGTTTCCATTGATGCTCACCCAATCATCCCCATTATTTGTAGATTTATAAATGTAGGGAGTATTGTCGTTGTCCTTATATCCCTGTATCGTCAAGTATACCGTATTCTCATCATATAAGGAGGCCTTAATATCAGAAATATACCTTCTAGGTAAGCCATCATTGATTTGTTCCCAAGTGGTTCCAAAATTCAGAGATCTCCATACGAATCCATCTGATAACCCACAATACAAGATATTTTCATTAACAGGTGACTCATCTAAGGTTGTGATATTGTGTTCTATCCCATAGGTATCCAATGTATCTGTCAAGTCCCCACTGATTGATTGCCAATCTGGCTGTCCGTCGATCACAAAGCTTCGGAACATTCGATTGGTCCCCGTATATAACAATGAAGGATCTACCTTTGACATTATGTATTGCATATCCCAGTTTCTGCTGCCTGTTAAACCAGCAGATCCATTCTCATAATTCTCACCTCCATCAAATGTCACACGAATATTACCCCGCTGCGTCTCCACATAATAGATTAATGGATTGGTAGGATGAAACACCATTTGAAATCCATCACCACCAAATATTCTAGGCCAATCGTTGACAAAACTTTCATTTCCTCCTGTAGTACCATTATCTTGTGCACCTCCAAAGTACGATCCAACATCATGGGGACTAACGGCCACTCTATAAAACTGTGTAGAAATAATGTTTTCTATATCTTCCCACTCTTCTGTAAAAACATTGCCCTTATACGCACCTCCATCGGTCGTCAAATACATATCTGTGCCATCAAACATCAAATCGTGTTTGTCTGCATGCACATCATACGACCACCAAGGAGGAGTGGATCTATTCCATGTTTGTCCTCCATCTTTCGTATCGTACATATCCACACCTAATACATAAATGATGTCTTCATCAAACGGGCTTACTCTAATTTTACCAAAATACCATCCAAAACCGCCTAAAACGTTACATGGTAAACCAGTTTCTTCTGCAGTAGGTACTTCGGTCCACGATTCTCCTGCATCACTGGTCTTATAAATTCCTTCCATATGATATCCACTATTGCAAAGTGTATCCATATTATCATGGACAAAAATACTATACACCACATCTGGATTGCCTTCATACATTGCCAAACCCGGTCTTATCAGTTTGCCTTCTGGCAAGCCATTCCCAAGTCTAGTCCAATTTGCTCCCCCATCTGTTGTTTTAAAAATCCCCACTTGATCACCTTCCAATATCGATTCTTCGTTATTTCGAATTCTAGTCCAGGAAGCAGCATATACAATATTGGGGTCTGCTGGATGTACTTCTATATCGATTATTCCTGTAGAGTCATTCAGATATAATACTTGTTCCCAATCGTCTCCTCCATTTATCGATTTATATAAACCTCGATCTGCTGTTCGAACAAATGGGATACCCATAGAAGCAGCATAAACTATATCAGAATTTGCTTTACTGATTCCAACTTCAGCAATGACTCCTGCATCTTCCAGACCAGCCCTATTCCAGGATTCTCCACCGTCCACAGACTTGAATATGCCTCTTCCATTTTTTGCAAATCCAGAAATATTAAGATCTCCTGTCCCTACATAGACCACTTCTCCATCATTCGGATCGTATTTCACATCACTTATCGTTGTTATATCTTCATTGTCAAAGACAGGATACCATTCTTCTCCAGCATTGGTGGTTTTAAATACACCTCCATAACCAAACCCAACCATCATTTCTGATTTATCAGTAGGATTCATAGCAATCGTATTAATTCTCCCTCCTATATTTCCAGGTCCTTCATTTACCCAACTCCCATTTCGACTGGAAGAAGCATCCATTTGCTTTTTGACATCTGCAAGTGCTTTTTGATATGCTTTGTAAGCAAATTTGGTTTCAGGATAGTTTTTTGCCATCATGTGTCCTTCTTCCGGATAAAATTTTTCTTCCATTCTTTTTTCAAATGAAGTTTTAGCTTCAATTATTGGAGGAATCGGCTTTTCCTGACAAGCGGTAAACAAAAAAGAAGTGAATAGCAAGGATAAGATAAGTCTGTGCATGTATTTCATAAATGAGCGTTAAAGTAGAAACCGAAAATAGGGATTGAATTAGAATTTCTGTGGTCATTTTCAGGAAACTAATAATTTCCTGTTTTCAACGGACAGTTTAATTACAATCATAAATGAAATTTCAAGAGTTTGGTTTTCCTACGAACAAAATTAATCTTGCAACTTAGAACCATACGCTAAGTCGCCTGCATCTCCCAAACCTGGAACGATATAAGATTTTGCTGTCAATTCTTCATCCTCTGCAGCTACCCAAAGGTGTGCATCTGGATAATGGCGTTCAATATAATTAATACCATTGGATGATGCTATCCCAATCGCAATATGAATCTGCTTTGGTTTTCCATGATCGAGAACGGCAGAAATCGTCTGTTGCATAGATGCCCCAGTCGCCAACATAGGATCTGAAATTACTAAAATAGCATCTTCAATAGAAGGGCAAGTCATGTATTGCATTTTAATCTCAAATGTACCGTCTTTGTGATGTTGTCGATAGGCAGAAACAAAAGCATTATCCGCTTTATCAAAGTAGGATAACAGCCCATTATGGAGCGGTAGCCCAGCCCTTAAAATAGTTGCTAAAACTATGCGATCACTTGGAAGTTCACAATTGGATATACCAAGAGGAGTTTCTACTTGATTTGATTCAAACGTAAGATAACTACTTATTTCATAGGCAATAACTTGACCGATCCGTTCCAGGTTTTTTCTAAATCGCATCCGATCAGACTGTACATTCACATCTCTTATTTCAGCAACAAATTGGTTCAGTATGGTATTCTTATCAGATAGTCTATGCAACATGTTCTTCTCTTTTTTGCAAACCCAATATAGCAAAGTGCGAGTGGCATTGTTACATTTGTGCTGTAAATTGATAAAAAAGTGGCTAAAAACCTCTAAAAATGTAAATATATGGGTCAACTTTCACCTACTTTGATTCTGGCTATTATCGTCGGGTACTTTCTTGTTCTTATTGGGATTTCCTTTCTTTCATCGGGAAAGGGAGACAATAAAACATTCTTTACCGCCAATAAAAGTTCACCATGGTTATTAGTAGCCATTGGAATGATTGGCGCAAGTTTATCTGGTGTAACATTTGTATCCATACCCGGCTTGATTGGTAAAGAAAGTGGTCCAAACATCAATTTCTCTTACATGCAAATGGTATTTGGATATTTATTAGGGTATGCTTTTATCGCTATGGTTTTATTGCCTATTTATTACAAATACAATCTAACTTCTATTTATACCTACCTAGAAAAAAGATTAGGCCCCGCTGCATATAAGACGGGTGCTGGATACTTTTTATTATCCAGAGTAATTCAAGCTGCCTTCCGCTTGTATTTGGTGGCAATGATATTGGATATTTTTGTCACAGGTCCGCTAGGTGTTCCCTTTGTAGTTACGGTCATTATCACTATTATACTCATATGGATTTATACGTTTAAAGGAGGTATTAAAACAATTGTAATCACGGACACTTTTCAGACGGTGAGCATGCTATTGGCCGTAGCCCTTACGATTTATGCCATTACGGATAATATGGGAATTAGTTTCTCTGAAATGATAGACTTAATGAAGGAGGAAGGATATACCAGAACATTTTATTTTGAAGATGGATGGAACAACCCAAATAACTTTTTCAAACAGTTTTTTAGTGGTGCTTTAATTGCTATTGTGATGACAGGCTTGGACCAGGATATGATGCAAAAAAACATTACATGCCGTACCATAGGTGATGCACAAAAAAATGTATTTACATTTTCAATCATTTTAGTTTTTGCCAATCTATTATTTCTGACGTTAGGTGCATTGCTTTATATATTTGCTGCCAGCAAAGGGATAGAAGTTCCTGAACGTACAGATCAATTATTCCCGCTTATTGCCTTAAATCATCTTACTCCTACAGTAGGAATATTATTTATTTTGGGTTTAATTGCCGCAGCTTATTCCAGTGCTGATTCTGCTCTTACTAGTTTGACCACTTCCTTTTGTGTTGATTTCCTTGGAATGAATAGAGATGAAGATGAGGGAACAAACCCCAATGCGCCAAAATCAAGAGTCAAAAACAATACTCGAACTCGATTATATGTGCATCTTGGATGGAGTACGATTTTACTATTTATCATCTTGATTTTTAATGCATTCAATGACGATTCAGTAATCAACAAGATATTTGTGGCTGCGACTTATACGTACGGCCCCATCCTAGGATTATTTTCTTTTGCAATCTTGACAACTAGGAATACAAGAAATGATATGATACTTCCTATTTGTATTCTATCTCCAGTTTTATGTTATTTTATTAATAGCTATTCATCACAATTCCTTGGAGGGTTTACATGGGGATATCTCATACTAGCACTAAATGGAATACTCACTTTCACTGGACTTTTCATATTTTCAACTTCGAAGTCAAATGGATAAACGAATAACAGAACAAGATTCTAACTATAGACATCTGGAGAAAAAATCAACGATCGAGATTCTCACTGATATAAACAATGAGGACAAAACCGTTCCTTTGGCTATTGAAAAGAGTCTACCTCAAATAGAAAAGCTTGCAGATGCTATTTTTGAGAAAATGAAAGTAGGTGGTCGCTTGTTTTATATCGGTGCAGGTACCAGTGGACGTTTGGGTATTGTGGATGCGAGTGAATGCCCTCCAACTTTTGGTGTTCCACATGACTGGGTAATAGGCCTGATGGCCGGAGGAGATAGTGCCATGAGAAAAGCAGTAGAATTTGCAGAAGACGATATCAATTTAGCATGGAAAGACTTGTCTGAATATGCGGTTGACTGCAATGATTTTGTTGTAGGTATCGCTGCATCAGGAACAACTCCATATGTAGTAAATGGGTTGAAGGATTGTAATCAAAACAACATTCTCACCGGTTCTATTTCTTGTAATCCCAACTCAATTTTATCCCAAGCAGCAAAATTTCCTGTGGAGGTAATCGTGGGACCAGAATATGTAACAGGTTCTACTCGGATGAAGTCAGGTACTGCACAAAAACTTGTACTTAATATGATCAGTACGTCCGTCATGATAAAATTAGGAAGAGTCAAAGACAACAAGATGGTCGATATGCAGCTGAGTAATAATAAACTCGTGGACCGAGGAACAAAAATGATAATGGGTCGATCAGATTTGGAATATGAAGATGCTAAATCCCTACTTCTTGCTCATGGCAGTGTAAGAGCCGCACTAAAACAATTGTCTTAATACGGCTCAAGACATTCTCTCCTTCTTTTATATTTTAGGGTTTGGGTACTTGCTCTAGGAGTGCATTAAAATTGGATAAAAAGGAAGTATTCAAAGGATATAAGAGAACTTGACTGAATAGATAGTTCAAATCATCATTCGGATTGGTGTACTTTGCCTTGCTATTCATATTGTAATCCCCCGTAAAATACCCATACGCATTATCATAATTGATCAAAAATTCTGGCGAACTAAATAATACATTGATATATAAAAGATTTTGATCATCATTCGGATTGGTAAATTTCACTTTTCCATTGGAATCAAAATCACCGGCCCACAAAGACATATATCCATCTGCCACATCTGCTTTTTGTGATAATCCAGTAAAATCATTCGAATCGTCTAGTGAAGTTCCGTAATTAAATACAGGAAAATCTGGTGAGGTGAAATCAACCAATTCATCATTCTTCACCTTCATCGACATGGCACCCAAGTGAGATCTATGCTTGATGACAACATAAAAACTATCGACATTTATGCCATTAAATCTCAAATCAGAAACTCCATCTAAATCAACTACATCTCCATCTCTTTGTAACAATCCTGACCGAGTCGCAATAGGAACCGTATAATCATCTTTTGATCGTAATTCAACATGCACCCAATCCACAATGGCATTGTCTCCTTCTACCGAAAAAACGCCTAATGAGTCGGCGATGCTTGTATTTTCTGGTAATAACCCAGGCCCCATCTTTATAAATCTAGATGGCGTATCCATATACACATCGTTAGAAAAAGTATAAGGATCAGTGTCAGGAATAAAATTTTGACCAGTAAATGGACTTACTCGTAGATCATCTCTCATCAACGGATGTCCACTTTCGGTAGACGTCCTTCCTTGATTCTCCATCAAGGCACCTTCTAGATATACCCGAAGCTTTAAAGAAATATCTGGAAACACTAAAATGTGCAATGTTGCATTGGTACATGATGTACTGATTGCATTATCACAAATGGTATAGATGATTTCTGTTGCTCCTGAAAATGAACTGTTTGGTGTAAAGTTGAACAACCCATTTTCATCCATGTAATATGTACCATCATCCGTTATGATCTGATTCTCTTCACTGCCTTGACTTAAAACAGAAATAATATCTCCTTCTGGATCACTATCATTCAAAATAACAGATCCACTGATCGAATTCCCTTGTAATCCATAAGCAAAATCATCTGCTGCTACAATTGAATTTAGGGCAGACGGATGATTGATGGTTACTACTTGAAAAGAATGAGAACAATCTAAAGGTTGGTCTTGAACACAAACTGAATAATAAATGGTGTCTTTCCCTATAAATCCAGGCTGAGGAGTATAGGTGATCACTCCCGCTAAACTAACGGATGTATTGCCTTTATTTGATCCTCCGGTTATTGAAACTGAAGAAGGATCAAGATCGCATCCTTGAGTAAATACACAATTATCATTTGCAACTGTATGAATTTCAACAGGAGCGCCTTGTACCAATTCATCAGTATCTGCAAATGTGGTAGAAAATTCAAGATTGCCTATTGGATTCGCTGTTGCATATACATCCTCTACAACATTTATTTCTAAATATGTAGCAGGACATCCTACGATTTGAGGGGATATACAGACTGGAACTGCATAGATGTATTTGCCTTTTTTATTTGCTTGGAACGTATACGTCCCATCTGGATTTATTGTTAATGTTACTAAACTCGAAGGCGGCTTTGAAACAAGACTATATTGACCATTATATGTAGTTCCACTCGGCACATTATCATTGGTATTGATATTTCCTTCAATCTCAAGATCAACTGCTGTCACATTAAAATCATGATTGGTACAAAGCAATACAGTAATCGGGTCCGTTGGAGAGCTTGCTACACACCCTGTACTTGATTCAGTAAACTCAAATGTAACAATTCCAGGTGCTCTTGCAGTCACTATTCCAGAATTGGTCACTGAGGCAATCCCTGGATTACTACTGGTCCAAAAACCTCCAGATGAAGGAGATAAATTAGTCGTATAACCTATGCATATTTCAGAATCCCCCAATATGTCTACATCGAACGACTCGATCACTTGGATGTTCGTATTGCTATCGGATACACATCCCGTATTATCATCCGTAAATACAAAGTAAGCCGTTCCTGTTGAGTGTCCAGTTACATTACCATTCAAATCAACAGACGCAATATCTGGATTCAAACTGGCCCAAGCACCTCCTGAAGAAGGTGAAAGTGTGGTAGTACTGTTTAAGCAAATACTTGAAGGTCCCGAAACAAATACAGTAGGAACACCATTGACAGTTAAAGATGCACTTAAATTGGAAGTACAACCAGTGGACAGGTCTACATATGTAAACTGCACACTGCCTTGTCCTACAGCTGTAATAGTACCTGAATTATCAATTGTTGCTACATTTTCATTCGAACTGGACCACACCCCACCTGAAGAAGGTGACATACTACTTGTTTCTCCTATGCATAAATAAACAGGTCCCGTAAAGCTAATATCTGGCCCTGACTCCACCGTAATTAATTCATTTGCTGTTAATTCACATCCTGTTGCTAAATCAGTAAATATAAAAGATGCAGTTCCAGGAGAAATTGCAATTACTTCCCCATTATTTTGAATCGAGGCAATAGCAGGATGGAGGCTTGTCCATATACCTCCTGATGTAGGAGTTAAATTCGTTGAATTGCCCACGCATATATTGGCGGGTCCTATCACTGAGATATCAGGAACATCGTTGACTATTATTTCTTGTGACTCATCCGAAACACATCCTGTAGTACTATCAGTAAATATAAATCGTACTGTACCTGGAGCAATTGCCGTAAATATTCCATCATTGTTAATGGTGGCAATACTTGTATTCGTACTTGTCCATGTGCCTTCAGCAGTTGATATCATTTGACCTGTATCGTTGGCACAAAGCAAATTCGGTCCATCTAACACGATGCTTGGCTTGTCAAATACAATAACAGGAGCGGACTCATTCGAAATACATCCCTCATTAGATATAAAGGTAAACTTGGCCAAGCCTTGTCCTATACCCGTAACTACTCCTTGATCAGTAATTATTGCAACATTTTCGTTATTACTTACCCATGCTCCTCCAGTTGAAGGCTCCAGAGTAGTTTCTTCTCCAACACATATAGCAGTACTTCCTGTAACTTCCACATTTGGTTTAGGTAATATCGTAATAGGTGCGGATGCATTCGATACACATCCTGATCCATTTTCATAAAAAGTAAACGTTGCAGTCCCCGCATGCATACCCAAAACTATCCCATTTGAACTTATCGTAGCAACATAATTATCACTGCTTACCCATGTTCCTCCTGAGCTTGGCAACATATTGGTCGTGCCTCCAATACATATTTCATCACTACCAGAAATAGAAACTGAAGGATTTTCATATACTGTAAACAAAGCATCTGGCGTTGCTGAACATCCTGTCAAATTATCAACAAAAGTGAAATTGACACTTCCTACAGAAATCCCTGTAATCAAACCATTATTATCTATAGTTGCAATCGAGGGGTTAGAACTTTCCCATACTCCACCAGTGGAAGGAGAAATAGTTGTCGTTGATCCAATACAGACTGAATTGGACTCTAGATATTCAACATACGGATCAGGTTCAATGGTAATTTCTGTAGATGGGTTGGATGTACAGCCTAATGCACTATCAAAAGTAAAGGTAACTGAACCAGGAGCCAGGCCTGTAACAAGCCCACTATTCGTAATCATTGCAATATTATCGTCACTAGAACTCCAAACTCCACCAGTGGCAGGAGATAATGTGGTAGTCGAACCAATACAAATAGATGAAGGTCCGGTTATCTCAATTTCCGTTGGGTCTTCAACAATCAAATTTTCACTGCTTTGAGAAGTACAACCAGTAAAGTCATTTGTGTACATAAACTGAACACTACCAGGTGATATCCCGGTTATTGTTCCATCAGAGGTGATTGTAGCTACTGCAACATCTGTACTATACCAATATCCACCAGCTGAAGGTGAAATTGAACTGGTCTCCCCAACACAAATAGATGTTGGACCAGTAAATCCAATAGTTGGTTCATTTTCAACAGTCAATGGCAAGGATGCAATAGATGTACAACCCGTCAAGGTATTGGTAAATGTAAATGTAGCAGCACCAGCACCAACTGCTGTGATTAATCCTGAATTAGTAATAGTAGCTATTGAAGAATTTGAACTGGTCCATATTCCACCTGATGATGGAGTTATTGTGGTTGTTTCTCCAATACATAAACTACTTTCGTCAAGTCCGTTAATCGAAGGATTATCGTTGACATTAACCGTAATAAAATTATCTGAAATACAGCCATTGGTAAACTCTACAAAAGTAAACGTAGCAATACCTGGATTGACACCAGTGACAATTCCTGAACTACTAACTGTAGCTACATTTGAATTGCTGCTCATCCAAATACCACCAGTACTGGGTAGCAATGATGTGGTCGAATTTATGCAAATATCAGCCGGCCCATTTAAGCTGGTTTCTGGATTACCAATTACCGTAATCGGTGTACTTAATGTTTCTGGACATCCATTTGAAGTTACAAAGTCAAAAGTTACAGTACCCGCATTGATTGCGGTAACTACACCCGAAGGCGAAACCACGGCAATAGCTGTATTGCTACTTGTCCAAACACCTGCCAAGGTTGAAGAGAGATATGTTTGATTGTTTTCACAAATCGTTGATGGTCCATTGACACTTAAAAGTGGCGTACCGTATACATTAATTTCAAAAGTAGCATCCATATAACAATCATCAGAAACTGGACTATAAGTTATGATGGCATCACCAACAGAAATAGGTGTTATAATACCATCATTATTGATTTGTGCAATGGCATTATTGCTACTACTCCAAACACCTCCGCCTACTGTTGCTGTCAAGGTTATATTTTCATTTAAACAAAGTTGATTCTCTCCAACTATTTCAAGCATTCCATTTTCAGATACTGTTATTGGACTACTTGGCTCTGAAAAACATCCAGTCTCATCGTTCCTAAAAGTAAATGTTGCCGTACCATTTGAAATCCCTGTAACCAATCCTGTATTATCCACTGTAGCAACTGCATAATTGTCACTGGTCCAAACCCCTCCTGAATTAGGAATTAATTGACTCGTGCCATTAACACATATTTCATCAGGTCCGTTGATTGATATAGGAGGAGAGACATTCACATCGATAACAGCAGTAGCTTCAGTCGTACATCCTATACTGTTTGTAACTGTTACATTATATGCCGTTGATGGAGCACCAGGTACAACAGTCACAGATTGGTTCGTTGAATTGCCGGCATTACTCCCCCATTGATACGAAGCTGCAGAGGAAGAGTTGACTGAAAGTGTAACTTCTTCTCCTTCACAAATTTCTGTGTTTAATGCAAAAATAAAAGGTTCATATGCTTCATATACAAAGGCTGTTGTATTCGAACTACATCCCTTGCTATCCGTCACTGTTAAACTGTAATTTCCATTCAATGAGATATCTATTGATTGAGTATTGGCAGAAAATCCACCAGGCCCATTCCAATTGTAAGTAAATTCTGATGTACCTCCTGTTACGATGGCACTCAATTGAGAATCATCCTTCAAACATAAAGATCCGTTAAAATCTACACTGACTTCTACCGACGGATCAATTGTGATCAAACTTGTAGCAGAAGATTCGCATCCATTAGAATTAGTATAATTAAAAGAGACCGAACCAGCACTCACTCCTACCACTGTTCCTGTAGATGATACAATCGCAATCTCAGGATCACTACTGGTCCAAAAACCATTTGATCCACTTGTTGTTAATTGAGTATTCTCGCCTACGCATATGGTCGTTGTTCCAGATAATGAGACTGTAGGTTTAGATATTATTTCCACCAAAAAGCTTGGGTCTGATGTACACGATGAAGAATTCCCTTCATATGAAATCATCACAAATCCAGCTGCAACTCCTGTTACGACTCCACTGGAATTAATCGTGGCAATGGATGTATTTGATGATGCCCAAAATCCTCCATTCCCATTTACACTTAATGTAGTTGATTCATCTTCACATAGAAGTGATTCTCCTGTAATTTCAATTGTTCCTTCTGGATCTACCGTGATTGGTATTGATGGATTCGAAATACATCCATCATTAGAAATAAATGTAAAAGTAGCGGTCCCTTCTGCTAAAGCAGTTACTATTCCTCCATTAGAGACCACAGCAATTGAATTGTCGCTACTTGTCCATAGTCCACCTGAAGTAGGTGTCAATGACGTATTGGCGCCAATGCAGATATTTTCAGGTCCTGTAACATTTACAACAGGTAAAGCCACTACGGCTATTGGTTGTGTGGCATCAGAAGTACAACCCGTGTCATTCTGTGTGAATACAAATGTTGTATTTCCTTGACTTACACCTGTTACCACTCCATTATTATCTACAGTTGCAACACTCTCATCATTGCTGGACCATACCCCTCCTGTTGTTGGATTTAATTGAGATGTAAACCCTTCACATATTTGAGTAGGTCCTGTAACAGAAACAATAGGTTTTGGACGAACCGTAATCTCAGTACTTGGATTTGACTCACATTGAGTTGAGGAATTAGTGAATATAAAACGTGCATTTCCTTCTGACAAGGCGGTTATAGTACCATCATTAGATACTACAGCAACTGTATTATTGGTACTTTCCCATGTGCCTCCTGTAGTAGGCGAAAGAGTAGAAGTCTCCCCTACGCAAATAGTTTCAGGCCCCGTTACCACCACTTCAGGTCGAGCAATGACATCTATGGTAGCTGTTGCCGATGTCTCACATCCTAAATCATTGGTTACAGTTACGGTATAACTGGTTGATGGTGGTGATGGAGTGACTGTAACAGATGAAGAAGTAGCATTTCCTGCATTCGCATCCCATAAAAATCCGACTGCCGAAGATGAATTAATTTCTAAATCAACACTCTCTCCTTCACAGACTTCGGTATTTAAAGTGAAAATAAATGGTTGATACGCTTCGTAAACATAAGCAGACATGGAGGTTGAACAGCCAGCATCATCTGTAACTGTTACATAATAATTTCCACTTACATTTACATCAATAGATTGAGCAACAGACACAAAAGAGTTGGGTCCAGTCCATTCGTATTGATAATTAGGTACACCTCCGTTGACATTTGCCGAGAGCTGGGAATCCTCTTCTAAGCAAATTGTTCCATTGAAATCTATATCCAGAGTTAGTTCTGGATATACCTGCACTGTTGTTTGTGCAGTATTCATACATCCTTGATCATTGGTAACAGTGACAGTGTAAGTGGTTGTTTCTGATGGAGTCACGATAACTTGCGCAGATGTAGCTGAAGTATGTCCCCATGCATAGGTATAATTTGAACTGGAAGAATTATCACTTGCCGTAAGTGTGGCATATCCTTCTCCAAAGCAATTGTTGGGACTGGAATTGTTAATACTCGCTGAAAGTATATTTATTGTTGTTGTTGCTTCTGCACAACAATCGAAAGTAGGAATCTCTGCGCACAGTTGACTTGACGCTGAAATGAGTCCTACCCCAAAGGAATCTCCATTATTGTCTGGAGAGCATACTTCAATAGTCGCTACTTGTACATCACCAGGCACATCTGACAATGTAATTTCAATTTCTCCCGCTCCTTCACCAATAGAAGTCCATGAAGTGGTACTCCCACTTCCAGATATTCCTCCAGCAATAATCGTTGCATTGACTGTTCGAACATTATCTTTTTCGTGCAATGGAATGGTAAATGTAATGTCTCGATTGGTATCGCTCATTCCTATGGGCATACTATACACAAAACAATCATCTCCTCCTACATAGGAATGGTATAAATCAATATCACTCTGTATCAGAGAAGAAGATCCTTGCCCATTGGATTGAATACGTTCTACATAGGCAGCAGCACTAGACAAGGGACAAGATCCAGTTTTTGATATTTCTATTAATCCATCGTCACTCACTGTTGTCAATTCAGCTCGATATAATCGCTCTGAATCAAGAGTACCATCCGTTCGATACAATTCGTATTCTACTGCCGTTCGACCTTCTATGGTAACAGAACCACAAGAAGACTCCGCCCATACTTCCACAACAACTTTTGTGAAATCGTCAGGATCTGTTATTTGTATAGAGGGTGAAGTTTCTCCTTCTATTCCCTCAATATATGTATCAATAATCTTTCCCTCTCCACAAGGGTTAAAAATCACATTGGAAAGTCCTAAGTCATTCTCAAATGAATAACATCGTTCGTACGTAAATTCATCTTGTCCCGAGGCATCAGAATCTGGCGTATACACAAACGATCCATCTTCATTGAATTGAATTTCTCCCTTTGTTGGTGGAGTTGTTATTTGATAATTTAAATTAAAAGTGTTTTCAGGCGAATCATCATTGGTTGCTACAGAGTTAGTCAATACCTCTTCATCACATATAGTATAAGATTCTGAAATGGGTAGTAAACATTCGGGATCAGGACAAGTTTCCTTGAGTTGAACATTATCGATCCATACTGTTCCAGTTGTTTGCCCCAAATTAAAAGTAAGGTCTACATTATTATCTGTTGCGTCCGCGGTAAATTCAAAAACATATTGTCCATTAAAATTAGCAATAGATACATCTTGCACAAAATAGGTGGTAAATGGGATTAACGTTTTTTGGACCATTATCTGAATCTCACGACTATTGGATGCTTTGGCTTCAAAATAAATCCTGTAGGTTTTACCGCTTTCAATACTAAGGTTATTGTGTTCTAATTGAGTATACCAGGATTGACTCCCAACTGATGTTATGTCAATTTTTGCAGAATTAATTCCTGAAAGCTGGCTGGTATTATCAATAGTAAACGTGCTTTGGTTTCCCATAAAATTATAGTGGTTCCAATTCGTTGTACCTTGTTTAAATTCATTATTTTCTATGAAACCACAGTCAATATCTTCACAGTCTACCAAGCCATCTTCATCATCATCTATCCCATTTTCACAGATCTCTTTTTTTTCTTCCGGACAAAAGGTAAATCCATTTATTCGAATTGCATGATCGTCACTTTGTCCCTCATCGTCTGGTCCATTTGAATACGTAAATGTTATAGAAGTAACTTTCCCTAGAGAAGTAATCGTAGCTTGTCCATCTGGGTCTGTGTGGTCAAGATTGCCCTCCAAACTCGATCCATATTCGGAGAGTAATTTTAAATTGGGGGTGTTATTGTTAAATACATTTATTTTACTCCCAATGACGGCATTTAACGCAACGGGTGTACCCATGCTATCTGCTACAACATCCACTTCATCTTGCCAACTTTCTAGAGCCGTAAAGGCAATACCTTGATGATCGATATCACCAATAAGTAGATTACATAATTGAGAAGGATATTCAAATTCATAGGTTATTGACGTTGTTTGATCACTATTGTCTGCGGTTATACCAAACGTTAGAAATTCGCAACCATATGAAAATTGACCATCATCTGTATCGGGATCTCCATCACAATTGACCGTAGCATTAGGGTCATTACAAGTTCCGGTATAAAAATGGTCACCTGGATAGCCGCAATTTGAAAAATCAATATTTTGACCGTCGGGATTGTTTAGTGTAACACTCACATTATATGTACCTTTAGCACCAGATATTGGATAAACACGGGTCACATTACTTTGTCCATTTGTTATTTCCCAAACACTTCCATTCCCAATTCCATCATACCAGTCAAATGAATACAGAGTTTCACACTCATTGGAAGCATTACAATCTACACCACAATCAGGATCATATTCATCAATAAGCATATCTCCATCATTATCTATATTATCTCCACAAATTTCTTCGGCAATATTTGACGTGATATTTACATTATCAATAGCGACATCCGATTGATATGTACCTGTGATTACGTTGAACCTCAACTGTACATCTTGTCCTACATACGCATTTAAATTTATGTTGGCGTTTAACCAGTTACTTCCTTGATCACCTGACATACTCCATAACGTATTCCATGTATTCCCATCATCTGTTGAAATATCTAAATTAAAAGACCCCATGCCTGACCCTCTCATATGATATGCAAATACAATTTGGGTATTGAGATTAGAAAGAACAGAAAAACAAGGAGAGATTAAGTTTGCTACCTTACTTGGGTTGTTTGGAGTAGTAGCTTCTGTATATAAATAATACGTACCTTCAAATGCTGCTGTTGGCCCTGTGCCTCCGGATGTAGTTGATCCCGACCAAAGCAACCAATCAAAATCATCGGAATTGTCCTGCATCCAATTTTCTATGGAATTAGATTCAAAATCCTCAAAAATAGGAAAGGAATTGGTGGGGTTTGAGCAGGCATATATTTTACCCGAAGAAAAGACAACGACAGTTATTCCTATAACTATCTGTACGATTCTTGCAAAGTAAGGGTATTTGCTTGAATTCATCAGGTTGTTTGTTTCGTCCATATTAATGTTCGAACCACTGCAGAATAAGTCTAACTTTAATCAATTGGTAAACAAATCACTTGGTTTCAATAGAAAGTGGTAAAGTTTCTATGGTTAAAAAACCACTTAAATTTTGTTCAAATATCGAATCGCTAAAATCTAAACTCCTTTGTAAATGACACTTTAATAAAAGTGACAACTACATTGCAATAATTCGAGATTAAAGCTACTTCTTACCTACTATTTTTTACAAATTCCAACTTCTAATGACTGCTACTTTACTAAAGAAGATTCACTTTTGTAAAGTAGTTTACAAAAATAATATTCATATATATTTTTTCATAATGTGTTTAAATACAAGTATTTAAATTGAAAGAATCCATCATTAAAAATAAATACCCAACATAGGACAATATCAAATTTTCAAAAGTAACCTACTTCCAAACTCTAGAATCGTGATGATAAACTTAGAAAACGTTTTTAAAATGAGCAGGAACAAAAAAAGAGAGCATTACTGCTCTCCTTTATACAATTCTATGATTTTTCTCATAGAATTAAAAACCCCTTATTTTATTCTTATTATTCTGGTATTTGCTCGATAATTCCATTAAAATTTGAAAGGAAAGAACTATTCAAAGGATATAACAACACTTGACTGAATAAGTAATTTAAATCATCATTCGGATTGGTATATTTTGCTTTTCCATTCATATCAAAGTCACCCACATAATATCCATATGCATTGTCATAATTGATCAAAAATTCTGGTGAACTAAACAATACACCAATAAATAATACATTTTGATCATCCTCAGGATTTGTAAACTTTATTTTACCATTGGAATCAAAATCTCCCGCATAAAGAGCAGAATATCCGTTGCCCATATTTTTTTGAGATAAACCAGAATAATCTAGACCATTTCCTTTTGAGGTTTCAAAATTAAATACAGGATACGTTGGATCTGTAAAATCAATAAGGTCTTCACTTGTGACCAATTGGGACATTACACCCAAATGAGATCTATGTTTAACGACCACATAAAAACTATCCGCATTGACTCCGGTAAATCTCAAAGAACTGATCCCATCCAGGTCAACAACATCCCCATCTCTTTGAACCAATCCTGATCGAGTTCCTAATACCGTCACACTATCCAATTTTGATCTTATTTCAACATGTACCCAATCCACAATTGCATTATCTCCTTCCACACCAAAAACACCCAATGAATCTGTGATAAATTGATTTTTAACCATCAATCCAGGACCTACTTTGTCAAATTGGTCTTTGGTAGGCATAAAAAGGTCATGATCAAAACTGTAAGGATCTGAAAGTGGGATATGATTTTCTCCTGTAAATGGACTTACTCTCAAATCATCTCTCATTAAAGGCAAACCTGATTCTGTTTCTTCATTTCCATTGAATATCAATGAACCCTCCAGGTATACCCGTATGTTTAATCCTAAATCATCCAAAACCATAAGATGAATGGTAGCATCTGTACAATAAGACTCATCATCACAAAGTGTATAAATAATTTCTGTTGTCCCAATAAACTCGTCAGACGGCGTAAATTCAAAATTTCCACTACCATCTATAAAGTAAGATCCCTCAGCATTCACAATTGGAATCTCTTGAGTTCCTTGAGCTTGAATTGAAATGATATTTCCTTCTGGATCAAAATCATTTCGAATTATATTTCCAGAAACCGAGGTTGCTTTCATGGTATAATAGAAGTCGTCATTCGCTACAGTTGAATTCACTGCTGAAGTATCATTCACAATCACTATTTGAGTAGAATTTGTGCACGTTACACCATCACTCATACATATCGAATACATGATTGTGTCTATTCCAATAAATCCAGTATTGGGTGTATATTCAATTTTGTCTTCTTGTATTAATATAGTTCCATTTATAGGCAGTTTTGTGGTTGTCAGCGTGGAAGGATCCAACGTACAACCTCCCGTAAATACACACGTATCATTTGCCATAGCATTGATGATTACCATTTCTCCCACTTCTGTGTCCAATTGCCCTCTGTAAGTAGTGGTATACTCCATATTGGCCACTGGATTGGATTTTGCAGTAACATTTTCAATGACATTGATTTCTAACGTTGTCCCACTGCAGCCAGAAAGTACAGGAGGTATGCAAATTGGTATTCTAAATATGTATTTACCAGCTTTATTCGCGCTAAATGAATACGTGCCATCAAGGTTTACTAATAAGTTAGGAATACTATTTGAAGGCTTACTCATGACTTCTATATTCTCACCATAAATGGCATCAATTGAAGTTTTATCATTGGTTCTCAAATTTCCTGTTACGATTTCATTCTTTTTGACAACATTAAAATCATGGTTGGTACAATTTGATATTGTGATCGGATCTGACCATGCTTCTATTCCGCAACCTGAACTCATATCAAGGTAGTGAATCTGTACTACTCCAGGTGCATGAGCAGTGACGACACCCAAATTTGATACCGTGGCAATTGCAGGATTGGTACTGGACCAAATTCCCAATTGTGCTGGTTGCAAAGCCCTCGTATACCCCAAACAAATTTCATCGTCCCCAGTAATTTCCAATTGACTTATTGATGCTACTTCAATAGCAATCGATTCGTCTGAAGTACAACCGGTACTCCCATCCGTATAGACAAAATATGCTGTTCCATCCGCAATTCCAGTGACCATGCCATTGGCATCCACTGAAGCCACATTCGGGTCAGAACTGGACCATACCCCTCCTGAAGATGGCGTAAGGTAAGTTACCCCTCCCAAACAAATTGAATTAGGACCTGCGACTCCTACCCCAGGCGCACCGTGTATGGTCAATTCATCACTCCATTCTGATTGGCAAGAGGTAGATGAATCTGTAAATTTAAATTGTACAGTTCCCTGACCTTCGCTTATAATCATTCCTGAATTGTTAATGGTTG
This sequence comes from Saprospiraceae bacterium, assembly GCA_029212405.1. Classification (GTDB taxonomy): domain Bacteria; phylum Bacteroidota; class Bacteroidia; order Chitinophagales; family Saprospiraceae; genus CAJXUU01. The sequence goes on from JARGNR010000006.1 coordinate 71,442, forward strand.
CAACTGCAGCGTTAGAGCTTTCCCATATTCCACCCGAAGAAGGTAATATATACGTTGTGTCTCCTGCACAAATTGAAGTGGGTCCGTCAAAATTTATGCTTGGACTTGGCAATACTGTAACCACTTCTGATGTATCAGAATAACATCCTGTAGAGAGATTCATGAAAATAAATCGAGTTTCCCCAGTACCCATTCCCGTAATCACACCATTGTTTTGAATAGTGGCAATTGCAGGGTTAAGACTTGTCCATAATCCACCTGTAGTAGGAGAAATAATCGTAGTTGAACCAATGCAAATTTCGTCAGGCCCTGTTACAGTTACTTCCTCAGTCGCTTCAACGGTTAAGAGTTCTGAAGGATTTGAAATACATCCTGTCGTTGAATCCGTAAATCTAAATGTTGTGGTTCCAGCTGATATTCCAGTCACCAAACCTGAATCATCAATGGTAGCTATCGCAGGATTATCACTGACCCATGTCCCTCCCGATGACGGCAGCATTTGAGATACAGATCCAATACAAATAGTGGAAGGGCCCCCTATGGTCGCATTTGGATTTTCAAACACAATTACTGGTGAAGTAGCATTTGAAACACAACCATCAGTAGTCGTAAATGTAAATCGCGCAATTCCTTGGCTAATACCCGTAACCACTCCTGAATTCGTTACAGTCGCCACAAATTCATTATCACTCGTCCAAGTTCCTCCAGAAGAAGGGGTTAAGTTGGTACTGGTTCCTTCACAAATCATATTCGAACCATTTATCGCAACGTTTGGTCTAGGTTTCACAGTCACAGGAACAGACTCTGCAGAGGTACATCCTGTGGAACTTTCTATAAATGAAAAAGTTACCTGACCTGCACTTATTCCTGTGATCGTCCCATTAAATCCTATGGTAGCTATACTATTATCATTGCTTATCCAAGATCCGATCGCTGGCGAAGACATCATAGTTGTCTCTCCAATGCATATCTCATCCGGACCGTTTAGATTGATCGTTGGAGGAGTTGAGACAGATAATGGAGAAGTTGTACCCGCCGAACATCCTGTTGTTGAGTTCGTAAAAGTTAGTGTAACTGAACCTTCAGCAAGTGCTGAAACTTCTCCATCATTTGTTATTGTAGCAATTAAGGGATTGCTGCTGTTCCATGTACCTCCTGTTGTAGGCGATACGATTGTCGTTTCACCAATACAAATTGATGAAGGGCCAATATAAGTGATTATTGGATCAGGATTTATTGTTATTTCCATGGTAGATTCAGAAGCACATCCAGTTTCATTTGTAAAAATAAAGCTTACAATACCAGGAGATACCGCTGTTACAGTCCCCTCATTACTTACCATAGCTTTACTCACATCACTACTAGACCATGTTCCTCCAGTAGTGGGTGTTAGAGTAGTCGTTTCACCAATACACAAATTGGAAGGCCCTGTTACTGCAACTGTTGCCGGTTGAATGATTGTCAAAACATCACTTGAATCCGAAACACACCCTGTGGAGGTATTGGTAAATATAAACCGAACATCTCCTGGTGCAATGGCTGTTATCATTCCTAAATTGGTCACCGTAGCAACAGATACATTGGTACTTGACCATATCCCTCCAGAATTCGGTGAAATTGTTGTTGTTTCTCCTTCACATACTTCGGTTGGACCTGAAAAATTTATCGTAGGGATCGGATGAACAGTTACTGGACTGGAAGCTGCTGAAGAACATCCTGTCAAATCGCTGATAAAGATAAATGATGCACTCCCTGCAGAAAGTGCAGTTATGGATCCATTATCATCAATCCCTGCAACAGATGGATTAGTGCTTTCCCATCTTCCTCCAGTACTTGGTGTGATCGTCGTTGATTCACCTACACATAATGCATTTTCATTTGGAGAAGAAATAGCTGGATCTCCATTCACGGTAATGGTCACTTGGTCTTCCGACATACATCCATTGCTTGATTCAATAAAAGTGAATGAAGCACTACCTGCCGCTTTTCCTGTGACAACACCCTCATTTGTTACTGTGGCTACAGAATTATTACTGCTGATCCAAACTCCTCCTGTTGTTGGACTTAAGAGAGTCATTCCATTTATACAAATGCTATTGGGTCCTGTAATAGATACCTCTGGATTGGCAATCACCGTCAGAGGAGTGCCTAATTCGACCTCACATCCTATGGAAGAAATAAATGTAAAATATGCAGATCCCGCTCCAATTGCAGTGACTTCACCAGATACAGAAACAATAGCTACACTTTCATCACTACTAACCCAAGAACCACTAGTAGACGCATTCACATAGGTAATCGAACCCTCACAAATTGTACTCGGACCATTGTAAGAAACCGTTGGGGTATTGTAAATATTTATATTGTAAGATCCTGCAGAATAACATGCGTTTGATGAAGGGGTATAGGTGATAATTGTATTCCCTGGGTTGACAGGTAAGATTTCTCCAGTATTGGCATCAATCGTTGCAACAGTATTATTGCTGCTTGACCATGTACCTCCAACTATGGTCGCATTCAGAATAGAGGTTTCATCCAAACATAGTTGATCGTCACCGGAAATCACCACAGTACTATTGGGGTTTACCAATATTGCTGCAGTAGGATCAGAATAACAACCGGTATTATCATCTCGAAAAACAAATGAAGCTGTACCTTCTCCCAATGCTGTGACAATTCCAAAATCGTCTACAGTCGCAACTCCATAATTTGTGCTGGTCCATGTTCCCCCGCTTGTAGGAGACAATTCAGTAGTCTGGCCTACACATATTGTATCCTGCCCTGTAATATCAACGCTCGGCTTGGCGATAACATCAATGACGGCAGTGGCCGTAGTCGAACAACCAATAGAATTCGTTACGGTAATCGTATAGGTTGTCGCTGGATAAACCGGAGTTACGGTTACACTTGATGCAGTAGAATTGTTGGCGTTGCCCCCCCATTGATAGGTAGTTTCAGAATCTCCATTCACTGATAATGTTACATCTTCCCCTTCACAAACTTCTGAATTTAAAGTAAATATAAAAGGCTCATAAGATGCATACACAAAGGCTGTAGTATTGGAGCTACATCCTTTACTATCAGTTACAGTAAGGCTATAATTTCCATCATCCGTAATGCTGACTGTTTCCAAACTGGATGAAAACCCATTCGGTCCAGTCCAGGTATATGAATAGTTAGAAGTACCCCCTGAAACGAGTGCACTCAATTGTGAATCCTCTTCAAGACATAACGATCCATTAAAGTCAATGGTCACATCTACCTGAGGATGAACAGTAATAAGATCAGATGAGGAAGATGTGCATCCATTGGCATTGGTATAGGTAAAACTGGTGACTCCTTCTGAAACGCCAACTACAATTCCTTCTGAGGATACAATCGCAATATTTGAATCTCCACTTGTCCAGAATCCTCCAGTAGCTGTTGATGCGAGTTGTGTATTTTCTCCAACGCAAATTTCTGTTTCCCCTGAGATGGTAACTACAGGATCTGCGTTGATTGTAATTCCAAATGTTGGATCTTGCGGACACGACTGTGAATTGTGATCGTACGTAATTACAACATTTCCAGAGGCTATAGCCGTGACTAGACCACTGGAATTAATAGTGGCAATTGATGGATTGCTGGAAATCCAATTCCCTCCACCTTGTGATGCATTAAATTGAGATGTTTCTCCAATGCAAAGTATTGGATCACCATCTATGGTTACTTTTCCTTTATTGTCTACCAGAATTTCTTCGGTAGGTACAGATATACATCCTGCATCAGTAGTAAAAATAAACGTAGCCGTTCCTGGTCCTACTGCAGTTACAATCCCAACATTTGAGACTGTTGCTACATCTGTATTGCTACTACTCCATGTTCCACCAGTGGTTGGGCTCAAATTGGAAGTGGACCCAATACACAATTCTACCGGACCCATCACCTCGACAATTGCTACCTCATTAACTGTAACAGTACAATTCAGAATTTCATCGCATCCATTGGAATTGGTAACAGTTACAAAATATGTAGTTGTAGACGTAGGATTGACTGTATGACTAGCACCTGTTCCCAATCCATGACTCCATGCATAAGAAGCTCCTCCTGACGCAAGTATGTCCACACTTTCTCCTTCACAAATCTCCTGATCCGATGATATGGATGCAGTTTCTCCATCATCACTACAATCAGGATCCAAACAATCAATCAAGCCATCTTCATCATTATCAATGCCATCATCACAAATTTCACAAATCACTAAAGTATCTGTAATACCGTCTGATTTGGGCTTTATCCCAAATGCAGCAAAATTAAATCCTGATACAAAAACATTATTTACTATGGGTGGATTATCGATCATATCTTGCGTAATCACAATATCCTGAGAAGCACTCAATTGGCTATTCGCAGGTAGAACAGAAGCCCCAAAATCTATACTCCCTCCTAAAGAAGAATTAGCGTTTAAGTTTTGAAATTCTGCATCTGCAAAATTATAAACGATGTAATCGTAAACGATGGTATCTCCAACTGAGACACATTCTGCATTTGTTTCAGCTGTTATTACAAGATTCTGATCACATTCCACTATGGCAGCGACATATCCCGATAGTAAAGCTGATTGTCCATTGGAAGCTGGAGATTTTATCACGATATGAATGCTGTCTGCGTCGGGAAGAATTTCTTCAATGTTTGTAAATTGAAGATGCAATGTATTTCCTTTATTGGGTTCATAAATTGTATCTGTCTGGATTGCTCCATCTCCAAAAGCACTCACATAAATCTCCGTCCCATCATTTTCAATGCCAGATAAGCTAACATTGACATAGGCTTCTTTATGGTTTATAGTATTTGTCAAAGGAAAACTAACTTTGTACTCTTGCCCAGGTAATAGTTCCTTATGTATTGCTTTCCCAAAACTTTCAAAACCCTTTGCTGCACTGCTAAAATTGTCCATAGTGGCTACAGTGTACACAACAAATGATTCAGCTAAAGAAATATCCCCATTGTAGGATAAGAAAATTGAATCAGATGGAGGTAGAATAGTTCTAAAAAATCGATCTCCGTCTACCCCACTTTCCCCTTCGTAGTGTTGTTTATTGACCACTCGCTGCTCACCTTCCAGCGTATTAAAAATAACTTGTTCCGCTGCACCAACTCCTCCACTAAATGTAGCCTCTACAATGTAGTACTCCATGAAAGTTGGATTTAGTACTCTGACTGCTGGATTTTCTACCCCTTTGATTCCTGATCCTGATGGTGAAATTTTATATCCGATTTCACAATCAAAATCAAAACTTTCATCTTCAAGGCAAATGGGCAATGAGTTGTCTACAATTTTTGCAATGATATTCGAATATAATTCAGTCCCACATAAATCATTTATAGTAAGTCTTCTAAAATACGTAGTAGTAGTAATATTTCCAGGAGTATAACTCAGACCATTTTCACCTGCAATAGTGCTCCAATTGATACTATCCGTACTCATCTGCCACTGATTAGTAAATGTGCCCTCTGCAAAATAGGGATCTTCATAGGATAGTATTTCTCCTGATGTAAATGCAGCACAAAAGATTTCATCGCCAGAAAGTATTCCTGGATTAAAGTCTGTCTGTATACATTCAGGATCTGCACAATCTGTCAATCCATCCTGATCATTGTCAATCCCATCATCACAGATTTCATCTATACAATTTGTTGCAGCATACACCAATGCCTGATCAAATAATTCTTTTCCTTTTAATGTTAAATGCTTTTCAGGTGTAAACCAACTTGAAGCTGGACTTGGCAATGCTCCACCATTTTCATCATTCGCATATATCCCGTTAAAATGATATCCAAGATACACTCTATTTCCATGTGTCGATGAAATTCCTGGCAATGCATCTTCTGACGAATTCTTAAATATAATACCGTCTGTTTCATTGGCAACACCCGCAGAAGATGACCATAAACTGGTTACTGCATCACTTGAAAAATCACCTTTTGTAAATAGATTACTCCCCCAAGCTGTAGGATTGTCAAAAGTATAGATTTGCTCAAACGTAACAGGGTCAGTATATGCAGACGTATTCCAAAATACCGTTCCAGCAGAACTACTTAAACCAAAGTCATCCAAGAGATTGTAATTACTTACTAATATACTGTTGGACATATTTTTTAATGAATCTACCAGATCTGAAGAAATATGTCCTTCAGTTGTTCCTGATATAATAATGATCTCATACGCTGAAAAATCAACATTTACAAATGTATTTTGATTCATCACATCATATGTACCGAGTCCACTTTCATTTTTTGTTAAAATGGGTAGTATGGTATTATCTCCATTTACCGCATCTAAGTACTCAATCCATCCATGGTCCCACGCATCTCCATCATAGGGTTTATCCAAGCCACACAGATATAATATATCACATCCAATTTCTTCTGTCGAACAGGGTGAGGGTATATCAACTAGCTGGGTATCTCCACAGTAATTTCCAACTTTCCAAATTGCGCTCACCTCATTATTACTACTTCCATCTGCAACAACATTAAACGTCACTACATATGGAGAAGTAGCCCCGTTCACAACATCAATTTCCTCTTTGCGATCACCCATTGTTACTTCAATGACATCATTGGAGGGTGCAAAATTCCAAGCTACTTCTATGGTTACTGTTGCCACATCTCGTAGCGGTTGATTTATACAATCACTTACACTTACACTATTTATGGTTAAAGGCTCATAACACGCATCAGGACAGTCGGGAACAGGAGCAAATAATACTCCATTTGGTCCAGGAGCTGCCGCTAAATTCTCTACAAAAGCGCCTGTCGTACCGTCATATTTTAATACCCCAATTTCATCGCTTTGCGAACTCACATACAAATATCCATCACCATTAAACGAAAGATGGACAGGATCTTGAAGTCCTCCCGATTGATACGGTACAAACGTACTCATATATGCCCCTGTACTTCCATTGTATTTGACGACTTTGTCGTTGTATCTACCCGTTACATATAAATTGCCATCTGGTCCAAAAGTAAGATCTGAAGGTGCATTTATATAACTGGAATTAGCCGTCACAAATACATCCATAAATGCTCCGGTAGTTCCGTTGTATCTCAATATTTCATCGGTATAAAAACTTGAGACATAAAGATTTCCATCCGGCCCAAATTCAATGCCCCATTTATTTCCATCTAATCCCCCAGCTCCACTTAGCACAAAAATACTTGTTGCACCCGTCGCTGGATCTAATTTCAAAACTTCATCTCTATCATCATTATTGATGTAAATATTTCCATCAGGACCAATTGTTAATCCATGAGGATCATCAATTTTATCTGTAAAGGTTTCAATCAATACTCCAGTAACTAAACTATATTTTCGGATAGAATTTTCATCACTATTACTTACATACAACCAGTTATCTGATCCTACGACCATCTCAATTGGTCCATTTAATCCTTGAATAAAATTATCAATTAACGCACCCGAATTTTGATCATATCGTATGATATTTCCATTATTATCTGCTACAAACAATTCACCTACATTGTTACAATCTCTAACTACAGGGTTCGTATTCAACAAACCTGCATCAATGGTTAAATTATTGGTACTATTGCTTAAGGTAATAATTGAAGTTCGTCCATCAGAAGTATTCGCATTACTATCTTTCTCATTATCTGCCCCAACATTCTGAGGTGAAAAACTTGCCCCACTTGGTAAAACAAATTCTACTCTATATTGTCCTTCTGGTAAATTATTAAAAACGTACGCTCCAAAATTGTCTGTTACTGTACTCACTGGAGACCCTTCAACCATAAACGCACTTCCAGTATCAGTTAAAAGATTAACCACTACACCAGATACACCCGGCTCTTCAATATCTTGAATTCCATCACCATTCATATCTGCCCACACTTTGTCTCCAATCTGAAGATTGATTAAGTTGGCACTTACACAATCACACGCTTCCACATCTTCACCAGGTAGTATACTTCCTACATATGAAGCCAATCCAGATCCTGCATCAATCGTAAACAACTGATTTTTATTCGATCCACTTTTTCCTGTTGTTGCCACCATTTGCCCAGTCGCTGTGAAGGCTAATGATTCAACATCTTGGATTCCATAATCTCCGATTTCAGTCCATTGACCGGTAGATGTATTAATCGTCCCAAAAGACTGATTCCCAGAACTGCCATAATTGGAAATAGCATATAAAGTTCCATCTTTCCCCATGGCAATATCATCCAAATCATTCTCAGGAGTATTGATAACTAAATAATCTATCCCAACGCCAAAAGCGTCCTGTACTGCTAAACCTGTTATTGGATTGATCTGAAATAATAAATCATCCGGTGCTCCATCATTGTTTAAATAATTATCTCTTCTTTCTGTTGCCCAAATAACAGAATTGGTATTATCGAATGTCATCCCATCTATATCAGAAATTGAGAGTTGACCTTCGGCCCCATCTACATTCCCTACAGATGAGTTTAAAATAGAAAAAGATCCTGTTATAGGATTTATCGTTCCAAAAATTCCACCATCCGCGGCATAAATAATTTCAGCAACTGTATCCATGGCCATTGCTTCAATAGAATTGGTACCTGTAGGTCCAATACTTACCACTTCACTCGTAATATAATTAAATGTATAAAACGAATCAGGAGCAGAGTTGTCGCCATTATCACCATCTGAAATAAAATAACAAACTTCATTGTCAAAGCCAGCAAATTGTGTACATCCCACTTCTTCTAAAATCACATTATCTATCCATATATTATGTAGATCTTGACTTAAGTAAAACTTAAATGCAGCACTATTATCTGTTCCTGAGACTGTTATATTAGGAAAAGTGAATGTTTGCGCCGTTGTTGTCACCGTTATCTCTGGACTGTAATAATAAGTGGTATTAGGAGAACCCATTTGCTGAATAGCAACATTAATTAACTTCGACGCACTAGCCTTTGCTTCAAAACTAATGTTATACGTCTTTGAAGAACTGACAGCAATATTGTTATACCTTAATTGAGTATGCCATTCTGTTCCATCAGTATTTGTAATATCTATGTATGCAGAATTAGTTCCTGATAGTTGTCCTGTGTTATCTATAGAAATAGTTGATGTAGCTGGAGAATTATTTTCTAGCACCCAATTGGTCGTCCCATTATCAAATTCATTGTTGTTTATTAAACTACAGTTCTCTTCATTACTTCCATTATTCAAACCAAAATCTACATCTGTCCTTGATTGACCTTCAGTGATCGTAAACACCCCTGAAGAATTATTGTTATTTCCATCTAAATCAGAGGTTACATTAAACCCACTTGGAATATCGATTTCCACTTCATAAGAACCTGAAGGCAAATTATCAAAACTATAATAACCAAGATTATCGGTAAAGGTCCTACTTAATAGGTTGTTGCTATTATCATACAACGATACTTCAACATTATCAATTCCTGCTTCTCCACTTTGAAGTCCATCACCATTAACATCATTCCATACAAAATCACCAATTTGACCGGATGGAATATCATTATCACAAAAGAAAAGGGTGGCAACAGAAAATGAATTATTCGCATCTACTTCTAATTTGCTAACATTATTTGCTCCGATAACCAGTTTTTGATAACTGTTATCTCCAAACGCATATACTGGTACTTGTTTTATCAAGTTATTAGAAGCATCATACGCTTTAACATATCCATCTATCTTACCATGATCAAAATCCAACACTTCGATTGATGCTATCGTTCGGGGAGTGTCAAAATTAAAAATCAGCGTACCCCCATTAGACTTGTCATTTGGAGTATTAGAATTATCTGAATTGATAATCAGCACATTGTACAAATGTTTACTATTTTCTCCAATCGTTCCAGATCCTCCACCACTTCCATTTCCTGGTCCTCCAAAATCTTCATTTGGGGAACCTAGGTCCAAGTCCCACGATCCTGGATTTTCAGAATCAAAAATTCTTGGTGGATGATCTGTAGGATCATTCGTTGTGATATGGACTCCCCAAGTCGCCCAAATTTCTGAAGGATCAGAGCCTGCGGCTATTGTTTGTCCATTAGGATCAAAATCAAAATTAATATTTGGAAAAGTAAATCCACTGCACGGGCAATCTGGGTCAAAATCATCAATGAGGTTATCTCCATCATCATCTATTCCATTGGCACATATCTCGATAGAACTCGAACATTCTTTTGTAATTTCTAAGGTCCAACCATTCAGTGAGCCACCATCGGCGCTGGGATACACATCCTGTATAGTCAACGTCCAAGTCCCGTTCATCTCTTCTCCATCAAAAACGTTCAGTGAATTTGTAGGCTGATATGCCAATCCATTTGTTGGAGGACAAGGAAAAACACCAGATGAAGCTTCGTCATCCAAGGACATGAAAATATTATCCTCACTATTACAAGGTTGACTCAATATAACTCTAGTCGTATTAGAAGGACTGGTTAAACTTACAATAACATCATCTATCCAGGTATGAGTAATATCTAGATTCTTTACATTTATATCTTCGATTGTACCACTTTCTGAAATCGTTAAGGTTGAAGTGATCGTAACAGCGTTGGATGCTGATATAGATTTTGGAACATCACTACTTGCATTTTCTGCTAAATAACAATCGGGGTCATCACAATCCACGAGCATATCCCCATCGTCATCAATACCATTACCGCAGATTTCATCTACCGCTGTCATCGATGTTAGAAAAGGCCAATCGTTGATTGAAAATGAAGTGATAGAATTTCCAGTAGAAATAAAATCAGAATTTGACCTTGCTTTACTGCTTGGAATGGAGGTTATACATACAATGAAGAATACAAGAGATAATGAACTTATTCTTCTACTATTGCGTATAAACAAACTTGCGCTTGCACTTTTGGTGCTTATTATTTCTTCCATATTACTTGGGCGTCTAGAATTAAAAACCCTAAACCTTCAAGCGGAAAAACTCATGAACCGAAACTGGTAATTTCTTGTGTTAGCACAAAAAGATTCAATGATTTTAAACACCAATTAAAAAAGTAAGGGTATTTTAATTGTATGTACCAAAAATACAGAATGAAAGTCCAATAAGATAGCATGAACATTGGAATAGACAGTACTTTACGATCAATTCTAACAAATGTCAAATTCTTACATTTCGCTTGTAAAAGTAATATTATTCTTCTTCTGGAATTTGTTCAATTAAGGAGTTATAATTGGACAAAAATGAACTATTAAGTGGATACAATAAGATCTGACTAAAGAGATAATTGAGGTCATCACTTGGGTTGGTATACTTAGATTTACTATTCATATTGAAATCTCCCGTCAAATATCCATACGCTTGATCATAATTGATCAAGAAACTTGGAGACGTAAATAAAACATCGATGAAAAGTACATTTTGATCATCTCCCGGGTTCGTAAATTTCACCTTGCCATTGGAGTCAAAATCACCTGCCCAAAGCGCAGAATAACCATTAATAACATTAATATTTTGGGATAGTCCCGTAAAGTCACTGAGGCCTTTGACTCCAAAATTAAAAACTGGATACGTTGGGTCTGTAAAATCAATCATATCCGTATGAGAGACCAATTCAGACATCACACCCAAATGAGATCTATGTTTTACTACCACATAAAAGCTATCCACATTGACAGAATTAAATCTCAAATTAGATACCCCATCCAAATCCACAATATCTCCATCTCTTTGCAGTAATCCAGATCGAGTTGCGATGGGAACGGTTGAATCTTCTTTGGATCTCAATTCTACGTGAATCCAATCAACAATAGCATTCTCGCCATTCACTCCAAAAACGCCACTAGAATCAGTAACTACTTGATTCTCTGGCAATAAACCTGGTCCAATTTTATTAAATTTTGAAGGTGTTGAAATAAATGGATCTGCTGATATTGTATACGGGTCCAATATAGGAATATAATTTTCGCCTGTAAATGGACTCACTCTTAAATCATCTCTCATCAATGGTTTTCCAGTTGAGGAAATTGCACCCCCATTTTGCATCAAAGCACCTTGAATATATGCTCTTAATTCAACTGAAATATCATCAAAAACCAATAAATGAAGTGTAGCATTCATACATGCCTGATCCGGATTATTATCACAAATTTGATATATGATCTCTGTATGTCCACTGAATGTTTCATTGGGAGTGAATGTAAAATCTCCCAGCGCATCAATGTAGTATTCTCCTGCAACTGTTGTGATAGGAGCCATGAATGACCCTTGAGGGGTAATGCTTATACTATCCCCTTCTGCATCACTGTCATTCAATAATAAATTGCCTGTTACAGAACTTCCACGCAATGTGAACTTGAAATCATCTGAAGCAATCACACTATTGGCTGCACTGGAGTGATTGATTGTTACTATTTGCATCGAGGTATTGCAATTGGCATATCCATCCGCACACATTCCATAATAAATCGTATCAAAACCAATAAAACCAGCTTCTGGAGTATACTCTATTATTCCATTTGGTTTTATTTCAGAGAATCCATTAAAAGTAACATCATCAATCCATGCTGTATTCCAATCCATATCACACCCTAATGTATAAACACAGATATCGTTGTTTGTGGTTTGTATCTCAAAAGTGCCCGGAGCACTACTTGATTTACCTGCATCTTCTACACCAAATATGGTTGCAATATCTAAATTTGTTACAGGATTCCCAGTAGAATACTGATTTTGTACCAACGTAAATTCGATAAGTGAGGTTGGGCATCCATTATCATTTTCATCCAAGCAAATTGGAACATTGTATCGATAATTACCTGGTTTACTTCCTGTAAAGGAGTAGCTACCATCTGTATTAATCGTAAAATCAACAATACTCGCATCTGGCTTTGAAATCAATTGAGGAAAACTACTGTAATAAACAACTTGTGGATAATTGTCATTTGTACTTACATTTCCAAATATCTCCTCATTAACAATAGCCACATTAAAATCATGATTCTTACAGCTGGTTACAGTTATTGGATCTGATACATTAATGCTTACACAATTCGAACTTAGATCAGTAAAAGTAAATGTTACCACTCCTGGTGCACGTCCTGTTACAATTCCTGAATTAGAAATCGAAGCTATATCTTCATTGCTACTTTCCCAAAATCCTCCTGTAGACGGAGTCAGAGTAACTGTATATCCAATACAAATATCGCTTTCACCTAATATACTTACAGGTGAAGCATCTTCTACATCTATATTTAACGATCCATCTGTGGTACAACCCGTTATAGAATCCGTAAATGTAAAATAAGCAGTTCCAAGACCTACTCCAGTAACCAATCCTGAATTATCTACCGTTGCAATACTAGGATTCAAGCTTACCCAAGTCCCACCATTGGAAGGAGATAAAGTTGTTGTTGATCCCAGGCATATTAAATCATCTCCATCTACTAAAACAGTTGATGGGGCATTTACTGTCAACGATGAACTCAAATTAGATATACAACCTGTAGTACTATTAGTATACCTGAACTTTGCTGTTCCTTGACCTACACCAACAATGAGGCCACTATTTGTAATGGTTGCTACATTGGTATTGGTACTTTCCCAAGTACCATTCGAATCAGGAGTAATATAAGTGGTATCTCCAATACATATTACTTCTGAACCTGTGAACACTGGAGTAGCCTCACTAGTCACCGTAATTATTGAACTCGTATCTGAAACACATCCTGTTATAAGGTCAGTAAACACAAATCTTGCTGTTCCTGAAGCAACTCCTGTTACTTCTCCATTATTACCGATCGTAGCAATTGAAGGATTTATACTTGTCCAAATTCCACCTGCAGACGGCGTAAAGTTAGTTGTCGATCCTATACAAATTGTTGAAGGTCCATTTATTGCTGTTATAGGTTGGGCATTTACTGTCAATACATCTGATGCTACGGATACACATCCTGTTGTTGTATCTGTAAATGTGAATGTTGCTGTACCTACAGATATAGTTGATACCCATCCATTATTGGCTATAGTAGCGACAGAATTATCACTTGAAGTCCATGTACCACCAGATGATGGTAACATTTGAACCCCATCTCCTTCACATAAATCAGAAGGACCATCTATACTGACTGAAGGAACACCATATACAACTATTGGAGCAGTTTGGGTGGATGCGCATCCATCATTTGAAATAAATGTAAACCTAGCTATACCTGGACCTACTGCAGTAACAAGTCCTTCATCCGTTACCGATGCTGCAGCTCCATTTGAACTTATCCAACTTCCCCCAGTAGTGGGTGCCAAAGAAGATGAACTACCTATACATAATTGATTTGGACCTGTTATTGAGGCTACTGGTTTTGGAAGAATAGTTACGATATCTGATACTTCTGAAACACAACTTGTACTATTTTCTATATAGGTAAACGTGACATTACCTTCAGATATTCCCGTAACTACCCCACTTGGATCAATGGTCGCAATACTTACGTCTGAACTAATCCATTGACCTCCCGAGGAAGGTAACATGTTTGTTGTGGCTCCAATACAAATTTCGTCATCTCCGGAAATGCTGATTATCGGTTCACTGTAGACAGTAAGTAAATTAGACGTGTTTGCAGTACAACCTGTGGAAGAATCTGTAAACACAAAACCTACCACTCCACTAGATATACTTTGAACATTGCCCAAATTATCAACTGTTGCAACTGTGGTATCATTACTGGTCCAAGTTCCTCCAGTAGTTGGACTTAATGTGGTTGTAGATCCGATACATAAAAATTGAGGACCTGTAAACACTGGATTAGGATCTGGGTCTACTTGAACATCAAACGTTGGGTTTGTAATACAAGATGCAAATGTGTTTAATGTTATCGTAACAACACCCGGCGCATTGGCAGAAACCAATCCCGAATTATTGACCGAAGCTATATTTACATCACTAGATTCCCATGTCCCTATCTCTGTTCCTGTTAACGTCATTGAAGTGCCGATACACATACTAGATGATCCTGTTATTGATGCTGATGTTGGATTGTTTACTGTAAATACATCACTTTGATTTGACGTACATCCTGTGGTATTACTAGTAAAAGTAAACGTAACATCACCTGCAGATACCGCAGTAACAGTTCCATCGTTTGAGATGGTTGCTATAGATATATCTGATGTACTCCAGATACCTCCTGATGAAGGCAACATGGATGATGTTTCTCCTACACACAACTCTGTACTGCCATTAACATTAATCGTAGGATTACCTTCAACGGTCAATGATCCTGAAGAAACGGACTCACACCCTGTAGCATTATCTACATATATAAATGAAGCAGCTCCTGCTCCTACTGCCGTTATGATACCACTTGTATTTATAGTGGCAACAGCCGTATTGCTACTTATCCAAGTTCCACCAGTAGTTGGTGATATGGTGGTCGTCTCACCTATACAGAGATTATTATCTCCTAGTCCTGTTATCGTAGGCACTGGGTTTACCGTGACTTCAATAAGATCTGATGATGTACACCCATTTGTAAATTCTACAAATGTAAATTGTGCAGTTCCTGGATTTTTTCCAATTACCAATCCAGAGCTATTCACAGTGGCAACAACAGTATTACTACTAATCCAAACCCCTCCAGTTGTAGGAGTTAAATTTGTTGTTTCATCTATACAAATTGAAGAAGGCCCAGATATGTTTACAACAGGTTCTGGTACAATGGTTATATGAGTTGCCAACGCTTGAACACAACCTGCATCTGAGGTAAAGGTAAACGATGCTGTACCTCCTGAAACTCCAGTTACTATTCCAATATTGGATACGGTAGCTACGGATGGATTATCACTTACCCATTCACCTCCACTACTTGGCACCAAATACGTAATTTCTCCTTCACAAATAGTGGAAGGTCCATTTATATTTACCGCGGGCAAATTGTTTACTGTTATTGATCGGGAAGCTACATCATAGCACATTCCAGATTGAGGCGTATAATAAATTTGAGTTGAACCAGCAGCTACAGGTGTTACAACACCTAATGGACTTATGCTTGCGATTCCTGTATTTCCACTACTCCACGTTCCTCCGACCACTGAAGCTGTTAACGTTTCTGGAGATCCCACACATATGTCATTATCTCCACTAATTATTATATTTTCATTTGCATTTACAGCTATCGTAGTCGTAGGTGCAGAATAACATCCTGTAGAAGTATCTCTGAATGTAAATGTTACACCACCTGGTGCCAATCCAGTTACAACACCAGAATTCGTGACAGAAGCAACACTATAATTACTACTTGTCCATAAACCGCCAGTAGTGGGAGATAATGTTGTTGTCGCTCCAATGCATATAGAATCTGCTCCTGTGACAGACACATTTGGTAATGCCTCAACATCTATAACCGCATTGGCTACTGTGGTACAACCTTCTGGGCTGGTAATCGTCACGTAATACGTGTCCCCTGGAATCGGAGGCGTGACTGTTACAGATTGTGTCGTGGCTGAACCTGCATTAGCTCCCCATTGATAGGTACCCCCTGAGGATCCATTCACGGAAAGTGTAATATCTTCTCCTTCACATATTTCTGTATCCAAGGTGAAAATGAAAGGATCATATGATTCGTATACATATGCTGTTTTATTACTTGAACAACCTGCACCATCGGTTACCAGAACATTATATAGTCCACTTAGTACTACATCAATTGTGTCTTCTGTTGACATAAAACCACCCGGTCCAGACCAGGAATAAGTATAGGTGGGAACTCCCCCCGTAATTGCAGCTAAGAGCTGTGTATTATCTTCTAGACAGACTGATCCTAAAAAGTCAATATCTACATCAATGGCCGGATTCACCGTCAACGTAAGTGAAGAATTGGATTCGCATGAATTTGAAGCAGTATATGTAAACGTAGCTGTCCCTGCCGACAAACCTACAACGGTTCCATCTACTGAAACAATGGCCACCGTTTCATCACTACTGTTCCAAAACCCACCTGAACTTGATGCTGAAACATGAGACACTTCTCCTGAACATATCTCTGCAGGCCCGTCTAACACAACCGTTGGTTTTTCAAGAACAGTTATTGGATACGTTGGATCGATCTCGCATTTATTCGGATCATGGGTATACGTTATCACAACATTTCCCGCTGCAATTCCTGTCACTTCGCCGATCGCACTTACCGTAGCAATTGAATTATTGCTGCTTGACCACGACCCTCCTGCAGAGGATGCGGATAGGACAATAGTCTCATCTTCGCAAACTTCTGTATCTCCTGAAATGGAAATAATATCTTTTGGTAATATAGTTAAAGGAGTGGTAGCCCCTGAAACACATGAATAATCACTGGTAAACGTAAATGTAACCGTGCCCGGTGTCAATGCAGTCACTACTCCAATATTGGAAACTGTAGCTATTGAAGGATTACTTGTAGCCCACGTTCCTCCACTCGTAGGGGCTAAATAGGTCTGATTCCCTTCACATATTGAGTCTGGTCCCGTGAAGGAGGTTGTATATATTGGATAAACGGTGATCTCTGTTGTAGCTAGTGATGTACAACCTGTGATTGAATCCACAAACTCAAAAGTGGTTGTACCTGCACTAATTGCTGTAACGATTCCATTGTTGTTTACCGTTGCAATAGATGGATCATTGCTTGTCCATATTCCTCCTGATGAAGGGCTTACTGTTGTAGTCTCCCCTTCACATAGTGCATCTGGACCTGTTATATTTACTACTGGCCTATCCAATACTGTAACAGGGAGTGTCGGATCGGACTCACAATCAGATGAACTATCAAGAAAAATAAATGTGACGGTCCCTGGAGATAACCCAGTAACAATTCCGTCGTTTGTTATACCCGCTATTGAAGAATTTGAACTGGTCCAAATACCTCCTGTTGAAGGACTCAATTGAGTAGTTTCTCCAATACAAATCTCATCTCCACCACTTATATTTACAGCCGTTTTAGGTTTTACATCAATATGTACATAGGCTTCAGTCGTACATCCTAAATTATTGGTTACCGTTACATAATAATCCTCCGACGGTAATCCAGGAGTTACGGTTACTGCTTGAGTAGTGGCATTTCCAGCGTTTGCACCCCATTGGTAGGATACTGCCGTGGATGAATTTACGGACAGTGTTATTTCTTCATCTTCACATATCTCCGTATTCAGCGTAAAAATGAATGGATCATAGGCTTCATAGACATAGGCTGAAGTTGCATCTTGACAACCTGCCACATCAGTTACTGTTACATAATAATTCCCAGACATGAATATATCTACTACTTGAGATGACCCTGTGAATCCATATGGACCACTCCAATTATAGGTAAAATCCATAGTACCACCAGTGACATTTGCAGAAAGTTGTGAATCATCATTAATACAAATACCTCCTACAAAGTCAATGGCTACGGATAAGTCTTCTGTGATCCTGATAGCTTCAGTAGCATCTGAAGGGCAACCCGTCGCCGCGCTTGTAAATGTAAATGTTGCCAATCCAGGGCTCAGTCCATAGACAACGCCTGAACTTGATACGATGGCAATAGAATTATCGCTACTCTGCCACGTCCCTCCAGTTGTTGGAGAAAGTGTTGTAGTCGTTTGCACACATATGGTATCCGAACCCGTTACATTTACGATAGGTTTTGGGTCTACAACAACAGTTACATCATCTACATCCTGGCAACCATTAGCTGCAGTAACGGTAACGGTATAAGTTGTTGTCACAACTGGACTTACTGTCACAGTAGCTGTACTCCCTGCACTATTTGACCATTCATACGATATCCCACCTGAAGCAGTTAGATCTGTACTTATTCCTTCACATATGAGTACGTCACTTCCAGCGTCTGCAGTCGGAGATGTAAGATCATCCGTTACTACTGTAGAAGCAGTAGACGTACATCCATTAGTGTCTGTCACTGTTACCATATATGTGCCTGAAGTTGATACAGTTGTGGTTTGACCAGACCCTCCACTTGACCATGAATATACCATTCCAAGCGGTAAAGCTGAAAGGGTTACATTAGGAAGAGAACATGTAATAGGACCATCATTTGCAGCTGAAGCCGTTGGCAATGGATTCACCGTTATGGTAACATTATCATCCGCTGTACAGCCATTGGCTGCGGTAACGGTCACTGTATATGTTGTTGTTGCTACAGGACTCACCGTTTGAGATGCTGTATTAATTCCATTTGACCATGCATAGGATATACCTCCTGTTGCCGTCAAGTTTGCACTCTCTCCATCACATATTTCTTGATCACTTCCCGCATCTGGAACAGGCGGAGTCAAATCATCCGTAACTGTCGTTGATGCCGTGGAAGTACATCCATTGGAATCTGTCACGGTCACGGTATAGACCCCTGTTGTATTAACACTCTTTGTTTGTGCCATTCCACCTCCTGACCATGCATAGGACATGCCAGCAGGTAAAGCCGTCAACGTTACATTCGGTAGATTGCACGTAATAGGTCCATTATTTGAAGCCGCTGCTGCGGGTAATGGATGAACGGTAATAATCACACTATCCACATCTGTACAGCCATTGGCTGCTGTCACAGTCACTGTGTAGGTTGTTGTTGATAGTGGGCTCACCGTTTGAGATGCTGTATTGCTTCCATTTGACCATGCATAGGAAATACCTCCACTTGCGAGTAAGTTGGCACTCTCTCCTTCACAAATTGCTTCGTCAAGACCTGCATCGGCAACAGGCGGAGTTAAATCATCCGTAACTGTTGTTGATGCCGTGGAAGTACATCCATTGGAATCTGTCACAGTAACGGTATAGATCCCTGTTGTATTAACACTTTTAGTTTGTGCCGTTCCTCCTCCTGACCAAGCATAAGACATTCCAGCAGGTAAGGCCGTTAAGGTTACATTCGGTAGATTACAAGTTATAGGTCCATTATTTGAAGCTGCTGCTGTTGGCAATGGATTAACAGTAATGATCACATTATCCACATCTGTACAGCCATTGGCTGCTGTCACAGTCACTGTATAAGTTGTTGTTGTAAGCGGACTGACCGATTGAGATGCAGTATTGATTCCATTTGACCATGCGTAGGAAACACCCCCTGTTGCGGTCAAGTTTGCACTCTCTCCTTCACATATCGCTTCTGCAAGGCCTGCATCAGCTTCTGGTGGAGTCAAATCATCGGTGACCGTTGTAGACGTTGTTGAAGTACAGCCATTAGGGTCGGTTACTGTAACAGAATAGACACCCGTTGAACTGACTATTTTTATTTGATCTGTTCCTCCATCTGACCAATTATATCTCATACCTGAAGGTAAGGCCGTTATTGTAACGTTAGGCAAATTACATGTTATGGGCCCATCGTTACTGGCAGATGCAATGGGGTTTGCATTAACAATAACATTAATGTTTAATGTACTCACACATCCATATTCATTTGTATATACTCCAGTATACGTACCCGCATCATTTACATCAATATCTTGGAACGTTACTATTTCATCAACCTCACCATCTATGTTATTATCTTCATCAGTCCATACCCATCCAGTATTTAGGTTAGGTCCGCCATCAATTTGGATATCAGACAATCCATCTTCTTCACATATTTCAATTTCGCACACCCCAGTAAAGTTTATCCAACCTCCCCAGACATCATATTCTCTTATCCTGTATCTTTCACAGAATATTGTTGTTGGAGTCAAGTACTCATCTACGGTGATCTGTGCAGTATTTACACAACCATTGCCGTCTGTAACCGTAACATCATAGATACCTGAAGCGGTTACTGAAATCGTTTCTGTGGTCTCTGTTGTCGACCAAATATAAGATAATCCAGAAGGTACTGCAGACAGTTGAACAGATGCATTATCACACTGAATATCTCCGTCTTTTACAATGGAAACATTTGGCAATGCATTGACAACAACACGTACGGTATCAATATCAGTACATCCATTTGGACCTGTAACAGTTACAATATATTCTGAAGTTACAATTGGAGTGACGTTCCTTGTATTCATAGTAGATCCATCTTCCCATTCGTAGGTAACTCCGCCAGTTGCATTCAATAAAGCACTCTCACCGATACAGATTGCCTGATCTGCTCCTGCATCTGCGTTGGGTGGTGCGGTGTCATCTCCCACTGTTGTGCTTGCTGTATCCGTACATCCATTAGCGTCCGTAACTGTAACTGTATACACACCAGGTACAGTTACATCTTTGGTTTGGTTACTTCCGCCCCCTGACCAGGCATAACTCAATCCAGCTGGTGAAGCTGTCAATTGAACGGAAGGATCAGCACAAGTAACATCACCATCATTTGAAGCACTGGCTGAAGGAGGTAAATTAACAATCACTTGCAGTTGATCTGTAGCAGTACATCCACTTGAATTTGTAACAGTAACTACATAAGTAGTCGTGGTTAAGGGGCTTACTGAAGCCGTTTGATCGGTTCCTCCTCCTCCAGACCAAGTGTATGTTAAAAACCCTGGACTTCCTGAGGATTGTGCATTCAAAATGGCAGTCTCTCCTAAACAAATCTCGCTGTCTGCTGACGTTATAAAAACATTGACACCGTTTTCACAATCGGGATCCAAACAATCTGTAAGGCCATCTCCATCATCATCATCTCCATTATCACAAATCTCAGGACATATGTATGGTGCAATATTGAGTGCGGGTATAATATTCCAAGTAGATGGGGCACTTGGTGTTCTCCAATATACTTGAAAATGATCACCTCCAGTTCCTTCTTTCACCAATACTTCTACATAGTACCATACTCCAGCTCTTAATTCTATTTCTTGAGAAGTTTGAACTGCATATTTATTGTGCTCAGTAACTCCACTCCAACCTGTAACTGAAGCAATTTCACTTTTATTGGTATCGTTGACGTCTGTACTCAGATACAATATGGTGTTATCGTCCCCCGTAACATTAAACGTGAAAGTTCCACTTTCAGAGGGTATGATAAATCCTCTGATACGAGTTCCATAATCATTCGCATAATTGTTGGGACCTTGAAAAAGAGTAATATAATCCAATTCGTCTGGAGAATCAGGATAGTTTGGATGAGAAGTTAAATCAGATACCACGGAGCCCGAAATACCAAACCATCTTTCCACAAATAATTTACCTGGATCACATGGTCCTTGACATAATACCTCTCCACTGCAATCATCGTCCTCACAATCCGTAAGACCATCTCCATCATCATCCTCCCCATTGTCACAAATTTCAGGGCAGTTTTGAGATATTCCTCCTTCTCCAGTTGGCATTTCATCACTTAATCCAACTTTTATTTTATCCAATCGTGTCCCATCTTCTCGATAGGCAAAATCAATCGTATTTGCCCCTGCAACAAGGGGAAATGTCACGACAGTACTTCCATTATCAGAATCATATACTTGTCCCCAAGTCCATCCTCCCGAAGCAAAGGAAGAAAGAGAATTCCATTTGTACCACGTTCCTCCATTGGCTCTTACCCAAAATGAATCATCGTTGGATCCTGGAGCGAAGACACGACCAAAAATATTATAATTTCCAGGATTCGTTATGGTTACATTAAATCGTATTCTATCGTCCACACCACTAGGAGGTGTACTTAAGGAATTGAATCCAGGATTAATTGTTGCATAATTATATCGTGACGCAGTACTATCTACCACTACATTCCAATTTGCTCCTACGTCTTCACATTCTGATTCTAACCAATATTCTTCGCAATTTCCGACGAGGGTAATTGTTGGGTCATTGATATCTACGGTTGCAGGGTCATCCGAAACAATCTGCCCTCCAAATTCTGAGGCTATGTTGGTTAGACTTGCCTGATTGGAGATATCATCACAATAGTCTACTGGAACATTTAAATCAATATCAAATGAATTTAGTTCTCCAGGAGGTATATTAGAAATAACAAAATTAGCTGTGCCTGATCCGATAATACTTGGTGACCCTAATGAAAGTCCTGTAACATTATAAGGATTTGAAGCAAAAGTTAGGCCTGTAGGAAGAATATCTTCAAATGTTATATTTGTTATTGTTTGCCCAGTTCTATTATATATCGTAAATGTGTAAGTAAATGAATCACCTGGCTCTACTGCTATTTCAGAACTAGCTTTGGTAAACCCAACGCCAAAAGCACAAGAACATCCATCGTTCTCAGACGCTTCTGGCCCTACTCCAATAGGAGTAACGCTACCCGTTATTGTACTTATTTGTACTAATGTCTCTTGTCCCGTTCCACTTACATTTGTGTCATCCCCATAGGCAAGTAGATCTCCTTGCTCATTAAAAAACATAGATCCAAAAATTGCATATTGGCTATTGCTGCTGCCAATAGCAGTGGATGCACCATTAATCGGATTTATTGTATACAAGCGATTGGCATCTGAATTCCATGCATAAATTAAATTGTCGACGGGATTGATCGCCATATCATTACTTGCAAATCCGAGATTTGCAATTTCCGTGGCCGTTAATGTGTTAATGTTTATCTCATACAAGCGATCACTCGCACCTGAAACGTAATACGATCCATTGGATGACATACACCCTGCATCATTTGTTCCAGATAAACCTGTGACATTTCCTAAATATTGGATGGCTCCTATGTTATTAATTCTGTATAGTTCATAATTACCTGTCTTTAATGGATTGAGTCCATATATAAATCGATCTACTGGATTAAATGCCATTGAATTAAAACCAGAAGCCGTCATTCCATTTATGGATAAATCATACACATTATTAAAAGAAATAGGATCGGTACTAATTTCATCTAGTAAATATGTGGCCCCATTATCTGGTGAAAGAGATTGATATAGTGACTTATCACAATCAAAAGGGGCATATAATGGACAATCTGGATCAAAACTATCTGCATAGCCATCCCCATCGTCATCTACCCCATTGTCACATATTTCCTCGTCACAAAATTCTATTATTAACTCTATGGGTGTACTTGATGATTTGTCAAATGCTTCCGCCACTCTTTTTCCTGTTCCAGTTATGATTATCGAAAGACTATTGCCAGAGCTCCAGGTTCCCTGATCTATGATTTCTTGAATTACATCTGTGAAATAGACAGATGTATACATATTACCAGCGGTCCATGGTTCAATATCTGACCAGGTTGTCGAACTTGCTGTCCGATTTCGTGAGGTTAAATTTTGATCTACAGCAGTGAATGGTTGAGAATTCCCGGTCAATTCACCTTCAATGGTTAACGTAGTCGGATCCGAAGTAGTTTCGTCTGCTTTGAATACTAATCTAGCAGATTGAATATTGGCAATATCCGGGACATTAACATTATTAAAACGCAATCCAATGGTCTGTGAACTTGCATCAAAGGCCATTTCGATATCTGTACTATTCAGATACATCGTACTATCTTCTCGCTCCTCAACATCATCATCACCCGCACTTATAGAATACGAGACTGTTGTTGGTGATGGGCACGCACATTGACTCACATCCACAGTTATTACATTAGAATTTTTGATATAAACTGGGCAACCTTGCGTCTTTGCTGCTCTTACAAAACAAGTTGTTTCATACAGTACACCATGATCATAGGTTTCTCCTGTCTCTCCTGGTATTTCTATCCAAGCAGGATCATTATTCAGAGGAGCTATACATGAAGTGGTACTATAAAACCATTTATATTCAATCGTTCCTCCAGATCCCTGAGTAGCACTCTCTACATTGGTAAAAGGTGCAACATCATCTCCTGCACATATGCTTTGATACGATCCAATTCTTCCACCTGAAGCTACATCATTACAAGGTTCTTCAGCAGAAACAAAACATACCAACGCTTCCACATCTGCTTCTGGCAAGGTGACAATAGCAGTCACACTACCTGTTGTTGTAGAATAATCGATTTCCCAAATGGTATTGTCCGTATATGGAGCACACTCTTCGAATCCTGATGATCCGTACAAAACACCTGCATCATTAAAAGTAAGCCCTTCAATATCACAAGTTGGTAAATTTGAAATGGGTGTTACCGTACCATAATATTGATCAATAAGAACAATCTGGTCAAACGTGGTGCTATTTGATACTGTAGATACACCAAATAATTCATTGGTGACTGGATGAAAGGCAATATCATCCATATCTTGTAATGCTCCTACAATTTCACGATAATCTATACCTGGCCCAAAGTAATTTTTCTCTACGGTTCCCGTTCCGGGATTGATGACAAAAAACAAATCATTGTCTGAACTCCGTCTATGAACAGCCATGATATACCCATTGGTAGGGTTTATAGCCATCCCATCGACATCATCCAAAGTGATTGTCCCTAATGCTCCATCTGCATCCCCAATTGGACCAATAGAGTTGAAATTTCCTGTGACAGAATTAACGGTTCCAAAATCTCCAGCGTTGGCCGTATAAATAGTTTGTCCATCAAAACTAAGTGCCATGGTTTCAATCTCAGTGGCACCTAAGCTTCCCATAAATGAACTTCCTGCAGGCGATCCCGTCCAAGAATACAAATTTCCATTATTATTTTGTGCAATTGCTAAACACTCAGGTACTGGGGGTATATCAATACAGGAAAGATCGATAGAATATCCTGGTCTGGTTACCGTATAATCAGCTTGAAAGTTTATAGTAAGGTATTGCCCTGAGGAGGTGATATCTGGTGGCAAAGAAGTTCCAGTATAGGTTCCAATCAAAGTTGAACTAGTTGTGGGACCATCGTAAATACGTAAATAATCATATCCACTTTCAAGGTTAAATGAGGTAAATGAAATCTCCATTAATTTATTCGCCCCCGCATCTAACGTTGTTGTAATGTTATCAAAATTACTGTAATTACCACCACTCCCGCCTGAATCATAGATTGTTCCTGAACATTGACCGTGCCCCTCTGTATAGGTAATCGCTGTGGTAAAAACGACTACAATGCAGAGTACCAAGCCTTTATACAAGGCTGAGAATACTTCAGTATTGAGCGAAAAAGTTAATTTCATTTTAGGCTGTTCAAGTATTGAACCTAGACTACAACCATGTGCAAAACCATTTTGCGTATCATCCATCAAATTCTACTTTATATATTAATATTCCGGGATTGAATATTTAATTGATAGACTTCCAACACCTATAAAACTAATTACTACTTAATTTGTAGGGTGTTAAAAATGTATCAAAAGCAATACATAAATTAAGATTCAAGGATAATAATTACCACCTGTGTCTTAAGTTTAATACCTCTAATCTAGCTACTTTCATACCTATTCGAACGTTTAGATATCAAACTGCAAATTTGGCCTCAAAATAAAATTCATTATGTAAACTGGTTGTCACATTCTTTTACGCATATTTATAATTTTTCTTCATTTATGTTTAAAAATAGCTCTCCATGACCGAATTGGAGAGCTTTCATTTCGTACATCTAATCTTTTCTGCCTTTATTCTGGAACTTGCTCAATCATTGAGTTAAAGTTGGATAAAAACGATACATTATTAGGGTACAAAAGGAGTTGACTAAACAAATAATTTAAGTCATCGCTTGGATTGGTATACTTGGTTTTCCCATCCATATTGAAATCGCCGGTCAAGTAACCAAAAGCATTATTGTAGTTTATTAAAAATTCAGGCGAGTTAAACAATACATCCACGAACATGATATTTTGATCATCATCAGGGTTTGAGAATTTTACTTTCCCATTAGAATCAAAGTCACCAGCCCACAAAGCATTAAACCCATTGACCACATTTGATTTTTGAGACAGTCCAGTATAATTATTGCCATCTCCTTTTGAAGTGCCGTAATTAAAGGTTTCGAAGTCTGGAGAGGTGAAATCAATAAGATCACTATTACTCACTTTTTGAGACATCACCCCTAGGTGTGATCTGTGTTTGACCACTACATAGAAACTATCTACATTGATTCCTTTGAACTTAAGTAAACTGCTTCCATCTAAATCCACAATATCTCCATCTCGTTGCAATAGGCCACTACGTGTTGCAATTGGAACTAACATATCATCTTTTGAACGTAATTCTACATGAACCCAATCCACAATTGCATTATCTCCAGTTACACTAAAGACGGTTAATGAATCTTCTATTTGAATATTCTCAGCCAATAACCCTGGACCTAACTTATTAAATTTAGATGGAGTGTTCATAAATTGATCTCTCATATAGGTATATGGATCATCAGTAGGAATGAAGTTTTCTCCAGTAAACGGATTGACTCTTAGATCATCCCTCATCAGTGGAAATCCACTAGTTGTTGAAACTGCCCCATTATTTTGCATCAAAGCGCCTTCCAAATAAACTCTTATGTGTAAGGACATATCATCAAATACCAGGATGTGCATGGTTGCATCAGTGCACGCTATTACACTATTGTCGTCGCAAAGGGTATATACAAATTCTGTTGATCCTATAAACTCTTCATCAGGTGTAAATGTATAATTTCCAAATCCATCGATATAATAAGTTCCTCCATTGATTGAAATCGGAGCAATTAACGAGCCCATTGGTACAACTGAAATATTGTCTCCCTCAGGATCAGAATCATTGTTGATCACGTTGCCCGTTAAAAGTTCACCTTTCAAGATATACCCAAAATCATCAACTGGAACCGTTGAATTAACCGCAGAATTATGATTCACTGTAATAACTTGTGTGGATTGACTGCACTTCAAACCACTATCCATACAAACTTCATATTCTAATGTGTCCTGCCCAATAAAACCAGGATTCGAACTATATGAAATTATTCCATTAATACCGATTGTCGCAGTTCCATTGTTTGGTTGTTTTAAAATAGCAACCGATGTATCATCCATTGAGCATCCTCCAGTAAAAATACAAGCATCATTTTCCAAGGTGTTAATATCTATTTCAATTCCGTTAACTGTTTCATCCACACCCATATACGTTGTGGCAAATTCTAAGTTACTGACTGGTGTTCCTTCTGAATAAATATTGTCTACAACATTAATTTCAAAAACTGACTTAGGGCAGCTTGCTCCATATGGTGGTAAACAAACCGGTATGAAATACAAATATTTCCCTTTTTTTGAAGATAAAAATTCATAACTTCCATCTGCATTCACCGTCAAGTCAGGTAAACTTCCTAAAGGCTTTGAAATTAAAATCGGAGTATTGCTATAGATTGCATTTTCTGATATATTATCATTGGTGCTTAAATCCCCTGTAATCACTTCATCCGCAATCGTTACATTGTAATCATGATTCAAACAACTTCGAACCGTTATTTCATCTGTTGAATTCCCTTCAGTACATCCCGCAGAAGTATTAATAAATTCAAATGAAACCTTACCAGGCGCAATTCCTGTAACAATTCCCGAACTGGATACTGTTGCAATAGCTGGATTGCTGCTCACCCAAATCCCTCCCGATGTAGGAAAAAGGCTGGTCGTGTAGCCCAAACAAATCACATCATCTCCGAGAATAGAAACATCCGTATTTGCAATAACAGAAATTGTTGTTGATCCATCTGTTATACATCCTGTCTCCGTATCTTCAAATACAAATGCAGCAACTCCTGCAGACACACCAGTTATAATTCCATCGGAGGTCACGCTAGCTATAGATGGATTTAAACTCGTCCAACTTCCACCTGAATTTGGCGAAAGTGTGGTTAAAGAACCGATACAAATCTCAGTATTCCCTGTTACAATAACTGTTGGAGCTCCATTAACTTGAAGAGTTGCACTTAATTCAGATATACACCCTGACTCTGTTTGTGTAAATATGAAATTTGCACTTCCCTGAGATATGGCTTCAATTATACCATCATTTGATATTTGAGCTACTGCAGGATTTGTACTTATCCAAGAACCACCTGTTGTAGGACTGATCGATGAATATTCTCCAATGCACAACTCAGTGTCTCCTATGAATGATATCCCCGGTCCACTACTGACTGTAATAACATCTGATTCAACTGACGAACACCCAGAAGCTAATTCTGTAAATATAAATGATGTTGTTCCTACTGAAACTCCAATTACCTCTCCTTCATTTGAAACGGTAGCGATCTCAGGATTTAAACTTTCCCATATCCCTCCATCTGTAGGAGTTAAATTGGTAGATCCCCCAACACAAATATCATCAGGTCCTAAAATAGTAATTGTAGGGGGTTCATTAATCGTTACAATTTCGGACTCATCTGAGACGCATCCAGTATTGGTATCCGTGTACGTAAATACGACCTCTCCACTTGTCAATGCAGTGACCAATCCAGAATTAGAAATTGTTGCAATTGCGTTATTCGAACTTTCCCATGTTCCGTCATTTGAAGGAAGCAATTGGGTCTGATCTCCGACACATAATAAATCCGAACCTTCGATCAGAATACTTGGTGCAGCAATGACAATCACTGGTGCTGTTTGATTTGAACTACAACCTTCATCAGAAATAAATGTAAATCTGGCAATACCTTGAGATACAGCTTCCACAATACCTTCATCGGTAACCGTGGCAGCAGCAGGATTAGAACTAATCCATGATCCACCACTATTGGGACTTAAAGTAGTTGTTTCTCCTACACAAAGAGCATTTTCTCCTTCGATTGTAACTGTTGGTTTTGGTAAAACTATTATTGGTTCAGTACTTGTCGATTGACACCCTGTCCCATCTTCAATAAATGTGAACGTAGCAGTTCCTTCATTGATTGCAGTGATCAATCCTGATGTACTAATTGAAGCTATTTCAGGATTATTACTTAACCATATACCACCAGATGAAGGGGACATACTCGATTGTTGGCCGACACACAATTCGCTCTGTCCTGAAATTGATATTGAAGGTGGTGTATATACATTAAGTGAGGTTATCGTTGTAGAACTACATCCCGTTGTTGAACTGGTAAACGTAAAATGAACACTTCCAGCTCCAACTGCAACAACTTCTCCTGCATTTGAAATCGTAGCAATGGTCTGATTACTACTTGACCAAGTTCCCCCAGTAGTAGGAAGCAAATTAGTCGATTCTCCCACACAAATATTGGTAGGTCCATTATAGGTGATCACTGGGTTAGGATCTATTTGTAATTCTGATGTTGGAATGGAGTTACAAAATTCATTGCTAATAAAAGTAAATGTCACGACTCCTGGAGCATTTGCTGTTACTAGTCCAGAATTTGAAACAGATGCAACATTCTCATTACTGCTTGCCCATGTTCCACCTGAAGAAGGAGACAAACTGGTCATTTCACCAACACAAATCTGATCGTCTCCTATAAATTCAACTTCCGTCGGCTCATTGATTGTAACCACTACACTGCTATCTGACATACAACCCGTTGAATTGCTTGTGAATAAAAATTGAACATCTCCTGATCCAACTGCAGTTATGGTTCCTTGATTATCAATCGTGGCTAAACTAACATTTGAACTGGACCATATTCCACCACTTAAAGGAGAAATGGTGGATGTTTCCCCAATACATAATTCGTCTGGTCCGATTAGAATTGTTGTTGGTTTTTCATTCACAACTATAGGTAAAGATTCACTTGAACTACATCCAGTAATTGAATTTGTAAATATAAATGACACTGCTCCAGGGCCTACTGCAGTTATGGTCCCATCATTCCCAATAGAAGCAATTAAAGAATTTGTACTTGTCCACGTTCCACCTTCTGTAGGACTAATCGATGTTGTTTCTCCTATGCATAATTCATCTAATTCAGGTGCCGTGACCGTTGGTTTCGGATTGACCGTCACGGTTAGTATATCATCAGACATACATCCATTCGCCAATTCGATAAAGGTGAATGTTACAGATCCTGCTTTTTTTCCAGTAACAATACCAGAACTATTTACTGTTGCTATATTGCTATTACTTGACACCCATATACCGCCTGAAGATGGTGAAAGTGTAGTCGTTTCATTGATACAAATATTAGAAGGTCCGGCAAAGCTAACTTCTGGACTCGCTAAAACAGAAATCGGAGTTGCTAACGTTTTTGTACACCCATACGCAGATGTAAATGTAAACGATGCCGTACCCCCAGAAACACCTGTAACGACACCAAAATTAGATACAATCGCCACTGTAGGGTCACTACTTGCCCATGTCCCTCCAGATGTAGGTATTAAATAGGTTTGTTCTCCTTCGCAAATGGTGGATGGTCCATTAATATTTATTGATGGTACATCGTTAACGGTAACTTCCAAAGATCCATCCTGATAGCATGCTCCTGATTGTATTGTATATATCAAGGTTGCTGTTCCTTGTGCAATTGGATTGGCTTCTCCATTTAAATCGATCGTAATGACTCCTGGATTACTGCTGCTCCATGTACCACCTGCCACCGATGCTGTAAATGTGGTAACTTCTCCTTGACACAATGTATTATTCCCATTGATAGAAACGGGTGTATTATTCCCAACTGTCACAGATTCTGTTTCCTCTGATAAGCAATCTGAAATTGCATCTCTAAATGTAAACGTTGCTGTCCCTGAACTTACTCCAGTTACCACTCCATCATCGGTGACCGTAGCTACACTATTGTCACTACTGGTCCAGTAACCTCCACTTGAAGGGCTTAATGTTGTGGTCGAGCCTTCACAAATTGTAGTATTCCCTTCCACCTCAACTTCTGGCACGGCAAAAACTGTAATTTCTGCACTAGCTACTGTGGTACATCCTTCATTATTCGTGACGGTTACAAAATAGGTAGAAGATGGATAAGATGGAATAACCGAAACAGATTGTTCTGTGGCATCCCCCGTATTTGGGCTCCATTCATAGCTGGCTACTGAAGACGAATTTACAGAGAGCGTTACGGACTCTCCTTCGCAAACTTCTGTATTTAAAGCAAATATAAAGGGTTCATATGCTGCATAAACAAATGCAGATTTATTTGTAGAACATCCTGCATCATCCGTTACAACCAAATTGTAATTTCCATTAATTGTGATATCTATTATTTGTTGGTCGGATGCAAAACCACCAGGACCATTCCACGAATATTGGTAATTTGGTGTTCCTCCACTTACATTTGCAGTAAGCTGCATATTCTCTTCAAGACAGACTGAACTTCCAAAATCAATATCTACATTTATATCAGGATTTACGGTCAATGTTCCTGTTTCCACAGAAGAACAATTATTATCAGCTGTAAATGTAAATGTCGCTGTTCCTCCGCTAATCCCTACTACATCACCATTGTTAGAAACAATGGCTATATCTGTATCACTGCTAGTCCAATACCCTGTCGTAGACGAGGTAAGCGTTGTATATTCTCCAACACATATATTTACAGATCCAGAAATAAATCCTGTAGGCTTAGATTTGATCTCCAATGGCATTTCAGCGTCTGAATAACATCCTGATGAAGAATTTGAATATGTGACAATTACATTTCCATCTGCTATGCCAACTACCTCACCAGAATTAGGATCTACGGAAGCTATACTAGTATTGTTGGATGACCATGTACCTCCAGCTACTGAAGCAGTCAATATTTGTGCCTCTCCTTCACACAATATATTCTCACCGATCAAGGTAACTTCTATGCTTTCATCCACTGTTACTGTTCCAGAAATATCCCCAGGACATCCGAATGAATTTATGAACGTAAACTCCGCCGTTCCCGCACTTACACCTGTAATTACTCCAGTATTAGAAATTGTTGCCACATTTGTATTACTGCTTGTCCACATTCCTCCCGATGTTGGAGTAATAAAAGTCTGGTCTCCAATACATATAGTACTTGGTCCCGTGACAGTAACGGTAGGTGTAGGATGAATAGTAATCGAAGATGTGGCATCAGATACACATCCTGTACTTGAATTAGTATATGTGAAGGAAACTGTTCCTTCTCCTTTTGAAGTAACTACACCATCATTTGTTACTGTAGCAATTAATTCATCTGAACTTACCCAAGTACCTCCAGTTGTTGGAGACAACGTCGTTGTTTCTCCTTCACATAATATTGTTGGACCAGTTACTGAAACAGTAGTTTTTGGGTTTACTGTAATAGGAGTAGTTGGATCAGACTCACAATTGGTACCACTTTCGATAAATGTAAAAGTCGCACTTCCTTGATTTAATGCTGTAACCAAACCTGAATTAGATACTCCCGCTACAGAAGTATTGCTACTCACCCAAGTTCCTCCCGAAGTAGGTGCTAGTTGGCTGGTTTCTCCAATACAAATATCTGTGCCTCCACTAATAGAAACTGCGATTTTTGGGTGAACAGTTATTTCAGCCGAAGCAATAGTTGTACATCCTAAGTTATTCGTGACGGTTACGAAATATGTCGATGATGGAGGGCTTGGTATTACATTTATAGAAGAAGTAATTGCATTTCCAGCATTGGTACTCCATTGATAAGAAACTGCTGATCCTGAATTAACACTTAAATTCACATCTTCGCCTTCACATACTTCTGTATTTAGGGTGAAAATATATGGGTCATATTGTTCATACACAAAGCCTGAAGTTTCCGCTGTACATCCAGCATCATCGGTTATGGTTAAATAATAATTTCCAGATTCTGAAACAGCTAATGCTTGAGCATTGGAACTGAGACCATTAGGACCAGACCATGAATATAAATATGGCGCTGTACCTCCTGAAGGAACTGCAATCAATTCAGAACCACTTTGTACACAAATTGCACTCTCATTATCTATAGAAACGGATAATTCAGGATTGACCGTTATCAACTCTGTAGGTTCAGATGCACAACCTGTACCATCATCCGTAAATGTAAAAAAGGCTGTTCCAGGACCTATGCTGGCAACACTCCCATCATTCGCTACAATAGCTACTTCCGTATTACTGCTCGTCCAAACTCCTCCAGAAGATGGAGATAAGGTAGAGGTTTCACCTAAACATAGATTGGTAGGTCCTGTTACTTCTACGATTGGATTATCGGACGTACTTACTATCGTAGTAGCCGAATTTGTGCACATATCTCCATTTGTAACTGTAACGTTGTAGCTTCCAGATGTCGTTACATCCAATGTTGAATTTGTACTACCATCTCCCCAAAGGTATGACATCCCTGAGGGTTGCGCTGTTAAAGTAACCACGGGATCAGCACAAGTTATTGGACCATCATTAAGAATAGAAACGATAGGATTTGAATAGATTTCAACATCTACAATAGTATTTGAAGAACATCCTTTTGCATCGGTAACCGTGAGCGCATATTGTCCTGAAGCATCCGCATTTATAGTTTTTGTTGTCGCACCATTACTCCATTCGTATTGTAATTCTACATCACCACACACGCTAAAATTTTTAAATGAAGAGTATCCTGTTGACCAAATTCCATCACCTGAATAAAACGTATGATCATAATATAGATCCCCTGAAGAATTGACTGCACTCGTAAATATTACATTACCATCCATCAAATATTCAATAGTAGATCCAGTTCTTCTTATACAATATTCTGCCCCAAAAACAGGTGGGCCATCATATCCAATTCCTTTATATGCTCCGCCCTCACGAATCTGAATCAAGACCCTATTTTGTGTGGTTCGCACATAAAAATACATGGCAAAATCAAGATCAGTATACCCGTCACTTGCAGCATAATCATCATTTAGTCCTATCATCTGAGCTGAGGCAAGATTGACAGAGTCCAAAATAAAACATAGCTCCCCATCTCCAGACAATGGAGATCTTTGATCCCCATACGTATTGTTCCAACCAGATTGCGGTAATAGTCGTTGCGCTTCAATATCTGGATAATACTCACACAATTCAGGGGACAATATAACGGTCTCTCCTTCACAAGTTTCTACATCGTCAATTACAATGAGTGGTGGTTTATTATCAGGAATCACATTAACCGAAACTACTGAAGGACAACCATTTGTCCCTGTAACAGTTACCGTATACTCTCCTACAACACTTACACTTTTGGTTTGTCCTGTTCCACCTCCGGACCAAGCATAGGTCAGTCCCGCTGGATAAGCTGTTAACGTTACATTGTTGACATTACAAGAAATTGCGCCATTGGCTATAGCAGATGCATTTGGTCCATTGTAATTTGTGGTTACAACCGTTGAAGCTATGGATTCACATCCGTTTTCATCTGTAATCGTAACATAATATGTTCCAGGAGCAGATACTGACTTTGTTTGAGCACTCCCGCCTCCAGACCAAGAATAATTCATCCCTGAAGGTAAAGCAGTCAACAGAACATTCGTGTTATCACATGTTAATGGTCCATCATTACTTGCACTTACAGTAGGCAAGTCCAAAACCGTTACCGAGACATTAGCGGTTCTTTCGCAGTTTATCCCTTTTGTGATTTCTACATCATCCACATAAAATTTGGATGGAGAAGAAGCACCAAATCCAATTTGTACATATGCAGCATTGGAAGGGGCTACCCCACTTAAAGTATATTGTTGGTATTCTGTTGCATATACTTCTACTTCATTTACATCTGATATTTGTTGCCAAGAGTTATCTAAAAATGACAACCCAGCAATAGCCAGTTTATTTGGATTATTCGTTTTACCCCAAAAAGAAGCGGTAAAAGATTCTCCTGGGACGATTGAAATAGACTGATCCATTCCTCCCCAATTTGAACTTGCATCTATTAAAGCAGCATTATTTCCAGAATGTACATGAGCTGGATCGGTAGTGATTATTGCTCCACCTCCATTCTGCCAATTTTGAATACTGGAAGATGTTTCAAAATTGCCATTTAATACAATATTTGAGGATTGAACATCGGTACAAGTGACTGAATAAGATCTGCTAGATGCTGGAGTAACTGTAATAGAGGAAGTTGTTTCTCCAGTTACCCAAAGTAAATCTCCTGAACATCCTCCTACTGAAATCTCGACAGATTCACCCACACACACATCAGCATTATTAGGTGTTATTGGTGGAAGTGCTTCATAACTTAAAACAAGTCTATCTGAAGAAGAGCAAATGCCATCTGATACGGTCCACATGATTGTTCCTAGATTGCCACTATTCAAAGTAGCCACTGTTGAAGAGGTATTTAGTGAAGAAAGAGAAATATCTCCTTCAAGTACACTCCATGATCCTGAATAACCTGTAGGTGGTATATTCGCTTGTAAATTAAATATATTTGAACAAGCAGATTGATCTGCACCAGCGAGTGCTTCCGATCCTGATTCTAAAACTGTTATACACAAATCATCTATCACAATACCGTGATCATCACTATACGTTGTGAATGCAAAATCACTCCAATCGTATCCACTTTCTGGAAGTGTGAATTCGAATACATATCTATTCCAATTTAGATCATTCCATGATGTACTTGCTGGTGCCAATAATTCAACTTTTGGTGCAAATAATTCAGGAGTTCCACTATTACTACTTGCAAAAAATTCAAGTGCAAAAGGTGCATCACCTTGAGTACCTTGATAGGTGTAGGCTGCAACCCAAACGCTAAATTGATATGTTTTTCCACAAACCAACCCTGCATTGGTTGATAAAGGTGAAAGACAAAATGTACTTCCTTTTAAATAGTTTACAAAAGACCCACTATGTGCATCCCCCGTTGTATTGTTTGAAGTATTTATATAGTAGGCTCCATTAAATGTTGCAGTATTAGGATTATTCGGTCCATATCTTTCTGCCCAACCTGCTGGATTATTCTCTGCTCCAATCAAGGACGCAGAAGAAGTATTAAAACTTAAAGGAAAACTTGAGATGGTTCCATTATCCTCCAAATCACCATTGATATTTAATGGATCAATACAATCAACACTACATGAAGAGGTATTGGTCAATGTTATTTCATCAAACTCAGAGCAGTTCCCAGATGATGCTACTGTCCATCTTAAAGTTGTTGTTCCTGGTGGAATAGTAAATGTATTTTTCGGTTCATTCCAACTCTTTTGAGTATATGCCTCTCCACTCACCACACTCCATGTTCCTATTGCTCCTGCATATTCAGTACTGGCATTTACTTCAAAAACAGCATTTTGACATTGTGTTTGATCTGGTCCTGCATCTGCAAAACACTCCACACATATTTCTTTTAATTGAACATTGTCGATCCACACATCTGATAACGATGAGCCAAGAGCAAAATAAAATTTTATATTATTCAGTTGTGTCTGCGTCCCAACAAACTCAAATTGATACGTAGTTGGAGTTGTTGTCAAATTTACCTCTTCCCAAAAATATGTAGTCCATGGACTTTCATTCAATTGAATAGAGGCTACAATTGATCTTGCATACTCAGCTTTTGCATCAAAAGATACAAGATATGTTTTTTGATTTTCAATAGACAATCCAAGTTGCTGCAATTGAATGTACCAATTTGTTGGAGGAGAACTTATTGTATTAATATCGATTTTTGCGGAATTGCCTCCAGATAATTGATAGGATTGGTCCAATGATAGGGTTGAATTATTGGTAGGACTTGTTTCATTCCAAAGAATCCAGTTGTCTAACCCATTATCAAATTCTCTATTTTGTATGAATCCACAATCCTTATCTTCACAATCTACATTTCCATCGCCATCATCATCTAATCCATTATCACAAATTTCAGTACACCCA
This sequence comes from Saprospiraceae bacterium, assembly GCA_029212405.1. Lineage (GTDB taxonomy): Bacteria > Bacteroidota > Bacteroidia > Chitinophagales > Saprospiraceae > CAJXUU01. Next base: position 108,915 of record JARGNR010000006.1, read on the forward strand.
TATGGGAATAGATTTTGACCAGGGATAATTTCCCATGTTACAGACTGACTTGGTGTTTTCCAATAAACTTGAAAGTGGTCTCCCCCACCTCCTTCCTTGTGTAATAATTCTACAAAATAGCTTTCACCTTCTTCTAAATAAATAGATGAAGATGTCTGAGATAGAGATTTTTCGTGTTCTGTGATATTACTCCATGATGTCACAGAAGCTATTTCTGATTTGTTCGCTTCATTAGTATCCGAACTTAAATACACAATTGTATTATCATCGCCTGTAACATTAAATGTATACATTCCACTTTCAGATGGAATAATGTATCCCCTAACTCTTGTACCATAATTTTCTGTGTAATTTACTGGACCTTGAAAAGATGAGATATAACCAGTTTCTGTTGGAGAGTCAGGATAATTTGCATTTGACGTCAAATCACTAACACTACTTCCTGAAATTGAAGTCCATCGTTCAAAATATAAGTTTCCAATTTGACAATTAGAATTAACCAAAAAAGATTCAGAAATACAAGATGAAGAATTGAAATCGCTTCTTTGAGCGACATTTGAAGCAATTAAACCTTGATTAAAAATTAAACAAAATAAGTAGACCGATATTACTTTGAGTAATACCAATTCGCGTAATGCGTTAAATTTTTCAACCTTGACGGTAACCGTATGTTTTGTTTCTTCCATATTAAGGAGTTTTTCAAAATTCCTTTGAAATCACCTTGAAATAGAGAGACACAATCGCGCACTGGTTTACGCTTTTACATTGTTTCCCAATAAATCAAATCTTCCAGCAAATGCTTTGAAGAACTCTCCTTTGTCTGGTAAACTGGGTGTCAACTAAATGATGGAGAGCTGATTTCTATTTACAAAAATACCCTTAGTAACCTCGAAAATAGATTCAGTTCAATGTGTTTGACAACTACTTTACTAAGTATGCAGTCATATGTTCTAATTGTACTTTCTTTAATAAATTAGAAGTAAAAAACAGACAGAATTAGAACTGAAAATGACAGAATTTGACAAAAATAATTGAAGAAGTTTCTACTAAAAACAGTAGATTTTAAGCATAAAAAAAACAGTGCAAATATTACTTTGCACTGTCTAAGACTCAAAAATCTCAACTTTATAAAACTATCGTACCGTAGTACAAATAAATGTGGGTTCAATTTTTAATAGTAATTATTAACGATTATCTCAATACCGTAACATCTCCACTGACTTCATCTTCAAATTCTTGTCGATCAGCATCCAACGCTTTATATTTATAGATAAAGACATAGACTCCTTGTTCTACAAACTTTCCTTTAAATGTGCCATCCCATGAATCCAAACCATCCCCGATAAATACAAGGTTGCCCCATCTATCATAAATGTATAATTCAGCTTCTATAACACAGTCGTATATATCCGTGACCTTGAAAGATGAATTACTTCCTCTGCTATCTGCAACGAAAATATTTGGATGAGCAAATTCACAACAGAATGACTTTATATTGACCATATCATATCCGACACAACCCATAGAATCCACTACCGTCAATTCGTATATTCCTTCTCCTTCAACTTCAAATTGATCATCTGATGAACCATTGTGCCATTCATATGACTCAAAATCACCAGGGAATATGGTAAATGTTTCATCTAACTCACAGAACGTGGTGTCCTGTCCTAAATATGGTTTTGGTGTATCCAATACTGTAATTTCAATTTCGGATGAAGTGGATTGTATATTATTTTCACATCCATCCAAATATTGAGTAACAGATACCATCAATGTTCCAGGAGATTCAACTACAATCATGGCCATACTATCTAATGCGTAAAGCACTCTACCAGCACCAGACATAATTTCCCAATTATATATCAAGTTTGGATTAAAATCAACTTCCAAAATCAATGAGTCACCAAGACAAACTGGGTCAGGAGAAAAGTAAATTTCACCTGGTGTTTGTTTCTTATCAAATACATAAAACTCTATCTCACTAGAAACATCACTACACTCCACTCCATCAATATTCAATGTATATATTCTTCTTAAAATATAGGTTCCTTCTCCAAAATTGGAAGCATTGTAATCTCTTTCATTGTTAATTCCAGGTGCACTCGTAAATGCCGATCCTTTAATACTTATTTCCCACGAGTAGGTTCCTCCCAGTGGTAGTGCTTCCTCTCCAACTATCAAGAGTTCTCCTGTTGTTTTACAGAATACATCGTCCACATCATCTAAGATAGAATTAGATTCTACGAAACATGGACAGGCATCTCCTACTTCAATCAGTACGATATCCTCACATCCGTCTACTGTCCATATAAACTCATAGATTCCATTGATTGAGAAGTTTGTTATAATCGCCTGTGGATCTGTTGTGGAAGACATCAAAACAGTGCCTGGGTTATTTGAACCCGGAGTCCATGTACCATTACCCAGCGCATTCATTATGACTTCACCGTCTACAAAACAATCTACAAATTGATCTTCTCCCGCATCTTTATCCTCTCCAATTACTATTGTCATTTCGTCATCACAAACAGAGTTGGACCAAATGAATGTATATACGCCAGGAGTCGTAAACCCTGTAAGAATTGCCTCTGCATTATTAAGGTCTGAGAATTGAACCATCTCTGGATTTAAGTTATCCTGAGTCCAGTATCCATTTCCAAGCGCACTCATAATTACTTCGACTTCATTAATTCGAGTACAAGACAAATCTTGATCTTCTCCTGCATCTACAGCCTCCGAAACCATTATTTCTACAATATCACTTACATCTTCACACAATGGATTTGTACTTAATGTATATCTTCTTCTAAACCTATGTTCGCCTGGCTGCAATTCGACGGTATTGTAATTCAATCCATTACTTATTCCAACAGCCTCTACAAACACACTGCCGTTGAAACTGTATTCCCATGAGTACACCCCACCAGTTGGTAAGGCCATACCTCCAACAATTGGCATTTCAGGACTAATTTCACAATAGTCTGAAGGAATTGGTTGGGCAATTGTATTATCCATTATTTCACATTCGAAACAATCATCTCCAACTATTATTTGAACTATGTCTGTACATTCTCCTTCATCAGTAGTCCACATCAACTCATACACTCCTGCTTGAGGGAAATTGTTAATTGTTGCATTTCCATTGGTTACTTGATCAATGGATGCTTCTAAAGTCGAAGTCCAAGACCATTGTCCTTCTCCTACAGCAGCCATTGTCGCACTTCCCTCAGAGAAACATTCTACACTCCTATCTGGACCTGCATTAGCAGCTTCGTACACAATTATTTCAACTTCATTGCTTATATCTGAACATGACAGCGGTGATGTAATCGCATAAATTCTTCTGAATCTATGTACCCCAACTCCTAAACTTTCTGTTGAATAATCTCTCTGATCGAATAATCCATTCGCTGGCATAAAATTGCCTCCATTCAAACTATATTCCCATCTAAATGTACCTGTGCCACCACTTGGCGTAGGCTGTGATCCAGCAATCGTTACTTCTACTCCTGCTCCACAAAATTCAGATGGATTCGGTTGAAAAATTGTATTACCTGCTATTGGGCAAGGACAGTCCTCTCCTACTACAATCTCTACTTCATCGGTACAACTTCCATCTTGTGTAGTCCAAACCAAGGTATAGGTTCCTGCGGATGGGAAGTCACTGATCGTTGATGCCGGATTCGATGGCTGATTAATCGTTGCCGTTAAGCCTGATGCCCAACTCCATTCTCCTACTCCTATCGCTGCCATGGTTGCAACACCATTTTCATAACAATTCACAGATTGGTCTGGGCCTGCTTGAGCTAATTCAAACACGGTAATCGTAACAACATCACTTATATCTTCACATGCAATCGGTGTACTAATCGTATATCTTCTTCTGAATGTATGTACACCCACTCCTAAATTTGTTGCTTCATAATCTTTACTGCTAAAGTCGCCTGATGCAGTTACAAAACCTGAACCTGAATCATACTCCCATAGATATACTCCTCCTGTTGGTGTCGGCTCTGATCCTGTGATCGTTACATCCACTCCCGCTCCACAATATTCAGATGGATTGGGTTGTACAATTGTATTTCCTGCAATTGGACACTGACAATCATCGCCTACTACAATTTCTACTTCATCGGTACAACTTCCATCTTGCGTAGTCCATACCAAAGTATAGGTTCCTGCTGAAGGGAAGCCACTAATCGTTGAAGTTGGAATCGATGGCTGATCAATTGTTGCTGTTAAGCCTGATGCCCAACTCCATTCTCCTACTCCTATCGCTGCCATGGTGGCAACACCATTTTCATAACAATTCACAGATTGGTCTGGGCCTGCTTGAGCTAATT
>JARGNR010000006.1:113360-118667 GCA_029212405.1 Saprospiraceae bacterium
CATCGCCTACTACAATTTCTACTTCATCGGTACAACTTCCATCTTGCGTAGTCCAAACCAAGGTATATGTACCTGCGGATGGGAAGTCACTGATCGTTGATGCAGGATTCGATGGCTGATCAATTGTTGCCGTTAAGCCTGAAGCCCAACTCCATTCTCCTACTCCTGTCGCTGACATGGTTGCAACTTCATCTTCGTAACAATCCACTGTCTGATCTGGGCCTGCTTGAGCTGCCTCAAACACTGTGATCGTAACAACATCACTTATATCTTCACAAGCAATCGGTGCATCAACTGTATATCTTCTTCTGAAGGTATGTACGCCAACTCCTAAATTTATTGCTTCATAGTCTTTACTGCTAAAGTCGCCTGATGCAGTTACAAAACCTGAACCTGAATCATACTCCCATAGATATACTCCTCCTGTTGGTGTCGGCTCTGATCCTGTGATCGTTACATCCACTCCTGCTCCGCAGTATTCGGATGGCTCGGGTTGTACAATTGTATTTCCTTCTATCGGACATGCACATGCAGCTCCTACTGTAATCTCTACTTCATCGGTACAACTGCCTTCTTGCGTAGTCCAAACCAAGGTATAGATACCTGCAGATGGGAAGTCACTAATCGTTGACGCAGGATTCGATGGCTGATCAATTGTTGCCGTTAAGCCTGATACCCAACTCCATTCTCCTGTTCCTTCCGCTGCCATTGTGGCAACGTCATCTTCGAAACAATCCACTGTCTGATCTGGGCCTGCTTCTGCCAACTCAGATACTTTTATTGTTATTATATTACTTTCATCTTCACAAGCTATCGGTGAAGTAACAGAATATCTTCTTCTAAAATCATGTCTTCCAACACCTAAAGCATCTGTTGTGTAATTTCTTTGATCTTTTGGATCTTGAGCTGATACCCAAGCTCCTCCTTCAAATCTATACTCCCAATTGTATGCACCTCCCAAAGGTGTAGGCTCTGATCCTGTTAATTCAATTTCTGGAGAAACTCCACAGAAATCACTTGGATTAGGCTGATCTATTATATTATTGGCTATTGGGCAATCACACTCTGCACCTATCGTCAACGTAAGTTCATCGGTACATCCATCGTCGTTGGTCCAAATCAAATTGTATTCACCTGCAAAACCAAAACCAGTTACAGATACATTATTACTTGTAAAATCAAATCCAGGTTGGTCATTAAATGGAGTTGTGCCCCAAGTCCAATTCCCTGTTCCGTTGGCATTTAATACTACTGTTGCCGTTTCAAAACAATTAAAACTCTGGTCATCGCCAGCAACTGCTTCTTCAGTTATTAGAATCCTCACTTCATCTTCACAAATTCCATTTGAAAATGTAAAGAAATATTCTCCAGATACTAACCCTGTAATTTCGGTATTTGCAAAAGATGGTGAAATGATATTCACAGAGGCATTTTGAGCATTTGATGTCCAAACACCAGGTCCAGTACCAGCCATGGTAATTGTAACTGGAGTCTCTACACAAGACAGTGTTTGATCTATTCCTGCATCCGGTTGGGAATACACAATTATTGTAACCACATTACTTGTATCACTACAATCTGGTGAATCTAAATCGTATATTCTTCTAAAACTGTGCTCTCCTACAGGTAAATTGCCTGTTGAATAATTAATATCGTTATTTATTCCTCCAGCAGTACCAAAATTTATATTATCAGTGCTGTGTTCCCAAAGATACGTTCCACCTAATGGATTAGCTTCTTGGCCAATTATCAACACATCCTCACTTTCAAAGCAAAATTCATTTTGATCTGGTTGTGTGATTACATTATTACCTATAGGACAATCGCAATCGTCGCCGACTGTAATTACTAGAACATCTGTACATCCATCGTTTGTTGTCCAAATTACTTCGTATGTACCTGCACTTGCGAATCCCGATATAGTGGTATTTGCATTCGACATATTAAAAGATGGTTGATCATTATTTGGGGTGGTACCATATGACCACATACCAGAACCTACTGCAGATAATGAAGCTGTTCCTGTTAAAAAACAATTGACAGATTGGTCTACTCCTGCATTGGCAGATTCAGAAACCGTAATGATCACTTCATCTGCGCACTCTCCATTCGTAAAAGTAAATGTGTAATCCCCTGCTTCACTGAAACCATCAATTGCTGTTGTAGATGAATTCATATCGTTTATAGAGACTATAACTGGGTTACCAGTTGCTTGCTCCCACGTTCCTACCCCTGTTGCTGCCATGATTGTAGCTCCAGGAAAATCTATACAATCAAGGGATTGGTCCGGTCCTGCAAATGGAGTTTCTAATACAATTATGCTAACAATATCACTCGTATCACTACATTCTGGTGTATCAATGGAATAAATTCTTCTAAAACTATACGCTCCAACATCTAATGTCCCGGTAGTATAATCTTTGTTGTCATTTAACCCTGGAGCATCGGTAAATCCACTTCCGAAGTTGTATTCCCATAGGTAAGTCCCATTTCCAGGCATTGCTTCTGAACCTTCAATAAGAAGCATAGAAACATTATCACAGAATTCGGAAGGAATAGGTTGAATTAAGTTATTATTATTAATTGGACAATCACAATCTTCTCCAACTACGATTTCAATCTCATCTGAACAATTACTATTGATTTCTGTCCATATCAATTGATATGTACCAGGTAGATCAAAACCTTGTACTACACTGTTTGGACTTCCTGGAGATAAAATTATTGGATTACCTGCACTCGGAGGAACGGCACCAACAGACCATGTTCCATTAGGAGTGATCGCTGCTAATGTAGTACTTCCTGCAACATAACATTCTATGGATTGATCTGGTCCAGCATTTACTGATTCTGTCACAGAAACATACACTGTATCTTTACAAATATCATTGGAAAGGACAAAACCATATATACCTGGATTACTAAATCCATTTATTTCTGTATTCAAATTAGTTGGATCGACGATATTAGCAGTACCAGAATTAGTTGCCGTCAATGCACTCCAAGTTCCTGAATTCAACCCACTCATAGAAATATTTCCACCAGGTAAATCAATACATTCTAAAACTTGATCTGAACCAGCATCTGGTTGATCTAGAACTTCTATTACAACTTCATTACTAATATCTGAGCAAATTGGTGCAAATGAAGTTGTATACACTCTTCTGAATGTATGAACTCCTACATCTAATAGTTCTGTCGTATAATTCTGCTGGTCATTAATACCAGGAGCATCAACAAACCCATTGCTTCCAAATTGATATTCCCAAGCATATTCGCCTTCAGGGCTAGCTTCACTTCCTATCAATTCTACAGCTAAACTTTGTCCACAGAACTGAGATGGATCTGGTTGTTCAATCGAATTATTATCTATAGGACAATCACAATCATCCCCTACTATAATCTGAACATTGTCACTACAATTCCCAACCGTCCATGTCAAGTTGTATATACCATCTTGAGCAAATCCACTGATTGAGGCGTTTGCATCATTCATATCAAAAACAGGTTGATCGTTACCTGGGGTTGTGCCCCAAGTCCAAACACCATCTGGATGATCAACTGCAGCCATTACAGCCATATCAACAGCAAAACATTCAATGGATTGATCAGGACCTGCATCTGCTTCTTCACTAACAGTAATAGTCACTTGGTCTGAGCAAATGTCATCTCCATAACTATATACATAGGTTCCAGGTAATGAAAAGTTGCTTATGATCGTTGTACTATCTGTATTATTGACAATTAATGAAGTGCCAGTCCCAGAAATTTGATTCCAAGTTCCTACACCAGATCCTGCCATGGTTATTTCAAATACTTCTAAGTTTTCACAGGTAAAGTCTTGATCATTTCCAGCAGAAGGTTGTTTGTACACATTTATGGTTACCTGATTACTTGTATCAGCACAAATTGGGCTGGTAACACTGTATATTCTCCTGAATACATGTGTACCAATACCTAAAGCTTCTGTAGTATAATCTTCTGAATTTGCTGCAATATTTGAGAATCCAGTTCCATTATTATATTGCCATTGATAAGTACCACCGGCTGGAGTTGCTGGTTGCCCATCAATAAATCTAGGTGAACTGATTTCGCAGTAATCTTCAGGATTACCATCAATGATATTATTTGCTATAGGACACTCACAGTCATCATCTACAACAACAAGTACTGTATCTGTACATGATCCTACCGTCCAAATAAATTCATGTATTCCTGGATTTTCAAAATCCGTTACCACTGCATTTGGTTCACTGATATCGTCAATACTAACGTTACCAGGTACATTTCCAAGTGACCAGGTACCATTGCCAACTGCTCCTAAAATTGCTGAGCCTATTTCGTTGCATTTTACAAATTGATCTTCTCCTGCATATGGTTTCTCCGTTATCGTAATTTCTACTTGATCACTACAAATTCCATTACTCCATTCAAAAATATATACCCCCTCAATAGTGATATTTGTTAAAGTAGCATTTTCTGAAGTATTATCTGAAAACGTAACCGATCCTGGATTAGATGTTGAAGCTGCCCAAGATCCATTTGAAGTAGAAGTAGCCGTCAATGTTATTTCTAAATCTGACAATACCGCACACAAGATGGATTGATCTTCTCCTGCATCTAATACAGGAGAAATGATTGCAGTCGTACACCCTGGCTCACTCTCACACCCATCAACAGTAACAATAACACAATATTCTCCATTTTCATTCGGTGTTGCAGCTGCTATGACAGGATTCTCATCTGTTGAACTAAATCCATTTGGTCCATTCCAAACATAGGTCGCCCCTAATATAAAATCTGTACTTAATTCTAAATCTTCCCCTTCACAGATTATTCCATTATTAGCCGCAGTAGGTGTTTGCGGGTTTTCTTTTATGATCATATTCGTACAAGATTCAGCACTTATACAGCCATCTATTGTGATAATTACACAGTAATCACCACTTTCATTTGGTGTCGCTCCTGTTACTGTTGGATTCTGAACATTAGATGTAAAACCATTTGGTCCCGTCCATGCGTAACTCGCTCCTGTAACAAACTCGGCACTTAACTCTAAATCTTCCCCTTCACAGATGGGGCCATTATTACTTACAACTGGGTTTGGAGGTGTTGGTTTCACCGTTACATTTGTGCATGCTTCTTCACTTTCACAGCCATCAATTGTAATGATCACGCAGTAATCTCCGTTCTCATTTGGTGTCGCTCCGGTAATCGTTGGATTCTGTATAGTAGAACTGAATCCATTCGGTCCCGTCCATGCATAACTCGCGCCAGATACATTTTCTACACTCAACTCGATATCCT
>JARGNR010000007.1:0-39689 GCA_029212405.1 Saprospiraceae bacterium
TAGTAATAGTAGTAATATGATTATATATAATCAATTACAAGACTAAAGGAAGTAAAACATCCCAGTTTATCATAAATAAAGAGATATTGCTTCTTTGGAATATCCCTTATTAATGGTTTGAATAACTAGACTCAACTCACCAACAGATGTTCAGAAAGTGGCTTTCTATCCGCAAATAATCTCTGTTCGGCTGCCATTGAAAATCAACATACTGATTCTTTGGATTGTTGACCTGAAAACAACAATACGACCAACTTGGCAAGGATGAATTTCGAAATCTTTTGTGTTACAGATTTTGGAGAAAAAGATGGTTCAACTTCTTCAAAAAAATGAGTAAACTGCCTTTTAGTACAGTGTCACTTTACTACACTTTCAATTGCATTTCGCACGATTGGTTCCATGACTTGATACCCTTGTAGCGTTGGATGCACCTCATCTTCTGCATATTTTTTTGGCAAACCATTTCTTTCATCTGCCATAACTGAGAAAAAATCTACATAATGAAACCCATTTAGGCTAGCGTAATCCTTGATCATTCCATTCAAAGCAGGAATTTTTTCATTGGGTTTTAACCCAGGCCTCCATGGATAATCGTAGGCAGGCAAAACAGAACAAAGCACCACTTTTATATTGTTAGCATCAGCTAATTCGGCCATACTTTTTATATTATCCAATATCATTTCCAACGTCATCGGGCCCGTATTCCCTGCAATATCATTTGTACCTGCTAAGATCACAACAGATTGGGGATTCAAGTCGATTACATCTTGCCTAAATCGCACCAACATTTGAGGGGTGGTTTGTCCGCTGATTCCTCGACCAACAAATGAATTCTCTCTAAAAAAATTGGGACGTAAATTTGCCCAAACCTCTGTGATAGAGTTACCCATAAACACAGCTTTTGGCCCGTCTTTCATTATTTGTTTTACTAGTAGATTATCTTGCCCATACTTATCCAAATTTGCCCAATCTTGCCCATGAGTAACATTCAATAAGAGTAATAGGAGGACTACCACACAAATACGAAGATTAGCGAAACGATGCATGCCGCGGAAATTTTGATTAAGAACCAATGTACAACTATTTCTCAGATTTTACTTGATGAACCAATGACATGACTTGATTTTTGAACCGGTCTTTTTCGTCAATATGTAGCGCCAGTGTTGTGAACGTTTTCGTAATTCCATAAATACCTTTCATCGTCTGGACTTCAGTACAGTGGATGACTACATTATGACTTTCTAATTCGCCCAGAATTGAAAACTTCCGAATTTCATCATTCCAATCGAGTTGCTTTCTATTGAAATCTATAGATTCTATTTCGCTTAATTTGATCCTTGCTTCATTCAATATTCCATATCTCAAGATCAATTCATTATCACTCAACGTGATGGGTCTTTTGGACAGTGATCGAGCAAAGCCAAGCAGCTGAAATCCAGTATAAATACTCAAACCAGACAATATCCAAGCAGCCAAAACACTCCATCTTTCCACAAAAATATGTAGAGCAAATGTCTCTACAGCCACTATAAAAAGAAGAGCTCCAAATATTGAAGGTGTTCCACTTTTCTTATGGTATGTAAATTGATTTGCATGTAGTTTGGGGTGTTTCCAATTTAGAATGCCATAATATATAACAGATATTTCGCTAACTAATAACTCGGAGAGTCTACCTGGGAATAATTCCTTAGTGGTCTTACTTACCACCGTATAAAAGTCAATATATTTTGTATCGTTAATTTTAAAGGTATCATACGCCTGTTTGGCTTTATAAACAATGAAGAGTAAGACAGAAATCTCAAGTATAGGTACTCCTATTTCTTTAAACAAATCAAGATAATAATGATGTTCTTCAGGAAGCATGACGTAACCACTAACCAGTCCAAGAATTGTAACGGGGACAACCGTGGTGGTTGGAATATTGGTCCTTCGCACTATAAGGAAATACACTAATGGTATGGTAATCAATAAGTCAATAATTACATACGCAGACACTTCTGAAGAAACCTGTAAAAAGTAGGAAGAAGATAAAAATACAAGTATCGAAGCTAGTAATACAAAGGGTAAAATGAACCAAGTCGATGATATATTTTTTGAAGTAGCGGCAACCATAAGCAATGTAATTTATTTCTATAATTTAAACGAAAAAGAACCTATTAACGTTCTGTAAATATGGCAAAGAGTTTGGTTAATTTCAACTTTTACTAACATTGAATATATACTTATTTTGATAGGTGTTACGGAGCTATTGTAAAGTTACATCTTGACTCCTTCCCTTTAATTTTTTTATAACTTGCAAAGAAAAAAATATGGCATTGACTGAATTTTGGACGGGGTCCGAAAAATATTTATGTGACCGCGACTTGGCACAAGCGTTTCATATGGCAAGAGTGTTGGGTATGCCTTTATTGATAGAAGGAGAGCCAGGAACAGGTAAAACCGAACTTCCGTTGCAATATGCTGCTGATAATAACCTAGAACTTTTTGTCTACCCTACTGGATCGAAAAGTAACGTGGACCAATTCGTCGCTAAATTTGATCACGTCAAATATTTGAGGGATTCACAAATTGAAATATTAAATGCTCAAAGAAAAGAAGAAGGGTTGTCTACAAGATTGAGTACAGGAGGAAGAGACCCGGAAAAGCTGGAAGATTATGTAATAAAAGGCCCTGCAGCAAAAGCCTACAGTTCGCCAAACTCAGTTCTACTCATCGATGAAATTGATAAAGCTCCCAGAGAATTTCCCAATGATTTACTTTATTCTTTGAGTCATAGAAAATTCATCATGCCTGAATCGGGACAAATTATTGAAGTTTCCGAAGAAAATATGCCTGCAATTGTCATTACTTCCAATCGAGAACAAGAACTTCCTACAGCGTTTAAAGGGAGATGTATCTATCATTACATTCATTTTCCGGAAACGAATACAATGAGAGAAATCATTACTAAACATTATCCAAAAGTAGAAGACAAGATCGTAGATGTGGCGCTGGATATATTTTATCAGTTGAGAAAAATTGGATTGGAGAGAGCACCCACAACTCGGGAGTTATTGAATTGGTTGAAATATGTAAAGAAGTTTTCTACTCAGGAAGCGGTAGATAAAATTTTAAAACTAGAAGGTATTGGAGCTTTAATTAAAACCCAAACCGATCTACAGCGAATTCAGAAAATGATTTTAAAAGACAAAGATGACTTTGGTCGTAGAAGTACTGCAAATTAAAACATCCAATTTCGATTAAACTTAAAACGAGAATTAACTCCAATGTTTGAAGGATTACCAGAAAAATTAAAGTCGTATGACCTGCCAGCCGATGTCCGCTTATTGCTCCTTCTCAGGAAAGCAATGGATCGAGGATTAGTTAAAACCTTGGGAGACATCTATAATGTGCTAAAAGGTATCGTGGTCAAAGATCCTAAAATGATGGGCCCTTTTACTAGAGCATATTATGACTATTTCCTCAATATTGATATTCAAAACGGAGATCGATTGAGTGATGCGATTCGTAGATCGGAAACGTTCAAAAAGTGGAGAGACGATAATCTGGATCGGTTTGGGGACAATATCGACACCGAAGATTTGATTAATCACTTTTTAGATGACGTCCACCTCACCACATACGATATCAAAGAAATTATATCTGGAAGAGACATTTGGGATAATGATGATCCATCACAAATCGATAGCCCTGATGGAGATGGTCCACTTGGTGCTCAACGAAAGCATTTGGATCAAATGGCCGATTATTCTGATCTCACCCTGGAAGAATTACTTGAACGAATGAAGGAGGTAATGGACCAACAAAACTCCAAACATTCTGGCGGTAGTCATTGGGTGGGTACAGGAGGTATTTCTCCCTATGGACATGGAGGTGCAGCAAAAGATGGATTGAGAGTAGGAGGAACAGGTGGTGGGAAAATGGCCCGAAAAGTCTTGAATGATCGTAAGTTTTTCCCAGTAGATATGGATTCCATTATCAATGATAACAATGTAGATGCTGCTCTCGCTTCCTTAAAAGGCATTATCGAAGAATCAGCTCATGATGAGTTGGACATCCCTGAGACGATTGATAAAGGACTGAAAAGAGGCGGACTTTTTATGCCAGAAATGAAAAGTATTACCGATGAAAAGCTACAAGTTTTATTGCTGATAGATAACGGAGGTTACTCTATGGATCCATTTATTCGTATTGTTCAGACTTTATTCCGTAAGATGAAAACTCGATTCGCCCACGATTTAGAGACCTACTATTTTCACAATACGATCTACGATTATATTTACACGGACGCACATCGATCCAAATATATCCCTATCAAAAAAATTCTCCAAAAAGATCCCAATTATAGAGTGTTTATCATTGGAGATGCGTCTATGGCTCCCTACGAACTCAACGCTACAAGCAGGAATACCTATAAAGAACTTGTAGCTAAATTTAAAAGAACAGTCTGGTTGAATCCTGAACCTCAGCGGTATTGGCACCACACATTCACCATACAAGTCATCAAAGAATTGATCGATATGTATCCACTAACTCCTCGAGGAATTGAAAAAGCAGTACAAGAAATGAATCGCAAACAAGCATAGTCTTCAACAACTGCATGACTCCATATAAATAATCTTACTTCCTTTTTTCACTAAAAATATGTTACATATTTGACCTTCTTCTATTAATTCTACTTCTTCTTTCCAATTTCGCAATACCAAGGTAGTCTCGTCCTCAATATTCATAATTACAATTACCTCTTGAAAAGTATAGCCATCAAATTCGATCTCTGTTTGCCACCACACATTCCCTCTACTTTCGATTTGTACCACGTTCCCTTCATATCTGTGCACAATCTCGTTCCACATCAACTCGCCCTCATTCGCATTGTAAAAAAAACTACTGTCTGTAGATTCTAGTGGCATATCAATCAACATCCAATTCTTTTCATTATTTGTGAGGTGAGGTTTAACCTTCAAAATATACTGATTTATCACAAACCCTTCTTTGCCGGTATTGGTTTTTATCTGTATCCATTCTCCATACAATATCAGTGGACCAACGGTTTCATTTTCACTATAATAATAGTTGGTATCTACCTTCGACACAGCATAAATATTGCACTTTTTTGCAGTCTTTCTAACTACTTCTATCGAATCCCCAAAATTTAATGTTGCTATAATTTCATAATTTGTTCCTGGACCCGACCGGACATTCAACCCATCTCTAGCCCAAACATAATGGTGGTTTGTATTGTCCTGAACTAAAGTTGCTTGTGTTAAATTGGAATTCACTCCATAGGATAGTAAAAATAGAAAGGATAGTAAATAATTCATAGGTAGTATTTTTTATTGTCTTTACCAATAGTACTACCAAATCAACTTTAAACATAAGCCGTTCTATTATCTGTCAACACCAATCAATTATTCGCTCAACAATGCCTTTATGCAGAATCAATCCTCTACGTCCTCCACCCTATTTCCGGTAAGATTCTTTACATTTTGAGTAATCCACTCAATACTTTTATCCCACCATTTAAGCTTTAACAGGCGATCTATCTCATCTTCTGAAAATCGTTTTCGAATCTCTTTTGCAGGATTTCCACCCACAATAGTATATGGTTCAACATCTTTGGTGACGGTAGCATTGGTTGCAATAATGGCTCCATCCCCAATTTTTACACCGGCTAGAATTGTAGCATTGTACCCAATCCAAACGTCATTCCCTATAATGGTATCTCCTTTTATAGGATAGGACTTTCCTTCCATGGCATCATCCCATCCATTTCCAAATATAGCAAATGGGTAAGCTGAAACAGACTTTGATAAATGATTGGCTCCGTTCATAATGAAGGTAACATTAGAAGCGATCATACAAAACTTGCCAATGACTAATTTGTCACCAGTGAAGTCAAAGAGATATCTTACATTTTTCTCAAAATTTGACACATCCTCAAAATCATCATAATAGGTATAATCCCCTACAATTATGTTTGGATTTGAAATCACATTCTTAAGAAAACATAGTCGGTTATAATTCTTTAGAGGAAAAGCACTCTCTTTATCAGGACCATTCATTTTGTTTGTTTTAATAGATTACAAATTTACTTTTTACTTTACGTTTGAATTATTACTCGTCAAAATAACTCAAAACAAAATAAAGACTCTCATGTTACGATATTTGTAACTATACTTTGATCCATGCATCCATTTAGGGCATACATTTCTTTATTTGTTTCTATTTCTGATCAAGAGTGGTCGATGATTCATCCTCATATACATCATAAAATTATTCAATCAGATCGAGTCATTCTGAAGCCAGGAAGTCAGTGTGCTCATCTCTACTTTCTAGAATGCGGAAAAGTTCGATATTTTAAAAACGAAATTGCTTCAAGTGTTACTCTCCTAGAAAAACAACCTCCATCAATATTTTCTTCTATCGAAAGTTTTGCGCACAATACCCCATCGAATTTTGGAATTCAAGCAATAGAAGAATCATCAATTTGGATAGTCACCAAAGAAAGTGCGAGCCAGTTGTTGGGGTTACCGGCATGGAAACAATTTTTGAGTTCTGTTCCGCAAATCTAAAATGAGATAGCGTACCGATTCCTACTGAAAATATTTAAAATACCTTTTCTGTAAAGGTGTCTGCCATTAACTTTATTATATTTAGCCAATGCAAGATAATTCAGAACCATCGAAGGCTAAAAAGTGGTACGAGCGCATTCCACATGCAATCACTATTCTTTTTGGCATAATAGTCTTTGTCACCGTCCTAACTTACCTTATTCCTGCCGGAACATTTGAAAGAACTTTAGTGGATGGAAGACAGCGAGTTATTCCAGGCTCTTATAAAGTAATAGATTCTACTCCTGTAAACTTATTGAGTATGTTTAAAGCAATACCCTTAGGCTTCAAAGCAGCGATAGAAATCATTTTCATCGTACTAGCAGGTGGAATTATGTTTGGAATCATGGAAAAATCAAAGGCGGTTGAAAATGCCATCGGTACATTGGTGAATTCATTGGGAGTCCGAAAAAGATTTACAATAGTGATCCTAATGACCTTTGTTTATGGTCTACTTGGGGTAGCCGTAGGATATGAAAATAATATTGCGATGGTACCCATTGCGGCTGTACTTAGTTTGGCTTTAGGTGGTGATTTAATCTTAGCTGCTGGAATATCAGTGGGTGCAATGACAATAGGTTTTGGTCTTTCTCCAATAAACCCATACACGGTTGGTACTGGTCATAAAATAGCAGGTTTGACTATGTTTTCAGGGGCTATTTTACGAAGTATACTCTGTTTTATTGGCCTCAGTATAATGGCATATTATAATGTGCGCTATTTCAAAAAGATCATTTCCAATAAAAATAAAAGCTTGAGCCAAGGATTAGATACAGAAGGTTTGAAACTATCCAAACCCCTGAAAGAATATTCCATGTCCACACAAAATAATTTAGTCATTCTAACCTTTTTGGTGGGACTAGGAGTTATTCTTTTTGGAGTATTTAATTATGAATGGAAAATCAATGAATTATCTGCTGTATTCTTAATGATTGCATTGGTTTGTGGTATAATAGCTAAAATGAGTCCAAATACTTTTTCCGAGCACGTTTTAACTTCCGTATCCTATGTTGCTCCAGGTGCTTTCATGGTAGGATTTGCAACTACCATCAAGGTTTTAATGGAAATGGGGAATATTGGAGACACCATTTCTCACAACTTAGCAGAATTGCTACAAGGATTGCCCTTATATGCATCAGCTATTTCTATGTCTGTTGCTCAGTGTGTGATTAATTTATTTATTCCTTCTGGAAGCGGTCAAGCGTTGGCCACTTTACCCGTAATGCTTCCACTGGGAGAAGTTTTAGGATTGACAAGTCAAACCACGATCTTAGCGTTTCAAATTGGAGATGGGGTCACCAATCTAGTAAATCCAACATTAGGAGGATTAATTGCCATGCTAAGTATGTGTAGGGTTCCATTGGATCGGTGGATTCGGTTTATTTTCCCGGTAGTAGGAATGATTCTTATTATCTCTTGGATATTTTTATTGTTGGCTGTTTCAATAGGATACAGTTAGAATGATCTTTTCACTAAAAAAATCTAGCTTTGTTAACTTGCAAGGCATAGAATATACGAAACAACATTTATGAACGCTCAAGAAATATTGAAGAAATTGGTATCATTTCCAGTGCTAGGTGGACAAAGCAATTTATCCATTTTAAATTGGATCAAAGAGTACATTGAAGGATTTGGGATTGAGACACACTTAGTTCCCAATTCGGAAGGAACAAAAGCCTCATTGCATTGTAGGATTGGTCCTGCAGTGGATGGAGGAGTAATACTTTCAGGTCATATGGATGTAGTCCCAGTTGAGGGACAAGAATGGGCTACTGACCCATTTACTTTGACTGATGGAGGCGATGAGAAATTGTATGGTAGAGGATCATGTGACATGAAGGGCTTCTTAGCTTGTTGTCTAACTGTATTGCCCAAAATAACAAAGGCAACATTAAAAAAGCCTATCTATTTTGCATTTTCATACGATGAGGAGATTGGGTGTTTGGGAGCTCCGGATTTGATTGATCATATTAATGCTACTTATAAAGAAAAGCCCAAATACGCTATCATAGGAGAGCCCTCTCTCATGCAACCTATTATTGGTCAAAAAGGCATTTGTGTTATGGAAACTAAAGTCAACGGATCCGCAGGGCACAGTAGTAGAATTCGGCAAGAAGTGAGTGCTATTCATGAGTCGGCTAGATTGATCATGTGGCTTGAAAATAAAATGAATGCTTTAGTAGAAGCTGGCCGATTGGATGATCGATTTTCTCCTCCCCATTCTTCTTTGCATATTGGTCAAATCAACGCAGGAATTGCTCCTAATGTAATAGCAGACAAATCAATATTCAAATGGGACATACGAGTAATCCCCTCAGACGATACGCTTTCTATCATTAAGGAGTTTGACACCTATTGCAGAAAAAGAGAGTTAGAACTTAGAAGTATATTTCCTGGATTTGAAATTATAAACGAGCAACATCACCCTCCTGTACCTCCTTTGGATACAAAAGAAGAGGATGAGGTTGTTGAATTTGTACGCTCGATTTCACCCATTCATGATGTAGGAACGGTGGCCTATGCCGCAGAGGCAGGGCAATTTTCCAATGGGGGATTTCAAAGCATTATTTGCGGTCCAGGTTCAATCGCCCAAGCACACAGAGCCAATGAATTTATTGCGAAAGAGCAGTTGGAAAAAGGTGTAGTGATGATTGAAAAATTGGTGGAGAAGTTAAGCGAATAAGAATGGTTTATGAAACTTAGAACACCATCCCAATTCATAACTATTCTGATTTTCATTCTTAGTTCATGCAAACAGAAAGAACCAAGTCTTTGTAAAGCTATTATTGACAAAACAATACAAACCCAAAAAGAAAGTTCTCAATCTGCATCTGTATACCATCCTTCAAGCAAATTTGACCATATTAAATATATACGGCAAAACTCAAGGATAGGACAGACAGATGGTATTGAACATGATCCTAAATATTTTATAGACTATGCTATAGAAGAACTTCTTGAATCAAAACACCATAAAAAATATATTACTGATAGAAAATTACTAAGGAGGTTACGAAATAAAACCTGCTGGACCGACTTTGTTTCTATAGTTGACACTTTATTAAATGGAGATAACATTGAAATAGAAATAAAAACTCAAGATTTCAACCCAACCGATCGAAGATTAAAATATGATAAAAAATCAAATTATTTGGTTTCAATAGATGACAAATATCCATAGGGAGCTGTTTATTCAAAACAACCCAAAAAAGAGATTGTGTCCTTAACAATAAAAATTAACGATAAAGATTTGCAGACTTCTCTTGCAAATTATCAAAACCTTTATGAACCTGAATTTTGTAATTTTGGTGGTTATCAACGTATAACTGAAGCCTATGAAGATGGAGATAATATTTACGTATACATATTTGGCGGAAATGCTGCGGACTCCTACTTTAGTAAATTAATATTTGATAAAACAAATGGATATGTTGCATCAATCGTAGCAGATTATGAATCATTAAGTAAATATGGATGTTTTGGAAGTCATTTTATTGGATTTTAAAAAGAACCTTGCAGAAGGTTACTCTAAAAAGTGATCTTAATGACAATTTAAACCAAGCCTAATCCTTTTCAAGATTTTAAAGAAAATAAATCAACCTCTTTAACCAAAGGTTTATCTGTAAAGAATTAATTCCTAACTACACATTCAACGATAGATAATGATAGCAATACCATTACCCAACTCTCCTCTACTCACCAGTCTCCTTTTGTCTCAAAACCACTTTTTTGATGCCTGTCAATGCTTCTGTATTTTCTGCACCTCCATCAGTGTAACTAGCCGTTATCACCATTATCTTATTTGTCTCAGAAGCATCAACATTAATACTGCCTTTAGCTGGCATGGATTCCTTGATGTTTTTATTGGATAATGATTGAATAAATGCGACTATCTTGTACAGATCCTGTGCATTTATTTCTTCGTTAGCGGGCATACTTTCTTCTCCCCAAACGCCACTTCCTCCTTGAATTATTTTTTCTGAAATATAGGATAAAAGATCTTCCGTATCCTCATATTTTGCAGCTACATCCATGTAAGATGGTCCTACTGAGCTTTCATTCACTTTGTGACAAGATTTACAAATTTGAGTTTTTACATAGGATTCACCCAAAGCAGCTGCAGACACACGTTGGTGACCTTCCGACAAGATGGCCTCATCAAATCCATCCATATAATCCACTGTAACATATATTTTATCTTCATCGATCCCTTCATTTCCATCTTCTTCATCCATCACCTTTACTTCATAAGTAATAGGTACACCTGGCGCAAATGATGTGGAATCTTCTTCCATTATTCGCACAACTAGACTAGGTCTGGTATTGCCACTCACAATAGAAATCAATTCGCTACTTGATTCTGAAGAATTGGTGTCTATTATATCCACCTTGGCCATATAGGAACCATTTTCCTTATAAGTATATACTATTTTTGATTCAGATGAAGTCATTGTATTTCCATCTCCAAAATCCCAATTGTACTCTATGTTATCTCCATCTGGATCTGTTGCCTCGATTGTAAATTCAACTTCTAAAGGAGAACGACCAGAGGTAACATTTGAAGTAAATTCGGTAATTTTTGGAGGTCGATTTCCAGGATTAAAGTCTAAAATACTCAAGGCTGAATCGTCATTGCCTTTGAACCATTTAGAACCATACTCCAACAAGTACAGTCGACCATCTGGTCCCAACTCCATATCGATCAAATTATTCAGTGTAATATCTGGAGCAAATGGCTCTAACCCACTAAATGTTCCATCTGTCTTTAACGTCACGGCTTGCATCCAATCTCGAATCCAATCATAAATAATTACCTTCTGGTCATAATAAGGAGGTAATCTATTCTCTGCAGTAAAGTCATCGTAATAATAGGTCGGGCCTGCCATTGCATTTCTTCCTCCACTTTTCAATTCAGAATGAATAGATGATTTTCCATAATGGTAAAAGACATAAGCAGGTTGTGCTTCCGGTAATTGTACTAAACCCGTATTATTCTTTGAACCATTTATAGGTCGTTTTGCATCAAAAAAATCACCAAAATTACCGTTGGAATAATCATAGCTTCTATATGCTTTATTGTCTGCTATAAACAAGGGCCATCCAAAATTCCCAGCTGTTCTTGCTTGATTCATTTCATCGTATCCTCTTGGTCCTCTAGAGTCCATTTTGTTTTCATTTGCATCTGGTCCTACATCACCCCAGTACAGATATCCATTTTTCGGATCAACTGAGATTCTGTATGGATTCCTATGTCCCATTGTATAGATTTCTGGTCGTGTTTTAGGTGCACCTGGCTCGAATAAATTTCCCTCAGGGATATCATAAGAACCATCTTCATTTACTTTTATTCTAAGAATTTTACCTCGAAGATCATTGGTATTTCCAGAAGACCTTCGTGCATCATATTGCTTTTTACCAGGCAAATCATTTAATGGTGCATATCCATTATTGACATATTTCGCATTGGGTTCATCAAATGGAGTGGTATTATCTCCGGTAGAAAGATACAGTAGGTCATCTGGGCCAAACGCTATTGACCCTCCAGTATGACAACAGATTTCACGTTGGCTGTTCACATCTAAAATGACTTGTTCCGTATCCATCTGTAATTCATCATTCAAAAACTTAAATCTGGACAGTCGATTTACCCAATCTTCTCCCTTTGGACTATAAAAAACATAAATCCAGCTATTGATCGCAAAATTTGGATCTTTTTGCAATCCCATCAATCCTTCTTCTGCATTTACATTTGGTATACTTGTTTCATGATATACATCCAAAAAACCAGCTTCTTTCAATTCTTTTGTTTCGGATTTATAGATTAATAGCTCACCTCTTCTTTGAGCAATTACTACATCATTGTTAGGAAGAATTGTCATTTCAGTTGGCTCAACAAACTTTCCTAATGACAATATATCTTTGGAAAATCGATCATCATCAGGCGGATATTCTGAAGATACTTTACTGTAATCCAACGCCACATTTTCTCCAATTGCATACTGAATACCCCCTAGTAAATGTTGCAGAAACAATTCTTCAGTGTAACTTTCATGGGTATGTCCCAAGGCAGTATAAAAAGCCCTACCTCCATCATAATCATGATACCATGCCATAGGATGAACGTCTCCATTGATTCCTCCTTCATAAGAATTTTCATCCACTGTTAGCACAACATTTACATTTGGGTTAACAATCTTAAAATTGTACAACTCATCTTTCCTAGTCCATTCCAAAGGAAGAAAATTAGTAGCTATGAAAGATGTATCCTCTACTTTAAAATTGGCATTTTGAATCTTGGGGTGGCTAACAAAATAGGCTCCTACAAGCTCACCATACCAACCACATCCATATTCAGTGTCCGATGCAGCATGTACACCAACATACCCTCCTCCAGCTTGGATAAATCGCTCAAACGCAATTTCCTGTCTATTATTCAACACATCTCCAGTAGTATTAAAAAATACAACGGCTGCATAGTCGGCCAACACTTTATCCGTAAACATTGCTGGATTGGTTGTTGTGTCCACTGAAATTGAATTGGAGTCACATAAGGTTTTTAGTGCCTCAGAACCAGTTGAAATACAATCGTGATGATATCCTGCTGTTTTTGTAAATATAAGCACCTTGGACACTTCAGATTGTTTTTTATTCATACAACTTGACAATCCAAAAACAAGGAATACCATTCCAATACACAAATATTTCAATTTCATATGATCATTTTTTCAAGAGCTGACCAAAGATATAAAATAGATGCGGTTCATCTTATTTCGAAAGTAAGTCTATCAACTTAATAATACTAAATGAAAGTAGGCAGCAATGTCATAGTTGCTGCCCACCTAATAATACCCCGTATAAAGTTGGATTAGTAAACCACTATTTTCTTTATCAATCCTTTCCTGGAAATAGAATTGGAATCAACCATTCTAACAAAATATAATCCAGCTGGAAGTGTTTCTAAATTTGTACTCCACCCTGTTTGAATACTCATTTGACTTATAACTAATGCACCTTGAGCATTCAATATTTGCACATCTAAATCCAATGCATTTTCGCCTTCTATCGATAATACTTTTTGGAACATGTTCCAATGAAAATCAACATCCAACAGTTCCTCTTCTACGTTTGAAACACATTCTATATCGGATAAATCAACTGTAAAACTTAATTCATCTTCAGAACATGTATTGATTAATAATATCTCAAGAATATCATCTTGTCCACAATCAAATGGACCAATTTCAAAGATTGAAGCTGAACTTTCTAGAGTGGTATACAGTTCACCTCCGACATAGACTTCAATCTGACAGCCTTTTAATGTTGTATTACCAATATCAAATGTAATCTTGAATGCTACACCATCAATGATGATCGTTTCTGATTCAATATCATTGATCTGATTAAAATCTTCACAGCAAATAGTCCCTAGCTCTACAAAATCAGAGCATTGTTCATTATCATTATCACTAATTACAAATTCATATTCCAATTCACAATTCGCTGCAAGTCCTGTAAGTACTATCGGTAAATCATCATATGAAAAAGATCCGTACTCTACGCCATTGCCAACTATTGAAAAACTGGTTCCAACATTGTCATATTCAAAGTCAATCTCTACATCAAATAAGTCTTCTTCACATGCAATCACTAAGGCACTAACTCCATCAATCCAGCATTCCTCCCCATCAAAACATGGATTACCAAATGTACCTACTATGCTACAATCTGGATTTTCAATTTCATTGGCAAAGAATGTAAACTGTGCATCCGTTGTACTTTCTATCTCAATTGTAATTGGAAGGTCTGAAAATAATGAGGTACCACTTCCAATACCTGGAATCTCCCATACAAAGCTTTCTTCCGTGTTCCCTTCGTATTCGAAGTCAACCACAATAGAGAAGCTCCCATTCTCACAATCTGACACATCAAAATCCAATTCAGACAAATCACACTCCCCATCTTCACAACACACAGCACCAATTACAGCTTCATTCAGGCAATCATCATTGTTTGCATCGTATACAACGAACTCATATTGAATATCGCAATTAGACTCTATCCCGTCAATTGTAATCGGTAAATCTCCGTAGGCAAACGTACCATAATTTGTACCATTTCCAGCTACGGTAAATTGATCGCTCGTATTTTCATATTCAAAATCTATGACGACAAAGAAGAAGTTTCCATCACATTCTGACACTTCTACATTCAATTCTCCAATAAAACATTCTCCATCTTCAACACATGGATTCTCAAACTCGCCTACTATAGAACAGTCTGAATTGTCATTTTCGTTAATCTCTAAAACAAAAACACCTGAATCTACATTTTCAATACTAATGGTAACCGGCAAATCTTCAAATGCTGCTGTTCCACTATTAATTCCTGGTATTTCCCAATTAAAAAATTCATTGGTTGTACCTGTATATTCAAAATCAAACGTAACCATGAATACTCCTCCATCACATTCAGAAGTCTCAATCACAAGATCAAACAGGTCGCACGGTTCGTCTTCACAGCATACTTCACCGATTCCTACATCTGAAGCACAATCATCATTTTCACTATCAATGACTACAAATTCAAAATTCAAATCACAATCCGATTCTAATCCATCTATCGTTATCGGTAAATCTGCATAGGCGAAGGTGCCATAACTATTTCCATTTCCAGCTACTGTAAATTCATCGCTGGTATTTTCATATTCAAAATCGATCACCACAAAAAACTGATTGCCGTCACATTCTGACACTTCTACATCCAATTCACCAATGAAACAGTCTTCTGGCTCAAAACATGGATTTTCAAACTCGCCGGCAATCGAACAGTCTGGATTATCATTCTCATTGATCAATAGTTCGTACACCAATGCATTGGTATTTTGTATCGTCAATGTCAAAGGCAAATCACTAAATTCTGCAAATCCACTGCTGTAACCTGGAATTTCCCAGTCAAAGAAATTATTCGTTGTACCCGTATATTCAAAATCAAATGTAACCATGAATACACCTCCATCACATTCAGAAGTCTCAATAACGAGATCAAACAGGTCGCATGGTTCGTCTTCACAACATACTTCTCCGATTCCTACATCTGAAGCACAATCATCATTTTCACTATCAATGACTACAAATTCAAAATTCAAATCACAATCCGATTCTAATCCATCTATCGTTATCGGTAAATCTGCATAGGCGAAGGTGCCATAACTATTTCCATTTCCAGCTACTGTAAATTCATCGCTGGTATTTTCATATTCAAAATCGATCACCACAAAAAACTGATTGCCGTCACATTCTGACACTTCTACATCCAATTCACCAATGAAACAGTCTTCTGGCTCAAAACATGGATTTTCTAATTCCCAAGTATAGCAACAATCAGGATTATCGTTATCACAAGCTTTGATGGTAAAAAACTCTGTCTCAGAGTCTGGAATATCAAAATCGTATACATTATCTGGATTGTATTCTACAAACAATAAAAATTCATTGTTGATAAAAATATCAAATCCAACTTCACTGGTATTTTCAGCAAAAATATACCATTCGGTCACAATAAAGCCGTCAACACATTCAGGGTTGGGTCCAAAATCAATGGATAGTATCTCACATTCTCCTTCGTCGCAGCATACTTCACCGATTCCTACATCTGAAGCACAATCATCATTTTCACTATCAATGACTACAAATTCAAAATTCAAATCACAATCAGATTCTAATCCATCTATCGTTATCGGTAAATCTGCATAGGCGAAGGTGCCGTAGCTATTTCCGTTTCCAGCTACCGTAAATTCATCGCTCGTATTTTCATATTCAAAATTGATCACCACAAAAAACTGATTGCCGTCACATTCTGACACTTCTACATCCAATTCACCAATGAAACAGTCTTCTGGCTCAAAACATGGATTTTCAAACTCGCCGGCAATCGAACAGTCTGGATTATCATTCTCATTGATCAATAGTTCGTACACCAATGCATTGGTATTTTGTATCGTCAATGTCAAAGGCAAATCACTAAATTCTGCAAATCCACTGCTGTAACCTGGAATTTCCCAGTCAAAGAAATTATTCGTTGTACCCGTATATTCAAAATCAAATGTAACCATGAATACACCTCCATCACATTCAGA
Organism: Saprospiraceae bacterium; assembly: GCA_029212405.1. Classification (GTDB taxonomy): domain Bacteria; phylum Bacteroidota; class Bacteroidia; order Chitinophagales; family Saprospiraceae; genus CAJXUU01. Next base: position 16,747 of record JARGNR010000007.1, read on the forward strand.
AGTCTCAATAACGAGATCAAACAGGTCGCATGGTTCGTCTTCACAACATACTTCTCCGATTCCTACATCTGAAGCACAATCATCATTTTCACTATCAATGACTACAAATTCAAAATTCAAATCACAATCAGATTCTAATCCATCTATCGTTATCGGTAAATCTGCATAGGCGAAGGTGCCGTAGCTATTTCCGTTTCCAGCTACCGTAAATTCATCGCTCGTATTTTCATATTCAAAATTGATCACCACAAAAAACTGATTGCCGTCACACTCTGACACTTCTACATTCAATTCTCCGATGAAACAGTCTTCTGGCTCAAAACAAGGATTTTCTAATTCCCAAGTATAACAACAATCAGGATTATCATTATCGCAAGCTTTGATGGTAAAAAACTCTGTCTCAGGATCTGGAATATCAAAATCGTATACATTATCTGGATTGTATTCTACAAACAATAAAAATTCATTGTTGATAAAAATATCAAAACCAACTTCACTGGTATTTTCAGCAAAAATATACCATTCGGTCACAATAAAGCCTTCAATACAAACAGGATTGGGGCCAAAATCAATGGATAGTATCTCACATTCTCCTTCGTCACAACATACTATCCCAATATTTGCATCAGATTCGCATGTTCCGTTTGATTCTGAATCATAAACTAAAAATTCATAGGGAACATCACAATTCGATTCTAGTCCATCTATGGTAACGGGTAAACTGGTATAGAGAAAAGGTCCATAATTTTCACCATTTGCATTCACAAAGAATTCATCGCTTGTATTTTCGTATTCAAAATTTATTTCAACAAAGAACAAATTTCCATCACATTCAGACTCTTCAATTATCAATTCTCCAATAAAACATGTAGGATCAACACAAGGATTCTCAAAAGAAGTTTCCGCCGCACAATCCGAATTTCCCGTCATATTGACTACAAAACCCAAAATATCGTTGTTAGCATTTGAGATTTGAACGGTAAGAGGAATCTGATTTAAATAGGCGGATCCACTTGCCACCCCTGGAACCTCCCAATCAAAGGTAGTACTCGTTCCCCAAACAAAATCAAAACTGATTGTCAGATCAAATATTGCATTTTCACATTCAGATGTAGTCAACACCAAATCAAAAATTTCGCACGTTTCTTCACAACAAATAACAGGAAGTAGTACATCTTCTGAACAATCATCGTCAACCGAATCCGTAACAACAATCACATATTCTGTCAAACAATCTGATTCAATTGAAGTGACGGTGACGGGAAGGTCTTCATAATTATATGTTCCAAAATCTACATTGTTGATTACAACTGTAAATTGATCACTTGTGTTTTCATATTCAAAGTCTACAGTAATATCGAACAAATCACCTTCACATGCGGAGACTTCAGCAGTTAATGCATCGATGTTACATTGTCCAAATAAGGAAACAGATGTCAACAATAAAAATTGGAATAGAATGATTTTAATAGAAAGTAGTAAGTATTTCATGTACCATTTGATTTTGGTGTTCAATTACTTACTAGAGTAATTTCAAAAATAATTCGCTGCTAATGAAAATGAAAATAAACATCAATCGAGCAATATTCTAAATTATTAATTAGAATTGACTAGCGGTTAATACATACAATCAAAGAAAGATAATTTAGATCAAAAAAAACTATATTTGATGCAAACTAACGCATAAAACTATGGACAGTGCATTGCAAACTATGATCAATAACATGCCTGAAAAAACAGGTAAATCTCTAGATGAATGGAAGGCAATCTTAAAAGAAAAAGCATTTGCTAAGCATGGCGAAGCAATGAAATTTTTAAAAGGAGAACATGGAGTCACCCATGGATTTGCCAATACGATTATTCATTTATCAAAAGAAAATGATAATACCGCTGAGGATTTAGTTGCCAACCAATACAAAGGAAAAGAAGTCTTATTGCCTATATATAAAAGTCTTCTCAAAGCCGTAGAGTCTTTTGGAAGTGATGTTGTAAAAACACCGAAGAAAACTAGTGTAAGTATTATTCGAAAAAAGCAATTTGTGCTGATCAAACCTGCGACGAAGACACGTATTGATTTAGGATTAAAATTAAAAGGAGAACCTACAACAGATCGCTTGCAGAATTCAGGTCCATTTGGAACAATGTGTACACATAGAGTACAATTAACTTCATCGGATCAAGTAGATGAAGAATTAATTGCTTGGATGCGAAAAGCATATGAAAGGGCGAATTAAAAAAATTGAAAGAGTAAACTAAAGGTCTACTCTTTCTAAGAATCGATTTTATTCTGCCTTAGCTTTTTGTTTTGCAGTACATGTTTTTGCACATGTTTTAATACAAGAAGCTTTTTTAGAATCTCCTTTTGAAGAAACTGATTTAATTGCTGGTCTTTCCACACTAGCAGCGGCTACTTTCGTTGTTTTACTAGCACATTTAGCTTTGCATGCCTCTGCTTGCTCTTTGGTACATAATCCTGATTTTACCATAAGATCACAAAGGGCAGGATCACATTTTTTTACATCACATTGCTTAGATGAAACGTTTTCAGAAGTAGCATCAACCGTTGTTTGAGCATTTGATGAAACAGCTATAAATAAGAAGAACGCCGCAGCTGCAAATGACTTAAATAATAGTCTCATAATTTCTTTAATTTTAATTTCCTCAGTTCTGCTGAGTCGCCAGTCGTAATAGAATAATAATTACAATTCAAAAGTAGATTTCAAACTCATACGTTCTTGTAATTCAATTGTTAGTCACTTGTTAAGCAGCTGTTAAAAATTCAACACATATGGTAAGTAATGCTTTATATTGCAGTTATCTTATCAATTCCAACTATAGGATTGCACAAAAATGCATACTTAAACCAAGGATAAAAATTGATAATTCTACCTGCACGAAATGAAAGTAAATTGAATACAAAAATTCCATATTTCATCATAGCATCTACAGCGGCTTTGGTTTTTCTGATTGTGATGCAAGTAAAATGGATACAAAAATCTGTTGATCTTGTTGAAGAACAATTTGATCAAAAAGTAAGCATGGCACTTTGTATGGCGGTAGATAAAATTTCTGAAACAGAAGAAAAAACCAACTTAAAAGTGAGCTGTAGTCTTCCAGGTACAACTGGAAAACAATGCTGTTCAAATGATTTAACCCTTTTTATATCAAATGACGATGTTCAAGAAGTTGTAGATGAAGCTCTAACTTTTTACAACATAAATATGCCTTTCGAAATGGAGGTTTCTGAATACAATGATTTATTAAAAACAGCTCAAAATAAGGAGCCTTCTTATTCTTGTTCCTTGAACCCTCTCATTGACAACGAGACCCATAAACTTGGTATAAGTTTTCCAGGAAAAAGGGCCTATGTTTTTAATAAAATGTGGTTGATGTTTCTGTCATCTATCATTCTATTGCTTTTCATTACTGGAATTTTTGTGTATGCCAACTATGCCTTAATTAAGCAAAAGAGAATCAGTGAACGCAACAAAGAATTTTTTAACCATATGGCTCATGAATTCAAAACTCCACTCACTAATATTAGATTGGCAACCAGCCTGTTAAGTAAAAAATCTGAAGACAATTTGGTAGATATTATTTCCAATGAAAATAAACAATTAAGTGATCAAGTAGATAGAGTATTGACCATGGCAACGATGGAAAGTGGTCAATATACCATTAAAAAGGAACCCGTCAATTTAGTCCAACTCTTGAAAGAAATCAAGACTCAAATGCAATTTCAATTGGATGAAAAAGATGCAACGCTTACCATTCATGACTTTTCGGAAGATGCTATTGTTTTGGCTGATAAATTTCACCTTTCAAATGCTATTCGAAACATTATTGACAACGCCTTGAAGTACTCCAAAAAACAACCAAAAATATCTATTTCATTACGAAAGGAAATGGAAAGTTTAAAAATTCAAATACAAGATAATGGGATTGGCATTTCGAACTCAAATCAAAAATTACTGTTTGAAAAATTCTTTAGAATCAGAGATAACATTGATGTTTCTACCAAAGGGTTTGGACTTGGATTATCTTATGTAAAAAAGATTATGGAATTACATAAGGGATCTATTGCAGTATTTAGCGACCTACAAAGAGGAAGTAGATTTGATTTAGTCATTCCCCAATCTGTTTAAAGATGATAAAAGGAAATATTCTTATTGTAGAAGATGATCTTAATTTGGGCTTTCTTTTAATGGAGCACCTCCAAAATGAAGGGTTTAGAGTCAGAATCGGGAGAGATGGACTTTCGGGGTTAGAAATTCTAAAAAGGGAACACTTTGATTTATGTATTTTTGATATTGGAATGCCTAAGCTAAATGGATTTGACCTTGCAAAACATTTAAAAGACTTACACCCTTCCACTCCTTTTCTTTTCATTACTGCACGAATCTTAAAAGAGGACAAGTTGCATGGATATGACTTAGGTGCGGAAGATTACATTACCAAACCATTTGACGAAGAAGAATTAATTTGTAAAATAAAGGTAATCTTGAGAAGGAATGCTGAGCTAGCAACTTGTAAAGAACCCAGTAGATTTCAAATTGGTAAATATAAGTTTGATTTTGATCGAATGGAGTTAGTTATAGATTCCGATACGATTAGGATCACAGAAAAAGAGAGTAAGGTACTCAAGCAATTATGTCTTCATAAAAATAGAATCTTACGGCGAGATGATGCCGTAGAATTAATCTACGGCAAGAAAGACTATTTTCATGGAAGAAGTTTTGATGTATTCATTTCAAAATTGAGAAAATTGTTAAATCGAGATCCAATGGTCAGTATTGACAATGTATTTAAAGTAGGATTCATTCTCAATGTTGTTGACGATCCACTTTAAAACATCAAAAAAGCATTGCAGTTGCTTTCATTTCTATAAGAAAAATAAAAAAGGGAAGGACCTTTGCCTTCCCTATGGAAATTGAAACTATATACATAACCAATATATATAATCAACTTTATAACCCAAAAAGTAAGGAAGTGTGACACTTTGCTATAAAAATTTTAAATAATTATTCAAATAACTTCATTAGCAAGAACAATTAGTCCTGTTTTTTATGTAAACCATTGGCATCGAATGAAAAAGAAATGGTGGTTATTTGTCATTCAGACAAGGATGAAAACTTGATTCATAATTACTTAACTAAGTTTAAACTCTATTTTATACGTTAAATTTTGTTTTGAAAAATAGACAATCTTGCTCTGTGAAGATGGCGGTTTTCACAGAGCTTTTTTTATTTAAAAAGGATTGCCTAAATATGTAAGAACAAATTCCGAATTAAAACATTGTTTTAGTATTACCCATGAAGAAAAACTAATTCCAATTTTTTATTAATCCTTTGTGTTTAATTGCTCAATTGAATAGTTCAAAAGTTATCTTTGTGCATCCTAACCTAATGATCAATGATTGAAACTCAGTTTGCCATAAGTCCGAAAATTCTAAAAAAAGCATTTCGGTTAATGTCAACGGCAAAACATCTTACAGAACTGTATGAAGAAAATAGCAAAACAGTTTCGAAATATGTCCATGCAACCAGCAGGGGACATGAAGCGATACAAATTGCTACTGGTCTGCAGTTGACATCAAAAGACTTTGTTGCTCCCTACTATAGAGACGATGCTTTACTTTTATCTATTGGATGTACTCCATTGGACCTCATGCTTCAAGTTCTAGCCAAAAAAGAGGATCCTTTTTCGGGAGGAAGAACGTATTATTCTCACCCTAGCCTTAAAGATGTTGACAAACCTACAATTCCTCATCAATCTTCAGCTACTGGAATGCAAGCAATTCCTCTTACTGGAGTAGCAATGGGTTTGCAATACAAAGAAAAAACTGGATTATCTATTGAAGAGTACGGTAAAAATCCAATTGCGATCTGTTCTATTGGTGATGCTGCAATGACAGAAGGTGAAATAGCCGAAGCATTACAAATGGCAGCCTTAAAGCAATTTCCTGTTATATATCTTGTTCAAGATAATGGTTGGGATATTTCCGCCAATAAAGAAGAAACCAGGGCAATGGATGCTGACGAGTATGCAAAAGGATTTCCAGGTATTGAAACCAGAAGCATAAACGGAAGTAATTTTGATGAATGTTATGTTTGTATGAAAGAAGTCATAGAAATCTGCAGAACAGAACGTCGTCCTTTTTTAGTACATGCCAAAGTCCCATTATTAAATCATCATACTTCTGGAGTAAGAAAAGAGTGGTACAGGGATGATCTGGAGGAACATGCTTCACGGGATCCTTACCCTATCTTAAAAAATACATTGCAAAAATACAATGTTCCCATTCGAGATATAGAAGATATTGAAATCGAAACCAAAGAATATGTGAATGATTGTTTCGAAAAAGCACAATTAGCTGAAGACCCTAGTCCTTCTGACTTATTTACCCATGATTTTGCCCCTACTCCAATACAAAAAGAAATAGGCACTAGACAGCCCCAAAATGGAGAAGAAAAAGTAATGGTAGACTGTGCATTAATAGCTGTACAGGAGTTGATGGAAGAACATCCAGAATGTTTGTTGTATGGGCAAGATGTAGGTGCTCGACTGGGAGGAGTATTCCGAGAAGCCGCAACACTAGCACAAAAATTTGGTGATGCTCGTGTTTTTAATACCCCTATACAAGAAGCGTTTATCGTGGGTAGTACGGTAGGCATGTCTGCCGTTGGACTGAAACCTATTGTTGAAGTGCAGTTTGCCGATTATATTTGGCCTGGGCTCAATCAATTATTTAGTGAAGTAAGTAGAAGTTGTTATTTATCCAATGGTAAGTTTCCAGTGAGTATGATATTGAGAGTTCCCATTGGGGCGTATGGCAGTGGTGGACCTTATCACTCCAGTAGTGTAGAATCAATTCTTACCAATATTAGAGGAATAAAGATTGCATATCCTAGCAATGGAGCAGATATGAAAGGCTTGATGAAGGCTGCTTATTATGACCCTAATCCAGTGATAATGCTTGAACACAAAGGGCTGTACTGGTCCAAAGTGAAAGGTACAGATAAGGCCAAGACAATCATGCCTGATAAAGATTACATTTTGCCTTTAGGAAAAGGAAAAATGATTTTAGAGTCCTCCGCACCCAACAAATCACAAGGAAATAACGTTTTGGTTGTTGCTTACGGAATGGGCGTACATTGGGCATTAAATGCATCCAAAAAGCTGGAAGGCCATATTGGAATTCTAGATTTGAGATCCTTGTACCCATTGGATGAAGAGCTGATTTTTGAGCAGTCAAAAGAATATGGCAGAATTCTTGTCGTAACAGAAGAGCCTGTTTTTAACGGATTTGCTCAAAGTATAGCTTCACGTATTCAACAAGAGTGTTTTGAATACCTGGACGCTCCAGTACGAGTAGTAGGAGCAGAAAACATGCCTGCTATTCCTCTGAATGAAACCTTGGAAAAGACCATGATTCCTTCGGCAGAAAAAGTAGAAGATGCGATAATAGCATTATTAAATTATTAGTAAACCAATAACAAAAAAAGATATATGGACAACAATCAGGATGTGGTAGCAAAAAAAATGAAGCAATGGACAAAGATCAAAGGTGAAAACAGTTGGACGATGTTCAAGGTGATTGCTGAATTTGTCGACGGATTTGAAACAATGAATAAGATACAACCTAGTATTTCAATTTTTGGTTCTGCTCGTACAAAGCCTGGCACCAAGTACTATGAGTTGGCATCCGATATGGCTTCAAAACTAGTAGAAGAAGGATATGGTGTGATCACAGGTGGAGGACCTGGTATTATGGAGGCTGCGAATAAAGGTGCATTTGAAAATAATGGAACATCCATTGGTTTGAATATTGATCTTCCTTTTGAGCAATCTCACAACGCATATATCGATCCAGACAAAGTGCTGAATCATCGTTACTTTTTTGTACGTAAGGTAATGTTTGTAAAGTATGCACAAGCGTTCATCGTAATGCCTGGTGGTTTTGGAACGTTAGACGAATTATTTGAGGTATTGACTTTAATTCAAACGAAAAAAATTACTCCAGTACCTATTGTCTTAATGGGTTCAGAATTCTGGGGCGGTTTGAGAGAATGGATTGGAACCATTATGCGAGATGAATTTAATACGATTAGTCCAAAAGACATGGATTTAATTCCAATTGTAGATAAGCCAGAAGAAGCATTTGATTTTATTAAGTCATTTTATACCGATGATCCTACACATGAATTGGAGCCAAACTACAACTTGTAATCAATCTTTCCATTCAAAGGTTTCCAGGATTTGCTGAATGTCTTGTTCAACAAAATCTAGGATAGGTGCAATAGAATCTGGATCGACAGAAGAATTAAAATACAACGAAGCTCTTACAAAGTGATCCAAGGTATCGGTCAAGAAGAAGTTTATAGGTGATGCAACAGGTCCTTCTAGGTTAAATAGAAGGCCACTCACTCCATTGGCATTACTTATCATTATTTCGTCTCTATATTCTGCCTTAGAATTGTGCTGCTCTACAATCCTAAATGCATCGAACACTAATTTATCCAATTCAGTTTCAGCATTTATTTTGTTATAGCTAAAATGAATCGACCCATTAAAGTCTTTCAATTCTAGATCAAACCAACACGGGTGTGATGCTTTTTCATCAAAGAACTTTATTCCTGTCTTTACAGTGGAGTAGGTTGGTTTTTGAAAAGTAAAATTACAGACATCCAATAAAAAAGGCTCATAACTCTGTGTTGGGTACATGATTCGAGGGTACATCCTCGGCTTAGGGGTACTTGATTGTTCATTTCCACATGAATATAGAATGAAGGATAAAAATATAAAACAAACAAATCTCATACTTTGATTACTTTTTACTTAAATGTACTTTTTCAATTCGCTTTCTTGAAACCGAAATAATTTTCAAGGTTACCTCTTCATATTCAATTTCGGTTTCAACTTTCGGAATTGCACCTAGCATCTCTATTATAAGGCCTGCCAAAGAATCAGACTCTCCTTTCATCTTGTCAAAATAATCCGTATCCACTCCAATTATACGACACACATCATTCAGTAGAGACTTGCCTTCAAAAATGTAATTATTGTCAGTCAATTGCACGTATTCTACATCTTCAACTTCATCAAATTCATCTTTGATATCTCCAATAACTTCTTCCATTACATCTTCAAGAGTGACAATCCCAGAACTACCACCATATTCATCAACCACAATTGCAATGTGTGTTCTTTTAATTTGAAATTCTTTCAATAGGTCATCAATCTTTTTTGATTCTGGCACATAAAGCACAGCTGTTCTAATCTTTTTTGACCAATCAAAATCTTTTTTCTCATTGTATAATCCAATAAGATCTTTAACGTATAATATACCTACGATACTATCAAAATCATCATCAAAAACAGGGATTCTTGAAAATCCGCTTTCTTTGATCACTTCCATCACCTCTTCAAATGTAGTGCTGATATCTATTGCCGTAACATCAACTCTTGTCTTCATTATTTGCTTCGTAGATACATCCCCAAATTTTACAATGCCTTTTAGAATATCAGCTTCTTCTTCAGAACTCTCATCATCTGAATTCACCGTAAGATCAATCGCTGCATCCAAATCTTCTCTACTCGTATTAGATTGATAATTATTGGTATGCATAATCTTATTTTCAATCTTATTGGACCACCTGACAAGAATTCGACTAAATGGACCGAAGATGGTGTTCAATACCATTAATGGACCAGCCATAAAACGAGCAAACTTCATATTATTCAAGTTTGCATACAGTTTCGGAGCAATTTCTCCAAAAAGAACCAAAATGAATGTGACGACAACTACCGTAATAAATAGATTAAATCCATTGGCCAAACTATTAACGGAACCCAAAAATCCTAGTCCCATATCAAATAGCCATTCTCCAATTTCTTTTTCCCTCTGTGGTCCAATCAATATTTTAATCAGATAATCTGAGACTACTACAATGGCAATATTTACAAGGTTATTCGCAATTAAAATTGTAGCCAGAAGAGTTCTTGGTTTTTCTTTTAGTGAAATAATTCTCTTGCTGGATGTAGAATCATCTTCTGCAAGCTTTGACATATCTGTCGGCGAAAGCGAGAAAAATGCAATTTCGCTTCCTGAAATCAATGCAGATGAAAGAATTAATAGAGCAAGAAAAAGAAAAGAGAATAATACACCACTATTAAATAACACAAAAGTTGCTATAAAACAGAAATGCAAAATGCTCGATGGGGGCTCTGTGTCCAATTTTTAAGTTTTAGTTTATAATAGTCCTCTAAAGGATCTTACTTACAATTTAGTACTCCTAGAACGGTAAATCGTCCTCAGGCATCTCTGTATTGCTCGTTGTGCTTGTTGTTGAGGTTTCAGGAGCAGATGGAATCGGCGTCTGACTTGTATTAGGCAATGATTTATTTGCAGCTGGTTCATTAGATGCAGAAGGAAATGGTGTTCCTGAACCACCGCTCCCCTCTCTCTTTTCTAATATTTGAAAATTATTTGCGACCACCTCAGTAGTCCTTCTATCCTGCCCATTTTGATCTTGCCATTTTCTCGTGGTTAGTTTTCCTTCGACGTAAACCAATTTACCTTTCGTCAATAAACGTTCTGCTAATTCAGCTAGCCCTCTCCACATTATAATGTCGTGCCATTCCGTAATGGTTTGATATTCTCCAGCTTTGTCTTTATATCTTTCATTCGTAGCAATTGAAAATTTAGCAACTGCTGCACCATTATCCAAATGTCTTACTTCTGGGTCTCGTCCCAAATTTCCAATTAGCATTACTTTATTTAGCATTATTTTTCTTTTTATATCAAATCCTTAGTTGAATTCTTTATTTGTGAACTAATTATATTTAAATCTAACTCCAAATAATAAGTATACAAATGTCCATTTTTTTATGGTTTCCGCAAAACAATCATTCACAAACTCACCTACTAGATGCAAGAAACTATTCAAAATAAAGATTTTTAGAAGGATTTCTATAAAAAACAATTGAAAATCATCTTTTTATATCATGAATACTTGCAATGTGTAATTGATGTACTTTCTTTGCAGTCAAGATTAAGAATTATTAAAAAATTACAATTATGGCTAAAATATTGATCAATGATGGTTTACATCCATCTGGAATAAAAATGTTGGAAGAGGCAGGACATACTGTTTCTACCGAAAAGATAGCACAAGATGATTTATTGGCTCAATTAAAAGACTTTGATGGAATATGTGTGCGAAGTGCAACCAAAGTTAGAAAGGAGTTGATTGACCTGTGTCCAAATTTAAAATTTATTGGAAGAGGTGGTGTTGGATTAGATAATATTGATGTTGACTACGCTCGTTCAAAAGGCATTCAAGTATTGAATACTCCTGCAGCATCTTCACGATCTGTAGCAGAATTGGCTTTTGCGCATATGCTTTCGTTATCTCGATTTGTATACCAATCCAATCGTCAAATGCCTAATCAAGGAAACACTGAATTTGGCAAACTAAAAAAATCCTACAGCAAAGGAAGTGAATTGGAAGGCAAGACGCTTGGTGTTATTGGTCTTGGAAGAATAGGCCAAGAAGCTGCAAAAATTGGAATGGGTCTAGGCATGAAGGTGGTAGGAGTTGATCCATTTATTGAAAATAGTGTAACCGTAAAATGGACCATAGCGAATACTCCGATAGAGGCAGATGTTCCTTCTGTTTCTCTAGAAGAAATGTTAGCGCAAGCAGATTTTATTACGATGCATATTCCTTTTACTGGAAGTCCTGCATTAGGTCAGCAAGAGTTTGCTCAGATGAAAAAAGGAGTTATCCTGGTCGACGCTGCAAGAGGAGGTACTATCGATGAAGATGCCTTATTAGAAGCAGTGGAAAATGGAACTGTATCAGCGGCTGGCTTAGACGTTTTTGTCAATGAGCCCAATCCGAGAGAGGATATATTGGCACATCCGAGAATATCACTTACACCACATATTGGTGCATCAACCTTAGAAGCACAAGAAAAAATAGGAACCGAATTGGCGGGTAAGATTCTTGAGGTATTGAGTTAATAATTCGTATTACTTGAAGATTTTTATTTAGGAAGCAGTTGTAAAAGCAACTGCTTTTTTAATGTCTTTATTATATTGCAACAGACCAGGATCCAACACGATTTCCACATGAAATTCAGACTTTTATTATTTACTTTCATCTGTTTTTGCTTTTCAACATGTTATGATCCTTGTGATGATCTAAAAAATCTTGAATGTCCGACAGGAGATGTAGATATGGATGGAATTGTAAATTCGGATGATATTGAACCAGAAAACCCGTGCATTCCTTTGGATTTTCTTGAATGCCCAACTGGGGATATTGACAATGATGGTCTTATAAACAGTGAAGATCCTTTCCCTCTTGAAAAATGCCGACCAAAAATACCTGAGATTGAATTCAACCTGATAGGTCAATGGAAATATTTTTATCCCAAAAAAGGTATAGTTGAATTCAAAAATGATGGAAGTTACATCGACATTGAGGGAAATATATTCCCACTCTTCGGTGAAATAAAGACATGGTTTATTAAAAATAATACAGATTTGGTACTATGTAGAGATTCAGAGAATGGTAATAAAACAGAATATGCGCTAAAAGTGATAGAAAACAATTGCGATGAATTGATCGTAGATTTTGGATGGGGAGATCCAAGCAATATAAATTTTAAAAGAATCTAAACTCTTACATAAAATACAACCTAAAAATTAATTATTTCCATCTTGGTCATTTTTTCAAAATTAAAATTAGCTAAATAGAATTTCAACCGCTTTTTTGATTGCAGTATCTGTTCCATAAAGATTGAACTAAATTAAGGTATTTTCAGAAATGTGCGAAATTTTAACTGTTTTTCAATGAGTTATGAAGGTGCGTGATAAAATAAGTCAGCAAAATGTTGCACAAATATCATTTTAATTCTACATTTGCAGCCGCTTAGCAAGAAAAGCGATATTATTTAATAATGAAATACCTATAAAAAGTGGATACACTAAGTTATAAAACAATTTCAGCAAACGCCAACACCGTAGATCAAAAATGGCACGTGGTTGATGCAGAAGGAAAACACGTAGGAAGATTGGCATCACAGATTGCCACTGTCCTTAGAGGTAAGCACAAACCGAGCTATACACCTCACGTAGATACAGGTGACTACGTTATCGTGCTGAATGCAGGAAAGGTAAAATTTACAGGCAATAAATTGGCTGACAAGACCTACCTTACATACAGTGGTTACCCAGGTGGACAGAAGTCTACAACAGCGAAAGAAATAATGGATAAAAAGCCATTAAGAATTATGGAAAGTGCTGTGAGAGGAATGCTACCTAAGACAAAGCTTGGAAGAGCTATGATTAAAAAGTTATTTATGTATGAAGGATCTCAGCATCCTCATGCTGCACAAAAACCGACTGAACTTAAATTCTAATAGCATATGGAAATGATTAATAGCATAGGACGTAGGAAAGCATCTGTAGCCAGAGTTTATCTTACGAATGGTTCTGGAAAAATTACCATTAATGGTAAAGATCTTAAAGATTATTTTCCAATGCCTGACATTCAAATGAAAGTTACAGATCCTTTAACAACCATAGAAGGTGTTGATTCTTACGATGTAAAAGTCAATGTTAAAGGTGGCGGATACAAAGGTCAAGCGGAAGCTATTCGTTTAGCGATCTCTAGATCATTAGTAAAAGTAAATGAAGATTTCAAATCTCCACTTAAAGCTAAGAAATTCCTTACAAGGGATGCAAGAGTGGTAGAACGTAAGAAATTTGGTAAGCCAAAAGCAAGAAAGAGCTTCCAGTTTTCAAAACGTTAATCTTTATTATTTATCAATTATCAAATTTTATAGAAATGAGTACTCCGTTACCTACATATAAAGAATTACTTGATGCTGGCGTTCACTACGGACACATGAAGAGAAAATGGAATCCAAAGATGCTTCCAAATATCTTTATGGAAAAAAGAGGCATCCACATTATAGATTTAAATAAAACAGCAAGAGGTCTTGAAGCTACTGGTAAAGCCATGAAACAAATGGCTAAATCTGGAAAGAAGATCTTATTTGTTGCTACTAAAAAGCAAGCAAAAGACATCGTTGCAAAAGCAGCTGATTCAGTAAACATGCCCCACGTAACCGATAGATGGTTAGGAGGTATGATGACTAACTTCTCAACGATCCGTAAATCTGTCAAAAAGATGAACAACATTGATAAGATGTTGGCAGATGGAAGTCTTTCAAGCATTACTAAGAAAGAGAGACTTACGTTGACAAGAGAGCGTAATAAGTTGGAGAAAGTATTAGGTGGTATTGCAAACATCAATAGACTTCCTCAAGCTGTATTTGTTGTGGACATTAACCATGAACACATTGCGATTGCAGAGTCTAAGAAACTAGGTCTTCAAACGTTTGCAATGGTTGACACAAATTCTGATCCAAATAAAGTAGATTTTGCTATTCCATCTAATGATGATGCATCCAAGTCTGTAAAAATTATTACAGAATACTTGGTGTCTCAAATCAGAGAAGGTTTGGATGAGCGTAAAAGTGCTAAATCAGAATCTGCTGCAACAGCGGCAAAATAGGAGCTGGCCTAATATCCAGTACATTTAAACTAATAATCAATAAAAAATAATCATCAAATATGAGTGATGTTAAAATTTCAGCCGCTGATGTAAAAAGGCTAAGAGATATGACCGGAGCCGGTATGATGGATTGTAAAAAAGCACTAGCTGAAACTGGTGGTGACTTTGATGCAGCTATTGAGTTCCTTAGAAAAAAAGGTCAAAAATTATCTGCTAAAAGAGCAGATAGAGATGCAAAAGAAGGTTGTGTACTTGCTGTTGTTTCTGAGGACAACAGTAAAGGTGTGGTAGTAAGATTAAGTTGTGAAACTGATTTTGTTTCTAAAAACGATGAGTTTGTTGCTATGACTCAGAAGATTGCTGACTTAGCGCTTAGTAAATTTCCTGAAACAAAAGAAGACTTGTTGAAAGAAGATTTTGGAGGTATTTCTCTTGCTGAGAAAATTATTGAGCAAACAGGTGTAATTGGTGAGAAAGTAGAACTTGCCGATTATCAACGATTAGAAGCTCCAATGGTAGCATCTTATATCCATATGGGTAATAGAGCTGGAGTTATTGTAGGATTAAGTAAAGCATCTGATTCATTTATGGCTGCGGGTAAAGATGTTGCGATGCAAGTAGCAGCAATGAAGCCTATCGCTGTAGATAAAGATGGAGTTTCTCAAGATATTATCCAAAAAGAGATAGAAATTGGGAAAGATGTTGCAAGACAGGAAGGAAAACCTGAAGCGATTCTAGAAAAAATTGCAACTGGAAAATTGAATAAATTTTTCAAAGAAAACACTTTGCTGAACCAAGCATTTGTAAAAGATAACAAAAAATCAATATCTCAGTTTTTAACTAGTATTGATTCAGACCTTACAGTGACAGATTTTAAGCATGTCAAATTAGGTTAATAACTTTTAAAAGCGACTCATTTTGAGTCGCTTTTTTTTTGGCCTTTATCCATCAATTAAATCATGTTTTTAGGTCAAATTTATTTTCATATTAAAAATTATAGCAATACTTTCTTGCAACTTTGATACGAATAGTATCTTCGAGCCAGAAAACGAAAATCTTAAGTCGAATTATGGGTCAAAAGTATAAAAGAGTACTTCTAAAATTAAGTGGGGAATCATTAATGGGAAACCAAAATTTTGGTATTGCACCAGAAATGCTCACGCACTATGCAGAACAAATTAAAGCCTTGGTAGGCAAAGGAATAGAGGTAGCTATCGTAATCGGTGGAGGTAATATTTTTCGAGGACTAAATGCGACGCATTCTGGAATCGCTAGAGTACAAGGCGATTACATGGGTATGTTGGCCACGTGTATCAATGGAATGGCTCTCCAATCTGCTTTGGAAGGAGCTGGAGTCTATACACGATTAATATCAGCCATAGAAATGCGACAAATTGCAGAACCATACATTCGACGAAGAGCAATTCGACATTTAGAGAAAGGACGTGTGGTAATTTTTTCAGCAGGGACAGGTAGCCCATATTTTACAACGGATTCAGCTGCAGCTCTCCGAGCGAGTGAAATCAATGCGGAGGTAATATTAAAAGGAACTCGAGTAGATGGGATCTATTCAAGTGATCCAGAAAAAGATCCTACAGCAACAAAATTTGAAACCATTTCATTTGAAAAAGTAATTCGTTTAGGATTAAATGTTATGGATATGACTGCATTTACAATGTGTCAAGAAAACAATATTCCAATTGTTGTTTTTGACATAAATGACCCAACCAATCTCATGAAAATAATCGATGGAGAACAGGTAGGTACTTTAGTAGCTGTTTAATTCAAGCAATACAAAACTTGAATTGTCTACCAATATTATTCTTTTAATTTTCTAAATATATAGGGGCCTTTAGTCGCACCCCAAACTTGATCTCCATTGGCATCAAATCCTTGATCCCAACTTGTAATTTCATTTTCAGTCATTTGAACTTTAGATGTTGCATAGGTAGCACCTCTTAAGGTTGATTTGCAATTATCACCTCTAGTACTTCCTTCGTATCCATTTATTGTTTTTGACAATACCACCTCACATCCATCTCTTACATCCAAAATGGAAAGTCCAAATGTATCAAAGAAAGAAGGGTCTTTCCATTTTCCTATGAATAAAGAATCAAATTTTAATGTATAAACATGGCTGACTAAACGGCCGTCTTTTAATTTTTCTAATTTATACACCCTTTGTCTATAGGGTCGGTCTTGCAATGATGTCAGTGCTTGTTCTACATACAAATAGGTACCATCATCTCTGTGAGACCAAATGGGAAACATATGCAGAGAAATGTTGTAATAGGAGCTATCTTCTCTTTCTTGTAAAGAACTGTCATAACTCCCTATCATCATTTCTTGAATCGAAGACAATCCATCCTCTTGAAGAGATATTTCTTCAATTACTTTTGAAGTAGAACATCCAAAAAGAAGAATTACAGAAATAAAGGCCCCTATTCCAAATAAACTAAAGTTGATTTTCATATGAAGTCTGACTGATTGAAATCAAAGATATAAATATTCTCTCTATGCAATTTCATCAAGTAGGAAGTGATCCGTTTTTGAATCGACCTATTTTTTTTTAATAACATCTAATGAATAAAGTAAAAAAAGAGAGAGCATCATCGATACTCTCTCTAACAATGAGAATGAATTGACCTTTTAAAATTACGGCACCCTTACATACCTTAACCAGATCAATTAAAAATTCTTTATCTACTTAATACAAGAACTTTTTTATTAATAATATTTTCTCCAGCTACTAATCTAATGATATATGTTCCTGCTGATAACGTTTCAATTGGTACTCTTATTTCACTTGTACCTGCTGTAACTTCACCATCAATTACATTGTCCATCACTAGTTTTCCTGTAGCATCCAATATTACGGCTCTTACATCAATAGCTTCACTCGTTTCTATATTGATATTTACAAACCTATATGCGGGGTTAGGGTAAACATCCGCTTTAAAGTCTCCTTTTCTATCTATAGTTATTACTACAATATCAGAATAATCATACGTGCCGTCTAGATCTACTTGTCTTAATCTATAGTAGTATTTTCCGTTACGCTCAATATCTTCATCGTCAAAGTTATAAGTTGATTCAGAACTTGTATTTCCTACCGACTCCACTCTACCAACATCTTCAAATCCTTCATTTTCGTAACTTCTCTCTACTATGTAGTAATCACTGTTTACTTCCGAAGCAGTCGCCCATGTAATTTCATTGACATCTCTTTCTTCATTCCACTCTCCTCTAATATACAACCAATCAACAGGAAGAGGTGGCATTCTGAATCCAGCGTCTATATCTAATATACAATCGCCAGGGAATACCTCGAATGTCAGTGTTCTTCCCATAAACAAATCAACTACATCACTATCCACTTCATCATCTCCTACGTTTGGTACTACAAAACTCAACCCTTCTGGCTTCACAAATTCTACTAAATACATTCCTACAGGTAGGTCAGTAAATAAGTAGTATCCAGGATTGCCTTCTTCATCATCTGCAGTCTCCATTGTTCTGAAAGGAGTAAATAAATCACTAGTTGAGTAAAGATTCACCGTCACTCCATTTAATCCAGTATCCAAATCATCTTGAATATCTGCAGTTTCTGGATTTTGCATATTATCCACCCAAGCATAATTACCTACTTTAATAGATAAGTAGTACCCAGCATCAACATTCAAGTTCTCTTCTCCGAATCCAAGAGTTATAGTCCCTGTAGTTCCAGGTCCATTTGATTCATCAACATCACTGTCTACTTGATCCGCTGCTTCTCCTGGTCTAGTAATGATATATCCCTCTGGAGTTACGAACTCAACAAAATAATCTCCTGGTACCAAATTCTCAAAGATGTAGTATCCTTGTTTTGTTGCATCATTTGGATTTTCTGCTGTAATCGTAGTTGCTATAGGTGCACCAGGATTATTCGCATCGTAAAGATTAACCGTTACATTGTTAATACCTTGTTCTGTATTATCCTGAACTCCATTTGCATTTTCATCACTCCATACGTAATCTCCTAGCTGACCATCGTCAAAGAATCCAAAGTCTACAGTCAAATTCGAATTCGGATCAGTGTCTCCATCATTTATAGGTTCTTGAACAGAACGCAATGAAATCGTTTTACTAATCACCCCAATACCAATTCCAGGATCAAACCCATCATCATCATTGTTCACATCATCGTCTGGATCCGTAGGTTCACCATTACCTGTACTTGATGTGTAATCCATTAATTCTCCACCTGGACTAAAGTTAGAAGGTACAACTTGTACAATATAATCACCTGGAGGTAGATTTTCAAATAAATATGAACCATCAAAACCAGTTAATGCTGTTCTTCCTGTATTTATATCCGGAGAATTATCTCCATTTAGGTCCAACCATAAGGCAAGATCAACAAATCCAATTCCATCTTCATTATCATCTTTGATTCCATCGTTGTTGATATCAATCCAAACCAAATCTCCTAATGACAATAATTCATAGATACCAGCATCAACAGTAGGATTATTTTCTCCAGAAGCCAATGTTACTTTCTGTGAAAGTCCTGTATCAGGATCCGCATCACTATCATTCGTATCATCTGCACCTGGTGCAAGCACATCTTGTATTGTTAATTCACTACCTGCTGGCACGATAAATTCAACTTGATATGTACCTGGTAATAATCCATCAAATCCGTAGAATCCATCCTGATCCGTTACATCAGACTTACCTGTAGGGTTACCATTTTCATCCAATAGGTTTACTGTAATTCCTTCTATTCCATCTTCTTCTGGATCATTGATTCCATCTCCATCTGAATCCAACCAAACTTGATCACCAAGGCTTGCTAATTCATAGAATCCTGCGTCTACATCTCTCTCTTCTTCGCCATTTGTCAATTCCACCTCACCTGACAATCCGGTATTCGGATCAGCATCCGAATCATTTCCATTATCATCTGCACTTCCTCCATTTACATTTTGTGGAGAAGTTTCGAATCCGATAGGTGCTACAAATTGGATTTCATAAATTCCTGGTTCTAAATTATCAAACCAATATAATCCTGCGTCATCCGTAGTTTCTGTATCTATAATATTTCCATCTGCGTCCAGCAAGTTAACTACAACTCCTTCAATTCCTTCTTCATCGTTATCCTGAATTCCATTTGCGTTTTCATCCAACCATACAAAATCTCCAATTGCAACTAATCTCTCTTCAACAAAATTGTTGTCCTCATCATCCTCACCCGACATCAAGATCACAGGTATCATATCATTAGGTGCAAATCCATCGTCCCCATCTGGGTCGTTTGCATTAACAGACATATCAAAATCGGTAACGTCTTGCCAGTTTGCTCCAGGTTCAGTAGCCTCATTCAGCTTATAATCTCCAGGCGCTAAATCTGTGAATTCATAGAATCCATTTTCATCCGTCGTTGCTGTCCCAACAACCTCTCCATTGAAGTTGTCAATTAATTCGATAATGATTCCTTCAATCGGTTCTTCTCCTTCATCATCGTTATCGATATCTTCCAATACAAATCCACTAATTGTACCTGGAACATAATATCCAGCATCCAATCTTGGGTCATGCTCTGCATAATCAAGGTTGACTGTTTCTGTCATTCCTGTATCTACATCTGGATCACTATCGTCATTCGTATCATTCGCATCATCTGCATCTCCAGTAGCATCCTCTCTTGTCAATAATGCTGGATTCCCATCTATATCTACTGTGGTTGGGAATGTAACTTTGTAGTCACCAGGTGCAAGATTAATGAATTGATAAAATCCATTCACATCAGTAGTTGTTGTTGCAGTCACTGCCTGACCTTCGTCCGTTGTGCCACTTAAAACGACCTCCACTCCTTCTAACGCTGCATCAATTCCTTCATCCTGTGCTCCATTTCCATTCTTATCTTCCCAAACATAGTCACCTAGACTAGCTGGTAAGTCACCACACGCGTCATCTTCTACTTCAAATGTTCCATCATCATTTCTATCCAATTCAGCTAAGTTATATAAACCTTCACCTGGATTACCAGGACCAGTTTCTGATTCATCACATGGACTATATATATTGTCTCCTCCATCTTCAGAATCTTCACTAAGATCCAATGAAATATTGAATGTCAAGTTTATAATATCAGTCTTTGTTTGATCTATTGATGCTCCATCAACCAACAACAATGTACCTGGATTTCCAATGAATGCATCTGAAATTGGACCACAACATGACAACACTCCGTCATAACTTACTTCATTGATCGTAATATCATCATCAAATGATGGTGTATCTGTCAAGGTGTAAGTTCCTGGAGCTCCTCCAATATTACTTACTTCAATTCTATATGTGACATCATATGTCCCATCTTCAAGCTGTAATGCACTTATAAAGTCTTTCTCCATTTCTATAAATGGTAGATCGCCACATGCGTCATCTTCTACTTCAACTGTACCATCTGCATTTCTGTCCAATTCCGCCAGATTATACAACCCTTCTCCTGGGTTTCCACTTGAATTCTCACCGGGTTCAGCGCATGGTAAATACTCATTGTCCCCTCCATCAGTAGACCCCTCTTCAAGGTCAAGCATGACATTGAAAGAAACAGTGTATGTGTCTGTCGAACCAGCATCTAATGATGCATTTTCATAAAGTATAATGGACCCTGGATCACCTATAAAGGTATCTCCAATTGCTCCACAACATCCAAGTACCCCACTATAACTTCCTTCATTGATCGTGATATCATCATCAAATGACGGTGTATCTGTCAA
This sequence comes from Saprospiraceae bacterium, assembly GCA_029212405.1. Taxonomy (GTDB): domain Bacteria; phylum Bacteroidota; class Bacteroidia; order Chitinophagales; family Saprospiraceae; genus CAJXUU01. Next base: position 38,102 of record JARGNR010000007.1, read on the forward strand.
AGTGTAAGTTCCTGTAGCTCCACCAATGTTCGTTACTTCAATTGTATAGGTAATATCAAATGTTCCATCTGCTTTTGGAATTGCACTAATAAAGTCTTTTTCCAATTCTATGTATGGTAAATCACCACATGCATCATCTTTAATATCCTCGGTACCATCTGCATCTATATCCAATGTTGCAAGGTTAAATAATGCCACCATAGGATCATCTCCAGGATTATCTCCAAGCTCTGAACAGTATGAATACGTATTATCTCCTGGTGATACCCTTTGTAAGTCAAGGGTAACATTAAATATAAGATTGAACGTATCTGTTAAACCAGCATCCAATGATGTATTTGGAGTCAAGGTAATTAGGCCCGGATCTCCTAAGAATGTATCAAATATATCCGCACAACAGTTTAATAGTCCTTCAAAACTACCTTCATTAATTGTGATATCATCATCAAATGAAGGATTGTCCGTAAGTGCATAGCTTCCTGTTGTACCTCCAATATTCGACACTATAATTGTATAAGCTACATCGAATGTACCATCTGGTTTTGGTGTAGCACTTATAAAGTCTTTCTTCATTATCAAATATGGCAAATCTTCACATGCGTCATCTTCTACTTCCACAGTCCCATCAGCATTTCTATCCAATTCTGCCAGATTGTACAACCCTTCTCCTGGATTCCCTTCTGATCCATCTCCAGATCCGTCACACGCTGTATATACATTGTCTCCTCCATCAATTGAACCTTCTTCTAAATCAAGTTCGACAACGAAATCAATAGTGTATATGTCTGTTGATCCTGGATCGATTGATGCATTAGATGCAAGATTAATAGAACCTGGATTCCCAATAAAGTCTCCTGCTAATTCTGGACAACATGCCTGATTAATAGTAAATCCACCAAATAATATGGTAATATCATCATCAAACATTGGAGTATCTGTTAAATTATACGTTCCAGTTATTCCACCTTCATTCTGTACTACTATTGAATAAGAAACTGTGTATGTTCCATCTCCATTAGTTGTTACATTTACAACATCTTTCTCCATCACAACATATGGTAAATCACCACATGCATCATCTGTGATATCAACAGTACCATCTGCGTCTCTATCTAATTCTGCTTTATTGTATAAACCTTCTCCTGGATTACTTCCTGGCCCATCTCCTGGATCAGAACAAGCTGTATATTCATTGTCTCCTCCATCATTAGATTCCTCATCTAAATCTATTATAACTTTAAAGCCAATTGTATAAATATGAGTATTACCCTCTGTCAACAATTTCGTACCAAAATCAATTGGGGATGGTGGTGTTCCTATAAATGCAGGTCCATTGCCTATTCCTGCTCCTACATCAACAAATGTGTAATCCCATGCAGTAATTGTAATGTCATCATCAAATAATGGTGAATCTGTTAATCCATATGTTCCATCTGCTCCTCCGATGTTTTCTACCGTGATTATATAATTCACATTATAACTTCCATCAGCTGATGCGGTTACAGACCCAAAATCCTTTCTCATTATGATATATGGTAACTCTTCACAATCACAATCTTCCTTCGTCTCGCCATCATACGTCAATTTC
>JARGNR010000007.1:39789-41796 GCA_029212405.1 Saprospiraceae bacterium
TAAAGGATGGTCCATTTCCTATTCCTGCATCAACATCCACAAAGGTGAAATCCCACGCATTGATAGTTATGTCATCGTCGAACAATGGGTCATCTGTTAATCCATATGTCCCGTCTGCTCCACCAATATTTTCTACTGTAATTGTATATTTCACATTATAAGTCCCATCACCATTGGATGTTGCACTTACAAAGTCTTTATTCATTACTATGTAAGGTAGGTCTCCACATGCATCATCTTCTTCATCTATATCTCCATCATTATCTTTGTCAAGTTGAGACAAATTGAAGAGGCCTTCTCCTGGAGTCGCTTGATCACCATTTGTGCTATTCCCACATTCTGTGTATTCATTGTCACCTCCGTCTGAAGATCCAGCTTCTAAGTCTATACTGACAACTACAGTAAGTAAGTAAATATCTTCTCCATCTCTAACAAGACTCATCCCATCAGCCAATTGCCATGGTCCATCTCCTGCTAGAGCATTACTACCTCCACCATTTACTGTATAGCTTGCCGTTTCAATTATAATATCATCATCAAATCCTGGTTGGTCAAACAAGCTATAATCACCAGTTATACCACCTTCATTGATTACATTAATACTATACACTACAGTATATGTACCATTTGCATTTGGAGTAGTTGACACCAACATTTTCTCATGAGAAATATTTGCAGGTGCAAAATACCCAGCATCCAAGTCTTCATAATCCTCACCTGATGTTAATGTAATCGTTTCAGCTATTCCTGATATTGGATTTGGATCCGAATCGTCACCAACTTCATTTGAATCAGTATTTGCTCCTGAAACATCCTCCAATGTGAGATTCGCAGTTCCAGGCTCTAATTCAGTTGTTACAGGGAAAGTAATCGTATAATCTCCAGGTATCAAACCATCGAAACTATAAAATCCAAATTCGTCTGTTGTCGTTGTTAATGGTCCAATGGAAGTATTATCATTATTATTTAATAATCCATTCAATGTAACTACAACTCCTTCGATTCCTGGCTCATTATCGTCTTGAATTCCATCAGCATCTAAATCCTCCCATACAAAATCACCAATACTTGCTAGTTCATAATATCCGGCATCGATTTCTCTTTCGTCCTCTCCACCAATAAGATTGATAACATAGCTTTCTCCTGTATTTTCATCTGCATCACTATCATTATTTGAATCACCAGTATTAGCTACAGAATCTGTATCATCAACATCATTTCCATCTTGATTCTCAAAGGTTAGGTTATAGGAAACTCCATTAATATCTGCTGATGTCTCAAACGTGATAATGTATTCTCCAGGTAATAACCTATCAAATAAATATAATCCGTTTACATCTGATGATTGCGGAGTCTGAAGAACTCCATCTGCATCAATCACATTGGTTCCATCAATATTTGAAATCGATACAGCTATACCCTCTAAAGGTGGTTCATTAGAATCTTGAAGACCATTTGCATTCAAATCTTCCCATACAAAATCACCAATTGAGGCTACTTTTTCTTCTACTGCATTGTTATCTTCATCATCTTCCCCTGGCTCTAAGGTTACCGCTATCATATCATCATCCAAATTATCCACTGCATCATTGCCATCTTCTGGCGTCTCATCTCCATCAAATACATCTACATAGTCTGGATCAATCTCTGATTCATCCTGGAACATTACTTTGTAATCTCCTGGCTCTAAACCTTCAAAGCTATAGTTTCCATTCTCATCTGTAGTTGTAGTAAATGTCGCTCCACTATCTACATCTGTTAAGGTGATTTCTACTCCTTCGATCGGTGTATCTCCTATATCATCATTGTCTATATCTTCTGATACATTTCCACTGATGCTACCCAATTGCTCTTCTACAAAGTTGTTGTCTTCATCATCTTCTCCTGGCTCTAGCGTTACCGCTATCATATCATCATCCAAATTATCCACTGCATCATTGCCATCCTCTGGTGTCTCATCTCCATCAAACACATCTACATAGTCTGGATCTATTTCTGACTCGTCCT
>JARGNR010000007.1:41896-84721 GCA_029212405.1 Saprospiraceae bacterium
TGCCATCCTCTGGCGTCTCATCTCCATCAAACACATCTACATAGTCTGGATCTATCTGATCTTCCGGTTGCTCAGAAACTGAATAGGTGCCAGGATTCAAATCAGTGAAAATATAATTTCCATTTTCATCTGTAAACGTAGTCAGGATATCACCTGTATCTTCGTTTACCAATGTGATTTCAACATTTGGAATTCCTATATCGCCTATGTCATCATTGTCAATATCTTCACTAACATTACCTGAAATTGTACCGCTTGGAACAACTTCGGCATCATCACCATCATCTTCATCATCTGGATCTTGCGTGTCATCTGGGTCCTGTGACCCAATTCCTCCAGTACCATTCGTATCTGCTCCATTATTTGGAGTTGAATCCGTATCAAACTGGTCCGAATCTGTAATTTCTGCAATGTTCACATAACTTGTTGATGGACTCGCAGGTGCAAGAACTTCAGCTGTCAAAGTTACATCCACAGAAGATCCTGATGCAATGTTTAATCCACTAAATGTGACTGTAGATCCATTGACATTTCCATCTACTGATGCAATATTTGTATATCCATCGGGCACCAAATCTGTCACCTCTACATTGGTCGCATTATTAGGCCCATCATTTGAAACGGTAATTGTAAATGTGACTACATCTCCAACACTTGGAGTGTCATCATTTACAGTTTTTATCAAATTAAGATCTGCAACAGTTGCATATCCAGCATCTACATCTTCATTATTCTCACCTGGTAACAATGTAAAATCGTCTGTTCTACCATCCAATGGATTGGCATCACTATCCAAATTGTCTGACGTCTGATCTTTAGGTGATCTTTCATGGTTATCTAAATCACCAAAAATGATATAATAATCTCCTTTACAAACTTCAAATTCATAGAAACCGTCTTCTCCTCCATTTGAAACAGAGACAGTACTTGCCACCTCATTATTTGTATTTGCATCATATAAAGTAACTTCAATACCATTTACTCCTACTTCACCAGCATCTTGAACACCATTAAAGTTTGTATCTATAAATGTAAAGTCCCCTACAGTTGCTTTTTCTTCAATTGTGATTGTTACACTAGAAGTATCTGCACATCCTGTGCCCAATGAAAATACTATTACTTGATAATCATATGTTCCTGGATCTGGAATATTCGCAGTTGGGTTAGCTAATGTTGGATCATTAAGATAGGTAGATGGTAACCATATGTATCCCAATTCTGCCGTAGGGTCATTCACAGGAGGTGTTCCCGTAGGATCACCACCCAACATGAAGTCTTCATCTTCGCATTCTGCTTTATCTTCACCCGCATCTGCAATTGGATTTTTATTTACATCTATTGTAACCGTAACAAAGTCCGTTCGTGTACATCCATTTTGAGTAACAACCAATTTATAAACGGTAGTAAATAATGGAGATACCAAAACATCTTCTGAATTCTGTCCATTATCGATTGAAGTAATGTCACCAGATTCTACAGACCACGTATAGTTTCCTCCAGGGGTTCCACTACCATCTAATAGTATATTTCCACCTTGACAAATTTCTTGATCAGGACCAGCAACTGCGATCACATCTTGTGTGATTATTATAGTAGTTGTTGCAGTGGAAACACATCCATCTTTGGTTACTTTTAGTGTTATTTCATATTCTCCAACATTTGTCCATTGTACAATTACACTTGATCCATTTGCTGAAAGTGGAGTTCCATTTTCGAATGTCCATTCATATATTGCTCCAGGGCCTGCATTAGATGCTAAAAATTGTACATCTTCTTTTGCACAGATCGTTTCCGGACCTGTAATAACTGCAAGCGGATTGTCTTTTACAATTACTGTGATTTCATCAGAAGTAAAGCAACCTTTTGCATCGGTTGCAATAACGGTGTACGTTGTATTTACTAAAGGACTTACTTCTACCTCACCATTTGGCATATTTTGTCCATTTATGGTATACGTAAATGGGGCTGTACCACTGGTCGCATTTGCAACAATCGTAACTGAATTCCCTTCACATAATTCTATATCATCCCCTAAATCAAGCTCTGGGTTAGGATTAACAACCAAGGTTGCAGAGGCCGTAGAACTGCATTCATTATTATCAACTACTGTAACCGTATAGGTAGTAGTACTTGCAGGAGATAGGTTGTTCAATGTCTGGGAATTTCCTCCATTTGACCAGAAATAGGAATATGGAGCTTGACCACCAGAAGGGTTAACTGAAACGCTTCCGTCTGTATCTCCAGCACAAATTTCACCATCTACTCCTTCTGCAGTTGGATTTGGATTGACAATCACTGTGACATCATCGATATCCGTACATCCATTCACATCCGTTACAGTGACTACATAAATAGTAGTTGTATTCGGACTTACAGTTTTAGAATTGCCATTTCCTAAGCCAAATGGCCATGAATAAGAATATGGCTCTTCTCCACCTGAAGCGTTGACAGTTAAAGTAATTTGTGAGCCTAAGCAGATACTTACATCTTGACCTGCATCTAGAACGGGTACATTAAATACTGTTATTGTTACAACGTTAGTCGTTTTATTACCACATCCATTTCCAGAAAAAGCGATTCTTCTGTATTCAGTTGTCTCTGAAACAAATCCTGGACTATAATTAATTGAATTCGCTCCATTAATATCAGACCATGTTCCACCTGAGGTTCTTGATTCCCATTGATAGGAAAGGTTTAAATTATCTCCTGTTACATCAGCTGGAGTACCCGTCAAAGTTTCTGGTTCAAATGGACCACAATTCGATTGGCTTTCCATAATCACTCCCGGATCAATTACTTTATCCTTCACGATAACTTCTACATCATCAGAATCTTCGCAACCATCTTTGGTAACAGTCAAAATATATGTAGCATTTTCAAGAGGTGAAACTGTTACAGATTGACTTGAACTTATAACATTTCCTTGTTGATCGGTCCATTCATATGAACCTCCACTTACAGTAGCGGCATTTAATGTGACTGATTCTCCAGAGCAAATTATTTCATCATCACCAGCATCAGCAATTACAGGATCATTTATACTTACTACAACTTCATCAGAGCCAGTACATCCATCACAATCTGTTACTACCAATGTATACGTACCTGACTGATCTACAACAATCGACTCACCATCATTTGGCCCCACTATACCAGGCCCAGACCATGAATAAGTTACACTTTCTTCAAATGTATTAGGAGTGGTATATTGAACATAATCAACTCTAAAAGAACAATGTCCATTGTCTTCAATTCGAATATATCTGGTTGGAGTTGTAATATCAAAACCAAAACAAACATAAGATGAGTTAGAGAATGTTAAAGAATTGTCCAGATTATAAAAACCAGACGTAGCATTTAAAGAACCTCTAATCTTTGCATCAGAATAATTAGATCCTGTATTACTACAGTGCTCTAATTTCATCGCAATACATAAGCTTGTTCCTGAAGGTACAACAGTTCCAAAATCTAAAGTGACGTATGAAGTACCTTCTCCAGATTGAGTCCATAGTTTAGTTCCTGCATTATCTCCGCAATACTGAGATGCATTCACATTATTTAGCCATCCACCTTGGTCTACTAAATTGTGATCACAATCCGTAGTTCCTGGTGTACCACATGTTGAAATATTTGTTACTTCACTTGTGATATGAACTTGATCTCCATCACAAATTTCAATATCAGGACCGACATCAACAGAAGGGCCTCCATCAAGAATTAAAGAAACCTCATCCGTAGCTGTACATCCACCGCAATCCGTAATGGTTACTATATATGTCCCACCTTGACTTACAGATATGGATTGTGTAGTTTGACCGTTACTCCATTCGTAAGAAACCTCTTGTGAATCATCACAAATCGTCTCTTCTGTTTCAAAGTGCAAATCGATATTTGCTACACAAATGGATTGATTTCCAGTAAGGAAGTTCAAATCAATAGTGTTTGTTCCTCCATAATTATATGGGAATGTAGTTGGATCTACGGTGAAAGTAACCACTCCATTTGGTTCACATACATCAAATACACATGGCAATTCCGTAGGATCAAATACGCCTAAAGTATGGCCATTAATTTCAAATGGAAAATCGAAATCTACATTATCCGTGTCACTGCTGGAGGTAGAACTTTCTTCATCGCAGGCAGCCACATTATACGTAACTGTGACTGAAACTATTTTTTTATTGCTATCATTTATTGGATCTGAGAATGATCCTAAATCTGTATAACCACTGCCACTAGTAGACTTAAATTCATCATCACAAATATGTCCACTAGATCCTTCCCATGCATCTACATTGATATCATAAGAATCGGTAATGGTTGTACAATTAATTTCGCACGTTGAAGGGTTGATCGCTGTTGCAGTAAATGTCACTGTTTCGCCTTCACATACTGTCAAATCAGCTCCTGCATCCGCAGATAAAGCACAACAATCTTCTACTGTCACCAATACGGACCCAACATCTTCACATCCTTCCTCATCTGTAATCGTCACTGAATATACTGTGGTCTCTGTAGGATTTGCAACAACAGTACTTCCTCCACTCAAACCATTGGACCAATTGTACGTCACTGTACCTGTTGTATTTGTTGCAGTGGCTGTTATGGTTACAGCTGCACCTGCACAAACTGGATTTGGATCGGCTGTAACTTCAACCTCAGGAGAACAAGTCACACAACATCCTTTTACACTAAATCCTCCCAATTCAAATAAATCACAATGTGTATCATTGGTCGTTCCGTCAATCCGCACTCTTATCACATCTCCAAATTCAGCATCAATAGGATCAGAAAAGACGATATTTTCCAGGGTAAATTCATCTGCTGGTAAGTTACCATTGAATGTTTCTACTAAACCACCATTCACATATACTTTAACCAAATAGTCAAAGGTGGAAGGGCAATCATCATCGTTAGAACTACCTCCTGCAGTACCTAAATCAATTGGATATAAAAAGTTACCACTTAATGAACTTACTGAAAATCCTCCAGTAGCGGTCAATTCAAGCTCCCAACCATTATATACACTGGCAACACAAATAATACCGTCATTACAAGAAGCATTACTAGCTCCATTGTAGGGCTCAAGATTAGTAGCAGAAATACATTCGCCTTCCACGTTAAGTGGTTCAAACCCATCAATAGGATCATTACAAGGCTCTCCAAAACCATATTCTACTAATGTATTATTACATCCATTACAAGATTCTACATTCACTGTTACCTGGTCTGTATCCGTACATCCATCAGGACTTGTTACAGTTACAGAATATGTTGTAGTTGTAGTTGGGTTTACTGATATACATGCCGTTATTCCTCCAGTACTCCACTGATATGATTGTCCACCAATGGCACATAATGTCGTATTAGATCCAGAACAAATGGTTTGATCTCCACCTGCATTTGCAATTGGAATTTCAACACCACCAATAGTTACTGCAGTTGGCCAGGTGTCAGTACATCCCGTAGCATCTATTAAAGTGATATTTGAATACTCTCCAGCCGCTAATCCAGTGATTAAATTTGTGCTGACATCGTTAAAAGGTCCAGCTGTAAAAACTTGTCCTTCAAACGTATATTCTACTGTAAAAGGTAAAACGGTACCACCACTTACATTAGGATCAATATTTAGTGTACCATTATTAGAATCGCAAGACGTTACATCTGTGGGATGAACATCTGACAATATGGGTTGTGTTAAATTCACATATACAATATTACTTTCTCCAACATATTCTTCACATCCAGCTCTTCTTGCACAACGGATGTACCACATATCTTCAAAAATGACTCCCTCGTCATACGTAAGCTCTGTTGCACCATTGATTACTTCCCAATCTCCAACTGGTAAGTTATTATCATTGGTTCTTAACCAAATTATTTCTAAATCTCCAGAACCGCCAGTTGGTGATTGTACATTTTGAAACATTTCTGGATCACCTGAGGTACCACAAATCGTTTGATCAAATCCTATTTCACCTCCATCAGTTACATTATCACAATCGTCACATTCTGTTTTTACCGTTAATGCTCCAGCGATAACATAAGATTGTCCATTTTGACTCGATCCTGAATCAGGACAAGATGAACTTGAACCTGTAGGAGAATCTATGGAAATAAAAATTTCATCTGCATTTCCAGGTACACCTGTTAATGAGACATCAATAACCTCAATGCAACAAGGTGACCAAAGGTTTGGGTCACCTACAAATCTATATTCAGTTGCTGATCCGGTATTCGAACCATTATTTTTTGGTTGTATTGTTATGTCTAATACTCTACAATCATAGGTAACTTCCGAAAGAGGTATCGCCACCTCAATATCCCTTGCAGAATTATCCGTAGGGATGTCAATACTAAACTCTTCCGTTTGGTGATATCCTGACACTGCGGTAAATGTTCCTGAAATATCATTTCCATCTCCACCATTTCTGAATGCGTAAACCAGTAATGATTGCAATTGATTTGTACTTTGATTATTTGTATATGAAATTGTGGATGGGTTACCATTTATTTCCCCTCTCCATACTTTTTCATTAGAACTGCTGCCCTCAACAATTACTCTGTTTAAGTAGTAATCTGTTCCATCACCCTGAATCGTCAATACATTTCCAGGTTGATAAGAACCTTTATATACGATTTCGACTACGTATTTGAATACTTCATTAGAATTTGGGATTGTAATTGATGAAGAAGACTGCCCCTTATTGTCTAATGGGTGTAACGTAACTGTTTTATTTTCTGCACACGTGTAAGAATAATCCATCACCTCTGAAACGGTAAGGCACACCTCATCTAACTTTAAATAATCTGAATCTGCATATCCTTCAAATCTTACTTTTGCGGCATTGGATGGTGCTTTCAATTGCATGGTATACAACCCCAAGTCTCCACCTTGACCATCGACATCAAAGTCAACTTGTTTTGTATCTGCAGCAATGAAATTTCCACTTGAATTATAGAATGACAAACGCACTCTATGATCACCTCCTGGGTGATGTGTACCTGCATAAACAGTCAAAAAGTAATCAGCTCCAGGAATCGCATTGACTTCTTGCCAAACCCATCCTGCCGTTGAAGTAGCTTGTAAAAATCCATTCAAGGAGGTTCCACACTGCTGAAACCCAGTTCCAGTATAAAATTCTGTGGAAGAAGACCAACCAGTTGTACCCGATTCAAATCCAGAATTGGTAATAATAGCAGTTGGGCAATCGCATTGAGCTTCTAACTCATTTGTCCATGCTGAAAGTAAGATTAAAACAAAAGCGATTAATGTGAGTGGTAAGTTTTTCGTCACAGACTTGTGCACAGCACTAGCCCATGGAATTTGACATGAGGGTGTCGAATTACGCATGTGTGTAAAGTTTTGGTATACAAATTGTTTCCTGAATGCTCTAACTGCACGTAACAGTTATAGCATTCCCATATTTAAATAATGCTGATACAACAAAATGTAAACTAACACATCGAATCATGCCAAATTAAGGAATTGGCACACAGAAATACTGTTGGTAGCAGTACATCAATCTAAGTCATCATTTTAAATCTCATTGTTATCAGAATTGGTAGTTTTCTTAACGTTTTTGACTTATTTCAATTCTGCGGATGTAAGTCCGAAGACACAAATCTAGCATTCATGTAAGTTTTATTTCAATTTTTCAAAAGAAATGTAAACTACTTGTCAAAAATCGTTTTTAAATTGGACAATTTCAGACATATAGCCTCCTAAACTAACTTAACTAATTGAATTCAAACAATTTATATAAGGATTTTTTTATATTAAAAACAAGAATCAAGCCTCACTACAATGGAATTATGACACTCACCTCCCTTCGTTTTTGCACAAAAATGAAAGCTTAGTTTTCTTAAAAAATGTAAAAATAGTTTAATCTATAAGTAGCTCATTATTCATTTACTACGATCGAAATTGAAAGTTACATTCCATGTCATTTTCAATAAAAAAACACCTATCTTTTCTATTGAATTCTTAATCATATTTTTCATTCGACAGCCTTGCAATTAAATTTCTTCCAGACAATTTTTATCCGTTAATTTTTAAAATAGCGGAGATTTTATTCTGATTTGACCAGTAATATTAGCTAAGGATTAACATAAGCAAATAATTTACATGTGTTTTTCTTAAAATACTGTTTGGTAGGAAACATTGCTCACTCTACCTATTTTGGTCGATTATTCATTGCATGCAATAGAAATTTGTAGTTCCATTTTTCATAATCCCCTTACTTTGAATATAATCAAATCAGATCACTGTATGAAACAGAAATATAAACTCACCGCGTTTGCGAGAATTTTCATTTTTTTGATTTTTTTTACCCCTGTTGCTTTTATTGGAGCAAGCTATTATAACGGGGAAGATGGGATTGCAAAAATCCAAGCATTTTTTGATAAAGACGGAAATTCATCGATTGAGGAACAAATTGAATTGAAGCATTCAGAAATTGAGCAATTAACAAATAAGATTGAATCTTTGAAGAGTGATATTGCCCGCCTAGAAGCGAGTAAATAGGATCATTTAACCACCGGTTCTAAGTTCAATATTTCTTCTGCAAATTTAAAGGTTTCATTTTGAACATTTTCCAAGTCTTGTGAAAACACATAGGACGTCATAACATGTCTTCCAGCCTCTGGAAATGCTTTCTTACGTTTTTGTTGCTCATCTGTTCCTATTTGTCCAAAGAACTCTAACATTCTAGGTACAGAGACTACCTTATCCTGATTCTCTTCATCCTTGTAATAGTAGCCCATATATACAGGTACATCAATCTTTGAAAATAAATCTTCATTCATCTCTTCCTCAATTAAATACTTTAATGCTAGTAATCCATCTGAATGATAGGTTTCGGACCAATATTTTTTTGCTGTTTCGTCGTATTTAATGTGGTTATATTCTCCATCTAGAACAAAGTCCAACATCTGTTTCCCCCAAGGTCGGATGATGAGTTCAGAGGTAGGATCAAACACATCAATATTTGGAGAATACATAAACATACTATGAATCGATGGGTCTTCTGGCGCTAGTAGTGCTGCCAAGGTGCCTCCAGTCGAACAGGACATCAGGATAATTTTATCCCCCAACAGTCTTCCAATTGCAATGGCCTCTTTTGCAGAATCTACCAAATCTCCTGGCAACAATCCTTTGAATGTATCATCTGATTTTCTTCCGTGATCATACAACCTTGGCAAGTATAAATTGTATCCATATCGTTTCGCGAAATTGGTATGAAGAGGGGCCCCTTCTTCCCTACTTGCTGAAAACCCATGAAGATATACTACTGCATAATCAGTCTTTTGTTTTGTACTATCTGCCCACACTATTTTCGCCTCATTCCCGGGTTTTATATCAGAAACTTCGCTTTCTACGGACACCAAATATTCATCCAGAGTTTCGACAGGAATATCAAATGAGATCGGTTGAGTATTTATATTCGGGTACTCTACACGAGGTCCCAGCAGGTAGGTACTAATGAGAAGTAGAAATAGAATTCCTCCCCATTTTAAAAATTTCTTTGCCAATTTTTTAGATTTTGTGCTGCAAAGGTAGAGTTTTTCTTTTACTGATGCTGACTTAAATTTGGTCCATAACTCAGTTTTATGGATGCTTTATATTAATACCGCTGGTCCTTTACATAAGGCAGACGCTCCATAACGTATACTTCGATACTAGGAAATCCAAAATCTTCTACCACTTTACCTTTGAGTAAGTAACATCCCTTGCCCGTAAATGGAGACCTTGCTAAAGAAGGTGGAAAATGAACCGTATCAAAAAAGTACCCTCCAGTATCTAGCCATGTACCAAAATTCATATGCCTTTTATTTACTGTAGTCACATGTTTTCGAGCCACGTAGTACCCTAAGATTTGAATGGTTTTTCCAATTTGCTCTTTCAAATTTGAGCTTACCGTCGTATTGATGACATCACGAGCCAACAAATCAAATGGCGAGCACAAAGGAAAGCCCAATAACTCCATTTCATCAAAAGCTTGTTCAAACTTTCCTTCTTCTAAAATTGGCAATTCATAATCATCCTGTTCCACATCAAAGAACGTAGCATATTGTGCCTGTTTGACAGCTGGATTGTGCACCGCATTTTTCTCCCACATCAACTGGTATTTATTCAGTCCCGTAAAACGAAAAGCGCCAATTCGAATGAGAATCTCCAATTGTTCCTTAGAGATATCAATGCGATTCACAAAATCTCGAAGATCTCTATAGTCTCCATGCACAATCCGTTCCTCCACAATTTTCACCGCTATCTTCTTTTCCAAATCAGCAATATGAATCAATCCTATATATATGGTCTTCTCGTAAATGTTGGTGAGATACGTACTGTTGTTTACACAAGGCGCCTCAATCTGCGCACCACACATCCGGGCTTCGTGTACATAGACTTCTGTACGATAAAAACCACCAAAATTATTGATCACTGCGGTCATGAACTCAAGCGGATAGTAGGTCTTTAGGTATAAACTCTGAAATGATTCTACTGCAAAACTCGCGGAATGTGCTTTACAAAACGAATAGCCACTGAAACTTGCAATCTGTCTCCATACTTCCAACGACAAATCATCTGGATACCCACGTGCTTTGCAATTCGTGAAATATTTTTGTCGCAGTTTCTCAAACGTGTCCGAATTTTTTCTCTTTCCTGTCATAATACGCCTCAACACATCAGACTCATCCAAATCTAGCCCAGAAAAATGATGCACAATCTTCATCACATCTTCCTGATAGACCATTACTCCATAGGTCTCACCCAAGTGTTCTTCAAAAACTGGATGGATATAGGTAAAGCTATCTGGATTATGAGATCGATGAATATATTCTCTCATCATTCCAGACTTGGCCACACCAGGGCGAATAATGGAGCTTGCCGCAACCAGGTGCACATAATTGTCACATTTCAGTTTGGTCAACAAACCACGCATCGCTGGGGATTCAATGTAAAAACAACCGATACACTTGCCTGATTTCAACTGTCGTTTTACCTGTTTATCATTTTTGATTTCTTCTACCTTATGAATATCGATCGCTTTCCCTTGATTGCGTTCCACCAATTTGACTGCATCCTTAATATGTCCCAGTCCTCGCTGGCTCAAAACATCGTATTTGTGGTATCCTATATCTTCTGCTCCATACATATCAAAATGTACAATCGGAAAACCTTTTGGCATGAGTTGGAGTGCTGTATGATAATTGAGTGGTCGTTCACTGATGAGAATACCTCCTGCATGTATGGATAGATAATTTGGAAATCCCTCAATCAGCTTTCCGAATCTAAAAATATGCTTAGCAAAATGATGGTGCCGATCCGTGGCTGAAGGATAGTCCACAATCAAATCGATATCAGCCTTGGGTAAACCAAACACCTTACCCAATTCGCGGATGATGGACTTCCCCTTAAATGTATTGTAGGTCGCAAGCAAAGCGGTATGCTTTTCTCCATATCTTTTGAATATATAATCTGTCACATCGTCTCGTTCGTCCCAGCTGAAGTCAATGTCAAAATCAGGCGGCGATGTTCGATGAGGATTGATAAATCGTTCAAAATAAAGATCCAACTCCAATGGATCTACATCCGTGATATTAAGGTTAAAAGCGACAATAGAATTCGCCCCACTTCCTCTTCCCACATGATGATAGCCTACAGAATGTGCATAACGTATGATATCCCATGTAATCAAAAAATACGAACTAAATCCTAACTTATAGATGACCTCCAATTCCTTTTTGGTACGGACCATCGCTTTTTTGTTGCGTCCTCCATATCTGCTGAGACACCCGTTCACTGCCAACTTTTTCAAAAGATCAAAATCATCCTTCTCACTCCCAGTAAATGTCTTCCGATTGTGATGATAATCATTCACCATATCTATTGTACATGTATCCAAAATATGTTGTGTATTCTCAACTATCTGTGGGTACTCTTGAAATGCGCGCATCAGATCTGCCTCATCAAAAAATACCTCATTAGATTTGGCATGCATGGACGGCTCCAATTTCCCAATTACAATGTTTAAATCAATACAGCGCAATAGCTTATGTGTCCGTAACCCTTCCTGATCCAAAAAGGTAATCGGACTGAATACAACTAGTTTTTCTTGGTGATTTTTGAGGTAGGATGAAAATAAATGATTCACTTCACTTGGCCGCACTCCTATATATTCATGATCCAATAAATTGTGAACGCCTTTAGGCAGTTTTCTATAAATCGTAAATGCGTTTTTCCATTCAGGAGCAATCTTGGGAAGTTTCTCCTTTTTCATAGAGTAATGGGTCAAGTGACTACAGAGTTCTCGCCACCCCTCCTCATTTTTTGCAATACCTAAATAAAGAAATGCATTATCGACCCGAAACTCAATTCCCAAGATGGGTTGAATTTGATGTTTCTTGCACGCCTGAATAAACTGAAAAGCACATGAAGTATTGTTGACATCTGTAAGAACAAGCTGTTTAACCCCACGATACGCAGCATGTGCAACGAGGTCTTCCGGACTCAACGTTCCGTACTTGAGCGAGTAGTAGGTATGGGCGTTTAAATACAATTGTCAGATATGTTGTTTTATTCGACATAATTATGACGCAATATACGACTATTAGTAAGAGAAATGAATCTTTCCTGAAAAAAAACTAAATAATACCCATTCAATAGGAAGTGACTACTATGCAAGAAATGAATTCACATTTAAAAAGAGCAGGAGAAGGGATCACCAAGATTGGCCGGTATAATACACCGTGCCTTTAAAAGAGGCCACCAACACACTTTCTTGATTGACAACTGAGATCGAATAAGAAGCAAATTTTCGAGTTTTATGAATTCTGGAAGTTGTGGCAGTGAGGACATCACCAGAAACTACTTTACTGGTATGAGAGATACTGGTTTCTATAGATACCGCTTGAATTCCAATAGAATTTGAAGCAAAAGCCAAGGCACTATCTGCCAAGGAATAAGTTATTCCCCCATGAGCAATATAAAAACCATTCAGCATATCAGGACGTACTTTCATCCTACAGATACATGATCCTTCCTTAATTTCGACCAACTCAATACCTAGCCACTTGGAAAATGCATCGTTTTCGTACATTTTTGAATTAACAATTTCATCTGGAGTGAGAGGCATGGACGCTATTCATTTTAAGGTAAAAGGAAAAATTGCACACAGGTACATACCGACAAAAATAATAAAACTATGGCAACAAGAGCATCAATACGCTTGTCCGAAAGATTTCATTATGTTGGTCATGGCAGATGTCTTGAAATGCAAATCAAAAACTGGCTCCGAATCAAATCCCATCTCATGTAAATCTGAGGTACTAACAAATGTTTCATAACGAAATGGGCTTCCAGAGTTATTCCTGAGCATCAAATCAAAAATCAATTGTCTATACTTTTTCCCTCCCCCATAATAGGATAAAATCTCCGTCAATGTAGTATTTGAATTGATGAAGAAACTTGCGGCCAAGGTTTTACCTGATGCTTTATCTTGAATCGCACTAGAAAACCCTATTCCTCGATGCATTGCATTGTACATCAGCCGCATCAATGCATTCTTATGCATGTCATTTTCACTCAATAATTCTACCAACAACTCAGGTTTTAGGCCAGAAACGATCTTAACTGAATCATAGCCTTTTATATTAATTGCATTAGAAAGATCATCCGAATAAGTCCTGGAAAGGTCTTCATATTTACTACCACCAGGAAGAACGGCTTTAGATCTACTGGTGGTTTTATACGTTGCTAATTGACGCTTACTCACCTGAGAATGAACAGCATAGACACTGGACCGATTGTGTGTTTGCAACAAATCAAGCATGCTTCCCACTCTTTGGTCGGTCAAGGGATTTACGGAATAAGGCCCCAACTCTTTTAACAAATTGTACTGGTGTGGCTTCAGAGGTTTTGTGATAATCGGCATGACCGACTCATAATCTTCTTCGACAATGGCATCCCACTCACCTATAACTGCTTTTAGGTACCAGTAATACCCATAAACATTCCCATTAATCGCATAATGTATCGTACCATTCCACTTGTTTTTTTCTATCTCATCAAAAGGGATTATTCTAAACATAGCGTCTTTTTAATTCATAACAACAATAGCTCTATGAACAAACAAACAAATTTGTACTTAGTTGCAACTTTTGGGTATAGAAAACAAACTTAAAAAAGAGTGGAAAGGCAATAGAAATGATTAAAAAAAATGAAAAGCAAATTGATAGATCTATTTCAACCAAGAAGTAGCAAGCGATTCGCTTATCTCACAATCAATATCAAAACCACCAACAATAGCTCGAAACTTACCAGATGCTTCTTCTTTGACTTTGATTCTCCGCTTCCCTTTATATTGGACAGATACTACTTTAATCTCTCCAACAATCGTATCACCTAGTTCATAATACCCTTGATTCAACTTCAGGCTAGATTTCAAGACCTTACTCTCAGGAGAATTTTGAATCACAACTGAACCGTCTTGGTGTATTATTTCTTGCTTCTCACTACCCCAATGTATAATTTCAGTATGGTGTGCATTTTCAAGTAATTTCACTTTCATTATTTTATTGCTGGCAATTGACCGACGTAAATTCTGAGTTTTGAAAACAATATTAATTGTATCGCCAACTAAAAAAACACTACAATTTTCGAAATAGAAATTTTGGCTATGGCATCGATTGGGAAGGTGCCGCTCTAGTTTGACATCACTCATCGTAAATGCATTCACCATAGCACAATATTCGCTGCTCCCATTATCCAGCATTTTATGGTATAAAGAAGAATCCAAAGGATAGGAATTTTCAAAACCAACTGGAGCAAAAAATGTATTCACCATAGAAGTTACATTTACTTTTTTTGCATGAGCTTTCCAAGGCCGTTCAGACGCACATGAAGCCATTATGAAAATAAATAATATGTATTGAAATGTGTACTTCAATTTTCAGGGTTTTATATTAATAAGATTACTCAAGCGGGAAAAACGTTGCCCATAGAGGGCCAGAAATGATTAATTCTCAGAATTGACAAGTAATTTCAAAGACAATTTTGAGACATGCTGACATTTTGTCATAAAGAACCCAAAATTTAAATATCTTTGCAATCCTTTAGAATTGAGATTGGACTTGATTAATTTTTAGTGCAAAAATTGAGCCCAATTAAACTTGAATAAAAAATATATGTACAACGACAATCCTACTATACCCACATTAGGAAAAGAAATTGATGAGAGTAAACAAGGACAGGTATTTTTCGATGGTCAAAAAAGTGAGGCAAAAAAACACTTTTACATCGAAAGCTATGGTTGTTCGATGAACTTTAGTGATTCCGAAATTGTGGCTTCCATCTTAGGTGAAGCTGGTTATGGGCCTACACGAGATATGGATATCGCTGATCTCATCTTAATTAATACATGTTCTATTCGGGAGAAAGCAGAATACAATGTACGCAGAAGACTGGGGGTATTCAATCGGATAAAAAGAGAACGACCAGGAATAATGATTGGAGTATTGGGGTGCATGGCTGAACGACTAAAGTCGAAACTCATGGAAGAAGAGAAGTTAGTCGATTTAGTAGTTGGTCCTGATGCCTATCGAGATTTACCTAATTTACTGGCAGGTGCAGAAGACGGAGACAAAGGAATCAACGTCTTATTAAGCAGAGAAGAGACCTATGCAGACATATCCCCAATGCGTCTACAAAGCAATGGTATTACTGCATTCATATCCATCATGCGTGGATGTGACAATATGTGTTCATTCTGTGTGGTACCTTTCACAAGAGGTAGAGAACGATCAAGGAATTCATTTTCAATTTTGGCAGAAGCAAATGAATTAGTAGAAAGAGGGTTTAAAGAAGTAACGCTTCTTGGTCAAAATGTAGATTCATATAAATGGGAAAATCCAGAAACTAAAGAAGTCGTCAATTTTGCTCAGTTGTTAGAAATGGTGGCATTGGTGCACCCAGACTTGAGAGTTCGGTTTTCTACTTCTCATCCAAAAGATATCACAGATGAAGTTTTATATACAATAGCTAAGTACGAGAACATTTGTAATTATATTCATTTGCCTGTTCAATCTGGAAACAGTAGAGTATTAAAACTCATGAATAGGACCTATGATATAGAATGGTATAAAGAGCGAGTAGATTCGATCTATAGAATCATTCCAGACTGCGCTATATCCGCTGATATTATTACTGGGTTTTGTTCTGAAACTGAAGAAGAACATCAAGATACATTGGACATTATTGAATACTCCAAGTATACGATGTCATATATGTTTTTCTATAGTGAAAGACCAGGAACTATGGCTGCAAGAAAATATGAAGATGATATTCCTCTTGAGGTAAAAAAACGAAGGTTATCTGAAGTTATAGAAGTTCAATCAAAGATATCTGCTGAATCCAATGCATTGGACGTTGGAAAAACGTTCAAAGTACTTATTGAAGGAAATAGTAAAAAGTCAGACCTCCACTTCAAAGGTAGAAATAGTCAAAACAAGGTGATCATATTCCCAAAAGTAGATGGATACAAACCTGGAGACTATATTCAAATAAAAGTAGACAAGGTAACCAGTGCCACACTTTTAGGAAACGCAGTTGTATAATTTGAATTCGTATTAAATAGAATATAGAAGCCGCTCAGAAAAAAATAAATGACATTACAAGGAGTAAAACAACGATTTGGTATTATTGGAAGATCTGAAGTATTGGATCGGGCATTGAGTACTGCAATCCGTGTATCAAATACTGATCTATCCGTATTAATTCAAGGCGAAAGTGGTGTTGGTAAAGAAGTATTTTCAAAGATCATCCACGAATTGAGCAAAAGAAAGCACAATAAGTTCATTGCAATAAATTGTGGGGCAATTCCTGAAGGAACGATAAATTCTGAATTATTTGGTCATGAAAGAGGGGCTTTTACAGGTGCATCTTCCGATAGAAGCGGCTATTTTGAAACTGTAGATGGAGGTACGATTTTCTTGGACGAAATCGGTGAAATGCCTTTGGATACCCAAGCTTACCTGCTCAGAGTTTTAGAATCTGGTGAATTTATTAAGGTTGGGTCCAGTAAGACGATAAAAACAGATGTGCGTGTAATTGCAGCTACCAATGCAGGTTTGACCGAGCAAATACGAAAAGGAAAATTCAGAGAAGATCTTTATTACAGACTAAATACTGTTCCTATTAAAGTACCTGCTCTACATGAACGGAGAGAAGATATTTATATGCTATTCAGAAAGTTTGCGATCGACTTTGCTGAAAAGTATAGATCTGAATCGGTTGCTTTGGACGAACGAGCTCAATTGGTAATAGAAAATTATCGATGGCCCGGAAATGTCAGAGAATTAAAAAATTTAGTGGAGCAACTTTCTGTGCTTGCAGACCAAGCCCTGATAGATGCCGAAGCACTGCTCAACATAGCTCCTCACCTATTAAAAAGAAATTTACCAAGTATTCCTGATAGATCAAGTGAATCAGATTCTGGTTTTCAAGAAAGAGAGTTATTGTTTAAGTTTTTATTAGAAATGAAAACTGATTTAAATGACTTAAAATCATTGGTTTATGAATTGATCAATACCAATGACTTGAATGTCCCCGACATGCAGCGACTTGCAAAAGGTGGAGGTTCATTGGATCAATATATGCGCCAAGAAAATGATGCACCGGTACAGCCCAACATCAATAAGCCATTTTATACAGAAGAGATAGAAAACTCCAACCGACCAATCATTCTAAGCAGTGAGAACAGATCTGACTATGATCAAACGGAAGTAGTGGAGGAAAATCTTTCGTTAGAAGCTATGGAAAAAGACATGATTGGCAAAGCATTAAAAAAGCACCGAGGGAGGAGAAAAGATGCAGCGGAAGAATTGGGTATTTCTGAAAGAACGCTTTATCGAAAAATAAAGCAATACGAAATCGATGAGTAGGTGCATATACACATTATTAAAATTCAATCGTTCTTAGTTCAATGAAAAGATTCATATTTTTCATATTAATCGGAATGATATTTACTTCTTGTTATTCTTTTAGAGGAGTGAGCATACCTGCAGAGGTAAAGACATTTTATGTCAGACAAGTTCGGCTTTCAGATTTTGCTGCGCCTCCAGACACACCTGAAAAGTTCATGGAACAAATGAGAGAAAAAATCAGAAGTCAGTCCTCATTAAAGTGGGATGAAGCTGATCCTCACATTGAATTTGATTGTGAAATTTCAAGCTTTAGAGTTTCCAATGAAGCCAATCAACAAGGAAATGAAGTATCTCTGAATAAGTTGACTATTTCAGTAAAAGTCGCTTACATCAACAATACGGATGAAGATGAAAACTGGAACAAAACTGTTTCATTTGGAATTCCATTCGACCCTTCAGAAGACCTACAAGAAGTTCAAGATGGATACATTGATGATATCTTCGAACAGATAAGCGAGAACATTTTTAATGATGCCTTCACCAACTGGTAATGGCTCAATAAGCTAACTTTCAGCAGCATCTTGGTAGTATAAATACACATCCTATGCTCAATAGTATAGTATATTCAGATAATATATTGATATTCGCAACATGAAATTTAAAGAACTTGGTCTAGATGATCAAATATTGGAAGCCATAGGATATATGGGTTTCGAAGAAGCTACACCTATTCAAGAGAAGGCTATACCAGTTATTATTGAAGGGAAAGATCTAATTGCTTGTGCACAGACGGGTACAGGAAAAACTGCAGCATTCATATTACCTACATTACATCGTATATATAGAGATACCAAAGGATCTGGAACGCGAGCGTTAGTAGTTTGCCCAACAAGAGAGCTGGCTCTACAAATTGAAAAACAGATTCAAGGGTTTGCATACTTCCTTGGAATACATAGTATTGCTATATATGGAGGCGGCAGTGGAAGCGATTTTGAACAACAAAAAAAAGCATTAAAAAGTGGAGCTGATATTATTGTAGCTACACCTGGTAAATTGCTTTCTCATCTGAATTTGGGTTATGTGAAATTTGATACCGTACAACACTTTATTCTTGACGAGTCGGATAGAATGATGGATATGGGATTTCGTGAAGACATAGACAAAATAGCTTCTTTCTTGCCGAAAGATAAGCAGACGCTCATGTTTAGTGCAACAATGCCTCCGAAGATTCGAGAAATGTCCAAACAGTTGCTTAGAGATCCAGAACAGATTAGTTTTGCCATATCCAAACCTGCAGAAGGAGTTTTACAAGCGGTCTATCTCGCTCATGACGCTCAAAAGATTCCTTTATTGACTAAGCTCATTGCAGATAAACCCAGCTACGAGAGTATTATTATTTTCACTTCGACTAAGAAGAATGTAAGTAATATCGTCTTAGGTTTGAGAAAAAATAAATTTGCTGCAGAAGGTATTTCATCTGACTATGATCAATCTCAAAGGGAAGCGGTACTGTCTAGTTTCAAACATAAAAAGACAAGAATAATAGTAGCCACCGATGTATTGAGTAGAGGAATTGATATTAAAGACATCAATTTGGTTATCAACTTTGATGTACCACGAAATGCGGAAGATTACGTACATAGAGTAGGTAGAACTGCCCGTGCCAAAACTACGGGAGTTGCCATTACACTCATCAATGAAAAAGACATGTACAATTTTCATCAAATCGAGCAGCTCATAGAAAGAGAAATCATGAAGCTTCCTCCTCCACCAGAATTGGGAGAAGGACCAGAATGGAGAGTTGGTAGAAAGAAGGGAGGAAATAGAAGAAATTATGGGAACAAAAATCGAAAAAAATCCAACTATAGAAAAGGGGGCAAGGGCAAGGGTAACTGGAAAGGTAAAAACAACAAAAAAGACGCTTAGAATAGATGGCAAAATTTCGTTCTCTGACTCATGAGGAGTTGGAATCTATGGAAAAGGAGTTTATTGATTTCCTTGTCTTAAATGGTATAACAGGCGAGGACTGGGAGAAGCTCAAACAAGAGAATCCCGAAAATGCAGAAGGAATTTGTGACGCATTTAGTGATGTGGTCTTTATCAAAATTCTCAAAAATTGCAGATACATTGAAAGTCATTCCCCAAAGCATTTAGTGGCAATATTTTGTGATGAAAACACAATGCATCTACAGGGATTAGAAGCTCCTATGGAATCTACTCTTGACTTTACCAACCCAGAAGACTTTGAAATATTGAAAACAGCACCACCTGCTGGGATAAAACGAATAAAGTCTACCAAGGAATATGAAGGGGAAAGGGAGGAAGAAATATGGAAAATGCTTAATAATGGATTTTTCATCTCAGATCAAAAACTTTATATGACACTTTTCTCTTTATAATTATATCCTTACTTTACAATTCTTAACATTACAACTGCACCCTGTCATATATATGTTAAAAGGTATTATACATCACAGTCTCCTAATAATGGTATCTATCATCGCCCTGATGCTAATGTACAGTTCCATGTTAAAATTAGTTGGCTTTCCAGGAATGGAAGAATCATTTTTGCTATGGGGCTATTCAAAAGCCTTTATGATTATTGTAGGAATTGTGGAGATGGCATTAAGCATTCTGGTATTTGCAAAACCTACCCGAAAAATTGGGTTAGCAGGTTTGATTTTTTTAATGATTGGTGCGTTATTTACTCATATTTCAAATGATGAGTACAATGAAATTACTTCGGCATTATTCCTATTGATATTAGCTACTTGTTCTTTTGTTTTGATGTTTATGAAGGAGAATACTGAGTAAAAAATTTGTAGATAAACTTGTATACATCAAAAATATCCTTTAAATTTTATAAGAAAAGAAACGATATAACTTAATTATCATATTCTGTTATATCCATAGATATTCAAGGTCCTGATAATGGTTCTGTAATTTGCTCACAATTTGAAGATTGTTGCTGGATTTTTTCTACAGTAAAAGCTCCTTTATATCTAGGCTATGATGGATATCACCCTGTAAGTGGAAATCGTCAATTCGGATTCATTGAATTACCAAATGGTGGAATAGAAATATACACAAAAGGTGTAGATCGATTTCTAAGCACAACATCTGGCCCATTATCGTTGTCTTATCATCCTGAGAAATTGGCGGGGTACCTTCTTGAAAAAGCAGCTTTTTCTGGTGCCGATGCTTTATGGTTAAGCATGCAAAATAAGATTAATGGGTATGTAAATAATCATAGTGGAGAATCAACAATAAACGAACCTAAGCTAGTCAGACCAAAAGTACGCGAAGCACTTTATGATTTATTAAAACAAAACTACCCATTAAATTATGTACCATGTGGAAATTAAAAAAGTCTAATCTATACATTTCATTAATTTGGTCAGCTTTATTTATAATAATAAGTATAATACTTACAATTGTTTTTTGTTTAGATAACGTGTATTCTCTTGTATATCACATATTCTTATTTCCAATTTACTTTGCTATAGGGTTTATTTTAAGTTTTATTTTCAATGAGTTAAATAAAAAATTAATACAAAAGAATAATTTGTTTCTTGTTATTGTTGTGTTTACAATATGTAGCATCTCATTTTTATTCAGAGATTTTCGATCTGCATTTAGCATCCTTGAATATTCTAGTAAGGATTTTTCATTAGAAGGTATAATTAATTCGGGATGTAGAGAAATGTTTTTTTTCTTATCATTTTTCTTTTCCTCACTAATTATAATTCTTTTAGATTTTTTTAGTAAAAATCATAAAGGGATAGAATAGTGTTACTTGAAATGTAATAATTTAAAACCAATGAAGTGATTTCTTTTAATTATAATCAATTGAAATTGATCACTTCATTTTAATTTTTTTCTTTGTAAAACCATAAAAAGATCTGAGATGAAACTAAAAAAGCTATTACTTTTGGGCCTAATATTGGGGCAACAATTTACATCTTTGGCTCAATACGAAATCATCCTTCCATCTGACACAAATCAAGGAGAAGGTTTTGGCTATTCTATCGACGCCAATGAAGATTTTTTAGTTGTGGGAAATCCTCTGCACAATAAAGATTCTGATTCCACAAATCAAGGAGCCGTTTACATTTTTGATCTTACAGATACTTCCTGGCAACCAAGTCAAAAGTTAAAACCCAACTCCTCCTCTATTTCAGACGTGCCCAGTTTTGGAATTACACTTTCACTAAGTAAAAATTATTTAACTGTAAGTGATCCAGAATTTAATGCGGTACATATCTTTGAAAGAGACGAATCTCAATGGAATAAAATTCAGTATGTTCAAGATACATTGTTTTCTTCATCCAGTTTCCCTATGGTTATTGAGATTTCAGATGAATATTTATTTGTTGGGCTATCAGAATACACGCATTCAAATGGTAATACAGGAGCAGTTGCTATTTACAAAAATGAGGATGAAGAATGGATTTCAGATGGATTAATATTACCCCCTGATGAATTGTCCGTTCATGATTTTGGTCACATCATATCCTATGATAAAAAAAATCAAATATTAATAGGCAGCAGAAAAAGAGAGACGGATGATGGCGGTGCTTTTTTACACAAAAAAAATGAAGATTTCTGGGTTCTGGACCGAATGCATAAAGACGGAAGTATAAATGAACAAGGATTGGTCATACACTTGGAAGAAAATCGATATGCCATAAATGGAAATGATGGGACAGACGATTACGTAGAGATATATGAAAGAATAGATGAAAATTGGGTGAAAATAAACAAGATTTATGAAGGCATATCTAACTTAAACAGTACCAATGGAGCATTGCCTATAGGCGACGTAGTTCATTTTCAGGACAATCTTACTTTTACCAATAGAGGTTTATCTGGTGGAATAGTATACAGTTTTCAGAGATTAAATGAAAGTTATGATCTAGTGGATCAATTTCCTAGTGGATTTGCAAATGAAATCGAAGAAGATTTATTTCAAATATATTTACATGGATTTTCATTAGCCTCTAACGATAAGTACTTGTTTTGTGGAACATTTGCCTATAGAGCTGATATTAACCAAGATAAAACAGGTGCTGTTTTTGTATACTCACTAGAAAAATCTAATTCCACTACTAGTCATTCTGATCTTAATTTTAGTGTTTCACCAAATCCATGTAGTGATGTATTATCATTAATATCCAATTCACCTGATCGTTACTCTATTGTTTCAATTATTGACAATTCTGGACGGACTGCAATGAAATCCATTAATGATTCAAGTGTAAAAGTGGAAGGACTGAAAAACGGGGTTTACTGGGCTAAAATTATTGACAACGAACTAAGTAGAATTCATTTATTGAAATTTATTAAAATATAGAAGATATGAAAATTTGATTTGGTGTAATCAAACTTTTTGTGATTGTGTCTGAAACCATCTTAATTGCTATTAATTCAAAGTCTGTGTAACAACTGATACTTAACTGTGCTATGAAAGTAACTTAGCCTCAAAGGGAGTTGTCTGATATTTGTTGAAATTTTAAAACATGACAGACATGAAATTAAACTCTATTCCCTACATCCTTTTGCTCATACTTATTTCTCTTACTAGTAGAAGTCAAGTAGTCGAAATGAGCCTAGATCAAGTTTTGGATAAAGTAGCTCAAGAGAATATTGACCTGAAAATAGCACAGAGTGACTATGAAATTAGAGAAGCTGATTTCCTCCAATCGAGAGCCATGTATTATCCAAATATTTCTTTCGAATATACAGGGATCACGACTTCAAGTCCCCTTATGGCATTTGGATCCAAATTGAATCAATCCATTATTACACAAAATGATTTTAATCCAGACCTTTTAAATGATCCTAATGCGGTGGAGAACTTTTCTTTTCGAATTAAAGCCTTCCAACCTATTCTAAATTTTGATAAAAAGCACCAGCGTAGCGCAGCAAAACTTGGAATGGAGGCTTCTCAATATGAATCCCAAAGAATCAAAGAATATTTACGATTCCAAACAACTCAGTTGTACTTCCAACTGCAACTCACCTATCAAGCACGCGATGTGATAAAGCAAGCCATCCAAACCGCAAAAGCCAATCAAAAAATTGCTGTAAATAACGTGGAAGCTGGATATATGCATCAAGCTGACCTCTTGCTCATAGATGTACGTGTAAACGAATTAGAAAACGAACTTCAATTCACCGAGACACAGATACAAAATCTTTCAGATCAGATCTTAGAACTCTTTCAAGAAGATGAAGCATATACCATTCTAACTCTACCAGAACAGAGTCACACTATCGATCCAATGCAAAGTAGAATACATAGAAGCAGAGCAGATTTTCTGGCAATGGACAAAGCAATTCAGTCTTATGAAGAAGTAATCAAGTCTGAAGAAAAGAAGTTTCTTCCATCGATCAATGCATTTGCAGTATTTGAAACCAATGACAATAGCCCATTGGCTTTATCAGGCACCAATTATTTGGTAGGCATTCAGGTTGGTTGGAATATTTTTGACGGTTTACAAAGAAGTGCTAAAATTCAAAAAGCAAAAGCAAATACAGAGAAGAGCAGGCTCCAAAAACAAAAACACCTTTTTCAAAATGAAAATGATCTAAAACGTACATTAAGAAAGTACAATCAATTGCAATCAAAGTTAAAAACTGTGCAATTGTCGATTTCTCATGCAGAAGAATCTCTTAGAATTAAAGGTAATCGTTTTGAACAAGGTTTGGAAAAAGCCACAGATATACTCATGGCAGAAACTATTTACGCAGAAAAGCAACTGCTTGAATATCAAACCATAATGGAAATAAACATTGTGTCTCACTACGTAGAATTCCTCATTTCAACCATTCAAAATTAATCATTCAATTGCCATTTATAAATACGAAATATAGTACTATGAAATCATATTCAAATAAAAAATCAAATCCTTTTCATCCTGCACCGCTATTACTCATTCTTATTGCTTCTCTATTCTTTTCCTTAAGCAGTTGTTCTCATAAGGAAGATGACCGAGCTATAAAAGAGTTTGAACCAGTAGAAGTAACAGTAATCGAAATTTCAGTCTCACAAACCAAATCCAACTTTTCGGTCAGTGGAAACATTCAAGCTGAAAAAGAAGCAAATATGAGTACTCGGATTATGGGGTTCATTGAAGACATTCGAGCTGAAGTTGGAAAAAAAGTTCGAAAAGGAGAGGTGTTGGTTCGAATCAACAGTAGCGATTTAAAAGCCAAGAAGGCCCAAATAATAGCCAACATATCACAAGCAGAGACTGCCGTCAATAATGCAAAAAAAGACTATGATCGGATAGTACGCTTATTTGAGCAAAAAAGTGTCACACAGAAAGAACTTGATGATATCACCACTCACTACAACATGGCAAATGCTGGCCTCAACGCTGCAAAAGAAATGGAAAAAGAAATCGAAGCACAATTTGCCTATACAAGAATATTGGCTCCATTTACAGGAGTTGTGACATCCAAATATGCCAATCAGGGAGAAATTGCCAATCCTGGAATGCCATTACTTTCGATAGCTAAAATAGACAATTATCAAGCTATCGCTATGGTGCCAGAACATCAAGTATCCTCACTAAAAGTGGGTCAAAAAGCAAAGGTGAACATCAAATCATTAGATACTGATATCCAAGGGACCATCTCTGAAATTGGAATATCTTCTAATCATACAGGGGGGCAATTTATTGTAAAAATTGATCTTGAAAAACACACCCATGAATTATATATGGGCATGTACGCTACCATCACTTTTGAAAATCAAATGGATGGAGTTCAATCTACCTTATTGATTCCAGCAGAAAGTATAGTCAAACAAGGTGGTCTAAGAGGAGTATACACCATAGGAACGGATCAAACGGCCATTTTGAGGTGGATAAGAGTAGGGAAACAACTAGGCAACACCTATGAGGTTTTATCGGGTTTAGATTTTGGAGATTCACTCATCATTTCATCTAAATCGAGACTTTTTAATGGTGCGAAAGTAAGCATCCAGTAATCAATTATCTCATCAATATATCGATCACAGAAATAAACAAATAATATGAATAATGGAGTTTCGGGAAGAATAGCTGCAGCCTTTATGCAATCAAAACTCACCATATTGTTAATGGTGGCCATGATGGCAATTGGTGTATATAGCACTTTTTTAATCCCAAGAGAGGAAGAACCACAAATTAATGTTCCCATGGCTGATATAATGATTGGCTATCCTGGTGCGAGTCCCCAAGAAATAGAAAATCGAGTTATAAAGCCCATTGAAAAAGTAATTTCAAACCTTCAAGGTGTTGATCATATTCATTCTATGTCCATGAATGGCAAAGCGATGATCATTGTGCAGTTTTATGTAGGAGAAGATACGGAAAGATCTTATGTAAATCTCTACAACGAGCTCATGAAAAATGATCATATTTTCAAAAATGGCATCTACAAACCTCTGGTAAAAACAAGAACAATTGATGATGTACCGATGCTGGGGATCACACTTTGGAGTGAAACCTATGATGACCATCAGATATTAATGATCTCTAAAGAGGTAGAAAATAATATTAAAAAGATAAAAGGGGTATCGACAACACAAAGCATTGGTGGAAGAAATCGACAAGTAAAGGTTATCCTCAACAAAGAATTGATGGCCCAGAATAAAGTGGATCCATTGCGTATTATTCAAATGATAAAAGCGAACAATACACAATTCCAAAGTGGGAAAATGGTACAGAGCAATCAAGAAATCCTACTGAATACGGGTAATTTTCTTGAACGAGTTGAAGACGTAGAAAACTTGGTTGTTGGAGTCTACCAAAATATGCCAATTTATCTAAAACAGGTAGCACAAATACAAGATGGTCCTGAAGATCCCAAAAATTATGTTTCATTTGGTTATGGAAAGTCAGAAAACGCCTATGCATCTTTTCCATCGGAATATAATGCAACAACTATTTCTGTTTCTAAAATCAAGGGTGCTGATGCCATGTCCATCGCTGAAGTGATTATCCAAAATATAGAATTACTAAAAAAAGATCTAATTCCTAATGATGTTCATGTAGAAATCACTAGAAACTATGGTGAAACTGCCTCCCATAAGGTTGGCGAATTACTATTACACCTTGCCATTGCCATCATTGCCGTTACTTTTTTAGTTGTTTTTGCCATGGGATGGAAAGGTGGGTTAGTGGTCTTTTTATCTGTTCCTCTAACTTTCGCATTGACTCTATTTAGTTATTATATTATGGACTACACGCTGAATAGAATCACACTATTTGCGTTGGTTTTTGTGGTCGGGATAGTAGTAGACGACAGTATCATTATTGCTGAGAACATGCACCGGCATTTCAAAATGAGGAAACTTCCTTTCAAACAAGCGGCATTGTTTGCCATCAATGAAGTTGGTAATCCGACTATTCTTGCCACATTCACTGTGATAGCAGCGATTCTACCTATGGCTTTTGTCTCTGGAATGATGGGCCCCTATATGAGTCCGATGCCTATTGGAGCATCTATTGCTATGATTTTATCTCTATTTGTAGCGTTGACGATTACTCCATATCTCGGCTTTCATTTTTTAAGAGAAAAAAACACCCCTTCCACTGATGAGGACAGCCACGCAGAATCAGACCTTAAAAACAATCTGATTTATAAAATATATAATAAGTTGGAGCGTCCGTTACTGGATTCCAGTTTAAAACGATGGATTCTGATCATCACCACTTTATTCTTACTCATTGGATCAATGTTCTTGTTTTTGAATAAGACGGTAGCAGTAAAAATGCTTCCATTTGATAATAAAAATGAATTTCAAATAGTCATTGATATGCCTGAAGGCACAACTTTGGAGACTACATCTACGGTCACCAAAGAGATCGCTCAATATATATCAAAAACCCCCGAAGTCATTAACTATCAAAATTATGTAGGTGCTTCCGCTCCGATTACATTTAATGGATTGGTCAGGCATTATGATTTGAGAGGAGGAAGCAATATGGCCGACATTCAAGTCAACCTTACTCACAAAGAAGATAGAAATAGACAAAGTCATGAAATTGCAAAATCAATAAGAGAGCCAATTCAGAAGATTGGAGCTAAATATGGTGCCAATGTGAAAGTCATTGAAGTACCTCCGGGACCACCAGTGCTTTCCACGATAGTTGCTGAAGTCTATGGTCCAGATTATGAAGGTCAGCAAAAAATTGCGAGTCAGGTAATGGACATTCTACACAATACCAAAGATGTAGTGGATATTGATTGGATGGTAGAAGCAGAACAGAGTGAACTCAATATCCGAGTCGATCGAGAAAAGGCGATGTTATATGGAATATCTCCCATGCAAATCACCCAAACTGTAACTACTCTATTTGGGAAGCATGACGTATCAACACTCTACGATCCTTCAGCAAATGATCCGGTAGGAATTGTTCTGACCCTTGATGAAGTTAACTCTAATTCAATTCAAGGATTAAACAACATCAACATTACCTCCAGCAGGGGTACATCAATTCCAATTATGGAATTAGTAGACATCGAGGAAGGCACCTTGAACAAAACCATTTATAGGAAGGATCAAAAACGGGTTGTTTACGTCACTGCAGATATGGCAGGAGAGTTAGAAAGTCCTGTTTATGCTATATTAGGCATGGAAGAAAAACTCAAAGAAATCACACTTCCTGCTGGATATCAATTGCAAGAAAAATACATGGGGTTACCTGATCAAGAAAGAGATTTTACAGTAAAGTGGGATGGCGAATGGCAAATAACTTTAGAGGTATTCAGAGACTTAGGTGCTGCATTTATCATCGTTATTCTCATCATCTACATGCTTATTGTAGGATGGTTTGAAAATTTCAAAACTCCATTTGTTATGATGCTCGCAATTCCTTTATCGTTAATCGGTATTGTACTGGGTCACTGGATATTGGATGCATATTTTACTGCTACCTCGTTCATTGGAATGATTGCTTTAGCAGGGGTCATGGTAAGAAATTCCGTCTTATTAATTGACTTTATTGAAATACGATTAAAAGAAGGGATTGGTATAAAAGATGCCATCATTGATGCAGGTGCCGTGCGAACTACACCGATTCTTCTTACCACGGGGGCGGTTGTTATTGGGGCTTCCATAATCCTATTTGACCCAATTTTTCAAGGTCTGGCTATCTCATTAGTGGCAGGTGCAATTGTTTCCACAATTCTAACACTTCTAGTAGTTCCATTGATTTATTATATGACAGAGAAAAACAAATCCAACTAATCATGAAATTAATATTAATCACAAGTGTGCAAGCATTCCAAGTGCAAATTCAAGAAATTTTGAAGACTGAAGGCGTTTACCAATACAGTTATCATAAGGTGAAAGGTCATAACTCAGCTCAAAATGTAGCCACCTCAGAAAATTGGTTCGTTGGAGATCGTTACGAAAGTGAATCAGTACTTTTTTATGCTTTTGTCCAAAACGATATTATTGAGCAAATTTTTAAAAGCATTGAAGGTTTTAATCAAGATCTAAGATCTCAATCTAAAATTCACATATCTATTTTAAACATTGAAAAATCAAATTAATTATGATGGAAAGATATATCAGAGCAATAGCAGGAACAATGATATTAATCAGTTTACTATTGGCTATTCAACTACATATCAACTGGCTTTGGCTGACTGCCTTTGTTGGGGTCAACCTTTTGCAATCGTCAATAACAAAATGGTGCTTGATGGAAGACATATTAAGCAAAGTTGGGGTAAAAAAGTAGTGAATTAGCTTAATTAAAATAGCCCAGCAATCCTAAAAAAGAGGATACTCATTTCACTTGGGCATCCTCTTTTTAGTTTATATTCTATGGTATTCTATCAATAAAAAAAGGCCGACTCCATTTCTGAAGTCGACCTTTTATCTATTGTTACGATACAATTAATTCAGCTTAATCATTTTGTATCGTTCACTTCTTGTTGAAGTACTTACTTCATAATAGAATACACCTGATCCAACAATCTTAGAATTATCAAATTCTATGGTATTCATTCCTGCATTCATTCTTGTCGTACTTGTGTTAACTATTCTACCATTCATATCGTACACTTTCACATTAACTACATCGTCATTCGGCAATGAAATATTCACTTTCGTATAACTCGTCCAAGGGTTTGGATTGTTTTGATATACAACAAATGAAGTTTCTTCATTTTCACTTTCTACTTCTATAGCTAGTGGTACTGTCTCTAATGTGGCATTCAAGTAGAGCTCATTCGCAAGTCCTGACTGTCCTAACTTAAACGTCATTGGAGTAAGGGTGCATGTATTACAATCTGTCAATATTTCAAGTACAGTTTCATCTAACCCGATAGTATTCACTTGTGTACCTGCTATTGAAATATTGTAAACTCCCTTAGTCACTTCATAGAATCCAATTTCGCTTTGATCAAAATAATCTGATCGGATGGATTCGATCTTTTGATCATTTAACTCCAAAGTAAATTGTAATCCAGCCACATCGATAAATTCATCAGATCGAACAGTGATTACATTGGAGTGCATTTCAGAGCTGATGTTCAAAACTTTTGCGTCGTTACTTCTAGTTGAAACTGACTCTTCGTGCAAACCAACTTGAACATTGCCATTCACATCACCAATTTTAATACCAATGAAGTTAATATTCATATCATGATCTAGCGATGGAATCTTATATCCTTCTGGAATTTGCGATACCCATGGATCATTTGGATCAGGGAATACATAATTTGCATCCACAGTTCTCCAACTCATATTATTAGGGAATTCTGAATGTATTCCTAAGATCATCTTTCTCAATTCCACTAAATCTGAACCCGTTACTTTCTCATTGTTATTGATATCAGCGGCTATGTATAAATAAGGACTTTCAAATGGATCAATACCTAGAATATGTCGTTGTATCATTATCAAATCCAACGTACTGACACCATTCATGACATCGTCATTATTGTACGTACTAACATTATAGCTTCCTCCCATTGGCATTGGTGGGAATGCATATCCTCCTTGGTCATTACTGAATATCGGATCAAGTCCACTTCCATTTAATGTCAAACTGTAATCTGGAATCCCAACTCCATCTGCAGTAAATATCTCACCAGTAATTCCTAGAATAGTGGTCCCACATACATTAAATGGATCTTGAATTTCGATTTCTCCTTTACACAAATTTGTAAATACAGTAGGATCATCTGGAGTTAGGTCAAATGGTAACGTATCTCCGTTTACAATTTCCCAAACAAAAAGATTGACTTCAACAAATGTGGCAGCATCATCACAATCAAAAGTTCTCACTACATCGGTAAGATCTAATGAATCGTATGTCACAAATATTTCAGCTTCATCATCACAATTACCCACTACAGTAATATTTTGTTCTGCTGGCACATCCACAGTCATTGTCGTACTATCAATGAATACAATCACTTTCACACAAGCTACTTCTAAAGGAATGGTATCAATAACACTTACCTCAAAACTAGTAGTATCTGTATTTCCACATCCATCAGCGGCTGTCACTAAAACATCAAATGTACCTACCTCCAGCTCTGCAAGAATGCCAGCATCCGTAGTTACACCATCAATAGTGTACGTTAATCCTATCATATCCGATGGAGTACAATCATCTGTTGCTGTTGCTAATCCTGCAATATCAAGAGTTGCCAAACAATTTAAGTCTACTACAACTGATGTATCTGCTATTGCTTCAAGTACAGGATCTATATCGTCGATTAAAATGACAATCTGGACAAATTCAAATTCTTCATCTTGACAAATCGCATCTATACTATACGTCCTTACGATCGTATCTGGACAACCTGTTGAAATGGATACGTCTTCCATCGAAATACTGAATTGACCACAGTCTACTAGATTCTCTAAATCAGAGACGGCGATGGTATCTATCATAAAGTCACCTATTACACATTCTGTTATCACAACTGTATCAGGCAGTATTCCATCCACATCAGCTTGAGTCAATGCATCTACAGGCCCTTCAATTGTAATTTCTTGGATACATGTATCAGATAGATTACTTAAAGGATCAAATGAGATTGTAGTTCTTGTCATGATTCCATAATTGCAATCATTCAATGCAGAAGAATCAATTGTAGTGGTAGTTTCTAGGGTAGCAGGACAATTGTCCCAAATACTATCTACTGCTTCAGTTTGATTGAGTAATTGAATCAAATTGCTATTGTATATAGTCTCAAACTCTACACATGATACCGTAATTGGAGAACAAACAACATCTGGTCCAATCGTATCCGCAATCATCAATGAACCCATTCCACAAGAATCACCATTTACAAATATGGTAATATCTACAGGGCTAAAAATGATATCATTACATTGGAACATGGTAGAAGACAACGTAACATTTGTATTTCCATTACACACTCCACCAGAGACATCAACAATCTCTTCTGCATCTAATAAAACCTCTCCATTTTCATCCAAGAATACAGTCTCTACATTAAATGAACACGACAAATCATCCAATACTGTTACATTGAATTGTACAGGACAAGCAGAATCATTCCCAGCATTGTCTGTTACGGTCAACGTCACATCAGTAATTCCTTCATTTGTACAATCTAAAGTAGATGGATTAAATGAAAAGCTTGCTATGCCACAATTGTCCGTATATGGATTTGGCAATAAAGAAATATCTAACGTAAGGTTCTCCCCTACTGGTATGTCAACATCTATGACTGGCTGATCTACACAAGTTGGATCAACATCATCAACCACTGTGATTTGAACATCACAGACTGAAGATTGACCATTTCCGCCATTATCAGTAATGGTCCACAATACAGTAGTCGCACCTAATGGGAATGTAGCTCCATTCAATGTGGTGTTACTTGGTGCTGACACATAATTATGCGTCACTGTGAAATCATCACAATTATCAATAGTAGATACAGGATCTAAAGAAGTATTGCTAACCGTATGACTACAGCTAAAATCTCCATCTTCTGAATCCCCTACTAGCATATCAGGCGCACATGTGATACCTGGACTAAATACATCCTGTACAGTAACCATGGCTACACACTCTGTGGTATCGTCTCCAACAATAATCTGAATAGTTACTGCATTGACACCAATGTTATCACATGTAAACATGGACGGCATAATATTGACATCTGGCATCGTCCCACACATTGAAGATCCAGGATCAACCACCTGATCTGCTGTTATAGTAACTTCACCATTTTCATTCAAATCAACTGTAATGTCCATAGGATTACACTCAATTTCTGCAGTTTCATTCACAAATACATTGATAGGACACATCGTCGAATTACCCGCGTCATCTGTTGCAGTTATTGTAACCACGATCGTTTGACCAACATCATCACAATCCACACTTGGAGGACTAAATGAATAGGTCAAATCAGAATCACAATTATCCGTTATCGGCTGTGTTAAGATAGAAGGTGTAAACACAAACATCTGAGACATTCCTATATTTATTGTTGTATCCGTCTGAGTCGTACATTCTGGAGAAACGTCATCATTTACCGTAATGACCACCTCACAGGTATTAGAATTTCCTGCATCATCGGTCACTGTAAATATTACATTCGTTGTTCCCAATTCAAATACTGCTCCAGCTAACGTTGAATTTGATGGTGCAGGAGCATAATCATGAATCAATGTAAACGAAGTACAGTTATCCGAAACAGTAGGATCCAATTCGTCATCCTCCACTTCATATTGACAATCTGCCACTCCATCATCGGTATCATCATATTCTTCTGAATCTGCACATGCTATCGAAGGATCTACATTATCAACTACTGTAATTGCCACTTGACAAGTAGCACTATTTCCAAATTCATCTTCTGCTGTAAACGTAACTACTGTAGTCCCTAAATCGAATGTCGCTCCTTGCAAGGTAGAATTTGAAGGTGCAGCACCATAATTATGAGTTACAGAAATTGTTGTACTACATTCATCACTTACTGTTGGGTCCAATGAAGTATCCGTTACTGTATGATTACATAAGCTTGTTGCATCATCTGTATCGTTAAAAGTAGCATCTTGAGAACATGAAATTGTCGGTGCTTCATCCTCTTCTACCGTGATCGTCACCGTACATTGCGCTGAATTTCCAGAACCATCTTCTACAGTCCATGTAACTACAGTAATTCCTATTGGGAATGTAGCTCCATCCAAAGTAATTACAGAAGGTGCTGTCACATAATCGTGGTATACATCAGCAATACTGCAATTGTCGTTCACTGTAGGATCCAATCCAGAACCTGAATTTGTATATTCACAATCACCAAAGTCAGATGTTTGTACCGCCAAATCATTTGCACAATCTATGGTAGGATCAATTTCGTCAATAACTGTTATCACCTGAGGGCAATCAGACATCATTGATCCATTAGAAATTGTCCATATTATTTCTGTGACACCCAACTGAAGGATTGCTCCATCAAGGGTAGAAGTTCCCGTTAAGTTGTTTGTAATAGTTAAATCTCCGCATTCCTCACTGATTTGTTCAATGTCAAAACCAGTACCATCTACAAATATGAAACATCCACTTTGCAACGAAATAGTGGTATCTATCGCCTCGGTTACACATTCTTTGACATCTAAACAAATGTCCACATCATTATTATCTTGTACCTCAAGCGTATCATTGCACGAACTAATATTTCCATTGATATCAATGGCATATATGGTCAATAAATTGATTCCTATATCATCACAATCAAAACACATGGTCTTAACGATTGAATCTTGAGAGAAACTCAACTCGAATGGAGTGCCACACGGATGAAATGTTCCTGAGTCTACCGCTAACGTATCAACATGTACACATGCAGCTTCCGTATCTGGCTCTGGATCATCATCGATATTCCAAGGACTCAATCCTATGCTTGTTTTGCTTAAACAAAGGATACTTGGAGGAATATTATTTATAATATTTACTGTTCTTGACGTTGTCTCTGTATTCCCACATCCATTGCTAAATGAGAAAACAATAGTATGCGTTCCTTGAGGTACTGTTTCATTAATTGTTGAAACAGGTCCAAATCCAGTTCTAGTAATATCATATACACCAGTCGTTGTAAAGTCCTGATCAAAGTCAACTTGGATAGTCCACATCAATAAATCAGGATTACAATCATCAGTAGTAGCGGTAAAATTGATCAATCCAGTATCACAATCAGAAGATACAATTGTTTCAACTTCTGGTTCAACTACAATTGGATCCGGCTTCTTCGTGTTTTTCACCTTGATTACCTGAATCTCGCTAAACTCAATCGGGTCGTCGTTCATATCTAATTGACACCAATCAATAATCGTCCATGTTCTGATAATTTTATAACATACACTATTCGGATCATTCAGTAGTGGGTATACTTCATCATGATATCCTGCGGATACTTGATCGCATGCATCATCATTCCAAATAGGATATGCATTTGCTGTTGGCAAATTATCTGGATGGAATGTTTCATCATCATCACATGAAGTAATAGTTGCTTCAAAATCTGCTGGCCAACTCTCAATATCCATCTCATCAAAAGGATCAGAATTTACTACAGTGATGGTCTGAGTTCCTACATCTGAACCTTGAGAATCCATCACGGTAAATGTTCTTGTTATTGTTCCTGTTCCACATGTATTGATTGAGATGATAGAATCTTCTACTATGGTTACATCACATGCATCATTATAAGTAAAATCTCCAAATTGTGACAGAGGGTAGAAATCTTGACCACACTCAATTTCTACACTTGGTAGGTCATTCACTTCTGGTGCATGTTTATCTTGAACAACTACAGTTGCCATACAAGAATTTGACAATCCTCCTGCATCATATACTTTCAACTCAACCATAATTGGGGCACCTAAATCAGCACAAGTAAATAATACTTTATCTGTAAAAGGACCAGTATCTCCTACTCTACGCACCATCATTTCTGTTAGTTGACATGCGTCATAACTGCCATCATCCAGGTTCATCGCATATAAATAGCCTTCTCCATTTGAATTTAAGCCTACTATTGTATTTTGATCACAGATAGCAATAGGTGCAATATCATCAATTACAGTAACTGACATTTCGCATTCAGAACTATTTCCAGCTGCATCTGTAGCTCGGTAGGTGATCGTATATGGAGACGTACTGAATGGGAATGAAACCACTCTAGAATCTCCTTCTTCTATCACACTAGTTATTTGAGTTATTGTTTGAATCGTAACTTGATCACTGCATTCATCAGAAACTTCAGGCAATGGAAGAGAAACGATGCCTTCACAATTGCCAGCAAAGGCTGAAATAGTAATGTCTTCAGGACATACAATGTCTGGACTTTCCGTATCTCTTACTTCTATATATTGTTCATGTTCTCTCTTCAAAGTCGTTGAGCACCACCATTCCCATGCGGTCCATGTTCTTTTAATTTTCTTCACACCATTGATGAATCTGATATCATCTTCAAAGGTTAATGCGGTATTACAATATTGATCAAAATCTGGATACACATATTCTCCATTATAAGTTGGGACTCCAGTTATGTCCGTATCTGCAACACCATCCATATCCAAGTCATACGCATCACAATTCAAAGCAGTACCTTCCATCATTGTGAAATTGTCAGGAAAGACAATATCATCAAGATCAATTCTTTCCACATAAATGGTCATTTCACAAATCTCTGATGTATTACCCTGTGCATCTACAGCTTGATATGATCGGTAAATTTCAGCAGTGTGGTCTTCACATTGTACGTAATTAATCGTTTCATTCAATAAGATAACTTCAACTGGAGATCCGCAATTATCTTCTGCAAATGGTCCAGAAAATTCATCCACCTTATTACAAGAAATGAATGCATCCTCGCACACTAATGTGGGCTTCAGTTTGTCTTCAACAAAAATAGTACCCCAACATGCATTACCACTACATCCATCAATGACTTTAGCGGTTACAGTGGTACCAATATGCTCTGAAGTTAAAGTGGCATTTGGGATGACCTCTCCTGATTCTGTGGTTAACATTACACTATACGCTTGACCTGGTAATATATCGCTTGTTAAAATAAGTTGTGGTGTTATTGGGACTTCACAATCACCGTCCAATGACATATTGGTATGGCCTAGACAAGACATCGCCCCGCTAGAAGTACCAATTGAAATATTGGCAAGACCTGGAACATTACATCCACTGTCTGCTGCCACTGAAACTGTATAATCTGAATTTGGTGCAACTGAACTCCAATCTACTTCAATACAATCTCCATTATCTACAAATGTTGCTCCACCCGATACTGTCCATTCATAGTCCAACATTGCATCAGGATTCGCTACACAATACGTTTTAACTTCTCCATCACACAAGGCTTGATCTCCTGTTATAACTATATCTTCATACATCATAGCAGATACATTAAACGTCTCAAGATCATCTGTATCTAAATTTCTAAATACAATGTATCCATCTTTACCATCTTCTCTAATTACAGTAAACGTATACATACTTACTTCAGCATCAACAGGCATCTCATCCATGGTTGTGGTTTCGCCTAAAACCAATTCTACCAATGGACCATCTATTGGATCCGGGGAGGTTGAATCGTAATAATTTGACTGATTGAATAGATACCATGTTTCTCCTGCAGGTGCAGTTA
The DNA here is from genome assembly GCA_029212405.1 of Saprospiraceae bacterium. GTDB lineage: Bacteria > Bacteroidota > Bacteroidia > Chitinophagales > Saprospiraceae > CAJXUU01. Next base: position 79,481 of record JARGNR010000007.1, read on the forward strand.
TTTTAAACACATCTTCGAACTGACCATTCACACTATTTGTAGCATTTTCAAGACATTCAGTACTTTCGATATTGCCTTCTATAATCGAAACTCTTGCTGGATCATGATCATCTTCGTCAACATCTTTTCCACTGTTTACATCATTATCCGTTGATGTATCAGGAACACCCCCTTTATCATTATCATTAATATCATCCGGAGAAGAATCAATATCTCTATCACCCACTTCAATATCATTTTCATCTTTTGCACTTATGATTTCGGCATAGTTTACAAAGGACATCGCATCTACTTCTTCTTTTACTTGAAGTGTTATATACACGATTTCATTTTGCCCTTTCGTCAGTGGATTTTCAAGTGTCAACGTTCTTGTAGCACTTCCATCACCACGCAGATCCCATGCATCATCATTGAGTATCATATTTGAAGGGATATAATCAACGATAGTTATTTCTGTCACTTCCCCACTTCCTTGATTGAGTACTTCAATTTTAAATTCCACATTCTCGCCTGTTCTAACTCCTTTTTTTCCAGCTGTCTTCATTAATGCTAAATCAATATATCTTGACTTAATCACTACAGGATCATGATCATCTTCATCAGTAATACCATGATCATTGATCTCATTATCTGTATTGGTATATACTTCTCCTCCTTTATCGTTTGTATTAAACTTATCTGGAGAACTATCAAAATCAAATGATTCAGGACTATCGACAGGGCTAGATTGAGAAATCTCTACAAAATTTACAATATCTGAAGGCAACACCCCTTTGGCAACGTCTAAATAAATACAGTAGTCTCTTACTTCTCCTACTTTCAAAATCTCGTCATCTTGGAGTGTGGCATTATCACCTGATAATTCCCAACCATCACTTAAAGAAGTATTTAAAGTTAACTCAGTTGGAATGTAATTCATCAATTCAATAAAATCAGCATCTACATTTCCTTGGTTGTATACATTGATATCAAACTTGACTACATCACCACCAAAATAAAACTTATCGTCGGATAACGTTATTTTTACTGCAAGGTCAAATATTTTTGGTACCGCTGGATCATGATCATCTTCATCATCCATTCCTACACCATTCAATTGATCATCTGAGTCCGTAAAAGGAATACCACCATTATCATTATCATAAATAGCATCAGGTGTACTGTCCACATCGTCTGCAATTTCTCCGGCCAAGTCTTTCGCCTCACTAATTTCAGCTACGTTCACATAACTGGCATTTAATGCATCCTTTACAGTAAGTCTAAGAATTTTTGAAACATTAGTTCCAGGTAATATTTTTTGATTTATAGTAGAAGTTAATACTCCATTTTTTAATTCCCATCCATTATTTTGACTTTCATCAAAACTATATCCTGTTGTCAAGTAATCTGTAATTGTAACTTCTGAAGCAGATACACCTCCTTGGTTGTATACTGTGATCATAAACGTTAATTCCTCTCCTACTTTAGCATATGGATTACCAACAATTTCTTTCTTTAAAGCAAGATCAAACCCTGAAGGACTTCCAAGTCCAATATCAAACGAGTGATTCGTAGTACTGGTATTCACTTCTATAAATGCAGATGTGAGACACGAAGTAGGATCATACGCTGCATCACAATCTATATTATCATCTGAGGCGGTACCAGAATTAGGCGTACATATCGTAAACTCATCTGTACCTAAGGTATACAACCCTGTAGCTTCGTCATACACTGCATTGTCTATACCTACATAATAGGTCACATCTGGAAAAACACCGTCAAAAGTACCATCTCCATCGCCATCTACATTTGAATTATTAAAAGCATATACTCCAAATTCATCCGTGGTGGTGCTTCCGATTAAATCACAATCGCTATTATACAAGTTTAAACTTACATTTGGAATTCCATTTTCACCTGGATCCTGTAGTCCATTTCCATTGGTATCATTCCATACATAATTTCCTATTTCAATATTTTTAACACTACAAATTCCTGTAATATCTCCAAATCCTGTAGCTTTTCCAAAAACTGGAAAAGTAGTATGGCTATACAACTCTATTGCTCCAGTTTTACTTCCATCAATTGTACTGTATCGATGCAGTCCTCCTGAGTATGAATTAATTAGAGGATCATAAACAGAGGCAACAACTTCATTTGAACCAGGCAAAACAAAAATTGAACCTAATGCAGTTTCAGAGTGGTAACTAGGATTTGAAGGCCAAAATTCAAACCCAAAAAACTCTCCACCTCCAGGTCCTTGATTGTTGTTTACTCCACTTCCTGATCTACCATTAATTGAACCATTATTCTCTAATGTCCACTCATTTGTAGATGAATCAAATCCAACAATTAATAAATCTGGGAATTGCTGATCCAATCTATTGGTAGATGCTTTGCAATATCTATGTCCGATTCTATCAGTAAGGGATATAAGAATTTCTCCAGAATCAGTAAAGTCTATATCTGTAAACCAGTGACTTGTTTTCAAACTTGCTGGTTGACTATCTTGCCAATGCCCTTGAATATAATTAGTTCTAAATATTTCAGCTGTGTTTCCAGATTTTGGATCTAGCGTCATAATAACAGCGGTCGATACATTTTTGTCTCTTGAATAAGAAGCTGTAATGGTACCACCAACATATATTAAATCATCTTTCCACGAAAGAGCAAAAATTCTATATTCTTCATTTGGGTCTATATTAGCAGGTCTCGGCATGGCAAATACTTCCGTAGTTGCAACATCAGGATTATTCACATCTATACCGACAACTAATCCTTCATCCAGCACTGCGGTGTATAGTTTAGAACCATCGTCAGATAAAATCAATGAACCTAAACCTACTCTACCTACTTGACTTCCATAATCACAATTATCAATGTCTGTGACAGAAAGACCAGGCAAATTCTGAGGAATAAGTGTATTAACATCTACGAATGCAGTTGTATTTTTACTTCCAGAAAGCTCTGTTTTTAATATCGTATAAGGTGTATATTTAAGCCCAGCATATTGCTTTACAAACGCAGCACTATATATAGCTTCTGTTTTGGGATCTTGCACAATTCCCCATATCGATCCAGTTTCACCTTGGCTCGCAATTTTGGAAACAGTAGAATTTCCTGCAAAATCGTGCTCTAAGCTTATGATTGTCTCCACAGTTGGATTTTCATCTACTGTACCTTGTACAAAACAAGTAAGCGCGATATCAGGATTAGCTCCACACCCAGAATTATCTCGAGTTAGACCATAATTGATTTCACATGCTGGAGATTCAACAAATTGTACGGAAGACCTATTGTCTTCACCGATCACACCAGAATAAAATGAACTGGTACTTTCAAACATCAAACGATAACTACCACCATTTGGTAAATTAGCAATTTGATATTCACCGTTTACATCCGACACACTCGAACCAGCAATATTTCCCTGATTGTCGTAGGCAGTGATCTTAACATTTGATATCCCAATGTCAGCATCTTTAAAAATACCATCATTGATAATGTCTTCGAATACAGTTCCAGAAATAGAATTGTTTTGAGGAGTACATTGTCCCCATGAAGATTGACTTATCGTCGTAACACACAATAGTATTATGCTAATACGACAGAAATTGAAAAAAGCACCTTTTAGTGCGAATGTAAGTTTTCTCATTTTAGACCCTAATTAAACTTAACAAGTATTAATAAATAATATTTGTTCTAAGTCAATCTAGGTTGGTAGTCTCTTTTTGAAGCTAATCACTTCAATATCAGATAATTACATATAGACTATTAAAAATATGTCCATTTTATACATTATCTAATATGCAAATATATAAAAACTAGGCATAGATCATAATACATATTACGATTTTTTTTAATTTGTAAAGCACACTTTAACATATGACTATGTAAATTTTGATGTGTTTAGAGGAATATCTGATGCCTGGGCAGAAAAATATGTTTGTTTGAAAATGGTATTTACTCATACGCTGAACGTATAATCACCATTCTACAGAAAGACTCATCTTGAAAGGAGGAAATTGAAAAATGTTACTAGAATTGTAAAAAATTAAAACCCAATTTTCGCATAAGCATCATTCAATTGGTCAATATATTTGACATCGTATAGTGGTTCATCGCTTATATCCTCTAACTCTTCTAATATAACAGGGCGATATTGTTCATTACTAGAAAACACTTTAGGATCATGCTTACCTAGATATAATGTAAATACAACAGTAACGGAAAGTACAGAGATTAAGATGGCTGCAATAGATATATTTCTATACACAAACATTCTTCTTTTAACTCGCTTGGATCTCAATTTAGTATTAAGTTTTTTCCAAACATCTGGATGAGGTGTCATTGTATGACCACTCGCTACTTCCTTAATTTTTTTCATGTCATTTTCACTCATGATATCATCGATTGGTTAAAACCTTTTTTTTTGAATAATTCTCTCATTCTCTTTTTAGCAAGTATCAATTGCGATTTGGATGTATTAATGCTAATGTCCAATAGCTCTGCAATCTCTCGGTGTTTATACCCTTCAATCACATACATATTAAATATAGTACGATATCCTGGAGGCAATTCGTCTAATAGAGCCAGTAAGTCTTCATAAGCCAAATCATCCAACACTGAAGAACTTTCAGCTTTGTCTATATCTTTCAACTCGAGTGTCATATATAGATTATTGTGCTTACGAATTTGCATCAATGCTTCATTTACAATAATCCTTTTCATCCACCCTTCAAAACTTCCTTCTCCTTTGAATTTATCAATCTTGCTAAAGATTTTATAAAATCCCATTACCATCACATCTTCTGCCAATTCCCTTTTTTTCATATAACGCATGGCTATACTCATAAACAAAGGTGCATACAAATCGTACAGTTCTTTCTGTGCTTTTGGATTATCCTTTCTGCATTTTTCAACGATATGTATGAGATGTTCTTTCAAATTCGTTAAGTTGCTTTTCTTGGTAATAAGATGATCGTCCATTCCATTTTGGTGTATTAAGGTAAATAAAATTGTTATTCTTCTACGTTAACACGCACAATTATATCAATTTATATACACCAAAACGGAATTGAACTTCTTTTCTCTTCACATGGTGACTTACCCCAATTTAATCTTCAATCTCATACCCCTTCTTTTTTGCATTCTTTCTTACTGTATTAATAATTGACTGCTGAAGCGAATTTTCATTATTCACCCCTTGTTTTTTCATCTCTTCTTTTTTATAAGCTATTCTTTTTTTGTCAAGCTCAT
>JARGNR010000007.1:84731-117915 GCA_029212405.1 Saprospiraceae bacterium
TTGATTGAATTAATGTTCTTTGTTTCGTAATTTTTGTCACCTCTATTTCTAATTCTTCCTTTGACAACCCACTGTACTTATTATCTTTAATATCTGCGTTCTTTAATATGGATTTATCCTTTTTATAAGCATCAATCAAATCCCAATCCTCAGCAATGTATTTTTTTGAACTTTTATATTTGGCTCTATTTACACTATTTACTAAACTATATCCTTTTGCATTGTTGTCTTGCAAAACTTGATTTCGTTTCTTTTCATTCCCTTTTGAACCATATGGGATATACGTGTCATTTAATTGTAAATTCAATCTATCAATCTCATTGTCGAACGGAGTGGAAATATAAACTGTCTTTTCATTATGTTCAATACATAAATAATCTCCTCCTCCGACTTGAGCACCTAAATACCAACTTGTTTCAATCCCTTCATTTCGATCTCCACAAAAAATGGTATTGACAACGATTCCATTGTCATTCGCACGTTTGCAAACCTCTCTAAAATCCACAGGACCTTGAACAAAGGGTTCATTCCCCGCAATGTATATCATTTTTAAATTTTGGTTGTCATTCCAAGTGAGTTGATCCAGAGATTGCTTAATCACTGCCCCACAATACTCATTCCCACCATTTGTAGTAAGAGAAAATAGTTTTTCAGAGATCATATCCATGTCACTTGTAAATGGAGATAACTGATGAATTTCTAAATTATTGGAGGGTGTAGATGGATTACCATATTCGTACAGTGCTATTTGAAGATTAGGTTCTTCTCCATCTTTCTTTGTTTTAGCCAGTTCATTCAAAATGTTCCATAGTTGAGATTTAGCTTGTTCGATTAATCCATCCATAGAGCCACTGGTATCTAATAATAAGGCAACTTGAATGGCATCGGTAGATGTATTGGCAGCAATTGGTCGATTTAATGGGCTAGGAGAATTGTGCTCAATTGGTAAAAATTTTGGTTGGGCATTAGCTATACTAGGTAGGATCACCTTTTTACTTGTTAATTGAATAGCTACAAAACTGAATCCTACACATGCACAAAAAGTCAATAAAAAAAGAGTGAGATTGCGACGTATCATAATAGTATTTTTTGAATAGGTTAGAAAATAAAATGTGTCTTCTTGGTCTGGGATATATGTACAAAACTCAGTGATCCGCAGAAAAGAAAAAAATGAGATTACGTGAACCATCATTTTGACTTGGTAAACGGAACAAAGAAGTCCGTAAAGTGGTCAGAATGCACGATTTATTAGAATTGTACGTTTTTAAATTATCGTAACTTTGATGATCTATGAATGATTTATGTCGATATGTAATCCTGTTTTTCCTACTTCTTCCCATCCTAGCAATGGGACAGAAAAAATCAAAAAATTACTACTCCAAGAGTAAAGTAAACATCTATGATCAAATAAAAACTGCAGAAAATTTAAAAGATACTAAACCATTAGAGGCCATTGCACTCATTGAAGATATTATTACAAATAATAGAAATACAAAGACCAACACCCAATTACTAGGTAAAGCATATTATTTACTGGGTAACATCTACGAACAGATCGATCAAAATGAATTGGCTAACCAACGGTACTTAACTGCAATGACCTATGCCTCTACATCTTCAGATCTGCATGCACAAATCAACTATAGACTTGGAGTTATTTATCTAGAAAATCGAAATGAAAAAGATGCGCTGACTCACTTTAATTTATGCTTACAAACTGCCAATAAAAAATATACAAAACTAAAATGTGAGGAAGGAATTGCAGACATTAAAATAATGATGAATGATAATAATGCAGCGATTAAAGACTTAGAGCAATTGCAAGCAAAATATGATTTGGACAGTATTTCCATTGCAAGAATTGAGTCACGAAAATCACAAGCTTTTATCCAAATGAAAGACTATGATAAGGCAATAGACGCCCTTCAAAACACCTACAACACCATCCCAAGAAACACCGCTATCCAAGAGGAAGATGCTCAACAAATCGAAAAAGCTACAGAAAGTTTTTATTCAAATGCTGATCTATCCAACAGTAAAAAAATAAATGTGCAGCGTTCCATTGATTATGGGGGTATGGACAATAACGATTTGGTCAAGGAAAACTTTAGAAAATCAAGGCTCTTTTATGAAGAAGCAGAGGTAGAAAAATCTGAAATTTCGTTGGCTGAATCCAAGGGATACATTACAAAAAGCACCCCAGCAGAATTGGCTGCAGAAGTGTATAAAAAATCATATGAAACCAATTTAAACAAAGGAAGAATATCTATTGCGTTAGAAGATTTGGAAAAGTACATTCAATCCAAAGAAAGAGCAATTGAACTACTAAAAACCAATCTTGAAAATGAAGTTGAAATCGTAAAGAGTCAGAAGAAAATAGATTTGGCTGAAAAAGATTTTGATTTACAATTAAAGGATGAAGCCTTGTTACAAAAAGAAAATTCAGTACAAAAAATAATCATTGCCCTTCTATGCATATTATTAGGTGCGTCCCTACTTTTTTTCTATTTTTTATACAAAAACATAAAGGCAAAACGAAGAGCTAATCAGATGTTGCATCTAAAATCTTTACGGACACAGATGAACCCTCATTTTATTTTTAATGCATTAAATTCAATCAATAGTTTCATAGCAGATAATAATGAAAGAGCTGCAAATAAATTTCTCTCCGATTTCTCTCATTTGATACGACGTGTTTTGGAATATTCTGAAAAAGATTTCATCAGTATTCAAGAAGAATTTGAATTAAATAAACTCTACCTCCATTTAGAACATTTTCGATTTAGAGATAAGTTTGATTTTACGATAGAGAATACGGTTGCAAATGGTCAACACTTAGAAATTCCACCCATGCTCATCCAGCCTTTTATTGAAAATGCCGTTTGGCATGGCCTTCGCTACAAGGAAGAGAAAGGAAAGTTACGTGTACATTTGAGAGAAGAGGATAATTATGTAATTGCCACCATAGAAGATAACGGAATCGGCAGAGAAAAATCGAAAGCATTAAAAACAAAAAACCAGAAAAAATACAATAGCAAAGGGCTTAATAATGTTTCTAAAAGGATTCAATTGATCAATGAAGTATATCACAAAAATTATCAGATAGTCGTCAATGATCTGGATCCAAATGTAGAGGATAAAGGCACTTTTGTTGAGGTAAGAATCCCATTGAAATAAGAAAATATACGCTACATTAAACTATCGAATATCAACTTACACGCATGAATAAAATGCAAGAAATAACGGCCATTATTGTAGATGATGAACAAGACAGCAGAACAACTCTTAGAAAATACTGTGCTAAATATTGTCCTTATGTCAACATACAAGCAGAATGCAAAAATAATGAAGAGGCGCAAATTGCTATATTAAAATTTAAGCCTCAACTCGTCTTCTTGGACATTGAGATGCCGCGCGGTAATGCTTTTGATTTATTAGAACAAATCGAAAACATAGAATTTGAAATCATCTTTATTACTGCATTTAGTCAATATGCGATTCAGGCATTTAATTTAAGCGCATCCCATTACCTTTTAAAACCATTGTCCATAGAAGAACTAGTGGATGCGGTACATACTGTGAGGGACGAGATTTATAACAAACAACAAATTAACAAAGCAGAAATACTCTTGCAAAATATTGCTGCCATTCACAATCAAAATAGGAAACTGGTACTGCCACTTATGGAGGGTTTAGAAATTGTGCGAATGTCTGATGTACTGTATTGTGAAGCTGATGATAATTTTACTCATTTCTATCTTACTGATGGGAGAAAGCTCATGATTTGTCGCAATTTGAAATTCTATGAATCGTCCTTAGACCCCTTCGGATTTTTTAGAATTCATCGTTCTCATATCATCAACCTCGAATATATCAAACGATACATCAAGGGAAAAGGGGGATCTGTAGTGATGGAAAATGGCGAAGAAATAATCGTTTCCAATTCAAAAAAAAGTGAATTAATTCAACGCTTAAGAGGGCATTAATTCATTGACGCTAACTCGTATCAATGAATTATTCGCTTTTTTATAAAATTATATGCTACCATACACTCATCTTGGGTAATTTATAGAGTTCTACACCTTCTATCTCAAAAGAAAATTCGGCAATCTATTGAATTTCACATTCATCATCCAAAACCTAGCCTCATCGTTAGCGAATACCTATCTTTGCAGGTTTTAAAAGAACATTCATTTATTAAACTTCTCGCTATGGAAATAGTAAAAGAACGATACGTTTTTTCAGGGGGTATAGATGCACTCTCTATTGTAGAGAAATATGGTTGCCCGCTCTATGTATATGACACTTCAATAATTGGTCGTCAGTATAAAAAATTAATAGATGCTTTTAAGGTCAAACAATTGAAGATCAATTATGCGTGTAAAGCGTTGACTAATATTAATGTTCTACGATATATTAAATCCCTTGGTGCTGGATTAGATACGGTTTCTATTCAAGAAGTTCGTCTGGGATTGATGGCAGGATTTACTCCTGAAGACATCATCTACACCCCCAATTGTGTTTCGCTTGAAGAGATAAAAGAAGCGCTTGATTTGAATGTTAGAATCAATATCGACAACTTAAGTATTCTTGAGCAATTTGGAACTGCATTTCCAGACAAACCTATTTGCATTAGAATAAATCCACACATTCTAGCGGGGGGAAACAGTAAAATTTCGACTGGTCATATTGATAGTAAATTTGGTATTTCTTTTCACCAAATGCCTCATGTTTTAAGAATCGTTGAGACAACTGGCATTAAAGTGACTGGACTCCACATGCACACGGGATCTGACATTTTGGATTCTGAAGTATTTCTGCAAGGAGCTGAAGTGCTCTTTAATATCGCTGAAAGCTTTCCAGATTTAGAAGATATTGATTTTGGAAGTGGTTTCAAGGTAGATTATAAAAATGATGGTATTGAAACTGATGTAGAAGATCTTGGAGAACGGATTTCTAAACGATTTAAAGAATTCTGTACGACTTATGGTAGAGAGCTTACCTTAATGTTTGAGCCAGGAAAATATTTAGTCTCTGAGGCTGGTATCTTTCTTGTCAAGGTGAATGTAATTAAACAAACTACTTCCACAGTTTTTGCTGGCGTAGATTCTGGATTAAATCACTTAATTCGACCGATGCTCTACAATGCCTACCATAAAATTGAAAACATTTCAAAGACTTCTGGTAGGACGAGAATCTATACAATTGTAGGGTACATTTGCGAAACGGATACATTTGGTGTCAACAGAAAGCTCAACGAAGTGCATGAGGGGGATATTCTTGCATTTCATAATGCTGGAGCATACTGCTTTATGATGTCTTCCAATTATAATTCCAGGTTTAGACCCGCAGAGGTATTAATTCATGAAGGGAAAGACTATTTGATTCGTAATCATGAAAACATGGATGATATTTTAAAAAATCAAATAGAACATGATATTTTCGAAGTTAAAATGGTAGAAGCATGAGATTATTTATAGGGTTAATCGTATTACTTGCCTTGAGCTGCAAACAACCAGAAGTAGTAATAGATGGTAAGTACATTCAAGACATTGAGCGCAATAAAATCACCTTAGAAGGTGGTCACGTTCTTGACTTAAATAATGAAAAAGGGTCAAAAATTATTTACCTCGTAAGACATGCGGAAAAAGATACTATTCCAGAGAAAAACCCAATATTAACCGATGAAGGATATGAACGATCGTACCGATTGGCTGAACTATTAAAAAAGACTCGGATAGATGCCATTTATTCCACTTTATACAACAGAACTATGCATACTGTGGACTCTTTAGCTACCTTAAAAGGACTAAAGACAAATATTTATCAGCCTAAAGATCTTAGACAAATGGGTATAGATATCACAGATCAAAAAGACTTAAACAGTATCATCATCTCAGGCCACTCCAATACTACTCCTGCAATGGCCAATGTCTTTATGGGACAAAAAATGATTGATGCTGGATTTCATGAAAGTGACTATGATAATTTTTTAGTGGTCAACATCATGCCAGATGGTAAAAAGAAGCTGTATCAATTGAGATATAAATAAATCAATTCACTATTACCTTATATACTTAAAAATTCAAGGATTTTAACCTATAGCAAAAGAATACTATGGAATTATCAACAACATACAATCCACAAGAAACGGAAGACAAGTGGTATGCGCATTGGATAGAAAAGAATTACTTTCATTCAGAACCCAATGAAAAAGAGGCGTATTCAATCGTAATACCTCCGCCTAATGTCACAGGTGTCTTACACATGGGTCATATGTTGAACAATACCATTCAAGATATACTTATTCGTAAAGCACGGCTAGAAGGTAAAAATGCTTGTTGGGTACCTGGAACAGATCATGCTTCTATCGCAACGGAGGCCAAGGTTGTACGTATGTTGAGAGAGAAAGGCATTAAAAAATCTGACCTTTCCAGAGATGAATTTTTAGAGTATGCCATGGCTTGGAAAGAAGAATATGGTGGTAAGATTCTCCAACAATTAAGAAAATTAGGTGCTTCGTGTGATTGGGAAAGAACTGCCTTCACAATGGACGAAGTGCGATCAGATGCCGTTTATCAAGCTTTTGTTGACTTATACAACAAAGGTAAATTGTACCGAGGGCTACGAATGGTAAATTGGGATCCAGAGGCTCAAACCGTATTGTCTAATGAAGAGGTTTTGCATGAAGAAGAGACTACTCAATTGTATCATGTAAAGTATCAGGTGGAAGGAAGTGATGAATTTATTACTATCGCAACGACCAGACCTGAAACTATCATGGGAGACAGTGCCATTGCGGTGCATCCAGAAGACCCCAGGTATACCAAAATGAAAGGTAAAAATGTTATTGTACCAATGGTCAATAGAGTCATACCTATCATTTTTGATGATTATGTTGATCGCGAATTTGGAACAGGAGCATTAAAAATCACTCCAGCACATGATGTGAATGATTATGAAATAGGCAAGAGACATAATCTGGAAGTTATTGATGTGATCAATGATAATGGGACCATTTCAGAAGCAGGTCAAGTCTTTGTAGGTGAAGATCGATTTGTAGCTCGAAAAATGGCCAAGAAAAAATTAACTGAACTTGGTAATTTAGTAGAAGTAGAAGATTATACCCATAGCGTTGGAAGGTCAGAAAGAACAAAAGCTGTGGTAGAACCAAAGCTTTCTCTACAATGGTATGTAGATATGAAGTCTTTGGCTGAACCAGCCTTAGATGCAGTGGTATCCGATGAAGTAGAGTTCTTTCCAAAGAATCAAAAAAACCTGTACAAGCATTGGATGGAAAACATCAGAGATTGGTGTATTTCTAGGCAATTATGGTGGGGACATAGAATACCTGCCTGGTACTATGGCGAAGAGGTCATTGTGGCCAAGAATGAAAAAGAAGCATTGATCCAAGCCAAAGAAAAGACGGGTAACAGTTCATTGACTTTGGCTGATCTTAAACAAGATGACGATGTACTTGATACGTGGTTTTCTAGTTGGTTATGGCCGATTTCTCTTTTTGACGGGTTCAACTCTAGAGAAGAAATGGATTACTACTACCCTACTTCTGTTTTAGTGACAGGTTGGGACATTATTTTTCTATGGGTCGCCAGGATGATCATGGCAGGTTATGAATGGGAAACTAAAAGACCATTTGACCATGTGTATTTCACAGGAATGGTTAGAGACAATCAGAGAAGAAAAATGAGTAAACAACTCGGAAACTCTCCTGATGCGCTGGCTCTGATCGATAAATTTGGTGCGGATGGCGTACGATTTGGAATGCTGAGAAGTTCACCTGCTGGTGGAGATTTATTATTTGATGACAAATTATGTGATCAAGGAAGTAAATTTAGCAACAAGCTATGGAATGCAATCCGATTAATTGAAGGATGGGAGATTGATCCGAATAAAGAAAGTAATGAGGTGGATGCATTGGCTGCACAATGGTTTGAGAACAAAACCAACGCAATTCTTGCAGACTTGGAAACCAACTTTAAAGAATACAGATTATCAGAAGCACTGACCAATTTATACAACTTTATTTGGAATGACTATTGTTCGCTGTATTTAGAAATGATCAAACCTCCGTATGGTGAAGGTATTGCAGCATCGGTGCGTGATCAGGCCAAAACGTTTTATGAGCAATTGTGTATTATTCTTCACCCTTTTATGCCATTTATAACAGAAGAAATATGGCACATTCTTAAAGAAAGAAATGAAGGAGAAGACTGTGTTGTTTCTACCTACCCCACTGCGGGTAAAGTTGATATGGATCTCATCAAAACCGTTGATCAAGCCAAAGATATCATCAGTAATATTGCCAATATCAGAGCAAAAAATGGTCTCAAGAAATTCGAACCACTTGAATTGGTTGCCATCGAGTCTGACAAAATGAATGCTTTACTCCATCATTCTGGAATTTCAGAAATGATAAGCAAAGTAGCGATACTGAAAGAGATCCGTACCTCCGCAGATGAGGGTGTGGAAGGGGCGTCCTTCATCTCTGGCACGGAAAAATTTTATGTGCTATTTGAAAAAGAAATCGACGTAGCCGCTGAAATAGAAAAGCTCGAAAAAGATCTAGAATATCAGCTTGGTTTTGCGAGTTCCATTTCAAAAAAACTGTCAAACGAACGTTTTGTCAATAATGCCCCTGAGGCCGTCGTCAATAATGAACGAAAAAAATTGGCGGATGGAGAAGCGAGAATTAAAATTATTAAAGAGGAGATTGAGAAGTTGAAGGGTTAGTTCTTCTGCTTTCCTCAAGTTGACAAGAGTTTCATAGACAAAAAATTGTGAAGGTGATAGCTTTGACCTCTTTCAGAGCCACTACGATTGTATTGCTATTTCAAGCAATAATAACCAAGCATTTTGGACTAAAATTCAGGATTTTCAATTATTATCTTATTTTTAGGGTGGTTAGATCTTAGCGGAAGTTTGGATAAAACAGTAATCCTGAATATAAATCCATGGTTAGTGGTCTAGATCACTTCAAAAAGCGAGGAAATCATAAACAAGGTGTTGTTTTTATTTAACTGAAAGGTGAACATTACTTCTTCCAACAGTTGTTTATTTTTTTTAGTACAGTGTTCGGAATCCAGGCAAACATCCAATCCATTTAGCCATAGTATTGACTATTATTAACCCTATTAAACTACATTGTATGAAATTAAAAATTAGCCCCTCTATTGGAGTGGCAAGATTAGGAAACAGCCACAAACAGTTTTGTCTTTCTCCAGATGAAATTGGTGGTCTTCCTTTTGAAGCGGATGCGTCAGGCAACAAATTAGGACCTATTATACACTTCAAAGATGATGAAAGTCAAGTGAGAAGACAGGGCCAACTATTCAAGATTTTGGATGCCGATGGAAATGAAATCACGGTCAATTCACCCAATATTGCTTCCATGGAATGGACCGTTCATTTAGCGAATAAAAAAGCGGCATGGTACCAGTACAGTGAATTGGAAGGGAACCTTCTTTATGGCGAAAAAAACAGCTATAAAAATCGAAATGTAGCACTTCGTAATGACAATATTAAAACCGAAGAAGAAAGACAAACATTAATCATTGATCCAGGTCCAAGATCTGTATCAGGAGCAAATCAGTGTATTGGCTTTGATAAAACATCTGTTCCTGATGGATACCCAGCTCAATATCCACCAGAGTCCGTTACTTCTGGAACTCCGATTAAAACATTGGGAGATCTTAAAACCGATGATGAAGGCAGACTCATCGTATTAGGTGGGTTTGGAAATGCTGGTGGAAATGAACCGCTCACAAGTTATGGAGGATCCAATACCTGGCATGATGATATTTCCGATGGACCTGTGTACTGCACCATAACGTATAAAGATAGTACGGCACCAGTCACGCTTCAAGCATGGGTAATTGTAGGATCTCCAGATTTTGCCCCTGAAATTGTAAACATTTCTGCGTTAAGCGATAGTATGTTTGATGTGGGAGTACGATATTTTAATTTGGTGCCTGACATGTGGCAAGATGGCAAGTTTAATACCAATTATAAAATCAATTATCAAAGAGACATACTCCCCTTCATTCAACGATTTGCAGGATACCAATGGGTAGCCAATGTACAATCCATGTCGGCATTTTCCTCTAATATTTTCGACTTCTCAGATCCAAGTGAAGAGAACAGAGTAAATAGAGAAAATTATTTTTCTTATTTCCGACGTCCGAATGATAAGTCTGATCCTTCTCTTGACCAACCACAATCCCAATTGTTCAAAATGAATGGCGAGGATTCCTTTCCCATGATGCCTTTAAACTCAGGAAGTAATTCTGTTAGTAATGAGACTCTAGTGAAATTCTGTTCGCTGAACGATACTCAATACTTTATGTTTCAGCAATGGGCCAAAGGAACCTTTGAAAACAATCCAAAATACGAGCCGTTCCCGATCAGTAAAGAAGATCAGGCAAGTGTAGGAAATTGTGTAGGATTGCCTATGTGCCCTGGAATTGAGGTAACGTGGAGTGTTCAAAATCCGAAAATCTATTCTGCACCATTTGTCATAGCAGATTATAAAGGACCAGACGGCTATAATAAGACAGGTCTTACTCCATCTAGAGATGAATGTGAAGGAGGAGGTTGTGAACCGGGTGACTTAACCAAAAGAATGGCATGTCCCTGGCAAGCAGATTTTTTCCAATGTACCATTCAGGCGGTCAATTTTACCAATCCTGCCTTCAATAAAGATTCGAGGACTACAGAGTCGAGCATTACAACCATTGATGTTTGGAAAGAATCCAAAACTAGATTCAAAGACACTCATTCCTTTATCAAAGATCCAGTATTTGAGCCACTTCCTCCGACCTATTATTCCTATTGGTGGCCGCCACAAAGCCCTTGGGATGTATTGACAGGAGAAACGACCTTAGATGGTCAGATCCATGGACATTTACCTGCAGGACAACAAATGAACTACGCGCGAGGCATCAATAGTTTTGTACAAATGGTGGAGCATTGGTCTGCAATGGCATTCATTCGTAATACCAATTCCCAAGGTGTAGGTTTTCCTTATTTTGCAGAAACAGAGCGGACTCATGAGCTCTTCTCATTCAAGGAGGTCGGAATAGGGCAAGTGAGTGGCAATGGAGATGACAGCGAAACGACTATTCCTGTATTTTACATTGAAGAAGATCTCACACGTATCGGACATAAAAATGAACGTGCTAAACGGCTGGTTTCTTTTCTTGAGAAACGTGCCTTCAAAAAAATCAGCGTAAACCCAGATGGATTGGGCAAACCTCGCTCAGGTACAAGAATGAGACGTTAATGTCCAGTGCTGTTCATCATACAGATGTATTAATTGTAGGCGGAGGCCCCAGTGGGGCTTCTGCCGCAATTAGTTTACTCAACTACTCCAATTGCAGTGTGACCTTGGTGGAACAATCCGATTTCAATCAAACTAGGGTTGGAGAGCATGTTTCCGCCAGTATTTTTGACTTAATCGACTATTTAAAATTGAGTAAAAGTGATTTTGAAGAGGATAGTTTTATCCCTTCCTACGCGAGCAAAGCATATTGGGGCAGTGATCTCGTACGCACCACAAATTCCATCTTTACTACGGAAGAATCTACCTACCAGATGAATCGGGAAAAGTTTGATTTCAAATTGATTGAAGTAGCTGCTGAGAGAGGTGCCACTATCTTTCCCAGAACAAAATGTATTCACTACGAACAATTAGCAGACAAAAGCTGGAAGATATCACTCAGTCATCCAGAGCAAAAATCATTTATGATCCATGCGCAATATTTGGTAGATGCATCAGGACGTTCAGGAAATGTGTGTCGCAAAGTAGGAGCTCCGTCACACCAGTATGACATCCTAATGGGCGTGGGTTTATTTTTAGAAAGAAGCGACACCTATTTTGAGCATATTCTGGAATCAGTGGATTTGGGCTGGTGGTATGCGGCATGTCTTCCAGATCATAAAATGGTGGTGACCTTTTTCTCCGACGCGGACCTCATTTCACAAAACAAATGGCATCAGCTAGAAGCGTGGAAATCACAGCTACAGAAGACAAAACAAATAAAACTACTATTCGATGGAAACCAAGCCCTTTCAAACAAGCTATGGATTAGAAATGCACAAACACAAATGAGTGATGTAAGGAGCATAGATCGCTTTGTAGCCATTGGTGATGCCGCGGTATCCTTTGACCCCATTTCTTCCATGGGAATCGGCTTTGCCATTAGTTCGGCGTGTTTTGCAACGAAACATATTGCTCAGGAACTAGAAGGAAGCGCGCAGACGATCGATGTATTTCAAGAAGACATTGTACGAAATTTCAACCAATATCAGCAAATTAAAAGCGGGTATTATCAAAAAGAGAAAAGGTGGCCGGATTCCTTATTTTGGCAGCGTAGACATCAAAACAGATAGCATAAGGAAGAAAATACGATTGCATTGCTACACACTTTCCTTTGATAATTCAATTTTGATCAATCCAATAAACTTATTGAACCTTGAATTATTTTTACTCAATCTAAACTAATTGTGGCATCCACTTTTGCAACATGATTTCACTACTTTATATTTATCTTTATTTCTTAGTGAAATATTTACCTTTCATATTATCTATGTACATTTTCATATTGGCTGTCGCCCCTTGTACCGATGGACAAGAGTGTGGGGATGTAATTGAACATCAAGCACATGATCATTCTGAACATGAGGATACATGTACTCCTTTTTGTACTTGCCACTGCTGCGGGATAACCGCTAGTTATGTAAATGTCTTGTACCTACAGCACACAGAACCAAATCATAACTTTCACTATAATTTTCAATATTCGTTCAATTACTCCTACGATCATTTTGGATCCGTTTGGCATCCTCCACTCTTAAATTAGCCTATTGAGCTTTGGAGTAGTCTGTCCTGACCTTACCTCCAATGTAACTTGCTATACAATGTAAGTCTGGGTTTCCCTATACTTTCACGGTATGGTTGTCTTGATTTATTCAATAAACAAATCAATATGTTTGATAAGATAATTGCTTATTCGATTAAGCATAAATTCATGGTTGCTATGGTGGTCGTCGCCTTGATTGGTGTAGGTTCGTATTCCATCCGAACATTGCCCATTGATGCATTGCCCGACATTACCAACAACCAAGTACAAATTATTACTTCTTCGCCTTCATTGGCCACTCAGGAAGTAGAATTATATATTACCTACCCTATTGAATTGGCAGTAAAGAGTATTCCCCATATCGTGGAATTACGGTCAATTAGTAGATTTGGTTTAAGTGTCATTACCGTTGTATTTGAAGAAGATGTTGATGTGTACTGGGCCAGAGCCCAGATCACTGAACGACTTCGTCAAGCGGAAAAGCAAATTCCTGAAAATTTTGGATCCCCTGAATTAGCTCCTATCAGTACAGGCCTTGGTGAAATTTTCCAGTATACCGTCACAGTACAAGAGGAATTCAAAGATCAATACTCGGTGATGGATCTCCGGTCATTTCAAGATTGGATCATCATTCCTCAACTTCTAGGCACAAGAGGGGTGGCAGAAGTCAATACGCTCGGTGGTATCTTAAAGGAATACGAAGTAGCAGTAAGCCCCGACAAGTTGAAAAGCATGGGTGTTACGATGTCAGAAATATTCTCTGCTTTAGAAGCCAATAATGAAAATACAGGTGGTGCATATATTGATAAAAAACCATATGCCTACTACATTCGGAGTGTAGGAATGATCAGCTCCTTAAAAGATGTTTCGAATATTGTGGTCAAAGTGAACAAAGATATTCCAGTGTTGATCCGAGATGTAGCGGACGTTCAACTCGGAAATTCCATTCGATATGGAGCGACAACACGAAATGGCCAAGGTGAAGTCGTAAATGGAATGGTCATGATGTTGAAAGGTGAAAATAGTGCCGATATCGTCAACTTAGTCAAAGAGAAAATTGAGAAGATCAAAACAACACTTCCCGAAGGTATTCAAATTAATCCTTACCTAGACAGAAGCAAGTTGGTTAGTCGAGCAATCACCACCGTAAAAACAAACTTAATTGAGGGTGCATTAATTGTAATATTCATTTTAGTACTCTTAATTGGAAATTGGAGAGCTGGATTAATTGTTGCTAGTGTGATTCCCCTATCTCTACTATTTGCTGTAAGTATGATGAAAATGTTTGGAGTCAGTGGGAATCTCATGAGCCTTGGTGCTATTGATTTTGGCTTGATCGTAGATGGCGCCGTCATCATTGTAGAAGCTATAGTCCACCGACTGCAAACCAGATCCAGCGGTACGGTACTCACTCGATCTGAAATGGATAAAGAAGTCTATGCTGCATCGAGTAACATCAGAACTAGTGCTGCATTTGGAGAAATGATCATTTTAATTGTCTACTTGCCCATTTTAGCTTTAGTTGGTATTGAAGGAAAAATGTTTGCTCCTATGGCCCAAACTGTATCTTTCGCAATACTTGGAGCATTTATTCTTTCGTTGACGTATGTGCCCATGATGAGTGCATTGGTATTGTCCAAAAGATTGAACAACAAAAGAACACTTTCTGACAAAATTATCTCAACAATTCATTCGTACTACCTTCCTGCACTTAAGGTTGCATTAAAAATTAAAGGATTGATATTGGTTGTTACAATTGCTTTGTTTGGATTTGCCCTCTGGCTTTTTTCCACATTGGGTGGAGAATTCATTCCGACTTTATCAGAAGGTGATATTGCTACACATATTATTATACCTCCCGGAAGTTCTCTTGAGCAAGAGATCGCTACCACTACCAAAGTTGAAAAACTCATAATTGAAAATTTTCCAGAAGTAGAACAAGTGGTTTCAAAAATAGGAAGTGCTGAAGTCCCAACAGACCCAATGCCCATGGAGGTAGCGGATGCCATGGTGATCTTAAAAGACAAATCCGAATGGACCTCTGCTTCTTCAAAAGAAGAGATGTTTGAAAAATTGGAGCATGTCATCGATGATCTCCCTGGGGTGACCACAGAGTTTTCTCAGCCTATCCAGATGAGGTTCAATGAATTGATGACAGGAGTCCGAAGTGATGTAGGTATTAAAATATTTGGAGATGATATTGATCGCTTAGTAGCCCTAGGAGATCAAGCTGAATCACTCATTCAACAAATTGATGGTGTGGAAAATCCGAGGGCCGAATCAGTATCTGGACTCCCACAAATCAATGTAATCTACGACAAGGAAAAAATAGCTCTTTATGGACTCAATGTTAAAGATTTGAATCAAATTATAAATATGGGTTTTGCTGGTGCATCTGCTGGAACAGTGTATGAAGGAGAGAAAAAATACAATTTGGTAGTTCGACTCTCCAAACCGTTTCGTAAAGACATATCCAATTTAGAAAACCTATATGTACCACTTCCTTCTGGAAGCCAAATCCCTTTGAGTCAGGTAGCGGATATAAAACTAGATGAGGGACCCGCTCAAATAAGTAGAGAAAATGGCAAAAGAAGAATTATTATAGGATTTAATGTACGCGGTAGAGATGTAGAAAGTGTTGTAGAAGAAATACAGGATGAAATAGAAAGTCAACTAGAGTTACCTGTTGGTTATTATGTAGAATATGCTGGACAGTTTGAAAATTTAAAACGCGCTAAAAGCAGATTGGCTATTGCCGTTCCTATTGCGCTTATATTAATCTTCATTCTTCTTTATTTCACATTTTACAGTGTACAACAATCAATATTAATATTTACTGCTATCCCTTTATCGGCTATAGGTGGAGTATTTGCTTTGTATCTGAGAGACATGCCTTTCAGTATTTCTGCAGGCATTGGATTTATAGCTCTTTTCGGAGTAGCCGTCTTAAATGGTATTGTCTTAATTGGGTGCTTCAATCAACTCAAATCTGAAGGAATCACCGATGTGATGGAACGAATTTTTAAAGGAACAGCCATACGTTTAAGACCCGTAATAATGACTGCTTCTGTAGCATCTTTGGGATTTCTACCCATGGCATTGAGTACGAGTGCTGGAGCGGAGGTGCAAAAACCTCTAGCTACTGTGGTTATTGGAGGATTGATCACGGCCACCTTACTTACTCTTATTATTTTACCGATCCTCTACTACTACCTTGAAAATGGAATTTCTATGAAAAAGAATATCGCTAAATCTGTAATACTCCTCTTTATTTGTACCATTGGATTTCAAAGTAATGCTCAGATTACCAATTTGGACAAAGCACTTGATCAAGCATTAAAAAACAATCAAATAGTGCAAGGAGCAAGCTTAGAAATGAAGGCCGCTGAAGAACGAATAAAAGGTGCCTACAGTATACCAAAGGCGGAACTTCTCACTTCATTTGGTCAAATGAATACAAGCGCTTTTGATATGAATTTCAACATCAGTCAAAAGTTCAATCCATTCGAGCGTAAAGCAAGTAGAAATTTGGCCCAATCCCAGTACAGTGAAAGACAAGCATCCTATGATTTGAAGAAGGAAATACTGGTTTTTGAAATTCGAAAATATTGGGATATTTTATCTTATAACCTGGCCTATTTCAACATACTTAAACAACAAATAGAACTATGGAAAGAATTTGAAGTATCGGAACAAAAACGATTTGAAGTGGGAGAAACGAATCAATTGGCCTTTACAACCGCTGAGGTAAAGAGAAAGTCCCTGGAACAAAAACTACTTCTTTATCAAGCAGACATAGAGAACAAGAAGCGTCAATTGAAATTACTTCTAAATACGGATCAAAATATCGAACCTGATTCTATGCGTTATCAACTTTTAGAATCTCCATTGTTAGAAACATCAACAAAAATGCATCCTGAACTTACTTTAGTTTCTAAAAAGCAAGAGATTTTACGAGCAGAGGCTGCCGCATTTAAGTCACAGAAAATGCCAGATTTTACTCTTGGGTATTTTATCCAATCCATTAAAGGTCAGCAAAGTGTGGATGGTGTTACTACGGATTATGACGGAACACCACGGTTTCAAGGAGTAAATGCAGGCCTGACAATTCCCATATTTTTTAAAGCTTACAATGCTAAAGTGGATGCAAAGGAAACAGAACAAATGGCAATGGAAGCAGAGTACAGTTATAAAAATAGTCAATTAGCAACTTCATCAAAATCAACACAAAATACACTTGAAGCATTACAATCTAGTCTTGACTATTTTGAACAACATGCATTAATGAGAGCTGAAATTATTGAACGTAATGCAAAAATGGCTCGAGATAGTGGCGAAATAAGCTATCTAGAATATATCCAAGCCATAGAAACAAAAATAGAAATTGATCAATCGTACTTGAATACACTTCATCAATTTAATCAGACAGTCATCCAATTACTCTACTTACATTCTAAATAATCATGAAAAATAAAATATATATAACACTATACAGCCTTCTAATTATTGCAATTATTGGCTTAACAAATTGTAAACACGACCATTCAGAAGATGGCCATGATCATGGACAAACCTCTGATCATATTCATGATGAGGTGGATGAACACAAAGAAAAAGAAGTCCATCTTAATTTCGCACAATATGAAAATGCTGGAATTGATACGGGTTGGTTTGAAATGAAAAATTTAAGTGACATCGTAAACGCCAACGGATATACAAAACTAGATCCACAAGATGAGGCAGAAGTCAATGTTGCTGTTTCTGGCATCATTCAATCGATCAATGTCATCGAAGGGAATTATGTGAAAAAAGGTCAAGTTCTAGCCAAAATGACTAGTTTAGAGTATAACAAAATGTTGTTAGAAGAGGCTCAATTAGAGGAAAGGTACGCCACTTTAAAGGAGCAAATACTTTTTTTTGAAAAAGAATATGAAAGGCAGAGGATTCTTTCTGAAAACAATATTAACGCTAAAAAAATTGTCGAAAAAACAGGCTCCGATTTAAAGACATCTAGCGTCAAAATTAATTCTCTTCAAAATCAATTGAATATACTTCGACAAACAATCAAAATTGTAGGCTATTCTAATGGATCTACGATTTCTATCGTTGCTCCTATCAGCGGCTACGTCACGCATGTAGATGCAAAAATCGGAACATTGGTTCAGCCGGGAGTGCACATATTTTCAATTGTAGACAACAGTAAAATGCATGTTGACCTTTTGATTTATGAAAAAGATCTGAGTTTAGTTAAAGTGGGACAAACTGTTCGATTTATTTTAACCAATCAATCCAATAGAGAGATCAAAGGTGAGATTTATAATGTTGGAAAATCGTTTGCAAATGAAACCAAATCTGTAGCTGTACATGCAGACATAGAAGAGAATGATGCGAATCTAATTCCTGGAATGTATATCAATGCATTAATTGACATAGGAGATAATATGGTCCAAACTTTACCGGAAGAAGCAATTATTAATGCTGAGGGGAGGAAATTCATCTTTGCCCTTCTCCAAGATTCAAATCACAAAAAAGAGGCCTCCAATCAATCAGAGGAAGAAGTTGAAATTGAGTTCAGGCGAATTGAAGTAAGTACTGGAGCTTCTCAGCTAGGAGTTGTGGAAGTCTCACTTTTGGGTGTTATTCCAGAAGGAGGTAAAATAGTTACTAAAGGTGCCTATTATATTCAAAGTCATTTACAGAAAACTGAAGGAGGTGGAGGCCATAGTCATTAACTAAGCAAAGCTTGACCGAAAGAAAACTCTGATATAAAAGGAAAATGAAAAGAAATAAAAAAGCCCGTGAAAGACGAAAATCACGGGCATTACTCAATTTAATAACCAAAACTCATACTTATTAAAAGGCAAACAATGTGCCAAACATTAAATTTATTAATTATGTGTATGTATGTTGATATTAGTACATTTGCACATTCAAAAGATTTTAAGGTTTAATTATTTGAATAATAGTGTACTACACATTAAAATAATTAAATGCGAAAATTTTTCATATTTTTTAGCTGAAATATGATAAACACATGTTTTAGCCTTGGATTAAACAATTGACTTCAAAATATTAGTAAACTCTAGACATGAAAACACTTTTACAAAATCTTTGGGAAAAGCTATACACACACTATACAAGCTTTCTTGAGTCTGCGCCCACTATCATCATTGCACTATTTGTTACAAGCTTATTTTTTTGGATTAGTAAAATCGTTAGAAAGAGAATTGTATCTTATTTAAAAACAAAAGCCGCTGATCCGTTACAGGTCAATTTTCTATCAGATATATTTAGATTTATCAATATCATCATAGGAATAATATTATTTCTTTCTTTGATAGGCAAACAAAGCATTGTTGCCAGTATATTGGGAGCAGGAGCGGTTTCTGCTTTTGTAATAGGTTTTGCATTTAAAGATATTGGTGAAAATTTTCTTGCGGGCGTGATATTAGCATTCAAAAGACCATTTCGAATAGGAGATACGGTGATGATAAACTCAATAGTCGGATCTATAATGGATTTGAGTTTTAGAGAGACTCATATGAAAACTTTTGAAGGCAAAGATGTCTACATACCTAATGCGATAATTATTAAAAACCCTTTGTTCAATTATACAATAGATGGATTCTTGAGGCAGGAGTTTACGCTAGGGTTTGATTATGGCTTAGATATTCCAATGGCAAGAACAATTCTTCTCGACTGTATAAATACCATACCTGGTGTTCTTCAAAAAGATAAACTCGCGAAAACTATGGTTGTAGACGCTGGGCTTCATAAAATTAATATATGCGTTCAATACTGGATAAACACCTATGACAATCAATATTCTGGAACCGAAATAAAGTCACTTGCGATCCATTCAAGTTTAGAGGAATTGAAAAAAAATGGAATCGTTGTTACTAGTCAGAAAGTAGGTCTGATAGATAATCCGTTACAACAAAATTAAATTTGAGTTATTATACTACATATACCAGCATAAAATATCAACACCTATTCCTCAAACAAAGAAATCGTGTACTATGAATTTACAATACCATTCACCACCCATCCTATTATTCATAATCATCTTTATTTTCCTCGGTTGTAAACAAAACTCGGAAGTTCCGAAAATGAATACGCAAAAAATAGAGGCGTTGTCGGATAAAAAAGCGGATAGCATTGCCACAAAAATGATGGATGCTATGGGAGGAATTGACAAATGGAATGATCTCAAATATGTGTCATGGACATTTTTTGGTGCCCGACATTTAGTTTGGGACAAGGAGAATGGGCGTGTTAGAATTGATTCACCAAGAGATACATCTGTATTTTTAGTAAATATAAATACACTGGAAGGAAAAGTTTTGAAAGGAGGTAAAGTGATTCGTGATTCTCTAGAGTTAACAAAACAATTATCCAGAGCAAAAAGCATTTGGATCAACGATTCCTATTGGTTGTTTATGCCATTTAAATTGTGGGATCCAGGAGTCAATGTGTCTTATGTTCGAGAAGACACTCTGACAGGCGGAGCCCCATCTTCTGTTTTGGCATTAACTTTTGAAAATGTAGGAATAACCCCAGACAACAAATATGAAGTATATATAGATCATAAAGACGACCTCATCAAGCAATGGGCTTTTTTTAAGACAGCAACTCAAGAAGAGCCTCCAAGGGTTTGGCCATGGGATAATTATAAAGAATTTGGAGGACTAATGCTCTCGCAAGATCGATCGGATAAGAGTGGTCCGTCAAATGTTAGAGTCTATGAAACGTTGGATGACATTGTTTTTGAATCATTAGAGCCATTTGATTATTTCTAATGCTTCATTTTTTAACGAAGACCAAGGATCAAAAAAACCACCACGAATGTGGTGGCTTTTTTGATCTAACCCAATTTGGTTTCCTAGAAAAACAACCAAATCAATGTAAGGGGATTTTATACTTTTTTGGCAAGTATAGACTATACCGTAAATTCTTCTTTGAATAAGATATTTTTACTGTATTCGTCGTTAAATACAATTTTTATAATATCAAAGGCCGTAATCATTCCTTTCAATTCATCTCTCAAATTAACCACCGGCAAAGTTTTAAATCTTCGGTCTGCAAACAATTCTGCTGCAGTTCCCGCTTTATCTTTTGGTGATATCTTAATCACATTTCTGGTCATTACATCACGTACTTTTAAGTTTCCAATTGTAGTTTCGTTTGGACTTTTATGCTCAGCTCTTCTCCACAAATCATAGGAGGTTATCAATCCTACAAACTTACCATCTTCTACTACTGGAATTTGCTGAATTCGTCTACTTAACATGACTTTAGATAGTTCTTCTACCGTTAAGTCTGGGTGAACAGTCACTGGATGCTTATCCATGATAGTTCTAACTTCGCGATTCATCATAGGTTGGACAGTTTTAGTTGTTACAAAATAATATTTCTTTAGTCTTTGTAATATAGATGACATTAACTACAAAAATGCTGCCTGAAGATCTAAAATTTTTATAAACAAAGATTTTAACATATTATATTCTGTATCAATATAAATAGTTATTTTTAAGAGAAATTATACCTTATATGGTTCAAAAACAGTCATTTAAAGCTAAGATTAAATCTTTTTTATCAAAAAAATTGAATGTCTTGATGACCTTTACTTTGCTCATTCTATACATTGATATTAACGGTAGATTCATTTGAATTTGCTGATGTATTCGAATCAAAATCATTTTAAAATGAAAAAAGAACTACTAATACTACTGTTCACACTGTGTTATGTTGTCGCATTTACTCAGAATAGCGGCACACCAAAAACATCAACACCATCCCTTCATCCATTCTTAAAAGAAACGAGTAAAAGTCCTGTTTTGAAAGAAAAAGCGCTGACATTTATTGCTCATCCAAAACAAGCTGACGTGAAATTCAATCCGATCCTGGTCTCTGATGTCAGTCGAAATTATTCACATGATAAAAGTGGTGTAGAACGAGTAAAGGCTGAGCAACAAATAATAAGAGATGACCCAAACAACAAAAAAATTGGAAATGATGAGGAGAGCAGAAGTGGAATATCGTTTGAAAAAGGCACTTCATTTTATGCAGATTTGGACAATGGTTGCCCAAACGACAATACAATTGCCATCTCAAAAGCAGGTAGAATCATGAGTATGATGAATGGGCATGTAGGAATTTACTCTTCCAATGGAGTAAAAATCAATGTGTATTCTCTGGAAGCATTTTTCAATTTTAATATATCAGACCCCTGCGATCCGAAGGTAGAATACGATCCAGTAAATGATCGATTTTTCATGTTTGTCCAAGCTTGTGGCTCTAGTAAGGATAAAGTAGCCATGGCATTTTCCACAACCAATGACCCCAATGGAAGTTGGAACATTTATGTCTTCGATTCAGATGCATTGGGTGATGGATCTTGGAGTGACTATCCGAAAGTGGCGATCACTCGTGATGAAGTATTTGTAAGCCTAAATTTATTTTCGCAAGGAAGTTCGAGTTCATTCCGACAATCGATAGTGTATCAAATGGATAAATACGATGGCTACCAAGGCAACAGTTTATCCTACAAAATATGGGATAATTTTCCATCCACAACGTTGATAATTCGCTCTGGAGTAGGTCAATATGGACCTGGTGCCTATCTAATAAACACCTATGCTGGAGACGCTGACGAAATTTTCCTCACTGACATAACTGGAAATTTAGATAATAGCAATTCGCAAAAAAAGACTTTTGAAATCCCAGTAGAATACTATACTGCTCCTCCTTCAGCTTATCAACCCAATTCCGATTATCGACTGGATACTGGGGATTGTAGAGCCCAAGATGGCTATTATCAAAATGGAACCATTCATTTTGTACATACTGTATCGAATCAATCCTATGCTTCTATTAGATACCATAGAATGAGCCCTTCAGAACTTAATGCAGACAAATTTTTCTTGACCACAGCGGTAGGCGAAAAAGACTACACCTACCCTTCTATATCACCATTTACAAATGACCTAGGAGATCAAACATCTATTGTTCACTTTGCCGCATCTGGATTAGACACTCCTCCAGAAATGAGAGCAAAAGTTTTCAACCATGATTTTTCAACAGAGGGATCAGGTTATGTATTTGGCGGATCTGGAGGAGTAGAAGAAGCCTGCTACAATTCCTCTAATAATTATTCAAGGTGGGGGGATTATTCTGGTATCGCCTTTGATTATGCCGCCTCCACTCCAACAGTTTGGCTTGCAGGCTCCGTAGCAAGTTCAAGCGTGAATGAATGGTGGACGTACATTGCCGAATTGACTGCAACTGGCACACCAACATCCACAGAAGAAGTAACTGCCCTTGACATGAAAATGTTTCCAAATCCAGCAGTGGACTATATTCAAGTAGAAATCTCAATGAACAAGAAAGTTCCATCCACCTTTAGTCTCTACACATTAGATGGTCAATTGATTAGTCATTTATATGATGGCGTATTAAAAGCTGGAAATAATACCTTTACATTTGACACGTCTACACTCCTTCCTAACACCTATCTATTAACTATAACTAATCAGAAAAATGAAATCATCAAAACAGAAAGGATCATTGTTACTAAGTAGTTTACTAGTCTGCTCAATCCTACTCTTTGGCTTTCAATGCACTTCTAATAAAAAGGCAGCAAAAACAGAGACCTTTAGTCCTAACGGGGTTGTAGATACTATATCAAATCCTAATCATTCATCCCCAAATTACTCTGAGGATCAAGCAAAATTGGACTCTATTAAAAAAGCTCAAATGAAACTTAAAAAGAAAAAAACTACTACTAAAACAGATAAAAAGGACCAATAAAGACAGAGGGATTATCCAATACCGAGCACTAAAGTTTGCAAAGACTCCTCATTGGATAATCCTATTTTTTTACGTAGTCTATACCTTGATTTTTTAATTCCATCATAGGATATACATAAAATATTTGCAATCTCTTTTGAGGATAAATTCATTTTGAGAAGCATCATCAAACGAATATCATTTGATGTCAGCATAGGGTATTTTTTCTTCACTTCACTTTCAAAATTCTTATGCACCTGAGTAAATCTATCCCTAAATTGCTCCCAATATGATTCATTTTGCTGTTTAATATCAATAGAATTCACGATTGTCCTCACTTGTCGTTTTCCATTATCCCCCACCTTTATGTCGAGAATATTTTCTTTCAAACCATTCAAGAATTTATTTTGAGAGGCCAATTGTAAGGTATATACACTCAACTCCTTTTCTTGACGATCCAAGGAATCTTTAGTAAAACTCAGTTCTTGTTCGGTCTTCTCCTTAGCTACCTTTTGCTTGTCTAGCCTAAGTTTGAGGAGATAGAATAACAGACAGGCTATTAAGAATAAAGCAAAAAACAAACCCAAAATCATCTTTTTTTCAAGTGCATTCCTTTGAGATTTTTCTTTTAAAAGTAATAATTCATTTTCCTTTTTCTCACTCTCATAAATCGCCTCTAAATTGGCAATCATTTTTAATTTCTCCTCTCCTAATATAGAATCTTTAAGAATGGCATATTGTCGATAATATTCCAGTGCTTCTTCATAGTTACCCTCACCCTCACTAATCAAGGAAAGGTTTTGATAATCATGGATCAAATCTCTTCGGTTCTGAGCATTTTGAGTTGCTTTAAAAGACAACTGTCCATAATTTTTAGCTTGTTTGTAATTCTTTTGATCCAAAGCTAAATTGGATAGTTTGAAATAAGCTAAACCAGGCAAACTTATATCTCCGCCTTCCAATGCCAGTTTCAAAGCTTCTTGAAACACCTCCTGTGACGCATCGTACTTTTTCTGAATCCTATAATTTGTTCCCAACTCAAGTAGACTCCTTGCAAGTTTATTTCCCATTCTTTCTTTTCTGAAATATGGAATTATATCAAACAAAATTTCTTGGGCCCGATCAAATGAATCAACATCAGCCAATGAAAGTGAAATATTGTAATCACATTCCACCATTGAAAAGGAATCTTTTAATTCCTTGTAAATGGTTTTAGCCTGGCGCAAATATTTTAAAGCACTTTTGGAATCTTCCAATTCAGAGTGAAGAATCCCAATATTGATGAAATTTGTTGCTCTTGGATAGCCTTGAATTTGCAAACTATCCTGCAATCGCAAAGAAGATAGGTGAGAATCCATCGATTCTTTCAAAAAACCCAATTCTGCTTTACAGGATGCTACATTTATTAATATTCCACTTACATCTTTATAATTTCCAGCAAGCCGATAATATTCAATGGCCTTTTTATATTCTGCCAATGCATTTAAATACTGACCACTTACAAGATTATAGTTCCCTGCACAATGAAATGCAATGGCCTTTTCATTGGGTTCCGATGTTTGTTTCACTAAATCAATCATCTTGTCTTTTACCCATTTTGCACTATCCAAGTCTTCATACAAATAATTGTTGAAGTCTTTCCTCAATCCTGCAATTTGACTTTCTTGCCCCAAAATTACGGCAGGTGTTATAGACAACAATAAGAACACAACAAAGACCACACAAACCCATTGATTATTTTTGGTCGGTATTGAGGATAGAATCATAGGTAAGTCAGGATTTGATGTATTCATAAAGTCTTTGGAATAACTAATAAAATT
The DNA here is from genome assembly GCA_029212405.1 of Saprospiraceae bacterium. Lineage (GTDB taxonomy): Bacteria > Bacteroidota > Bacteroidia > Chitinophagales > Saprospiraceae > CAJXUU01. The sequence continues at coordinate 110,218 of JARGNR010000007.1, forward strand.
CGAAAATTGTAAATAAAGTAAATTTTGATTGAATTTCAATGATTTAGGAGAAATGTCCACTCTTTGTCTACCTCCTATTCATTCTCCATTTTAATGACCACAACAATAGTTCTTACATGAATTATTAAAACACTCGACAAGAAAATAATATCAATTCATTAGTTATGATCTTTCATAAGAAAATACCATTTCAATAAAATTTCACTAAAACAACCTAAAAGATTCATACACAATAATAAATTATTTCATTCTCTATCTGAAAGTATAAACTATGCATGAATTTAATCCAACATCCCTAATATTGACCCCTGACTATTTAGGTAAAAAATGTGCTTTTTCACACTTCAAAAATTAAAATGGGTATTTTTTTCAACTATTTTCTAATACATTTTTCGTCAATTACCCCTTCACAAACCCCAAAATTTATTCATCACAAACAACTGTAAACATGCATTTTATGAGTACAATTCACTCAACACACCAAACTATAACATAATTTATTTTAATGTTTTTGATTAAAAAGATAAATATTTATTATTGAAAAATAGTCTTCATATTTGCACCAGAAATAACAGACGGATTAACAGAAATGCAAATAAAAAAAATGTACAACAAACAAGTGTCTTTGAAAACTAAACATGAAAGTCAATCACTGACTCAAAGTTACTCCAATCAAAAGACTGGGCAGTATAAAGAAGTTATTGTGGCACTGGTTTGGTGTTCCATTTTGGCAGGGTGGTTAAGTTGGTCGTATTCCAATGAAGAATATTTACTCACAGAAACTCTGCCCGCATTTTTTATTGTCACTTTTCTTTGTCTTATAAAATCTATAGAAACCACTAAAAATAAATCATAAACAACAACATACATCACATTCAATAACAATATGAATACACAGAAAATGGAATTAACAGAAGTAATACAAAAAGTACAACTCATCGAAGGACAATTCACTCCTTCTGAAGCAAAAGATCTTATCTCTGCATTAATCAAAGAGAAAATTAATTTCCACAAAATACAGAGATTAGGTCAAGTAATCCATGACGAGAATTGTGACACTAAATACTCTGAAGAAAGAATCATGGATTTGATCACCGAAAGAAAAATTGCTAAGGATTTTATTTCAAAGTCAAAAGTAAAAGGAAGAAACATTAAAATCGATTGTGTATTACAAATCACATACGATGAAGAAATAGATTAATATTTCTTTTTTTTTAAACCCATTATTTCATTTAAAAAATTAGCATGAGAAGAATTACAGTTGCCAAAGGAGATGGTATTGGTCCAGAAATAATGGAGGCAGTCCTTCAAATTTTGGAGGCTGCCAAAGCAAACATTGAGATTGACTTGGTAGAAATTGGCGAAAAGATGTACAAAGCGGGTCACACCAGTGGAATTAGCAAAGAAGCGTGGAACACAATTCGTAAAAACAAAGTGTTTTTGAAAGCGCCGATTACAACCCCACAAGGAGGTGGATACAAAAGTCTTAATGTCACTTTGCGTAAAACACTTGGATTATATTCTAATGTGCGACCATGTAAAAGTTTCTATCCTTTCGTAAATACCAAACACCCAGAAATGGATGTGGTCATAGTCCGCGAAAATGAAGAAGATTTGTATGCCGGTATTGAGCATCAACAAACCCAAGAAGTAGTACAGTGTCTAAAACTAATTTCACGTCCTGGATGTGAAAAAATAATTCGATATGCTTTTGAGTATGCTCGTCACAATAATCGCAAGAAAGTAAGTTGTTTTGTTAAAGACAACATCATGAAACAGACTGATGGGCTATTTCACCAAATCTTCAAGGAAGTTTCTGCTGAATATCCCGAAATTAAAACAGACAGCTGGATCATTGACATTGGAGCAGCAAGGTTAGCAGATACACCAGAGATATTTGACGTAGTCGTTACATCAAATTTATATGGCGATGTCCTTTCAGATATTGCGGCACAGATCTCAGGATCAGTTGGCTTAGCAGGCTCCGCGAATATTGGAGAACAATGTGCTATGTTCGAAGCTATTCATGGTTCGGCGCCACCAATAGCAGGAAAAAATATTGCAAATCCTTCAGGTCTTTTGCGAGCAGCAGTAATGATGCTCAACCATATAGGACAACAAGAAACAGCTGAAAAAATCAAAAATGCATGGTCATGTGTTATTGAAGAAGGAATCCATACAGAAGACATCTACAAAGAAGGCATCAGCAAACAGCTGGTAAGTACCAAAGAGTTTACGACAGCTGTAATTGATAGACTGGGCAATACACCAAAACAAATTCAACCTGCAAACTTCACGAAGGGCAAAGTGATGCAAGTACCGATATACAAAAGGAAACCAGCATCCGCTAAGGTCTTAAAAGGAGTGGATGTATTTGTGGACTGGGAAGGTAAAGACGCCAATAAATTAGCCCACGCTTTACAAAAACTGAACAATGGGATTGAGTTAACAATGATTACCAATAGAGGGGTTAAAGTTTGGCCCAATGGGTTCGAAGAAACCTTTTGCACTGATCATTGGCGATGTAGGTTTGAGGATTTGAATGGAAATCAAGTTCCGCAAAGTGCCATTCCCCATATCATGTCAAAAGCAATCGAAGAAGAAATCGACATAATAAAATCTGAAAATTTATATGAGTTTGATGGAAATAAAGGTTATTCAATGGGTCAAGGTCAATAGTTCCATCTCATTCGAGCAAATATCAAGCATCCAATTTCTGACACGCTCGATTGATGATGAGAACATGAAGTTTAGTTAGTTAGTGTAATTTAATCATCAGGATGATAGTTGTGAGAGTCGTCCAGATAGAGATCCAAGACTTTTATTTATGGGTTCCAATTAAATTTGGAACCCATTTCCATTTTCCATAAACCCCTCTAAACCAATTAATTTATCACTTCAAGTCATGTTCAGGAAAAGCCTTAAAAACCAATTTGGCCTAGCACTTCTCTCAACTGCAAAAGCAAAAATTTGCAATTGTCACAAAATTGTCATGGAATAATTTGGTGATTCATAAAAAGCAATTACCTTTGCATTCGTAAATGAATATTATACACACATATCGATCTTTTTCTATTTGTATCTCTATGACAGAGAGACAATTGAATGCCTTTCCCGCCAATGGGAAGCAGATCGATTGGTATCACTTCTGATAGTCTCACGAATTAATCCTGAGCTGTCGGATGAACAGCGAAGACGGATTATTTTATTCAAATTTCCTTTTCAAGCTGTTGATTTTACACATTTAATCACTTGTTCCTGCACTATTAATTATTGCATGAACACAAAATAAATTGCCTATGAGGTATAAAAACCAAACCAGGCAGATTTGGAAGTAATAAAGTTTTTTTTTGAGATACAAAGATACAAACCAATTGCATCCCGAATTCTGACCTTTCTTTAGTACAAATGCTGTCTGATTCTAGATAGGACAACATTTTGCTCCAAGCAATTGAGAGCAGCCCATTGTATTTAACAAAATAGAATATTGACAACGGTGTAGTCCAGCGACTTACTACCGAACACGATTTCTATGCAATGAAAATCATTATTAATCATAAAATTTAATCAAAATGGACAATTTAAACATTGCCGACAATTACTTTTTGAAAGCAAATGACAATTATGATTACAACATGGAAGAACTGATTGAGAATATAGGTTATGCGTTGAGTTATGATGAAGAGCATGCACCTACTTGGTGTTTACAGGGAAGACTCATGATGTATGAATTAAAAAAGTACAAAGCAGCCATCCGTTGCTTTGAAAAAGCAATATTCTTCGATCCAACATATATCGAATCCTATAAATTTTACTCTTTGCTTCTCATATGGATTGGCGATTTCGAGAAAGCTCAGATCATCATCAATAAAGGAAAAAGAGTAAAAGGAATGCCTATTTCAATTACGCTACAACGACTGGCAATGATCCAGGAGTATAAAGGCAACATTGGAAAGGCAATAAGAATTATGAGCCAAGCAAAGTTACTTTCATTGTCACAAAATGACTATGATTTCTTTACCAACGAAGTCATACGATTGAATCGAAAAGTAAATAAGCCACAAAAGGAAGAAGTTCAAGTGATACCGAAAAAGGTAAAACCAACTTTACTTCAAATGGCTAGTCAAATTATAACACGATTGTGGTAAAACAATCAGATGCGGGGGATTCAAATTGAATTCCCCATAATAAGAAATACTTCCTATGAAGTAAAGAAGTTGATATGCGTATTTTTTGAATCCATAGATAGAGGTTTCTGAATAGCCTCATAGTACACTTTGAATTTTCATTTGTGTATTCTGATTAAAAATAATGCATACCAACCCTATTCCAAGGGTCATGGGTTCGAATCCCATCAAGACTGAAATAGTCTTGTAGTTCAGCTGGTTAGAACATTGGACATCATGTGTTGTAGGTTCAATTCCTACTCCTTTTAGGGAGGATAGCTCAATGGTAGAGCAATGATTTTTTAAATCATCAAGGAGTATGATCACTCCTTTATCAAATGATCGAATCAGGAAATGTTGTTAAGATATTTTCGCGTTTAAATCGTTGAATTGTAGAGGAGGGCACCTCTTCCCTTTTCGACCATGAAGACAATTTGAATCGAGCCTGTACCCTCTTGGATACCGGTTGTACGCTTAACCTAGCTTTTTGCATACCTGTTAGAAATCATTTGAAATCTATCACCATTGTAAAAACCTATGCATAGCAAGCTTCCTTAAAAGATGATCCGCAAGATTTAAATGAAAATATCTTAACGTATTTCCACTATTACATTTATTAAACCATTAAAATTATTAATCATCATGTTAAAATGGAATCAAATTCAAGTGAATGCTTATGAAGTGGCACTTGTTTTCAAAAATGGTGCATTGGAATCCGTTTTTGAAGCTGGAAAGCATTGGATTGGTTTTGCGCGTGAGGTGCTCTATTATAAAATGACAGAGCAATTTACACCAACAATTGATCTAGACATCTTACTAGACAACGATACTTTACAAAAAATGCTAGAGGTCGTCGAAATTAAAGATCATCAAATTGCAATTCAATATAAAAATGGAATGTTTCATAATGTCCTAAAACCAGGAAGATATGCCTATTGGAAAGCATACTCAAAATTCACCTATGACTTAGTAGATTTGGACAGCTCTGAAATTCCATCTCATTTTAATCACAAAGTAGTGCGATTACCTGCTGTCATGTCTTACATCAAAGTTTTGGCAGTAGAATCGTATGAGAAAGCACTTTTGTATGTGGATGGAAAATTTGAAAGAGAAATGAATCCAGGAGTGTATTATTTCTGGAGAGGTGAAAAAGTGATTACACTTTATAAAGCGGACCTACGTAAACAACAAGTGGAAATCAATGGTCAAGAATTGCTAACAAAAGACAAGGCGAGTATTCGAATTAATTTGACTACAACCTATCAATTGTCTGACATTTATAAAGCATTGATCAACACCAATGACAGTACTAAACAAATGTATAGTCTTATGCAACATGCTTTGCGTGAATATGTGGGTCAATATACGTTGGACGAATTGCTTGCAAATAAAAATGCTGCTACTCCTTACATCTTGACCTATGTCAAGGAAAAGGCTGAAGCACTAGGATATACTGTGCTGACTGCAGGCATCAAAGACATTATTTTACCAGGTGATGTAAAAGAGATCATGAATCAAGTTCTTGTTGCCGAGAAAAAGGCACAAGCGAATGTCATTATGCGTCGAGAAGAAACTGCTTCAACACGTAGTCTCTTGAACACCGCCAAGTTGATGCAAGACAATGACATGCTCTATAAATTAAAGGAAATGGAGTATGTAGAAAAAATTGCAGATAACATTCAAAATATCACTTTACAAGGAGGTGGACATTTGGTAGATCAATTGAAAACTATCTTTTCTGGATCTACAAAATAATGAGTTGATGCAGCCCGATGAATTAATTTTTATCGGGCTTTTTTTTGTTTTCCATTTTGGTATACCTTTATTCACTTAGATACCCAAGCCAATACTCAATTAATATTTCTGCACCAATCAAAAAAGGCCTCCTACATTTTGCAGAAAGCCTTTCGTCTCGTTACTTTAAAAACGAATGTGTATTACTATAGTGTTCTCGTCTTAGGAGTAGCTGGAGCATGGACAACATACGTTCTTTTAAATCTTCTTTTTAACATGATATATTATTTTATAATTTACTAATTTTTGTCTTTATACAACAAAGATACACCTATTAAACGCACCAAACAATAGTTTGTTTCAAATTTATACAACAATATTTATAGTAATTTATTGCTTATTTTTCATTTTATAACAAAATTATATACTGATAATATACCTAATCCCTCAATAATACACATCTATCTATCCTAGGGGCAGTTGAGTAATTTGAAAATACTCAAAATTCACATATATTAAAAATAAATGTAATATGTAATTACTTGAATAACTTTAACATTTCCTTACGGCTTTACATGATTATTTTTGAAAATAAAAAAATAAAAAAGAGATTTAAATTGAAAATGGAGGTGAGATTATATAAGAATTATTCGAAGAGTTTTCCGACGTTCAAAACACCCCCATTAAACAAGCATCATTAGAAAAAAGACAAAAAAATGCTCAGCTATTGACAGCTGAGCATCTGAGTTTTGCGTGATAATTTTGAGTGATAACTTTAGATCAATCTACATTCTCCAAACCAGCATGTATATCCTGGAGGGCAATCAGAGTCATCTGAACATGAGTTGTCAAAAGGATCCAGTACTGGTGGATCATTGACTGGGTCACTATCTACACCCGAACAAAAATTTGGGTCATTTATCGTAATATCCCACGTTTCAACAGGACCATCTTCGCATACCCCCAATGCTTGTACCGTTAAAGTCACTTGAGTTGTGTTTCCGATCAAAGGAGTCAAACAAACTTCTGAGCCAATAACTTCAATAGCTATATAAGGATTAGGAGATGTTACACTGATACCCGTTGTGCAATCATCTGTACCAAAGTCAAAACATACTGGTTCTCCAGTTGCGAAACAAACCGCTAAAAACTCATACGGTGGTGTAGGATGGGTAAAAGCAGGTCCGCAAACCGTTACTTCCTGAACTGCAGATGCTTGGCAATCTCCAAAATCTACGAATACACTTAATGTATAGGTACCCGGTTCTGCATCAGATAATGTAACACAGTTGCTCGTACTTCCGTTAATAGAAGGATGACCACTCCAGGTTATATAAACAGGAGTTCCACCAGTTTTAAGGCAATACGTAGCATTATCTGTAGTACAGATATCATATGGCCCTAGCAGAGCCACATTGCATGATCTAGTTTCAATCTTATAATCATCAGACTCTTGCGTTAAGAAAGATTGATCTTTGGAACAAGCAAAGAAAATGAATGATAATGCTGCAATGGAAAAGAAAAGTTTTAAGGTTTTCATGATATAAAAATTTGTTGTTAATAATACGTTTTACACTCTATTATACGTCAAATCAGAAAAGGTAAACAACTCTGAATAAAATATAATTTTTCACTTTACAAATAACATTTAACATTATTTCAACACGAATAAAAACAAACATATAATATTGATTTACAATTTATTACACTTACCAAATAAACATAATACATATTAATGACTGACAATTAATTATAATTAATAAAAAAGATTTAAAAGAAGTTAATAAAATATTTAATA
>JARGNR010000008.1 GCA_029212405.1 Saprospiraceae bacterium
TTCTGTTCTTGCCATCTTCATTCACAAATGATTCTTTCAATTCTTCATACACTATAGAATCGATTTGAACAGGAGGCGGAAATCCTGAAAAGTCAGAAGTAACTTCACCACCATTCGGAATATCAATCAACAATCTATAATTCCTATCTCTACTTCCTTCAAATAACGATTGATATATGCCTGGTTCTGCTTCATTAAAAATCGTTTGATTCCCAAGATCATCTTCTACGCTCACAGTTGCACCTTGCACACCAATAAATTGTTGGCTATCTAGTTTATTGAATTTAGATAGTTTGATTTCCTGAACGCTCAAACGATCCGTCAACTCAGCATCTACAACAACTGTATTTTCTACTTCTGTACTATCAAAATCATATGGTTCAATACAACCAAAAATGAAAAGTGAAATGACTAAAACAAATAGATATCTTATTCTCATTTTTCTCTTATTTAATCAAATACAAAGTTCCATGATAAAGATGGAACAACAGCCCCAATAATAGCCAGTTGGAACCCTTTAATATTTCCGCCTACACTTTTACGGAAAAACACATTGTTCACATTGTTATTTCCTAATAAATTATACAACCCAAAGGTGAACGAATTTCTAAATCCACTTTGCGAGTTCTTCCTGAGATCAAGGGTAATGGCCAAATCAAATCTTTTGTAACTCGGCAATCGTTGGGCATTTCGTTGTGAATACTGAGGAATTACAAAACCATCAATAATTGCAGTACCTTCTGGAACCGTAAATGGTCTACCTGATTTATACGAATACCCTCCTGAAAAAATAAATGTAGGCGTCAACCTATAGGAGAAAACCAAATTTATTTGATGGGGTATATCTATATCCGACGAAGTCCAATTACCGAAATTTACAGGAAATCGATCCGTTGTTGTTCTAAATCGTGTTTTAGAAAACGTATACGCAATAGATCCCTTAAGTTTACCAGAAGTTTTTTCTGCAAAAAACTCTACTCCGTAACTTCTTCCAATTGATTCACTTACCTCAGTCTCCAAATTTTCATTAGAAATAATCGAAGGAAAATCCTTTAAGACAAAGTCATTTGCAGTGGTCTTTCTAAAGCCTTCGATCGAAAAAGAAAAATTCCTTTTGAACGAATTATGAAAAATACCTAATGAATATTGATCGACAATTCGAGGCAAGATATACTCATTTGAAAAAATCCACAAATCTGTAGGAATGCTGGTATTTGCAATACTCACCAACTGGGCATTTTGGCTAATCCTATTAAAACTGCTCTTCACCGACCATTGAGAGTTAAGTAGATAAGCCAACGAAACCCTTGGTTCTATTAAAGAAAATGTATGCAATCGTTCACCATTCTCAACTTGTCGAGAGTCTATTATTGTACTTTCTGTCGCTATATCATTTTGATAGGTATATATGGTTCCAGGACCCTTAGACCCATAGGTAGTAAGCCGAACTCCCCCTTCAATAGACCATTTAGAAGTAATTCCTACTTTAGCTCCAATAAATGGTGCAATTGATACAGAACTCAATCGCTGTGCTGACACATTTTGTATGACAGACAGATCCTCATTCGGTGTCAAATCTTCCGGGTCTAGTTTGTAGTCAATAAATTCTATCCCTCCTTTTATATAGCTGTTATCTCCAAAACTAAATGTATTGTTTTGTACCACTTTCAAGTATTGAATCCCATTTTTATATGAAAAAGCATCTGATGCATTGATTGTAAATTGATTCGTTTTATAAGAACCTGTACTTACATTTATTTTAGATGAGAATTTCTCATTCCACAAATGGTTTAGGCCAAAAGAGACAAACCTATTTTGCCATTCAAATCCAAAATCTTCATTGTACAAAAAATAATCATCCGATAAGTAGGAGCTAAAAGAAAAAGTAGTACGATCACTGAATTTATGTTGTAATGTAAAATTTGCATCGTAAAAGTTGGCTGAACTATTCTGAACTTCATTATTGGCTACCAAATTCAATAAATAGTCGCTAAAACTTCCTCTTGCAGAAGCAGCAAATGTGGTTTTGTTAGACAACGGTCCCTCTACAAATAACTTCATCATACTTGTCCCTAATCCACCTTTCATTATCCATTTTTGACCTCCTTTTTTACTTACAATATCTAAAACGGCAGATGATCTATTTCCAAACTCAGGCTCTACAAATCCTTTATACAATGTTGCACTTTTCACCACATCGGAATTAAACGCAGAAATAAACCCAACAACATGAGTAGGATTAAAAATGATTGCATCATCAATTAACACCAAACTAGCATCCAACTTTCCTCCTCTTACATTGAAGCCACTAGATATTTCACCTGCACTAGTAACGCCTGGCAGTATTTCCAATGATTTAATTAAATCTGACTCTCCTAGAGCTTGAGGTATAGATTCTACTTTAACCATATCAATTCGTTCAACACCTGTTTTTGAATCCTCAATTTTAATGCTGGCATTGTTAGCTACAATTTCTACTTCATCCAGTAAATAAATTGAAGGATTCATTTCTAACTTTTCTGTAGCCGATTCAAATATGTCAATAGAAAGCAAAATTGTTTGGTAAGAGGTATACTTAATCGAGAAAACATAGGAGCCTGGAGTAAGCTGAATTGTGCAAAGTCCATTTTCGTCAGTAACATCGTTTAATTTTAAGTCTTCTGTGTATACCAATGCGCCAATCATTGGTTCCTTAGTTAGTTTATCCCTTAATTGAATTTGATACGAAAGAGAAGTTCCATTCATCTCACTATTCCCATATGATCTTGATATTTCTATTGTTTCTTCTCTTTTAGGGTAGTCCATCTCTCCATTTTTCCACAAAAGAACAAGATTCTCAATTTTCTCTCTAGTTACCTTATCTATATCGATTACCACAATTTCATCATCATCGTAGGATAATGACTTCAACCTAGTTCCGTTCAAAAGATCCGACACAATTGACCATATTTGTTTTTGTTTGTAATTGCGAGTTACGCGAAATGTAGGTGTATTTTGAATATCAAAGTAGACTTTAATATTATGCGTATTTTCTAAGTCATAGAATATCTCTGTGATTGACTTATTGGTATACGTGGCATCTATCTTTTTATCTATCGCTTTCTGAGCGCATAGGTTTATCGTCATAAAGAATAGAAAAATTACTGAAAAATATTTCATCGGTAGTATAAGGATTCTATTGAACAATTTGATCTTGTAGTATCTCAATGTGCAAACATGAAAATATAACTATTTATTTAAATGTTACTTCCCTTTCCATAATTATGTCCGTTTGATTTTCATCTCCAAAAACAAAAATATGACTACCACTTTCTTCAAAACCCATTCCTTGATAAAATTTGATTGCTTTAGGGTTTTTATCCCACACTCCCAACCAAATTTTATCCTTGGTCATCTCTTTTGCTATTCTATTTGCAAAATGAATCATCTGTTTACCAATGCCCATTCCTTGGTATGTATGATTAAGATAAATTCGCTCAACTTCAAGATATTCTTTACTATGTACCTCTGTCTGAGCCTTGCCCACATTAAACTTTAAATACCCTATAATTATATCCTGTTGGAGTACAAAATACAGCCAACTTTCTCCATTTTTAATTTCACTCAATAGTTGGCTTTTGTTGAATGCTCTTTGAACGTACCACTGAAAGTTAGAAGCAGTATTCAAATGCTTATAGGAATCTTCAAACGTTTTCAATGCGATATTTTGTAAATCGTCTACATCGTTTTCCAAAATTCTTCTAAAGGAAATGTTCATTAGAGACAATTATAAATCTCCTAATTGGGGTCGAATCACAATGTCTTCAATCACCGCTGATGGACTCATTTCAAGTGCACTCCAAACTATTTTTGCTATGTCTTCTGCCTGCATTAACCTTGTCTTTGGTAAATCTACACCTTCCCAACTTGCTGACCAAGTGGCTCCCGGTAATATCGATGTTACTTTAATGCTCATAGACTTCAATTCTTCTCGTAAGACTTTTGAAAATCCTAACAAGGCAAACTTAGAAATGCTATACGATCCTCCATTTGGATAAGCTATTTGACTTGCAATGGAACACATATTGAAGATATGTCCACTTTTATTTGCAATCATGTTAGGGACTATCGCTCGAGTCAAATGATAGGCACTGTATAAATTAGTTTCAATCATTTTTTCCAAGGCTCCATCTTCTTCTTTGGTTAATTCCCCAGGTAAAAATATTCCCGCATTATTGACCAAAATGTCTATTGTTTCAAATTCCTTTAACACAAAATCTGCAAATTCTAGTACTTCAGACTTAATGCTCATATCTGTTTTCTTACCTATTGCTTTTACGTTATGGCTAGATGCATCAATAGCTTTCAAAAATGAATTGATTTCATTTTCATTTCTAGAACATATCGCCACATTAATACCTTTCGATACCAATAATTCTACTATGGCCTTACCTATGCCTTTTGTGCTCCCAGTAACTATTGCATTCATACTTGATATTATATTTAAATATGTGACTTGTGAATTTTATATAAGTCTAAAGGACACAATTAACAAAAACCATAATCCTACGGACACCCTGAAATCCAGTCGAAATGGCTGGATTTTTTATTTTCTAAAATATCTAAGATTAATAATGTGAAAGCTCTAGAGTACTAGGCCAATCTCAATCGCTCAATTTTATAATATTCAGCGAAAGATATCATTCTCTGTCTTTCTTCATCCCAAAGTTTATGAGAGATCAATTTGAAACTCTGCCAAAATGTTACAACTGTTACATATTTGTTGAGTATTGTATTTTCTCTCATACACTTTTCCAAATTATAATTTGGGATCAGACTACTCAAATGGTGGATATGATGAATCCCAATGTTTCCTGTCATCCATTGGATCACTTTTGGCAGCTTGTAATAGGTACTCCCTCTAACAGCAGATACCACATAATTCCAATTGTCTTTCCATTGCTTGTAAGAGTGTTCATGCTGATGCTGTATATAAAAGAACCAAAATGCTATAATTCCAAATGTGAAAACTAAAAACAACTGTACAAAAAGGAATTGTTTCCATCCTAAAAGATAGGCTAAAAGAGCATAAACACCAATGATAAGAATGTTGTTTTTTACTTGATTAACTACTTCTTTTTTCCAATTCTTAAATCTAAATACTGGCCACCTATTTGATAGCCCAATATAATAAATAGGCGCAATGACAAAGGTAATAATAGGAGTTCTCCAAACCCGATATTTAAACTTCCCCCATTTTGATAGATTCCTATATTCATTCACCGTAAGTGTAGGTATATCTCCAATATCAATTGTCTCTAAAACACCTGATTGTGCGTGATGGAAATTATGAACCCTAGCCCAATATTTATAAGGCAAGGCACTGAAAACACTGCACACATATCCAACTATATTGTTCCATCTTTTTGACTTCATAAATGACTGATGACCGCAATCGTGTTGAATAATAAAAATCCTTACCAAGAAAAAAGCATTGATGATTCCTAGACCAATTGTTATAAAGATGGACCAATTCAAACTATAATACATCAGCACCCATAAAGCGATATAGGGTAGAAAAGAATTGAGTATTTGACCAATAGCTCTTTTTGTACTGGGAATTTGGTATTTTCTTACAATTTCTTTCCAGTTTTTTAAAGCTTCCTTTATTTCGTTATTTAGTTTAATATTATCCATGCGTAGTTTGAAAATGTAGAGATTAAAATTACTACAATAATTTTTATCTCTTTAATAATATTTGCAATTTCTAGCCCAAAATTTTTTATTTGATGCCAGTCTGACAATTTACAACGTTTAAGCTCTATTTATTGTTTTTGTTGCGAAATGTTCAATTCAAAAATGGATCCTTCTCATTTGATGTGACCACTTTCCAACCAGTAGATTGTATTATCGTGGTAAGCATTTCCATGATGTCGTTTTTTTGCTCTTTTGCTGATAGGAGCAATTTACTATCGATTGCTTTCGCCAAAGCATATTCTTTTACACTCTTATTGATCTCATTGTAATCCTTATTTGAAAATGTATTGAAAGATCCTTGTGTAATGTCATAATAATCTAGATCGTGTTCAATTGATAATATCTCCGCATCTGGGAAATCATCAATTCTTATTGTTTTGGATTCCTCGTCAATTGTAAGCTTCACTTTCTCAAAGTCATATCCCGCCAAGACTTTAGCATTCACCCGAACTAGCGCTGTTTTTCTGAAAAAAGAAATGTCCCAATTGTAATAATCTTTATGGTTATAAATTTCGGAAAGGTGACCTTCTACTGTTACTAATTTGAATACTTTTTGAATTTTTTCAAGCACCACAGTGACAGATGTTTCCTTTTTATTATTTACTAGACTAAACTTGGAACCAGCATACCATGTAATACCTAAAATACTTAGAGCCAAGACAACGAATAGAATGTTTTTCGTGGTTTTCATAGTACCTTTTTTTTAAGTAAACACAACTCAATTGCTATTTATTTCACTAATCTTAATTTTCATCCAACATTGTAGGATGTCTCAAACCACTGTATGATTTCAATACTGCTTTTACTGAACCTATACTTATTGGCGACTCGATCAATAAAGGGATTTTGTTTTCATCATCCGAAACCCAAATATTCATTACGTCGCCCTTTTTAAAAACATTCCCTACAACCAATTCTGGTTTAATTTTAAGCGTCGAATATTTTCCAAGTCCTTTTATTTTCTTGCTCTCTCTTTCTTCATAAACAACATGAATAGGATATCTCTCTTCATCAATAAACATGATAATATCTAAAAATTCTCCCGGTTGATATGCATCTACATTGGTATTCCTTAAGGTGTACATAACAGAAAGTAAATCTAAGGCACAAGAGTCTATTTCAAATTCCTTATGTTTTGCTGTGGCTTTCGTTTTCCCATTATACGATTGAACCAATCCAACATTTTGCTCAAAGCTCAAACTATCGTATTTTCGATAATTCCCCTCTTCAATATATCTTACAAATGTCAAGGGCTTCAATGTCTCTTTATCAACTGTGGTGGCGTAATAGTCGTTGACTCTAAAAAAGTTATCATAAGAAGTATAACTTTTTCCTACTGCCTCCAACAAATACACATCCCCTTTGTCTTGAACTCTAAAACGAACTTCTCCCGCTGGAATCCAAACAATTTTCCAATTGTAATACACCCTGTAAACCAGCTCTTCTCCTCCTTCAAAACTCGTGTTCTCTATAATACATGGATTAGAACTATGATAATTGGGTTGTACAAATGCAATCAATAAAAACGTACTAATTATACATATAAAAGCTAGAATAATATTAGCCGTACCTTTAACCATTGTGCATCCTTAAGAATAGTTAACTAAATTATACTATCCAATACTTAGGATTTTTATCTCTACCCGTTGATTTTTCTTTCTTCCCTCTTTGGTAAGGTTGGAAGCGATTGACTTTCTCTTTCCATACCCTTTGTATTGAAGACGTTGTTCAGGAATTCCCTTTTCTACCAGATACTCAGCTACTACTTTTGCTCGATCTGTGGAAAGGCTGTCGCAGTAATCATGGGGTGGCACTCCATTTGTATGTCCTCCAATTTCAATAACAATATCGACATTGGTGCTCAAAAAATCATATACTTCATCGAGCACTTCATAAGAATCTGTATCGATAGATGTTTTATCTGCCCGGAAATATAAATTCTGAATTTCAATGGTTTGGCCTTTTCTAATTTTATTCCTGTCCAGGTTCAAAATTTTCTTGGAAGGTTTGGACGCTGCGACCGTAGTATTATTGTCACTCTTTGTATTTTTTCTTGTCGTAGGTTTTTTCTTTTGCTTCACTCGTTTGTGTGGTGGTAATTTTGTTTCTGGCTCCTCAACCATGACCAGCAATTCATCATCACAATCTATTTGAATGATGTCACTACAATTATCAATTAGAATATGTCCATTATATGGAAAAACTACAGGTACCTTGTAAAATGCTTCGAATGTGATATAGCGATAATTTGCTTTTGGGGACAATTTAAACGTGTATGTCTTCCATGCAGAATTGTTGACTGGTGTCGATTCAGCTAATAATTCTACTGTACCACAATGGGAATATCCACCCCAAAGCCTGAAAACTGTAGGAGTGGTGTAATTATAATTAGGTTTGTCACTCTCATTTAATCTGGATCCACTAATATATCGCTCCGATTTAGAAAGTTCTACACTGAAAGAATAACATTGCCCTGCCTTCAATGGAGTTTCTAAATCCTGAGAAACAGATTCCCAAGAATCATTGTCTCGAGTAACCATGCCTAAATAGGTCTGACCATCTGAAGGTTGCTTGGTATTCGACCAATAATCACTGGGATGGATATCTGGAGCAGTCTCCTGTCTAAAATTAAACACTCCACAATCAAACCAATGCTTAATATTGTTGGCTTGGTCAGCAGCTGTATTATTATAATATCCTCCCTTTCTAGGATTATCCTCAAAAGAAGGATTTCTCAAAGATATGGTATCGTATTGTGCACTTACCCCGATGGCACAAAGACTAAACATTAAAATCAAAAATCTATTCATAAGACACTATTAATCTAATATTAAAACAATTTGATTAAAATTGTATTGTTCTAATTTTCATTTTGTTACGATCTACTATTCTATTAAAGAACGCTCGACTAAGAGCTATTCAAAAATACAAACTATCTAACTATAATACGTAATTGTAAGAAATAAGTGCATAAAAATGTGTTTATTAATAGATTAGTAACACTTAATCATCTGTAGAACCTCAAATAAGAACAAACTCTCTTAAATTTTATATAATTAAAAGAAGTGCTATTCTAAAAAATCATTATCGTCCATCTTAATTTCTATCTTTGAACAGTTGAAATCAAATTGTACACTGAATCAAATTTATGAGTGATAATTGGCAAGTTGGCCGGAAGCAAACCAAAGGATTAAAAAAAGAAATTGAAAAAGCAATTTTGGTGGGTCTAGTTACTGATCGCCAAACCGAGGAACAGGTAAAAGAATATTTGGCTGAATTAGAATTTTTAGCCATGACTGCTGGTGCTAAAACTGTTAAAACATTCGTTCAAAAATTAAAGCATCCTAATGTTAGAACATTCGTTGGTAAAGGTAAACTAGAAGAAATAGCTACGTATATTGAAACTCATGAAGACATTGTAATGGTGATCTTTGATGATGATCTTACAGGCAAACAAAACAGTATTTTAGAAGAAGAGTTGAAAGTAAAGATTATCGATAGAAGTTCTTTAATCTTAGATATTTTTGCAAGTCGGGCACAAACTGCTCAAGCAAGAACACAAGTAGAACTGGCACAAATGCAATATCTTCTGCCGCGATTGAGGGGACTATGGACACACCTGGAAAGACAACGAGGAGGTATTGGTATGAGAGGACCAGGGGAAATGGAAATTGAAACAGATAGAAGGATAGTCCGAGACAAAATATCTCTATTAAAAAACAAGTTAGACAAAATAGATCGACAAGCTTCCACACAAAGAAAAGGAAGAGGAGACATGATACGAGTTTCATTGGTTGGATACACCAATGTAGGCAAATCCACTTTAATGAATTTACTGAGCAAATCTGAAGTGTTTGCCGAAAACAAACTTTTTGCAACGTTAGATACAACCGTTCGAAAGGTGGTTCTAGACAGAATGCCATTTTTGATGTCAGACACAGTTGGGTTTATTAGAAAACTACCTCACCACTTGATTGAAAGTTTTAAATCCACGTTGGACGAAGTACGAGAAAGTGATATTTTAATTCATGTTGTGGATCTTGCTCATCCACAATTTGAAGATCACATCAAAACAGTAAACAAAACACTGCAAGAATTGGGTGTAGAAAACAAAATTACCCTAATGGTATTCAATAAATTGGATTTGTATCGTGAACGGTACTTTGACGACTTGTTGGATGAAGATGTAAAAGTTGAAATTCTTTCAGAGCTAAAACAAAATCTTAAAAACAATTACGAACACGATAATATTTTTATCTCTGCCATCCAAAAGGAAAATATTCAGGAATTAAGAGAAAAAATAAAAGAACTTGTCAGTAGTGCTTACAATGTTCGATATCCATACAAATCTCAATTCTTTTAATTTTATAAAGTGTTTTAAATTATAATTATCGACCCTTTATATATCTAATTATTTCTATGTATTCTGCACAAGATCAAAAGCAAAAGTACGATCAATCGAAATCCTTTTTAAAAGCTCAATATATATCTCCACTAGATATTGACACATTAAGAGAGTTGCTTAAGTTTCATGAGTGGAAATATTATGTTCAAAATGATCCCATTTTATCCGATTTTGAGTATGACCAATTGTATAAAAAATTAGAAACACTGGAGTTGGACCATCCAGAATTGATAACACCCGACTCTCCTACTCAAAGAGTGGCCAGCGACCTAAACGAAGACTTTGCACCCGTTGCCCATACTGTACCTATGCTTTCTTTGGGAAATAGCTATAATGCTGAAGACTTATATGATTTTGACAAACAAATTAAAAAACTCAATTTAATAGATGCAGATGCAGATATTGAATATTGTGTTGAACCAAAATTTGATGGTGGAAGTATTGCCCTAGTTTATGAAAATGATTTTCTAGTTAGAGGAGCGACAAGAGGAAATGGTACACTAGGAGAAGAAATGACTCCCAATGCTAAATCAATGCCTTCCATACCCTTGAAAGCGGATTTTTCCAGCCTGGGAATTGTTAAAGCAGAACTGAGGGGAGAAGCATTGATACGTAAGGATAATTTTGATGCAATCAATAAAGAGCGGGCTAAAAACGGCAAAACCCTTTTTGCTAATCCAAGGAATGCAGCTACTGGCGGATTGCGAATGAAAGATCCCAATGAAACTAGGAAAAGAGGATTGGAGGCATTTATTTTTCAACTGGGCTACGCCGTAGATGCGAATGGACAAGACATGTTGCCAACTTTAAAAACACACGATAAGGGTATTGCAACCTTGGGAGAATTAGGATTTAAAATTCCAATCGCCGAACGAACCGTTGTTAAAAACATAAAAGGGGCAATAGATTTTTGTGCAGCTTGGGAGGCAAAAAGAGATACGTATAACTATGAGATTGACGGGATGGTTGTCAAAGTAAATAGTCTGGAATTACAAGAACGATCTGGATCTACACAGCACCATCCTAGGTGGGCCATAGCGTATAAATTTAAAGCAAAACAGGCCACTACCAAAATGGTCAATATAGAGTATCAAGTGGGTAAAATAGGCTCTATAACTCCAGTTGCTAAGCTTGACCCTGTACATATTGCTGGTGTTACCGTTTCGTCTGTGTCTTTGCACAATGAAGAATTTATCACTTCTAAAGATTTACGTATTGGTGATACGGTCGTAGTAGAAAGGGCAGGTGATGTGATCCCATACATCGTAAAATCATTAGAAGATCTTCGAGATGGGACAGAAGAACCCGTTCAATTTCCAGAAGTATGTCCCATTAATCATACCCAAGAAGAAATTAAGCTTGTAAAAGTAGAATCTGAAGCTGCTTGGAGATGCCCTAATTGTGTTTGTGGTGCACAAGATTTACAAAAAATAAGCTTTCATGTTTCTAAGGTAGCCATGGATATTGATGGATTTGGTAAGTCTTATGTTGAGCGATTTCACCAAGAAAATTGGTTGAATGACATTTCCGATGTGTATAACTTGGATTATGATAAAATAGCATTGTTAGAAGGGTTTGGAACAAGGAGTGCACAAAAACTAGAAAGTGCCATTGAGAAAGCAAAAAACAATCCAATCCACAAATTATTACATTCGTTGAGTATACACCATTTGGGTAAAAAAGCATCCAAATTAATAGCTCAGGAAATTAATCATGTTTTTGACTTAAAGAACTGGTCGGAAGAGGACTTCACCAAGATCAAAGACATTGGTCCTGTAGTTGCTAAAAACGTGATTGAATATTTCGAAATTCCTGCTCATATTGAAATGTTGGAACGAATGGAATCCTATGGCGTAAATCTTAGCCAAACTAAGGAAGACAAACCGATAGAAGTTGCTGAAGATGCTCCTCTAGCTGGAAAAACCATCTTATTTACAGGGACATTGCAACAAATGGGAAGAAAGCAAGCCCAAGCATTGGCTGAAAAACATGGAGCAAAGAACATTTCTGCGGTAAGCAGCAACCTTAATATTCTTGTAGCCGGAGAAAAAGCTGGTTCTAAGCTTAAAAAAGCAACTGCATTAGGTACAGTAGAAATAGTAACAGAAGAGGAATTTTTAACACTGATTAAAGAATAATAAGGTTCAGTAATTTACTACCAAACCTTATCATTTTATATTTTCTAGAATTTAAATCCAATGGTCATGGCCAATCTTCCTATCTCTGTTTCAATATTAGCCAAAGGGTCTCTATTAGATTGTTCTAAGACAACATAAGGATTATACCCTTCCTGAATTTCTTGTCTTCTGTATCCAACATCAAAAAAGAACTTATCTGCTCTAAAACCAAGTCCAGCAGAAATTGAAGAATATGTATCTGAATCGCTGATATAAGGAGATGTGCTTATTGAATACCCTACTCTCACTCTTAAACTTCCAAAAGCCATTTCACTTCCTAATCTTATATTGGTAGCTGATCCCAGTTGATTGTCAATTTCACTGTTCACCTCCTGAGTAAAAGATGCCTCACCTGGATCGTTACTATATGCGGTAAAGTCAAACTCGTTGTTTGTATAGTCTAAAAATTCAAAATCCGCACTAACGAATCCTTGAATTTCTCCTATTTTGTAAATCGACCCAATACTACCTACCGCTTTCCATGGGTTTGTAAATTTATATTTAAATGATCCATCTGGTGACATCCCTTGACCCTGAAAACTCTCGTCTGTTGAAGTAAACTCATAGTTCACTTGTGTCGAATAATCATCATTTAATGTATACCATGTAGGAGAATGTATTGCTGCTCCAATTCTTAACTTTCGCATTGCTTTATATTG
Source organism: Saprospiraceae bacterium (assembly GCA_029212405.1). Lineage (GTDB taxonomy): Bacteria > Bacteroidota > Bacteroidia > Chitinophagales > Saprospiraceae > CAJXUU01. The sequence goes on from JARGNR010000008.1 coordinate 12,978, forward strand.
AACACCAAATTTCAAATTAAATCCAGCTCCTGAAGTATTCAGTCGTTCTACATATTCCAATTCATTACTAAAATCTCCATCTGTAACTCCTTCTTTGTAGGTTTTTGTTTCTGTAAATGATACAAAGGGAATCCCTGCACTTATTCCTATATTAATTTGATTGTCATAATTACCCGCCCAACCAATAGTAAGTTCATTGATCGATCCCTTTTGGTCAATAAATTGTTCTTTTCTGACTACATCGTCTTCTAAATAATCCGATACATAATTTTGGGAACCATCTTCAAAAATTGCACCAGCATCATAAGCTGGTCCTGCTTCAAACCCATCTAGATCATCCAATGAATTTCCATTAGCTCGTTCAATAAAACGTTCAGTAATACTTCCCTCCGTTTCACCTAAAATATTTACATTTCTATTAAAATTGGCCAATTTGCTAAATCCAACTGCCCAGTTTGATGTTTGCCACCTAGACGCTCTGGTATCGGTGGCTCCAACAAAACCTATATTATCAAGTAAAAAATTACTTCTTGATCTACGTGAATTTTGAATATCATCCACAAAGAAAGCATTGGTGTTGGAAGAAACTATGGACGGAGTAAAATTCAATTCCCCTATTCTATACTCTGCAATTCCAGCAGGATTGATTCCAATAACTGAAAAATCTCCACCCATCGCACCGAACGCACTTCCAACTCCAAGAGTACGGGCAGTACCAATAGGTTCATAATTTGAATAACGCACTGCATCAGAAATCCCTTGGGCAGATACAAAGTGAACACTTAAAAATGTAATTAGTATAATTGAAAAATATCTCATTTGATTCGTTTAGTAATTGAAAAATGGGAATACAGGGATTGCAATCTATAAAATTGTGTATAAAAATGGGGTGAATAAATGCCTTTATCCGCCCCATACTTATTATCGTTGTCGTTATTTAGTATCTATTTCCCTCCTCTCTTTGAAGAGCTTCTAGAAGAACTTCTAGATGAACTTCTGGATGAAGATCCTCTAGATGAAGACCTTGAAGAGCTTTTCATAGATGATCGAGATGAACCTCTGGATGAACTTCTCGCAGATGATCGGTTAGAAGACCCTCCTCTAGACATACTAGATCGAGATGAATTATTCCTTGAAGATCTAGCGCTATTCTGTCTACTAGAAGAATTATTTCTTCTGCTTACTCCTTGATTTGATCTTCGTCTATCATTTGGATTTACACTTCTTGAACTTCTATTTGTTCTCTTTCTACCAGAATAGATGGAATTGCCATTACTTCTTCTTCTTGTTGTTGTTTTGGCTTTTGAGCGATTATCTCTAGTAATATCTTGCCCGTCTCCTTTTCTATTTCTAACTCTATCATCTCTTACAGACCTAGTTGTAGATACTACACCAGTTTCATCTCTATTCGGTTTGGTTAATCTAGGTGATTTTGTTCGTCCATTTGTGGATGATCCTACAGAACCATTTCTTCTCGATCCATAGTGCGTTCCATTCGGATTATTATTGTTGATAATAACCGTGTTGTTGTTGTTATTACCGTAGTAGTTATTTCCCCAACCTCCATAGTAACCAGTGTTCGCATATCCAAATGGAGCAGCAGGTCCACAATAAGGATTTCCCCATCTATTCCAACCAAAAGTGCTGAATGTATTCCAATTGTTCCATCTATTCCATCTTCCCCATCTGTTCCACCTATTCCAAGGTGAGAACCCAACATTTATACTTACAAAACTTCCTCCTCCGTGGAAGAAAGGATCGTAGAATGGGTCGTAGAAGAAAGGATCGTTGTAAAATACTGTGGAATAATAATTAGAAACACCTACATTTCTTCTAAATCGGTTAATTCTTCGAGTATAAGTATAATCATCATAGTAATCTGAATCATAGTCAGAGTCATAATCTGAATCATAATCATAGTCATCTACATCGTCGTATAGATAAGTTTGATCTTCATCAATATATCCGTTATCTAAAATAGATCCGCTATCATTGGCTGGATCGTAATATAAATCGTCAAACTGTGCTGTAGAAACCATCGCCAAAAAGGAGAAGGCAACTAAGCTAAAAATTGATTTGATGTTTACTATTCTCATCGTTTAGGATTTACTTTTTAATTAATCCGATTCTCTTACTAAGCTACAATTGCTAATTTATTACTTTTGTGCTTATTTATCTGTTAATATTCAATTAAAAGATATAAAGGATTCGTGAAAACCTGAAGTTTAGCATTCTAACTGACGGTTTCACTATATACGACGCATAAAAGAGAGACAAAGTTTCGCTTTTTAAAGCATTATTAAAAAATTAACTAAACGCATTAAAATAAACTAATGGCAAAGGAAATTACTAATAGAGAAGAAAACTATTCGCAATGGTACAATGATATTGTTCGGAAAGCAGATTTGGCCGAAAATAGTGCAGTAAGAGGATGTATGGTTATTAAGCCTTATGGATTTGCTATTTGGGAAAATATGAAAGCGGAATTGGATCGTATGTTTAAAGAAACAGGTCATCAAAATGCCTACTTTCCTCTTTTGGTGCCTAAAAGTTTATTTGAGGCTGAAGAGAAAAATGCAGAAGGATTTGCAAAAGAATGTGCCGTTGTCACGCATTATCGATTAGAAAATGATCCTGATAATGAAGGAAAATTACGCGTAGATCCAAATGCAAAACTGGAAGAAGAATTGATTATACGTCCAACTTCAGAGGCTATAATCTGGAATACCTACAAAAATTGGATTCAATCTTATCGTGATTTACCCATTCTAATCAATCAATGGGCAAATGTTATGAGGTGGGAAATGAGAACTAGACCTTTCCTTAGAACATCTGAGTTTTTGTGGCAGGAAGGACATACTGCTCATGCAACAAAAGAAGAGGCAGTAGAAGAAGCGGCAATGATTCATGAAGTGTATACACGTTTTGCTGAAGACTATATGGCCATGCCTGTAATTAAAGGACACAAATCGGAGTCAGAACGTTTTGCAGGTGCCGACGATACACTTACTATTGAAGCCCTAATGCAAGATGGTAAAGCATTGCAAGCGGGAACCAGTCACTTTTTAGGTCAAAATTTTGCGAAAGCATTTGATGTCAAATATTTGAACTCTCAAAATAAAGAGGAATATGTATGGGCCACTTCTTGGGGCGTATCTACCCGATTGGTTGGTGGTTTGATTATGACACACTCTGATGACGATGGTCTTGTTTTACCTCCAAGACTGGCTCCTATCCAAGTTGTGATTGTACCTATACCAAAACCAAATCCTGAGATCATGGAGGTGGCTGATAAAATTGCTATTGAATTAAAGGGCAAAGGTATCCGAGTAAAAGTAGATCGCGATGACAAAAAAAGGCCAGGTTTCAAATTTGCAGAATACGAAATGAAAGGTATTCCTGTTAGAATTGGAATAGGAAAGAGAGATTTGGAAAAAGGATTGGTAGAAATCGCAAGAAGGGATACCAAAGAAAAAGAAAGTATTGCTCTTGAATTGTGTGTAGATCATGTTTCTGGATTAATGGACATTATTCAAAATAACCTGCTTGAACGTGCCATACAATTCCGAACAGATCGTACGACCACTGTAGATTCATTTGATGAATTTAAGAAAGTCTTAGAGGAGAATCAAGGATTTATCTATGCACATTGGGATGGTACAGCTGAGACAGAAGAAAAAATAAAAACAGAAACAAAAGCCTCCATTCGATGTATTCCAGTAGATGCCAAAGATGAAGATGGAGTATGTGTATACAGTGGTAAACCAAGTAGACGAAGAGTATTGTTTGCTAAAGCCTATTAGAGATTGTGGATTGGAAAGATTGTGGATTGGAGAGATTGTGAACATTTAAGTGATCTCTCCAATCTCTCCAATCTTTCCAATCTTTCCAATCTTTATCCTTACCTTTGCGCCACTTTTAATAATTACACTTCAAGTAAAGATCAATATGGAAGGAATTTCAAAAGCCCAAATAGAAAAATTTATTGATGATGCTTTGTATGAGGACGTTAGAGACGGTGATCATACCTCATTGGCATGCATTCCTGAGGAAGGACGATCCAGAGCAAGACTTCTAGTAAAAGATCCAGGAGTTATCGCAGGTGTCGAATTGGCTGAAATGATTTTCAAAAAAGTGGACCCAACAGCTGTTTTGGATATTAAGATTTCTGATGGAGCAGACGTATTTTATGGAGATGAAGCATTCTATGTAGAATGTGGCAGCCAAGCCTTATTAAAAGCAGAACGATTGGTTTTGAATACCATGCAAAGAATGAGTGGAATTGCAACAATGAGCAGTAGATTTGCTGTTGAAGTAGAAGGGCTTGATGTAAAAATCTTGGATACAAGAAAAACCACTCCTTTACTACGTTTCTTAGAAAAATGGGCAGTAAAGATTGGAGGTTGTACCAATTATAGAGATGGTCTATATGATTGGATAATGATAAAAGACAATCACATAGATGCCTGTGGAAGTATCACAAAAGCAGTTGAAAAAGTACACGAATACTTTCAAAAAACTGGAAAGGATCTTGGTATAACTGTGGAAGTACGAAATCTTGTCGAATTATACGAAGTTTTGGAAGTTGGGGGAATAACTAGAATTATGTTGGATAATTTTGAAATTCCAATTCTGAGAGAAGCTGTAGCGACGATTGACGGTCGTTTTGAATCCGAAGCTTCAGGTGGAGTTACATTAAACACAGTAAGAAGAATTGCCGAAACGGGTGTCAATTTTATTTCGGTAGGAGCCTTAACACACTCAGCAGGAAGTTTGGACTTGAGCTTAAAGGTGATTAAAGATTAATACAAAACATAAAGTGTAAGGCTGATGAGTTCACATCGCCTTACTGCATATTCAATAGATTATAATTCTACTGACGTTCCATCTTCAAAAAGAATGGTCCATATGCCTTCCAAAAGCTCTACCGTACCAGCATAGTCCTTTTTACTATATGGGATTGGATCTCCCTCGTTGGTTTCAATTTGCAACTCAAAACGTATGATTGAAGATTCCGTAAGAATAATGTTTTGATCATCGTATTGACAACTGGGGAGAACCATATATAATCTAGCAGTTGGATCTAATTCTGCGGACATTCCTTTGGTAATAAGAATATCTCTAAGTGCTATATTGCTATAGGTATATACGTCATCTTCAAAATTTCCTGCAATGGTTTGTTTATCGGATAATCTCATTTCTAAATCAAATACATCAGATGCAGCTACTTGTGTTCCTAATCCAACATTTCCAAAATACCGTCGATCATTGTACACTCCCCACCCAGCACCACAACTAATCAAGACCTCACTTGTATAAGATAACATATATTCAATAGCTGATTCATCTTCCAATACTACTTCCATGGTAGTATCACAAGGTAGGCCCTCTACTCGAACACGGTTATGGTACAACTCGAAAAGCTTGAATACACCACCATATTCTTTAAGTATGTTAAGCCTTAGAATTTCTGCAGCCTCCATATTTGTGATTTCATGAATTGATTTGAATTCTAGATTTATTTGTTGCTCTTGTTCTTCTTTGGTACAGGAAGAAATGAACAGTAGAAGTAAAAAAAGTGGTACAATGTAATTTTTCATTTTCAATTGATTTTTTCTTAATTAATGGTGTATCGAATGCCTAATAAAACTTGATAATCTTGAAATGTTCCCAGTGTGTTTTCTCTAGCTAATGATTTGGATTGAAGCTGATCCGTAAACTGTGTTCTATACACTACTCCCGTAAACATTTGTAGATTATTTAGAAGATAATAGTTGACTTTAATTTGGGCTTGGTATGTAGGAGTTGTATTCATAGCAAATACAGTTTTTGTGTAATCTCGATACTGAATAGATCCATCTACCCAGGTCGGTTTTTGTTCAAATTCAATTTTGTCAATTTTTGATAAACCAAAACTAAAACCACATTCAACATCTACTTTCTTGTGCACAAATAAATTCATTCCATATCCAAGGGATAGATTATTGTCTTTATAAATTCTTTTTATTCGTTCGCCTACAAACTCCTCTTCACCATCCAACCTGTTATACGAAAGATTGAAAAAAGTATTAAAATACCGAGTGCGTAGATGTTGGTAATTAATAGCTGTATGAGACACTCTAATCTTATTATTTGAGTCAAGTAATTTAAAATCACTAGTCAAACCATAGTCCTTACCGACACTAAAGCCAATGTCAAATGACCACCTTACCATAGAATTGGCAACAAACGGTTCAACTAATTTATTATGCATATTCAGTACAATTGAAGAAGAAAGGTGTGTTGTAAGGTTGTTTATTACTGGAAACCTCAAGATTTTTCTACTCATTGTACCCTTCGGTAAATTACCAATTTCAATATCTTCTGTCTGTGAAGTTTGAGTCTCAGAATCCTTATCTTCAAATAGTGAGGATGAAGAGTTTTTCTTACTAAAATTTTGATCTGCAGTTAAACCAGACTCTGAATTTTTAAATCCTTTTGTATACTCTGATTGCAATTTTTTATTCCTCGCTTTTGTCATTTTACTGTTTCCATATCCAATAGAATTATCCATGGAGATACTTCCGTTGGTAACCTTTAAGGTGATCGCAGATTCAACATTTTGTTTGTTCTCGACTTTAGCTATCTCTCTAGTTTTGCTTCCTTCTATTTTTACTCCAGCCTCTTTTTTTGTGGATTGGTAAGCATAATTTTCTTGTTTTTTATTGTCTAATGAAATATCTTTTGATTCTTCAATTTGCGAGGTTTGATTTGTCTTTGAAATTGTTTTTGTAACAAAATAAGTAGATATAGCAATTACTAAAAGTGTTAGAAACGTTATCAAATATGTATACTTTGAAAAACCGCTATACTTTCTTTTTTCTTCAAATTGTGCCCATCCTACAGATGGATCAAGCTGTATATCATTTGCTTGAAATTTATCTGCATAAAACTGGTCCAAAGATTTATTCTGGTAGTCTTCCTTCATTACATATATGGTTTAAGTAGTTCTTGAAGATTTTTCCTTGCTTGATTCAAATACCATTTCGATGTTCCTTCAGAAATATTGAGCTCTTTTGCAATCTCTTTATGTTTATATCCATCAATTGCGAACATCGAAAAAACAATTCTCTCATGATCACTTAATGAATGTATTTGTTTCATGATTTCTTGTAGACTTAAGGATTCTAATGCATCATTAATTACAATGGTATGAATCTCATCCATGTCCGTATGTCGTTGATCATATTTCACCCTTTTTCGCACATAATCCAAGGTTGTATTTCTAACCATTGTACTCGACCACGGAATTAAACTTTCAGCGTTTTTAAGCTTTTCTATTGAGTTAAATATTTTCATAAAGCTATCATTTACTATCGTGAGGGCATCAGATTGGGTTCTTACATACCTCAATGAAATTTGCATAAAACGACTATAATGATTTTGGTAAAACTCTTTTTGCGCTTGTTTTTCCTTTCTAACAAGACGATTCACTATTGAGCTGGTTTCACTCATTATTTCGTGATTGTGGTATTTTGCGTTTTGAAATGTAATCGAAATCGACACAATAATAATTCTTGTTTACCTTTAAGTCGAAGTCAAATACTAAATGGTTGGTAAAAACCCAACATTTTTTAAAATTTCATCATTCATTTCGCAGATTAAACATGATTGTAGCTCTAAAAAGAATAAATATCCATTATTGCATTACCAGTACATTGCTCTGTAGATTTTATCGCCAGGTGTATTTGACTGATACGGATGCAAAATAATTACGAGGTAATCCTGGATAATAATATCGTGGTGGATTTCCACCAAAGCTTCCTGCATTGATCAAAATCATGGAAGCATATTTTTCATTGAAGATGTTGCGCATTCCAAATGATACATCAACTTCAAATGAATCAAATAACTCCTTCTCAAAACCTAATTTAATATTTGAAACATGATATGATTCAGAATATATACTGTTGTCATCACGCATTGGAAATGCATCTATAAATCGATAATTAATACTGCTGTAGAAGCCTGAAGAAGAAGAAATATCTATACCCATATCCAATTGATGAGGAGGAGTTCCAGTGAGTTCATTGCCAGAATAATCATTGTCCTCATCTACAAAGTCTTCGAATTGATAGTTGGAATAGGTATATGATAAAAAAGGTGTAGCAACAAAGTGAGAGTTGATCTCTGTTTTATATTCCAAATATAATTCTAGTCCATTATGGTTGGTCCTTCCTGCATTCAATCCCACAAACTGATCCTCACTTACTCTTTTCGACACCAACAAATCATTTATTTGCATGGTATAGGCTGTCAACTCATAGATAAATTTCGAATTGATCTTACCTCGACTTCCAATCTCAAAATTCCATCCTTTTTCAGGTTGGATTTCTGGGTTGATTTGTCCATCTGGTGTTAAGGTTTCTGATAATGAAGGCGGAGAAAATCCATGGCTAATGGTAGTAAATAATGAAATCGTATAGTTGAATTGATAACTCAGCCCTATATGAGGAGACAAAATACTCCCAAAGTTATAATCCCCTGAACTATCGTTTCCATCTAACAAAAACAAATCTTTATAAGAATATCGAGTCGCATTAAAATTCAAACCGCTCAGTAACGTAATATTTTCTCCGAAGGATAAATAGCTCTGAAGAAAGATATTCATATTCTTCCGCACTTCATCATTATCACTCAACAATTCTTCTTTTGCCCCATCGTCAGTTTCAAATGTTTTCCATTCATACTTTTCTCTAAAGGATTCGATTCCTATTGTAACCAATGGAAGTCTGTTTTTTTGTCCTCCATTGTGATGAAGTTCAAAAGTCGATCGTATACCTAGACTGGCACTTTCTTCCTCCAAGATATTGAATGGTCTAGATTCATATGAGTTTCTGGTATTCCCAAACAGACTTGATTTATTGATCAAGGAAATTTGTCCTATATCGGCCAATTTGTGTTTATGAGAAAGGCCAAAGAGAGATTTGTTGTATTCTTCAAACCCCTTAATTCTCCCCCAAGTAAACGCTGCTTTTTCAGGGTTTTGTAAATAATCGTCTCGACTTAAAGAACTCGGAATAAATGCTTTTAGATCAATGTAGTTTCCAAAAAAGGTTGTCTCATGAGTAGAGTTGGGTGCATATTTCAAGAAGATATTTGCTCCATCCCTATCATATGCATTATTCACTCTATATCCATCACTATGCGTTGTATTTAATGTCGCTCCAATTTGTAATTCTTTGCCTTCACTTAAATAATTTCCTCTTAATACATTTCTAATGAGGCCATACGAACCGATTGTAGTTTTATTTTCTATTTCTGTTCCTATCGTTGACCCAACACCACTTCTTAAATGGATCATACCTCCCAATCCAGCTCCATATATACTTGCAGTAGGTCCTTTCCAAACATCCACCTTTCTAATCAAACTCAAATCAATGTCTTCAATGGTGGTTTCTCCATCTCCAGATGTCAAGGGGATATCATCGAGATAGGCTCTTATTTTTGTTGTTGAAAATAAAGATCTATTGCCCACCCCTCTTATTGTAATTCTATTGGTATTCAATGCCCCAGAATGCATATATAGACCTGTCACTCGATTTAAGGCAGGGGTAATCGAAATATCTACATCTCGTTTTAAATGTTCGGGATATATCTGCATTAAGGGTGCTGGCAATTTCAGCTGAATTGCCCTGCCAGATATAGTAACTGCTGAATTATCTTCTAATAACATTGAATTATCAGCATTTAACTGAATATTATAAACTCCACTCTTTGAAATTTCAATTGATTCCGTTGTATATCCCAAATAAGAAAATGAAATCATGCCTGAACTAGGCAGTTCAATTTCATAAAACCCTTCTTCATCCGTGACTGCTTCAATTGAATAACCCTCAAAAGTTATTGAAACTAGCGGCAATGGTTCTCCACTATCCTTATCACTTACTATTCCACTAATTTGAACTTGCCCATTCAATGTACAGACAAGTAAAAGGAATTGAAGTGTCAAGAACAAATGGTTACAACCATCTAATTTCATATAAAATCTAAATTTTATGGACGTATTTCTCTTTTATTAGTGACTGCTGCACCTCCTGCTTTGACCGTTGATGCTCCGTACACGATAATGTCTGATTTTATAAAATCTTCTTCTTCAGCTTTATAAATATTGTCCACATATTTTTGTGGGTTTCGATCGATATACGGAAACCAAGTACTGTGGACTTGAATCATAATCCGATGTCCTTTTTTGAACGTATGTAAAATATCTTGAAGGGGTACACTCACCTCTGTCTTTTGTCCTGGTACAAATGGCTTTGGGTTGGAGTAGCTGTCTCTATATCTTCCTCGAAAAACTTCATGTCGTACCAACTGTTCATAATTTCCCATTTTTATATTCTTTGGGTTGTGTTCGTACTCAGGATGATCAGGCGGATATTTATCAATGAGTTTCACGACAAAATCAGCATCTGTTCCTGTCATTGATACGACTAAATTAGCTAGTATTTCTCCCGCAATCGTAACATCCTCTTCTAAAACATCAGTACAAAACGTGACAACATCTGGTCGACGACCAGCTTCTCTTTGATCATCTGTTATAAATTGTCTTGGAGTGAATGTGAGGCCTTCAGTAACAGATCGATAGGGCACAGGTTTAGCTGGATCACTGGTATATTCAAATTCCAATTGTGGATCTGTTGGTGCATTTACATAAAGCTTGCCCTTTTCCCCAAAATACAATTCGGTAGGTGTTATATTTTCTGGTGGCCATGCTTCAAATTTTTTCCATTCTTTTTTTCCTGTATCAAACATTATTGCCTCAGGAAGCGGGTTTGCTTCTTGATCCTTTAAATGGTGGGCAAAAAACGGAGCTTCTATTTCATTTTGATAGTAACTGGATATGCTATCTCCAAAATAGATGTGATTTACCGTCTGTTGGCCTCTTTCTCTTGCCCATCCTCCATGAGTCCACGGCCCCATAACAATTGTATTTTTCGCTTTAGGATTATGTTTTTCTACTGTTTTATAAATATTCAAAGGTCCACATAAATCTTCTGCATCGTACCAACCTCCTACGGTCATCACTGCATGATCAATGTCTCCACCAGTCAATGCGGGAAGTAAACTTCTTTTTTGCCAAAATTCATCATAATTTGGATGTTCAACAATTTGATTCCAGAAAAAATTATCATGATGAAATTCTTCTGTAATATTTTTTAGGGGCCCTTTTTCTAAATAAAAATCGTATCCATCGGCAATTTTTTGTGAATAAAATCGCATCATTTTATCCATATACCAAGGAGACCGAGTAAGCGTATCTTTTTGATATCCAAACACTGCAAAAGCAGGGGTATAGCTTTGTAAAAAAGCTCCATGATGGTGAAAATCGTCAAAATAGAAATCTGAAATTGGTGCTTGTGGAGAAGATGCTTTCAGAGCAGGATGTGCGTCTGGCAGTGCTGCGGCTGTATAAAATCCAGGATATGAAACACCATACATTCCCACTTTTCCATTATTATTCTTTATGTTTTTTACCATCCAATCAATAGAATCATACGTATCCGAACTTTCATCAATTGCCTTTTTATTATTGAGATCATTCCCATTCACATTTGGACGCATATTGTCAAATTTGCCTTCCGACATGTACCTTCCTCTCACATCTTGAAATGCAAAAATGTACCCTTCTTTTATCAAAGCTGTAGAAGGTTGACTACCAAATTGAAAATTATCACTTCTGGAAGCATTATAACATGTTCTTTTTAATAAAATTGGATAATCTCCCTCCGCTTTGGGTGAATAAACCAGTGTGTAGAGTTTTATACCATCTCTCATTTCGATAAAATATTCGGCTTTATCAAAATTTTCTTTTAAGTAGGTACTATCTATGGTTTGGCCTTGCACATTACTTAGCACATAGAAAGATATAAGGAGTGAATAAACTAATTTCATATTAATTGCTTCAGTTTTAATTTTATAATTCAAGACTCTAGTACTTTGCTGGAACATTTTCTCCAGGAAGGCTTTTAAGTATAAAGTCTCTCAAGTGATTGTTTGCCTTCTTTAAATCTTCACGTCTCAGATACATCATGTGTCCCGATCTGTATCCTTCAAATCTCAACCTGTCCTTCATTTTTCCACTTGGATCCAATTGCCACATAGAATATTTTGCATCAAAATAAGAAGTTGCTCCGTCATAATATCCAGATTGAATCATGACATTCAGGTAAGGATTTTGAGCCATCGCTTGTCTAAGGTTTTCTCCCGTTTTGTCACCTGATCTATCCCATGGACGGACAGGTCCAAACATATTGTACTTTACATCAGTTTCAAAATTGAGTTCATTTCTGAAGTAATAATTGATAGCAGGAGTAAAAGAATGCAACCAAGAGGTCAATTCAGAATTAAAATCTGGTCGAACTCCAGATTCCGTTTTATCTAGTCCTTTATATCTCGAATCTAATCGACCCACTGTGAGTCCATCTCTTTCTCTCAACAAATCTTTCCAAAAAAATGAAGTTGAAACATCTAAGTTGTTTTGAAGAATACTCTTTTCTGACAACCCCGAATACATAGACATTTTCTTCGCAAGGGATTTCATTTCATCTTCTGGTAAAAAACCTCCTCTGGCCATCGCGGGTAGTAACTCATCCATCGCAAAAGCTTCTGCTTTAGGCAACAACTCATCTAAATCCAATGCCTGTAATTCCGGAGAAAGAGCATTATGAAACCATGCAGCGGCTGCAAAATAAGGCAATCGATTGGCTGATTTTACAATTCCATCCCTTTTGATTCCCAAATCTGTTGGAGAGACGAGCACGACTCCATTGAGATACATCCATTGTCTATTTTGAAGCTCCAATGCTAACCCTGAGACTCTGGTTGTTCCGTAACTCTCTCCTATCAAAAATTTAGGTGATCTCCATCGGTTCGAACGAGTCACAAAAGTATTGATCCAATCAGCAAGGTATTTTACATCCTGGTTCACTCCAAAAAACATTTTTTTTGCGTCTACTTCCTTATCCACAACTCTTGAGTAACCCGTATTTACAGGGTTTACAAATACAATATCTGCTACATCCAATACAGAAAATGGATTTGTCTTTACCCCATACGGCTGAATAGGATATCCTTCGTCATCGATGGTCAATGTCATTGGTCCTGTGTAGGCAATATGCATCCATACTGAAGCCGAACCAGGACCTCCATTAAATGAGATTAATAGTGGACGATTACTTTGGTCAGCAACATCTGTTCGAGAATAGTAGGTATAAAATAATGTTGCTGCCACTTTACCATTTTCATCCCATACTGGCTGTGTCCCTACTGTTGCTTTATATGGTATTTTCTTATCATTAATTGTGGTCGTGTGATTGGTGACCACTTCTGTTTCTACTGGAATACTTCGATCATAGTTTTTATCCTCATTCTGGGCGAAGGATAAAAAAGAAAGCATACAAAAAATCAATATTGAATAAAGTATTTTCATTTTGGAGAGTTTTAATATCAGGCAGTGAAAGTACAATAAAGTTCACTAATATCAAGGGCTCCAGTTAACGACCCAATGATAAACTGATTTAGATATCAAAATAGAACTGATCCCTATGCTAAAAACATCCTCCACTATATTTTCCATTTTCGGTCAAGGGTGTTCGAAAACGCACAATATAATGTTTTTTCATATGTATAATCTGTTGATTTTATGGTTATTAATTTGTGGCATATCCATTGGTTTATTTGTGTCAATATAGAAATAGACACAAAGATGGACAGAAAACTAACTTCAAAAGAACAGTCAAAAGGAAAGTATAAAAAATGGACCTATCCTATATTAGCCGTGATGGTTTTGATCATTGGAATTTATGGCTTTAGAGCATTATTAGCAAGTAAAGCCAATTCGTCAGATTTCTTTATTGCCTCCATTGAAAAAGGAGAGGTCACCCATACTGTATCTGCAGCTGGAATTGTCATCCCTGCTTTCGAAAGAGAAATTAATGCTCCGGTTGCGACTGAAATTAAAAGTGTAACATTATCGACTGGAGCGACTGTTACAAAAGGTGATTTGATCCTTGAATTGGACCAGGAATATACTCGATTAGAATACGAGCAACTGAAGGATGAGCTTGATCTTAGAAAGAATAATATTGAAAAGCTAAAACTACAGTTTGACAAAGATCTGAGAGATCTGGACTATCAAGATAAGATAAAAGCACTGCAAGTAGATGAATTAAAAGCTGAAGTAAATGATCAAAAAAGACTATTGAATATTGGGGGAGGGACAGCTGAAGAGTTGGAGCAAGCTGAGCTAAAATTAAAAGTAGCAGGATTGGAGAAAAAGATGCTGGAAAACGAATTGCAGTATAAAAGAAGTGTCAATGTAAATGAAAAGAAAGGATTGGAATTGGAATATACGATCCAAGAAAAAAGACTAAAAGAATTACAGCGAAAACTACAAGAGACAAGCGTACGTTCACCTCAGTCTGGTGTGATCACATGGATCAATGAAGATATCGGACGAACGGTGACAGCAGGAGAAACATTAGTTAGAATTGCAGATTTGGGAAGATATGTGATTGAAGCGACAAGCTCTGATAGAAACAGTGATAAGCTGAGTATTGGTCTTCCAGTAAATGTAAGAATTGGCAACAAAAACTTAGATGGTTCCATCTCTAGAATATTACCTGCCGTACAAAATAACACGGTAAAATTCTTTGTAGAATTGGACAAAAATGAATCCGAATTCCTTCGACCCAATATGCGTGCCGAAGTATTTATCATTACAGATAAAAAAGAAAATGTTTTAAGAATTAAGAATGGTGCAGCTTTCAGGGGAGCAAATACACAAGAGGTCTTCTTTGTAGAAGGAAATAAAGCAGTCAAACGAAAGCTTAAGAAGGGCATATCCAATTCAGATTATGTAGAAATCCTATCCAACGCCAATCTTGGTGATAAAATAATCATCTCTGAAACGAATGATTATAAACACCTTGATGCATTCATTCTTTTGGACAAATAATCCTAAACACATGAAAAGTAACACACTATATATCGCAATATTTTTCTTTATAGGTATTTCAAGTTTGGGTGGACAATCTAGTCTAACATTAGAAGACATACTTTCAGAGGCTAGAGACAATGCCCTATCGGTACAAAATGCAAAAATGGATGTTGAGATCGCAGCTTCGCAATTGAATCTACTCAAAGCAGAATTAAAACCAAACCTTGGTCTAGATTTGCTACTTCCAAATTTTATAAACACCTCGGCACAGGTTACACAACCTGACGGATCCATTGCTTTTCAACAAGTAACACAAAATAATTCCTCTATTTCTTTGTTTGCTAACCAGAATATTTCAGCCACTGGTGGACAACTTTTTGTACAATCTGATCTCCAACGCTTCGATGATTTCAGTACGGATGCAAAACAATACAATGGGGTCCCAATCAGGATAGGTTTTATTCAACCTTTGTTTGGGTTTAATCGATTTAAATGGAGTAAAAAAATACTTACTGTGTTGCAAGAAGAATCTGCAAATACGTACCATATTGCTGTAGAAAATGTTCAATGGAGAGCAACCAATTTATACTTTAACGTCTTATTGGCTCAAGCAAATCAAGAAATCGCCACAACAAACAAAGGAGTCAATGAAAAACTAGTGGAAATCACAAAGGAAAGATTTGAGCTTGGAAAAACGTCTAGAGATGAATTGTTGCAAATTGAAATGAGCTTAAAGAGTGCTATTTTATCAGAAAATCAAGCTAAAAATGAAGTAGAACAATCATTGAGATTGATGTACACCTTTTTAGGTAATACGACTATTCCAACAAATATTACCTGTACCGTTCCTAAATTACCCAATCCAATTCAATTGGACGAATCTACCTTACTAAACAAAATGGTGGAAAATAGACCTGAAATTTTGAGATACCAAAGAGAGTTGATTGAAAGTGAAAGAGACATCGCTCAAACAAAGGCGCAATATGGTATAAGTGCTGAATTATTTGCTGGTTTTGGCTTTGCACGTGGTTCTGAAAATATTGATGAAATCTACAACAACCCTTTTGACGAACAGCAAGTCCGATTTTCAGTATCCTTACCTCTTGTGGATTGGGGACAAAGAAGAGAGGCAGTCAAAATAACACAACTTCGAAAGGCAAGTATTCAAAATCGAGTACATCAAGAAACGCTAGAATTAGAAAATAGGGTGCGTACAGGTATTGCACAATTCGAACAAATACAAAGTGATCTTATTCTTTTACAAGAAATAAAAGAGGTAGCTGAAGAGCGCTTTGAAATTAGTAATCAAAGGTACACGCTAGGCAATATTAGTATCACGGACCTTACTCTTGCTCAAAGAGAAAAAGATCAAACCTTACGAGATTTCATAAGAGCATTACGCGTGTATTGGAGCACCTACTATGAATTAAGAACCTTATGTGGAACGACCACTTTCAATTAAAATACATTAATAAAAAATAAAACAAACCACCATGATACAATTAGAAAATGTTAGCAAAGTTTATCGGACAAAAACCATTGAAACAACTGCACTTAATGAAATTAACTTGACAATTTCAGAAGGAGAATTTGTGTCTATTATGGGACCTTCTGGTTGTGGTAAATCGACCTTGCTCAATGTAATCGGATTATTGGATGAGCCTACTGAAGGTAAAATAACAGTAGCAGGAGAATCTGTACAAAATTACAATAGTAAAGCAACCTCCAAATTTAGGAATCAAAAACTAGGATTCATTTTTCAGTCTTTTCATTTGATCCCCGACTTATCAGTTATTGACAATGTAGAATTGCCTTTATTGTATAGAAATGTAAGTGCCAAAGAAAGAAAAGAACTTTCAGCGGCAGCCTTGGAGTCAGTAGGTTTGAAAAATCGGATGGATCATTTTCCTAGTCAACTTTCTGGTGGTCAAAAGCAACGAGTAGCCATTGCAAGAGCCATCGTAGGTAACCCTGCTATTCTACTTGCTGATGAGCCTACGGGAAACTTGGATAGTCACATGGGTAATGAAGTCATGGATATATTGTTAAAGCTCAATCAAGAACAAAATACAACTATTGTGATGGTAACACATGATGAAAATATGGCGAAAAGAACCAACAGACTTTTAAGGCTCTATGATGGGAGTCAGGTCGCTTAAATTATCATGATTTAATTCTCTTTACCCACCACTAAATTTTAAAAACATGATTAAGAATTATATAAAACTTGCTTGGAGAGTGCTTTCTCGAAAGAAGTTTTTCACGTTCATCACGCTCTTTGGTATTAGTTTTACACTCATGGTCCTGATGTTAATCACTTCCTATTTTCAAGCAGAATTTGGATCAAAAGCTCCAATGAAAAATCAAGATGAACTTGTCATTTTAGAGTATCTCACATTACAAAAAGTCATGTATGATACGATTGCAGTTGTAGATACTACTTTTGATTCTGGTGTTGCCGTTTATGATACAACCTATGATACAAAACGAACTGGAAGAAGTATTAGTACTAGCTCATTCAACGAAAAACTATTGCAAGATCACTTTAGGGACTTAGAGTCCATCAAGGCTTCCACTATTTTTAATACCGGAATCCGCCATGATGTTTTTGTAAATAATAGCAAATTACAGATTGCTATAAATCACTGCGATGCTCCATTTTGGGATATTTTTAATTTTCAATTTATTGAAGGTAGACCTTTTGATGCTTCTGAAGTTACACAACAAGCACAAGTTGCCGTCATTGCTCAAAAATTAGCAAAATCCTATTTTGGAAAGGACAAAAATGTATTGGGTAAGTTCATTACAGTTGATGCCAGACAATATAAAGTAATCGGTGTAGTAAAAGATCCAACGTCCTCACCAGATCCTATCATTGTAGATATGTTTCTACCGTATACCAATGCTGAAGAATCATACCGAGACCCCTATTTTGGTAATTACTCAATGGCCTTGCTCTCTGATGGTAATGTCGAAAAAACAAAAAAAGAAGCAATTTCTGCTTCACATGATATTTCTTTGGATTTACAAGATGAATATAACGAATTGATTCTCAAACCTGTAACGTATAAGGAATTGTATGCAAAGGCTTTGTATTATGATGAAGATCCAGCCAAGAGTTTACAGTTCATTTCTTGGCTTTTAATCGGATTATTATCTCTTTTTATCCTATTACCGGTTTTGAATCTTATCAACTTAAATGTGAGTCGAATCATGGATCGGTCCTCTGAAATTGGAGTACGTAAGGCATTTGGAGCCACTAATTCACAGATTTTGACGCAGTTTGTATTTGAAAATATTGTCCAAACCTTGATTGGCGGTTTGATTGGTTTTCTACTTGCATTTATAGCGATGTACTTTATCAATCAAAGCAAATCTTTAGGTGCAGTTGTTCTGGAAATGAACGTATCATTCTTCCTATACAGTCTCTTAATTTGTCTGTTCTTCGGTATTTTATCTGGACTACTTCCTGCATTAAAAATGTCCAAACTTCAAATTGTTAACGCTCTTAAAACCAATCAACTATGATTAAGCATATCTTTAAACTTATCTGGAATAAGAGGAGAAGCAATGCCCTTATTTTAATCGAAATATTCTTGGCCTTTTTAGTTCTTTTTGCGGTATTGTCTTACGTTATTTATAATATGAGAATGCTATCTGCACCTCTTGGGTTTGAGACAAAAGACAAATGGATGGTTTATTTGGACGATCTAAGTTCGAAAGATAGCCTAGAGGTCTTAGAAATGAAAAATACACTTCACCGAGAACTTTTGAATCTGGACAATATTGAATCTGTTTCTTATACAGAGAACATCAATCCTTACTCAGGAAATCAATCTAGAACTGGGGGAGATGCGATGGGTTTCAATATATCCTCACTTCTTGCCTTTGTAGACTCAGATTTTGCCAACGCATTAGATATGAATGTCGTCCAAGGTAGGTGGTTCCAAGAAGAAGATTTAAATTCAACTTATCCATCAATCATTTTGAATCAAGCATTTATCGATGAATATTTTGGAGGTAAGAATATGATTGATAGCATGCTCCTTTTTAGAGGAGAGCACAAAGTGATTGGAGTGGTTGATGCATTCCGATATTTAGGAGAATTTTCTGAAAACCAACCCCATGCATTTTATCAAGTACCTCGACATAGTAAAGAGGCAAACAACTTAGTTTTGGGAATGGCTCCCAATACTCCAGCTGCATACGAAGAGAAAGTAAATAACTTAATATCCGATATCACAAAATCATCTTCTTTCATCATAAAAAATATTGATCAGATGAAAAAAAGTGACAGTCGAGATACTTGGATTCCTTTGATTGCACTGTTGAGTATTTGTGGATTTCTATGCATTAATGTTGCCTTAGGTTTATTTGGAGTACTTTGGTACAATATCAATAAAAGAAGAGGGGAAATTGGATTGAGAAGGGCCGTTGGCGCTCATAGTTCAGATATAAGTAAGCAATTCATTTTCGAAATTCTAATTCTTACATTTATTGCTGTTTTTCTGGGAATCTTTTTCGCCATTCAAGTTCCACTTTTAAAAATAGGTCCTCTTGAACCCATCAACATGTATTATGCCATAGCTATTTCGACTGGGATAATATTGACACTGGTCACTTTATGTGCATTGCATCCAAGTTGGCAAGCATCAAAACTTCATCCGGCAACAGCACTGCATGAAGACTAAATCATAGAGAATTCTGAATATGTATTGATTTATTCGGAATTCTTTTTCTTCTTTACATTTCTAATTCCTTTGTATGTCCAATGAGCGAATACTAATAATTGACGACGACCAGGCAGTTTGCTTGAGTTTAAAGCTATTGCTGAAAAAGAAAGGATATGAGACGATTTCTGTAAATCATCCCTCTATAGCTATGGAAACCATCGCTGAATTTAATCCTGACTTAATTTTGTTGGATATGAATTTTACCATAAACACCACAGGTAAACAAGGGTTGGCCATGTTGAAAAGAATCGTAGACGATCACCCTACAGTTTCTGTAATACTAATGACCGGCTGGGCTACCGTACAATTGGCCGTAGAAGGAATGAAAATTGGAGCAAAAGATTTTCTTGCCAAACCTTGGGACAATAATCATTTGGTTAAATCTATTCAAGATATATTGGCTTTAACTTCCACAGCAAACCCTCAGAGAATATCAAGTTCTTCAACTCAGTCAGAGGATCAATTTGCTCATATTATTGGACAAACCGAACCATTTATGCATGCAATGGACATAGCTAAAAGGGTCGCTAAAACCGATGCAAGTGTCTTGATTACTGGAGAAAGTGGTACAGGAAAAGAAGTAATAAGTGAAGCGATCCATGAAATGAGCCAACGAAGCGCTCAACCATTTGTCAAAGTTAATTTAGGGGGAATATCTACTACTCTATTTGAGAGTGAAATGTTTGGCCATAAAAAAGGAGCATTTACCGGAGCAATAGCAGATCGAACAGGTCGCTTTGAGTTAGCAAATAAAGGTTCAATATTTCTTGATGAATTGGGTGAACTTCCTATGGATAGTCAGGTAAAACTTTTAAGAGTTTTACAGGAAAAAACATTTGAACCCTTGGGGTCTAGTAGGAGTAAGCGATCGGATGTAAGAGTAATAAGTGCGACCAATAAAGACCTATTAGAGATGGTGGCTAAAGGAAGTTTTAGGGAAGATCTCTTTTATAGAATCAATCTAATCACCATCCATTTACCTTCTTTAAGAGAACGAAAGGAAGATATTCCACTCCTTGTAAAACATTTTGTGAAATCAACTTGTCAAGCATATAATTTTGACCAACCCATACTAGAAGACACTACTATGAATTGGTTGAAAAACCAAGCATATCCTGGCAACATTCGACAATTAAAAAACATGGTCGAGCGGACAATTTTGTTGAATACCAACTCTAAAATATTAAATGTAAAAGATTTTCAATCCTATACTAAAATAAATCCTGCTTCGACTCACGTATCTTTACCAGAAGTAGGAAAAATTACCCTTCAAGAAATGGAAATCAATATGATTAAAAAGGCATTGGCCTATCATCATCACTCTATAAGCAAAACAGCTGCTTCACTAGGTATCACTCGAAGTGCTTTGTATAGAAGATTAGAAAAACATAACATTCCGCATGAGTCTCAGATTTAGATATTTTCTTTTTATGGGCATCTTGCACCTACTTATGGCAGTAGGTTTATATTATTTATTAAAAGATCATAAAATATACTTTCTCCTCTGTGAAGGATTACTTCTTATTTCTTTGGGTATAAGCGTCAGTCTCTATAAAAAATTAATTCGTCCTATTGAACTTATGCAAACCGGAACCAATGCATTAGCCAATAAAGATTTCACGGTAAAATATGTGAAGACTGGAGCTTCAGAAATGGACAGATTGATTGAAGTATACAACACAATGATCGATACATTACGAGTAGAACAGACTCGAACGGTTGAACAAAGTTACTTTCTAGAAAAATTAATCCAAGCATCACCTATTGGAATGATAATCATGGATTTCGATGGAAATATAGCCGATATAAACCCTGTTGCTGCCAAAATCTTATCCATCCAACTTCCTGCTAAAGGAAACCCTTTAGAACATTATCATCACCCACTCATTCCTCAAATAGTTACTTTGAATAGTGGAGAAACAAAGTTACTCAGCGTCAATGGATATCATAAATTCCGCTGTCAAGTTGACATGGTCATTCACAAAGGATTTCCACGAAAATTTATCATACTTACTGATTTGACAGCTGAACTTTTAGAATCTGAGAAAGAAGCTTATGGCAAAGTAATCCGAATGATGGCTCATGAAGTAAATAATTCCATGGGAGCTATTAATTCTATTTTACATACTGTGGTCGAATATGGTTTTAGTTCTGATGACTCAGACCCTGACCTGAAAGACTCACTTAATGTGGCCATTGATAGAAATAAAAGCCTGGCAAAGTTCATTGATAATTTTGCTGATATTATTCGGTTACCAAAACCTACAATGACTAGACATCAACTGAATAAATTGCTACTCAATGCCTCTAAACCTTGGGAAACAAGTGCACGGAACAAAAATATTGTTTTCACCTACAAGCTTTCTAAACAAGAAGTAGAAGTTGATATGGATGCTTCTCAAATAGAAAGGGTATTAAGCAATGCATTGAAAAATGCTATGGAGTCTATTGGTTCCGATGGAGAAATTATCATTTCATCACAGACAAACCCAGTACAATTTGAAGTAATTGACAATGGTCCTGGAATATCAAAACGCATAGAGAAAAAAATATTTACTCCGTTTTATTCCACTAAAACCAATGGGCAGGGTATAGGTCTTATGTTGAGTCGTGAAATTATAGAAAATCACAATGGAACACTTCGTTTAGAAACTGAGAAAAAGAGTGGATTAACTCACTTTACCGTAACTTTATAATGATGCCACCATTAATGAAAAAGGCCACTAATAAAAGCAGCCTTCAAGTTTTGATTTGTGTTTGAGTCTATTCGCAATCATAAGTGTTTTTCATAAATGACCATATCTTATTAAAAGATGAACCTCTTGCAGAACAATTGGTCAAATCAATCTCTTTTTTGCCTTGGGAAGCAAACTTGGTTGCATAATTATCTCCTGCAGTAAGTGTACCTATAAATAAACCAATCAACTGTTTCTTATAACATTCGCTGCTGCTATTTCTCGTCATAATCTCTGGTGCAGAAAGACACGCAAGCTCAGTCATCATATCTCTATCTGTATCAAAATTCTTTTTGTTTGCTTGTTTTATATCGTACACCACTCTTCCTGCCTCTACCATCCAATCATGTACAGCTAAAGCAGACTCAAAACCCATTTTATCAACAATCTCATTTAAAAGTTCTGTTGCCTCATCCGCTACCCCTCCATTATAATCTACAAACTGTACATATCCTCCACAGAGATTAATTGTAACATTGGTATTAAAAATAGCAGACACATTTCCTTCAATCTCTCCAGCTACTGAAACCATGGCGTTGGCTTCTTCTACATAATTTTGTAGAAACTGAACATCCTCTGAGGATACATCTAATTCATTGCTCTTTGAACAACTTGAAAATCCAATTAACAATACTAGAAATGATAAGAAACACAGATTTTTCATACTTATTAATTTTGAACAAGTCTAAATATACAGTATCAAAACAAACTTTACTTCTCAAAAATAAAATAATCTGTTGGCTAAAAGACATATAGGCAAATCAATTGGCTTCGGTTTTGCTACCAAAAGAAATTAAAGTCTGATTTGACAATGGTTCGTAGGTTTAGGTATTCGTATAGTACTGCTGAAACTAAAAAAGCATTGAATTAAAGAAAAAGGAGTCAATACCTTATCTAAAATTCAATGCTTTCACTTACTATTCATGTTCAGTACTAGAGCATTTCTTCCAATTTGGAGAAGGCATTGCCCAATCCATCTGGGTTTTTACCTCCTGCGGTTGCGAAGAAGGATTGTCCACCTCCACCGCCTTGTACTTCTTTTGCAAGTTCTCTAATAATATTTCCTGCATGAAGATCTTTAGACTTAGTCAATTCCTCTGTAATCAATAACATCAATTGAATTTTCGTGCCATCAACAATACCAAACATTACTACACTATCATCTAATTCTTTCGAAACATTAAAAGCAAGTGTTTTGGCTGTTTTATTATCCATGCCTTCCAGCCTCTTAGTGATTAATTTTACACCATTGATTTCCTTTGCTGAAGCGATCAAATCGCCTTGCATATTACTTGCCTGAGCAGCCATCAAACTTTCGATTTCCTTCCTCAAAGCCTTATTTTCTTCTTGAAGGTCTTCAACACTTTTAATGGTATTTTTTGGATTTTTGAATAGTGTCTTAATGGTGTTCAATTCTGACAAGTGACTATTGATGTAAGATTCTGCACGATCTGCAGTAATGGCCTCTATCCTACGTACTCCAGCAGAAATTCCACCTTCACTCACAAGTTTAAAAAAACCGATTTGCCCAGTTCTAGAAACGTGGCAACCTCCACACAATTCTCTAGAAAAGTCTGCATCAAATGTAATCATACGTACATGATCTCCATACTTTTCCCCAAATAACATGGTGGCCCCTGCATCTTTAGCATCTTCAATAGGAATACTTCGATGTTCTTCTAATGAAATATTTTCACGAATTCTCTTATTCACAATTTGTTCAACTTCTGCTATCTCTTTAGATGTCATACGCTGAAAATGAGAAAAATCAAATCGCAAATACTCGTCTTTCACCAACGATCCTTTTTGCTGTACATGACTACCTAATACTTGTTTCAAAGCTGCATGCAACAAGTGGGTAGCGGTGTGATTGTTTTCAGTCAATGCTCTTTTTTCAGAGTCAATAACCGCCTCCACCAAGCCCGACATATTTTCAGGAAGTCTATCCACAAAATGAATGGTCAAGTTGTTTTCCTTCTTTGTATCCAATACGTTGATCGTCTCTCCATTTATCAATAATGTTCCTGTATCACCGACTTGTCCACCTCCCTCTGCATAAAATGGAGTTTTAGACAATACCAATTGATATACTGGTTTTTTCTTCTCTACAAGTGTTCGATATTTTAGAATTCTGGCATCCATCACATCGTGATCATCATAACCTACAAATTCAACATCGTTATCCTCTGTAACAATTTCCCAGTCTCCTGTTTCTCTTTTGGCATCTGCTCTTCCTCTTTCCTTCTGTTCTTGCAACGCTGCTTTGAAGCCTGGTTCATCAATAGTCCATCCTTTTTCATCAGCAATCAATCTAGTAAGGTCAATAGGAAAACCATATGTGTCATACAGTTCGAATGCTTGTTTACCATCCAAATTATTATTCGTTAATTCAAGCGTATTAATTCTTTTTAGACCTCCCTCAAGTGTTCTCAAAAATGACTTTTCCTCTTCAAGAATCACTTTGGATACAAATCCATATTGAGCTTTTAATTCTGGGAACACATTTTCAAACTTATCAGCAAGCATTTGAACCATGGAATTCAAAAATGGCTCCTTCATATTTAGGAAAGAATAATAATAGCGTACTGCTCTTCTCAAAATTCTTCGAATCACATATCCAGCTCCATTATTACTAGGTAATTCCCCATCTGCAATAGCAAAACTAACAGCTCTGAGGTGATCTACCAATACACGCATTGCTATATCTGTCATTGCAGATGGATCATAGCTATTGGTGTATTTAACCCCCGTTTTTTCTTCAATATATTTAATAAAAGGAGTAAACACATCCGTATCATAATTGGAGTATTTTCCTTGCATGGCCATACATAATCGCTCAAAACCCATTCCTGTATCAATGTGTTTCTCAGGCAATTCAGTCAGGGATCGATCTGCTCTTCGATTAAATTGAATAAAAACTAGATTCCATATCTCGATTACCATAGGATCATCCATATTGACCAAAGTGGCTCCATCCAATTTGGCTCTCTCCTCATCAGGTCTTAAATCTATATGCAACTCTGAACAAGGACCACATGGACCTACATCACCCATTTCCCAAAAGTTATCCTCCTTGCCACAATACAAAATATGTTCTTTGGGTAAATGTTTTTCCCAAAGTTCAGCAGCCTCCTCATCTCTACCCAGTCCTTCATTTTCATCACCACCAAATACTGTTGCATAAATCCGATCAGGATCAAGTCCAAATTCAGTAACCAATAACTCCCATGCCCAATCAATTGCCTCTTTCTTGAAGTAATCGCCAAAAGACCAGTTTCCTAGCATTTCAAACATTGTGTGGTGGTAGGAATCTCTTCCTACTTCTTCTAAGTCATTGTGCTTTCCCGAAACCCTCAAACACTTTTGTGTGTCGGCAACTCTTCTCACCTCAGGCGTCTTATCTCCTAAGAAATAATCCTTGAACTGATTCATCCCTGCATTCGTAAACATCAATGTAGGGTCATCTTTAATTACAAGAGGGGCCGAAGGCACAATCTTGTGATCTTTATTTTCGAAAAAATCGAAAAATTTCTGTCTAATTTGATTTGCGTTCATCATACAGTTGTCCTTTAATAGAAGCGTTATTTTTTACTAAATCTCTAAGTCTATAATTTTCTATGTTCAAAATTTAAGTTGGAACATTCACACAATCAAGCAATTAAGTATTATAATTAAATGCATATACTTTATTTATATATTTTGGACAATAATTTTGTTATCCAAAAATGAAGTGCTACATTTGAGTTCCCTTTAGTCCCCTGAACATGCGTACTCACATAGTGGCTGCAAAAGTAGTCAATTAGTCGAAAAAAAGTGATGAAAAGAGAAAAATACGTATACAACGAGCATACATTACAGTATGAGAAACACAAACTTAACCCTACCGAAAAGCTGACTCGGTTTCTGGGTTTTCTTACCGCAATAATCATCTGTTCTTCCATAATTTTTGGAATCGCCTACAATTATTTCCCTACACCAAAAGAAAAATCTCTAGAAAGAGAAAACCAACAGATGGTATATCATTTCAGTAACCTCAAATCAGATTTCGGAATTATTGCACAAGATTTAAATCAACTCCAACGGAAAGATGCCGATGTACATCGTATGATTTTTGGTCTTGACCCGATCGATGAATCTGTATGGAATGGTGGTATAGGGGGCCATAATAAATATTCCATGCTTGAGAATTATGGCAATACTGGGGAAATGATATCTGAATCTTTAGAAGATGTAGATAAATTGAAGCGTAAGATCGAGTTACAAAGAGAATCATTGGATATGATTTTTGCAATGGCTCAAGAAAAAGAAAAAAGATTAGCTTCTATTCCAAGTATCAAACCTGTTGTAGAAGATAAATTAAAAAGGAAAATAAAACACCTATCTGGATACGGTATCCGTTTACATCCTGTTCATAAAGTTAGAAAATTTCATAAAGGTATTGACTTTACTGCCCCAACAGGCACTGCCATACAATCTACTGGAAATGGTACTGTGATTAGAGTAGAAAAGAAAAAGAGAGGGTACGGACATAATGTAGTGATTGATCATGGATATGGGTATACTACTCTTTATGCACATATGAAAACCATCGATGTCAAAAAAGGACAAAAAGTTACAAAAGGACAAAAAATTGGAGAGATTGGCAGTACTGGGACATCCACTGCACCTCATCTTCACTATGAAGTAAGAATAAATGGAAAGGCTGTAAATCCAATTGATTATTGTTTAGACGGATTAAGCCCAACAGAATATAAAGAACTGGTAGCAAAAGCCAGCGAAGAAAATCAATCTTTTGATTAAAGACAAAACGAAACAACATTGAACTATCGAAGGAGCTGGCAGAAATGCTGGCTTTTTTTATTTGAGTTTAATTAAAAAAATTTAATCCGTTTTGATTAAAATAATTTGCTGCCTTCCTATTTGTAATAGATAATTTCCCGACGCAAACTCTGTCAAATCTAACACTTCATTTTTGTTATTAAAAACACCACTTTTAATAATTCTGCCTAATGGATCACTCAACGTATAATCTAAATGAGATGGAATCTTATCAAAATTTATCGAATAGAATGACGACGATGGGTTTGGAAAGATTTGAATCGTCGCATTTTCTTCGAGTGGTTCTTCCAATGAGGTTTCCATATCAATTCGTCCGTTAATGTCGAACTGAGATAGAAATTCCCAGATTGCTTCAGACGCATCAAAGTCTTGATTTGTTCCAGGTGTATTAAACAGGGTACCAGGCCATGTGTGGCCTCCATCAATTACTTTATAATGCACCACTTCAGTATTTGAAATTCCGTTTAAATAGGAAATCACCTCGACCGTACTTCCATCTGAAGTATCATTATTTGGAATAGAAGATAAGACAGCATCCTCATCACATTCATTTTTTAATCCCCAATATTCTAGAACATCCTCCACATCTTTGGTCCATAAAGCACCCGTATAAGGAACTACATTGTCGGAAGTTCCATGAATATATAAAACTGGAGTCGAATGTTGTGGATCACAATTGTTGAAGATAGAAGGAGTCATAGATCCTGTAACCGAAGCAATCGCAGCTATCCTATTGCTTAATTGACATGCTAAAAGAAAAGACATAAATCCTCCATTGGACATCCCAGTCGCATATATTCTATCCAAGTCAATCGAATATTCTATAGCAATTTCATCGATTAATTGATCCGTAAAGCCTACATCGTCTACTGTACTACCCAAGGTCCATCCACCAACGTTCCAATGTGTTTGCCCATTGAATAGCGTTCCCTCAGGGTGCACAACAATGAAACCTTCTTCATCAGCTATTTTCCGAAAATCGCCATAGACCATTTGCTCTGTAGCATTACTTGTATATCCATGAAAATTTAATAATAGTGGGGTGTTGGATGAAGCATTGTAGGACTCAGGAATGTAAATAATATAAGACCGATCCATTCCATCGTGCTGAATATTTTTTGTTAATGTTTGTTGACCAAACATATACAAACAAAGAAAATTGAATAGCAAAACAAGAAATAATTTTCTCACCAAAACATATGATTTAGTTAATTAGGATACCACAAGTTGAGGTATAGAATTTATGGAATTATTGCAGGCAGTTTATGAACATTTGCAATCTTCAGTAACAACTCCTAACTCACCCTTCCCGTTCCTACAGTCATCACCAATATTTGCCTCTAATTTGGGACAGTCCAATTCTTCTGAATCCTTATCACTTTGGCTGCATCTTTTTTTCAGTTGAATCATTTGATCTTCGTCATTGATCGTGATTACTTGCCCACCCTTTACTTTCACATCTACTGGGTAAACAAGTTCTGGTTTTTCTTCAGCATCAGGATTATTAGCATACCATTCCTTTATTTGAGACTTTGACCCTTCCTCATTATCTATAGTAATGGTTGTTCCATCAGGCATTAAATAATTCAATGGGAAGACCATTCGAAAACAAACTTTACGTTCTTTCCCTGCTTTTTCTTTACAATATTTTCTGAGACGCATCATCTGTTCACTGCTCTTAATTCTTTTGGATTTATCTCCCTCAAAAATTACTATTACAGGATAATTTAAACTTGGTCTTTCTTTAATGTCAGGATTTAATGCATACCATGATTTTAATTGGTCTCTTAAATCTTCTTCGTTATTTGCAGTAAGTGAAGATTGATCTGGAAGGGTAATCTCTATTGGAAATTTGAGCCTAAAGCAATCTTTTGTATCTCTTAAGTTGCCTTCTCTTAACATGATCTCATTATCATCAAACACATTTGAATCAATTGATTCATTGTTGCACGAACTAAAAAGTATAAAACAAATGCAAATGAGTAATAAATTTAAACGCATCATAAACTTCTGATTTTGAATTGATTGCTAAACTTAAATAAATTTTATAATAACAACAGACACATTTAATAAGATTTATCTTTTCCATCCGACATTTATTAAAAAAGAACCCTGTCGAAATCAAGCTAACTATTCTTAGAAAATGTGGTTTTTAATCGTTTAGGTATGAATCTATGCTCACATATTGTATTATTTTTGGTACTGAAACGAAGTATACACTACAATGAAAAATTTTATCCTCTGTATAGTTTTATTGGGTTTTGGCCAATCAACACTAGCTCAATCCATTGACACTAAACATATCACTTATCCAATTGCCAAGAAATCATTGCATCAGCTGAAAGAACTATTAGCCATACCTAATGATGCGAATTTTCCAGAAGACATTGAAAGAAATCTATCGTGGGTCGATAGTGTATTTCACGATATGGGTTTTCGTACTCAACGATTAGAGACAGAAACCGTCCCCTTATTGTTGGCAAATTATAACTCCAATAATCCTACTAAAAAAACAGTCTTGTTTTATTTTCATATTGATGGTCAACCGGTAGACCCACAATTTTGGTTTCAGGATAATCCTTATGAAGCGACATTAAAAAAAGAAGTGGAAGGAGAAGGTTGGATAGACATGGATTGGTCTAACGTAAACTCGGAAGTTATTGATTCTGATTGGCGCATCTTCGCAAGATCATCATCGGATGACAAATCGCCGTTTGTTATGTTTTTAACGGCACTTAAAGAACAAAGAGATCGAGGTGTATTTCCAGACTATAATCTAAAAGTAATCTTAGATTTCGAAGAAGAGAAAGGGTCCCCTCGTCTAGCAGGAGCTGTTGAAAAATACAAGAGCGCACTAGAGTCTGACATGTTGCTCATATTTGACGGGCCCAAGCATATCAGTAACCAACCTACCATCACCTATGGTGCTAGAGGAATTACTACCGTTACGATCAAAGTATATGGTCCAACTTTTCCTTTGCATTCAGGTCATTATGGAAATTATGCTCCCAACCCTGCGCTTCGGCTTGCTCAATTATTGACTACAATGAAAGACGATGACGGAAGAGTTACCATTTCTGGATTTTATGATGGAATTGAATTTGATGAAAAGACAAAAGCCATTTTGGCAAATGTTCCAGACAATGAAAATGAATTTAGAGTAAAGCTTGGAATTGGTAATACGGACAAAGTCGGAAGCAACTACCAAGAATCTATTCAATACCCTTCATTGAATATAAGAGGAATGGGGTCTGGATGGATCGGTAGCGAGGCTAGAACAATTGTTCCCGCAACAGCTACTGCAGAAATAGATATTCGACTCGTAGTAGAAAGCCCGCCCCAAAGACAAATTGGCCTCGTAAAAAATCACATTTTGGACCAAGGATATCTTGTATTGGATAGAAAACCCACTTCTAAGGAGCGATTTGATAACCCAAAAATCTGTCAATTTATCAACAATAGAGCATATGAGGCCTTCAGGACCGAAATAGATTCTCCTCTTGGTGTTTGGGCATATGAAACGATTAAAGAAGAATTTGGTGGTGAGCCAATTAGAGTTCGAACACTTGGAGGAAGTGTTCCTATCTCTCCATTCATACAATCCCTAAATGTTCCTGCTGTAATCATTCCTTTGGTAAATAGCGATAACAATCAACATAGTCCTAATGAAAACCTTAGAATTGGCAACTATTTTGATGGAGTTAAAACCTTTTATGCATTCCTCAATTCAACCATTCAATAACAAGAAATTTAGCGTATATGAAGTCGTTGATCAAACTACTCGAATTGTGCCTACTGATAGGATTGGTATCCTGCAATGAAGTTCCATCGTCTAATAAAACATCCGAAAAAGTAATCTCGGCAAAGTCCATTCAGTTGGATCTAAAAGGTGCCAATAACTTAATACAACTGCCTTTAGCGTGTGTTTTGCAAGAATAT
Organism: Saprospiraceae bacterium; assembly: GCA_029212405.1. Taxonomy (GTDB): domain Bacteria; phylum Bacteroidota; class Bacteroidia; order Chitinophagales; family Saprospiraceae; genus CAJXUU01. Next base: position 44,204 of record JARGNR010000008.1, read on the forward strand.
CCTAACAAATTGGGTCAAGTAGTAGGCGACAAAACAGATCTACAAGAACCGAGTTCATTACATCCCTCTTTCTATGGGTGTTTTGATTGGCATTCTGCTGTACATGGACATTGGTCATTGGTAAAATTACTAAAGGAGTTTCCAGAAATTGATCATAAAGAAGAGTCAATTAAGAAATTACAAACCACACTGACGAAGGAAAACATCTTAAAAGAGATTGAATACTTTAATGGGAAGCACAACAAGTCTTATGAGCGAACCTATGGATGGGCATGGCTCTTAAAACTAGCTGAAGAATTGCACACTTGGGATCATCCTGTGGCCAAAGAACTTGAAGATAATCTTGCTCCATTAACGGAACTCATCGTCAATAAGTATTTAGAATTCCTACCTAAACTCATCTATCCAATACGCGTTGGTGAACATACGAATACCGCGTTTGGATTAAGTTTTGCGCTGGACTATGCAATGACTCTTCAAAATGTTGAATTGGAAAATGCTATAAAAAATCGTGCAAAAGATTTCTATTTTTCTGATTCTATGTGTCCGTTAAATTGGGAACCTAGTGGGTTTGATTTTTTATCTCCTTGTCTAGAAGAAGCAAGTTTAATGAGTAAGGTGTTAGATAAAAAGGAATTTCTAAAATGGGTTGAAGGTTTCCTTCCCCAACTTTACAATCCTTCTTATACGATTACTCCAGGTAAAGTATCTGATAGAACCGATGGAAAGTTGGTTCATCTGGATGGCTTGAATTTTAGTAGAGCATGGTGTTTAAAAAACATTGCTCAAATAGACAAACGCTTTGATCATTTAATTCCAATTGCGAATGAACATATTAATTATTCTCTTCCATCGTTAGTTGGAGATTCGTATGAAGGAGGACATTGGCTTGGATCATTTGCCATTTATGCTTGCCAATAAAAAACCCTCTAATCTATTAAGGTGTTTATAGGTAATAAAAATAGAATGATGTCACAATTAAAAGATTTACTTGAGATTCTTGATGTGGAAAAAGAAAATGAATCCACCTTCATTGGGCACAGCTTGGATATAGGTAGTTTTAGTGTTTATGGGGGACAGGTACTTGCCCAATCAGTAGCAGCAGCAGGAAAGGTATTGGATGATGACAAGACCCTACATTCGCTACATGGCTATTTTTTACGCCCAGGAGATATCTCGATTCCAATAAAATATAAAGTTGATGTTTTTAAAGAAGGTCGAAGTTTTAATACGGTTCGTGTCAGCGGATTACAGAATGACAAAACCATATTTATTATGGCGGCTTCTTATCACATTCGAGAAGAAGGAATCCAACATCAATCGGCAATGCCAAATGTGGCACAACCTGAATCATTGACTTCATTTTCTGATCTTTTTGCACAATTTGCTGAAAAATTTGAGGTGAAACCAAAAGGCATATTCAGTCCAGACAGTCCTATCATTTTCAGACCTGTAGAACACTATAACCCATTCAATCCAGGTATACGACCTCCAAGCAATCATACTTGGTTTAAAATCAATGGCAGTCTAGAAAGTCCATCTTTAAAATTAAGTCAAGCAATACTCACCTATGCATCAGATTTCAATTTGCTAATCACTTCAATGATGCCCCACAATATGTCTATGTTTACCAATCCAATACGATTGGCCAGTCTGGATCATGCTATGTGGTTTCATGAAGAATTTACTTTAGACGATTGGATTCTATATGCAGTAGAAAGTCCGTATGCTGGTGCGGCAAGAGGGTTTTGTACCGGCAGGATGTATACAAGAGATGGAAGGTTGATTGCTTCTGTAACACAAGAAGGCTTGGTGAGACAACTGTAACTAAAAACAAATGAATAGATGAGACTAATTACCTATTGCAAGTCGTGTAAAAAGTCGACACCTATCAACAGTAGAGGTATTTTATTGAGAACCGACTTAGAAGATAAATACGGAATCGAAGTTCCCTACCAATGTAAACACTGTGTGACCACTCAAAAAACACACCCGAATCAAATATATGCCCAGAGCTCTAAACTGCCAATGGTCTTTACATCAATTGTTGGATTTCTGTTTTTAATTATTGGTTTTTTTATATTAGGAGCTATAATCATCTCTGCAGGATTCATATCGTTACAAAGTTCTAATGCCACCCTTTTTAATAAGTCTACTGTATTCCAAGGATAACCAATTCACATATACAAATATTCCTTATTCGTAATTCTTCATTCGGAATTATCTTAGTTATCTTTGCATTTCAATTTTAAATACGAAAAAGATGTCATTAGAAGTAGAAGGTGTATTGCACAAGAAGTTTGAAACAGAAAGTAAAACAGAAAGCTTTCAAGCAAGAGAATTTGTAATCCAAACTGAAGGACAATATCCTCAATATGTAAAATTCCAATTGGTACAAGATAGATGTGGAGCTGTGGATCCATTTAATGAAGGGGAAAAAATCAAAGTATTCTTTGACTTAAGAGGAAGAGAATGGAACGGTAAATACTTTACCAATCTAAATGCCTGGAAACTAGAAAAAGTTGCTGTCAATCCTCCTCCAGCAGCACCAGTAGGTGACGGTGGATTACCCACTGAAGAACCACCCTTTACAAATTTCAGTGATGGAAATGATATGATGGCGGGTGATTTGGACGATCTTCCGTTCTAAAATCATATCGAAGTCATAAAAAATTAGAAATACCATTTTGAATTGAAGCTCGGCTAGTTCCAAGCTTCGATTCATTTTTTTTAGCCATTTACACTTTTCTGGATATTAAGTCTTTAACTGCTTCTCCAAGAGCTGGAAATTCAAATTTGTACCCTATATTAGTCAGGTTTTTCGGGTATACTCTGTTGCTATTTAACACTACATTCGCCATTTCTCCCAACACCAATCTCAATCCAAACACTGGAGCAGGTAGTACAATATTTCCATTTAAGGCTTCTTTAATTTCCACTGTAAATTGTTTATTTGTCAGTGGTTCTGGTGCGACTGTATTGAATATGCCTTTCAAGGTTTCATCATTCAACTGTCTGATAAATATTTTACACAAATCATCAATATGAATCCAAGAATAATATTGCTTACCACTTCCAAAATAATTGTACACCCCCATTTTTTTTGTCATTAATACTTTTGGCAATGCACCTCCTTTTGTAGATAGCACAATCCCAATTCTATTAATCACCAATCGATCTACTAAATGCGATAATTTATTGGCAGATTCTTCCCATAATTGACAACATTCAGACATAAATCCTTTACCCGCAGGGCTAGATTCTTCTAAGGATTCATCCGCTCTATCTCCATAAAATCCAACTGCTGAAGCAGATAAATATGCTTTGGGTCTGTGTCCCGTTTTCTCTAATGCATTTTGAATAAGTTGAGCACTTTTGACTCTACTACTGATGAGCAACTCTTTGCGATTTTTAGTCCATCGTTCGTCTGCTATTCCAGCGCCATTGAGGTTGATGATGTAATCCACCTTGACTGCATTTTCATCCATTGTCATTTGCTCAAAGTCCCAACTATGATAGGTTATATCATCTCCACTTTTAGGGCTTCTTGTCAATATGTGAATATCATATACTTCTTTATCAAGCAATGAGACGATCCTACTCCCGACTAATCCTGATCCTCCAGCTATAAGAATGCTCTTTTTCATATTATAATAGTTGGTACTACCAAAGAAACCTTAATTGGACGCTTTTGTTTTCATCCTTGAGTTGTGGTAATAAAAAAGGTCCAAAGTAATAGATCTGTTACACCCTAAATCTGGCCATATCCATGCGTAATAATACCGAAATCATAATAGTAAACACCAATAACGCAGTACCACCTTTACTCAAAAAAGGCAAGGGAATTCCAATGACAGGCATTAAGCCCAATGCCATACCAATATTCACAAAAAAGTGGATAAATAAAATACCTGCAACTGCATACGCATAATTCTGGATAAATATATTTTTTGCTCTTTCGGCAATGATGACAATCCTCGCAAGTAATAATGTAAATAGGAATATCACACCAAAACTTCCAATAAAACCTTGCTCTTCTCCGACCGTACTAAAAATAAAATCGGTTGTTTGTTCTGGAACATAGTTTAATTTAGTCATGTCTCCCTGCAGGAAACCTTTTCCTTTTAGACCTCCAGACCCAATTGCTCTTTTTGACTGAATGATATTATATCGGGGTCCATTGGGATCACTTTTCTCTGGTCTCAACCATACATTAATCCGATCCTGTTGGTGCGGTTTTAATACGTTTTCCAACATAAAACTTGACCCAAAAGCAATGCTAGATGACAATAGTAGAGATGGAAGTACCAAAGCCAATGTTCTAAACATTCTTTCCTGAAACATCATGAACGCATACACCATAATGGAAATCACAATAATTCCTAATCCGTACCAATACAAATCCCGAATGTAAAACAATAATGCAACCGAAGAAATAGCAAAATAGATCAATCCTGATCGCCACGTTTGTCCAATATTATACATCAAGATACCCAAACCAATCAATGCAATAAGAAGGGTCACACTTTTGGGATCAAAAACGATGGAACAAATAAAAATCCCAATAATGGAAAAACCCAAGATGTAAACCAAAGGTGATAATCCACGTCTGTACAGAAGAATGAAAAAAGATAAGAAGATTAACCCTGAACCTGGATCTGGTTGTAATATGATTAATAAGATCGGCAATACGATTAGTCCGAGAGCGATCAATAAGGTGTTTCGATTTCTAATATCCACCTTATAGGAGGAAAGAAAACTACTGACAGCCAATGCTGTGGTAAACTTTACAATTTCTGAAGGTTGAAAAGAAAATCCAAAAAATGAAAACCAGGATCGAGCACCCTTAATTTCGGTACCTATGAGTAAAACAAGAATGAGTAATACAATACCAACAGCATAAATAGGAAATGCAAAAGAATTCCAAAATTCCCATTCTATTACATAAATAATGACAAATGTGATCAGCGCTACTCCCAGCCACATTGTCTGTTTTCCTATTGCGCTAGTAAAATCCAGGTATGAATGTGGGTTTTCACTATCGTATACTGCCGCATACAGCATTAACCACCCAATAATCAACAAAGAGAAAAATACTGTGAGTGTAATCCAATCAATAGACTTTGAAGCTATTCCAGACCTTCTACTCATGATTCAATTTTGGAAGTTGGTATTAATAACCCACTAATTCAGTTTTTTTTATATTATCCATGACGGGTATGACACCAGGAAATTCTTCCTTTAATTCAAGTAAGAACCCCATCAACTGCATTTTATTTTCGTATGCTCCCACCTTGACTCGGTAATAGGGAGCAACATGATTCCATTTGACCTCTATATCAGGATAAATGGATGCAAATAAACTTTTTGCTTTTTCCATCTTTCGTCTATCATTGGTTGTTATGATTTGAATTCTCCAACCTTTGATCGTTTTCTCAGATTTGTTTTTTGAAGTAAATTCATCCATCATTTGGTTGATGGTAGCACTAGCATTCACATTGACATCACCTTGTCCATTCAATTGTACAACAAAAAATGCACAAAAAAACATCAGTATATACTTCATAAAATATTGAGTTTAAATTAATTTAATCCCAGAAGAAGAACCCAGTCGAGTTGCCCCAGCATTGATTAACTCTTTAGCGAATTTCTTCGTTTTTATTCCTCCACTAGCTTTGATTTGAACAGCATCTCCTAAAAAACTCTTCATAGCTATTACATCCTCAAGGCTAGCTCCTCTAGGACCATACCCTGTTGATGTCTTTGCAAAATCAACGTTATATTTAATACAAAGATTGCAAAGAAGTTTTAATTCTTCAGAATTCAAATACGCTGTTTCGAGAATAAGCTTCATTATTTTATTTCCCTTCAGCTTACTTGCAGTAACAAAGTTGTCAATTTCACTTTCGATTAAATCCCATTTTCCATTTTTAACAGCAGGAAGGTTGATAACTATATCCAATTCATCTGCACCCATATCAATGGCTCTCGATATCGCTTCCATTTTTGTTGCAATATGGTCGTACCCAAATGGAAACCCAATTACCGTGCATATCTTGACGTCACTACCCTTAAGTTTACGCCTTGCCAAATCAATGTAAAATGGAGGAATACAAACTGTTGCAAAATTGTGTTGTACAGCTTCTTCGCAATGTTTTTCAACCTGTTCAATTGTAGCAACTGGAGACAGAAGAGTATGATCAATAAATCGGTTTAATGACATTTAGAAAGTTTTGCGGTTTTGTTTATCTCAATGATTAAGACTCACAATATCCTATAAATTAGTCATAAAGCAGTATAACTTCAAAAGTTTATTCTTGCATTTGGAAATAACCTTAGGGATGCAAGTCATATGATCTACATTAATAAAATGAAGTTACAAAATGATCGTACAATCTAACTCTGTTAAAGTAGACATAAACTAGTATGGCCAGAATGACACATATGATGATCATTTTAGCATTGCTTGCAGCTCTCTTGTTCTTTTCGCGTCTGCTTTTATATCTAAATCTTTGAGAGGACACTGATTTATTGTTTGATTTTCCTTAAAAGTACACAATACTAAATAAAAATCCACAATCGAAATTCGATTGTGGATTAATTAGCTTTATATCTTATGCTCTAAGGTTACCCTTTTTGAGCTTCAAGGTATTCTACAGCTTGGCCAACAGTCTGAATGTTTTCAGCTTGTTCGTCTGGAATAGAAACATCGAATTCTTTTTCGAATTCCATGATAAGTTCTACCGTATCTAAAGAGTCTGCACCTAGATCGTTAGTAAAGCTGGCTTCGTTGGTAACTTCTGACCCATCAACGCCTAATTTGTCGATGATAATTTGTACTACCTTTTCTGAAATTTCTGACATAGTGTTTGTATGTTTTTACTTAGAGAATGCAAAATAAGTGCTTAAGAAATTCAAATCCAAGCTTTTTAAGCATTATTTAACAAAAATGATTTCACACTTCTTCCCTAAAGTATTGATGATCATGTGTTTATATACACAAATTAATATTGCTCACAAGTTGCAATATAGCCAATTTTACAAAAAAAGAAGGCGATTACAAGCATAATTCACAAAAAGCGATCAAATCGAACCAATTATTGTTTACTTTACACTAAGTACATTGTATATTTGCGGCCTTAAAAGATAGAATTTGAAGAAGATAAAAATAATAGACCATCAAAACACAAAGATAATAGCTACATTAGGTCCTGCCTCAAGTAGCTCAGAAGTCTTATTAGATTTGGTAAAAGAAGGAGTAAATGTATTCCGTCTCAATTTTTCTCATGGATCACACAGCATGCATGCCCAGACTGTTGATCGAATTATGGCACTCAAAAAAGAGTATGGACTCACTGTCGCAATTTTAGCGGACTTACAAGGGCCGAAACTTCGTGTTGGGAAAATAGAAAACGATTCTCTTCAAATCAATCAAGGAGATGTATTGACTTTTGTAAATGAGCCATGTATTGGTACCAAAGAAAAGATATACATGAGTTATAAGGACTTCGCTATGGATGTGAATAAAGGCGAGCAAGTACTTATAGATGATGGAAAATTGGTTTTAGAGGTATTAGAAACTGATAAAATAGGAAAAGTTAAACTTATCGTTCTTTTTGGAGGTACCTTATCTTCCAATAAAGGAGTAAACTTACCAGACACTAAAATTTCACTTCCTTCTTTAACAGAAAAGGATTTGAAAGACCTGGATTTTATTTTGACCCTTCCCGTAAATTGGATTGCGCTCTCATTTGTTAGAAAAGCTCAGGACATAAAGGAACTCAAACGTAAAATAGCAAAGGCAGAGCACCCCGCAAAAGTAATCGCAAAAGTAGAAAAACCCGAAGCTGTAGCGCGTATCAAAGAAATTATTAAAGCTACGGATGCTGTAATGGTCGCTAGAGGAGACTTGGGAGTGGAAGTTCCAATGGAGAAACTACCTGCAATTCAAAAACAAATCATTAAACGGTGTATTCAGAGGGCAAAACCTGTGATTGTTGCCACTCAAATGATGGAAAGTATGGTAACCAATCCAAGTCCTACTAGAGCTGAAATTACGGATGTAGCCAACGCTGTTTTAGATGGTGCGGACGCTGTAATGTTGAGTGGAGAAACATCTGTAGGTAAGCATCCAATCAAAGTGGTTCAGGCAATGAATAAAATCATTGAGGAAGCTGAGCAACACTATGAGATGCACTCTAAGAGGCCAAAACCAAATCCCGATTCATCTACATTTTATTCCGATACCATTTGTCTTAATGCTCCAAAACTTGCAGACGAAATTGGTGCAAAAGCTATAAGTGGTTTGACTGTATCTGGATATACCGCTTTTAAAATGTCAAGTTATCGACCAAAATGTAAAATATTTATTTTCTCAGACCAAGAACACATCTTATCTACTTTGAATTTGGTTTGGGGTGTGAAGTGTTATCCCTATAATAAATTTACAACAACGGATGAAACCATTCATGATATCTCACAAATATTAAAGGAAAATGGTGACGTATATTCTGGAGATGTAATTGTTAATACTGGGGCCATGCCTATAAAAAAACGTTTCCGAACCAATATGATGAAAATTACGGTGGTGGACTAATACTTCCTTTACGGTTGATTAATCGAGCATTCATTTTAACTAAAAACCACTTTACAAATTTGTGTTCTCCTAACAGAGACCCTACTGCAAATAACATAAATTGGTACACGATATAAATTGCTACAAATTTCACTATGAATGAGACTGTAGCATTCTGAATGTCTACCCCTAGTATTTTGAACAGGTACTTTCTTACAACAACTGTTGAGCTGCCTGTAATGGCAAAAATGATGAATATCCATATCATCCGTTTATCGGTGTGGACACCCCATTTTTCTTTCCACAAGTTCCAAATTCTTTTCAATGTATTCTTTTTAGCTGTTTATTTCTGTTTTGGCTTATACCGTGATTTGTCCATAATTTCTTGAGAATCTCTGAGTTGAATTAATTCTTCTAATGTAGTATCAGGATTTCTCTTCATATAGGCATTCACAATTTGCCATCCAATGTAATTTGCTGTTCTTCCAGGAGCTATTTCAGGCATTCCTGGTGATGTTGGGCTAGGTTGGATATATTTATTGATCTTCATGGTGTTGGACTCGTAAAACAATTCCTGGTCAAAGAAAAATGCCCACATCTCCAACTCATTAGACTTTACCCATTCTGTTTGATCTGCAGTATATTCTAAAAGGATTGAATCCGGTGTTTCTGGCATCACTTTTTTTAATATATACATCTGTTTTCCATTGTGAATCATATGATCCAACAACCTACTACCTGGTGCTCTCCCCAAGCGGTCAATGATCAAAATCTCCATCATCATTTTCACAATATATTCTTTTGAAAAAGAACGAGTAAGATATTGAGAAAAAGCAGGATTATTCGGATCAATTTGCTTGTAATCATATGATCTCCCAAGAAACATATCAAGCCCTATACCTAGACCATCCTTTGGTCCATCTTCAAAGATGAACTTTTGGTACGTATATTCTGATGTAAAAGTATAGATATTAGGTGCTACAAAATCATCAAAATAGTATTTCATGAATTTCATACTTCTTTCAAGATCTACAAGCTCGTTATCTTCAATATCATTAAAGATTTGGACAACTGTATCTTGAAGCTTTTGTATTCTTTTGTCTCCTAAATATCCTCTCAAATTCTGTAAAAACTCATCTTTTGAATTCCCTTCGAAAGGCAATACTTCCGAGAAAAAAATAGATGTGAAATAAGGATGCTTTGCTTTAAGCATATCTACCTCACTCTCCAGATTATTGGTATCTAATTGTGCCAATAAATGGTCGAAACGAACAATTTCTTTCTCAATACTTATATTTGAAACATCTGGAATAAAAACTTTTGAGTCTGTTTCACACCCCCACATTCCCAATACAATAAAAAAAAGTAAGAGGTAGAACACATATTTTTCACTCCCATTCATAAAACACATTTTGTTTCCAATTTTAAAAGTGCAAATATCTATATTTTATTAAAAATAAAATCATTCATTTTTGTCCATAAATGCAGACGAGCATTATCACCATATATTCCATGATTTCTATTCGGGTATGCATAGGTATCAAACTGTTTATTAGCTGAAATTAATGCATTCATCATTTCTGCTGAATTTTGAAAATGTACATTATCGTCCGCAATTCCATGCACCAATAAATAATTGCCTTTCAAGAGGTTTGCATAATAAACAGGACTGTTCTCTTTATATCCAGCTTCATTTTCATCCACGGTTCTCATAAATCGTTCGGTATATACTGTATCGTACCATTTCCAACTTGTAACTGGAGCCACTGCAATGGCAGACTTAAACACATCGTTTCCTTTCAAGATGCACAACGTCGACATATACCCCCCATAACTCCAGCCATAGATACCAATCCGTGAAGCATCCGTGTAGGATAATGCCCCTAAATATTTAGCCGCTTCTATTTGATCTATCGTTTCGTATTTTCCAAGTTGTAGATACGTCATTTTTTTAAATTCTTCGCCTCTTCCTCCAGTTCCTCTTGGATCTACACAAGCCACAATATACCCTTCTTGTGCTATCTGTTGATACCACCAGTAATTGTTGCCTTTCCAACTATCTGTTACTTGCTGACTACCCGGCCCACTATATTGGGTCATAAAAATGGGGTATTTTTTGGATGCATCAAAATCTTTAGGTTTTATCATCCAACCATTCAAATTTATCCCTTCTGAGGTTGTAAATGTAAAAAACTCAACCTTTGAAGTATTATATTCTTCTTGAAGCACATTTATATTTTTATTGTCTTCAATAATTCGAATTAGATTAGCATTACGATCATATACGGTATACGTCGAGGCTTGATTAATTGTACTGTAATTATTAACAAAGTAATCAAACGTAGAACTCCATTGCGCAGAATTTGTCCCTGAATTATTTGTTATCAACTTTTTATTGTTGCCTTCTAAATCTACAGCATAAACATGTTTTTGTAATGGTGTTTTCTCAGCAGCTTGATAATATACGAGCCCATTTTTTTCATCTATTCCATACAGTGAAGTCACATCGTAATTGCCATACGTCAGTGCTTTCTTTTCATTTCCCTTCATATCATATAAATAGATGTGATTAAATCCTGTTTTTTCACTGGACCAGATAAAGTGTTTATTATCATCTAAAAAAGTTAAGTCATCTGTAATATCAATATAATATTTGTTCGTTTCATGCAGAAGGACCTTTGACTTATTTTTCTGGGTGTCTACCACGTATAATTTCAAGTCATTTTGATGTCGATTTAATTTAAAAACAACAATATGATCTTTATCTGCAGTCCATTTTATTCTAGGAATATAAATATCTTTCTCATCTTCAATATCCAGTTTTCGTATGTCTTTCTCTTTCAAATAATAAATATGAGCACTAACATCCGCATTCTGTTCTCCAACTTTTGGATATTTAAAGGTCTCATATACTGGGTAGAGGCCGTCATTATACTTTGTCATCGTAAATTCCTTAACTTCAGATTCGTCAAATCGAATAAAAGCAATCTTTTCTCCATCTGGAGACCAATAAAATGCTTTAGCAAATGAAAATTCTTCCTCATATACCCAATCCGTGGAACCATTAATTATTTTATTTTGAACACCATCATTTGTAATTCTTGTTATCGTACTATTGGACAAGTCGGTATAGTATAAATTGTTTTCATGGACATATGCCACCTTATCTGCTGATGGGTTAAATGTGGCGTAACCTATTTTACCCTCGCCATTCCAAACTTGAATGAACTCCCTACTGTCCCTATCAAACACATGAAATTTTGCAATGGAACTTCTCCGATATATAGATTGAGTTTCACTTTTTATTAGAATTCTATGTTCATCTTGGCTGAATGTATAGGCATCAATACTTCCACTAAAGCCTTCTTTTCCCTTAAGCGCTTCTCCACTCAAAAGCTCTTCTACATAAGCTCCCGTAGTAAGATCATATTTTTTAATAGAATTGTCTTGAAGTCTCGTAAAATGTTTCCCATCATTTAAAAAATTAAATCCTGGCACCGATTTAGCAAAAAAAGTATAATCTCTCCATAAATCTTCTGTCGAAATTGTCTTTTGACCTATAGCAGGAAATACAATGACCAGAAATGAAAAAATATAAAAATATGACTTCATGATAAGTAGCTTTATATATGATTAATCGACGTGAAAATCATTTTAAATAGAAAAATACAACTTGACAGTAATTTAAACATAAGTTGGTATCAATTTAATGTATTTCTAACGTATTGAACAGATTCAATGTTGGATATTATTGACCTTATTTTTGATCAAATAACTGATAAATCATTCTCGTATTACAACTCTATGCATATTTTCAATTTCATTGCAATTTCAATTCTATTTCAAACCTTCTAACCACTAATAATTTTATTACTTTTACATATATCCTATAAATTTAATATGTCTAAGAAAAGCAAAAAGAGAAAACAATTAGCAGAGGCTGCCAAAACAAAAGCTAAGCAGATTAAAAATCCTGTGCTTCCTTCATTTTGGAAAAATAAAACGCATCTAATTTCTATTCTTGCTGCTTTGGTAATAACTCTTGGGTGTTTCTACAATACTACACAGAATGAATTTGTGAATTGGGACGACGATCGCAACTTCTATGAAAATGAGTACGTATCTACAATCAATAAGGACAATTTTTGGAAACAAACCAAAAAAATATTTACTAGTAATGTTATAGGAAATTACAATCCGCTTACCATTTGGACTTTTGCAGTTGAAAAAAGAGTATACGGCTTCGAAAATCCAGGAAAATGGCATGCAACCAATATTGCGTTGCATCTTATATGTGTCTTTTTAATTTTTAGAATTTGTATCCTTCTCGGATTGAAATGGCAAGGATCTCTATTTGTTGCATTGTTATTTGGAATTCATCCCATGCGTGTAGAGTCCGTGGCCTGGGTAACAGAACGAAAAGATGTATTATTTGGTGCTTTTTATTTGTCGGCACTATATTTCTACATTAAAGGAAAACTCAATGGGAAGAAATACTATGCCCTTATTTTTACATTCTTCATTTTATCCCTGTTGTCAAAAATTCAAGCAGTGGTACTTCCACTCTCAATGATTGCAGTTGACTACTATTTAGATGGTAAATTGGACTTTAAGTCCATGATTAAAAAAGGTCCCTACTTTTTACTCTCTCTTTTATTTGGCTTTATTGGGGTATATCTTTTAAAAGGTCAGGGAGCACTGGAAAGTGCAGCAACCTATCCGACTTGGCAGCGAATATTTGTAGGCTCATACAGTTATATGATCTATCTTATAAAAAGTATTGTGCCTTTTAGACTATCTCCCCTTTATCCCTATTCCCCTCAAATGCCTGTGTATTACTATCCTACACTTCTGTTATTTCCAGCGGTTGGATATAGCATGTTTGTCCTGTACAAACGCAATTTAAAAGTTTGGGTTTTTGGTCTATTCTTTTTTACCGTCAATATTATGTTTTTGTTGCAAATTTTAGGTGCAGGTCAAGGCTTTTTAGCTGATCGATTTACCTACATAGCATATTTTGGGTTATTCTTTATCGCTGGATACTATTTTGACAAAATGATGCAAACTAAGCCTAAGCTAAAAACTATTTTATGGTCTGGTGCAGCAGTTCTCTTCTTGATATATGGATACATGACTATTCAACAAAACACGGTTTGGAAAAACAGTGAAACACTTTGGACGCATGTTCTCAAGTACTATCAAAAAGCAACATTACCTTACGGCAATAGAGCTAATTATTTACGACAAGAAGGAAGAATTCAAGAGGCTTTAAAGGATTATGATATGGCTACCTCTCTAAACCCTAAAGGAGAACAAGCTTTCAACAGTAGAGCAAGGTTGTATTTTGACATAGCAAGAACTCGAGATACACTTATGTTGGCTCTTCAAGATTACAATAAGGCGATCGAACTCGACCCAGAGAATGGAGAATTTTTAATCAATCGAGGAGCCACGTATGCAAGATTAGGTGATGTCCAAAGAGCCATTGCAGATATCGATCAAGGATTAATTTATAAACCAAGTCATGCCGTAGGCTATCTAAATCGATCTGTTTTAAACAACGGTCAAGGTAAATTTCAAGAAGCACTAAATGACATTATTACCTATCTCAAACTCAAACCTTATAATGCAGATTTATGGTATGAAAAAGCTCGAGCTTTACGAAACTTGAATAGACTACAAGAATCTATCCCTGCTTATGATAGATCTATTCAGTTAAAGAGAAATGAACCTGTATTTTATTATGAAAGAGGCAGAACTTTTAAAGCAATGGGTAGAATAGATGAGGCTAAAAGAGATATACAAATGGCGATAAATTTAGGGTTCAAAAATATAGATCCTACTTTACGTCGTGAATTGGGCATATAGTAATTCTATGGATAACAAAAATCAATTATTTGAAACAGAACTCGTAGATGGGTCGAGATTTAGAAAATATCAAAAAAAAGTAATGTATCTGATTCTACTATTTTCTATTTTAGGAGTTGGATTTTCTATTTTTCTCGATGACAATTCATTATCAATAGTTGAGATGACTCCATACTATATATTGACCTACGGTGTATTAATTTCATCGATAGTGCTGTATTTTTATATGAATAAAAAAGTACCAAAAGGAATACTCAAAATTTATACAGATAAAATTGTAGTAAGTAACTCTAAGAATAATTCATATCCAATAAATTCAATTGCTAATTTTGAGATTCAACGAGGGGCTACCTATCATTATTCCCATGATATTGGTAATGAATTAATCAAATTCAACAACTTTCTCCGTTTTAATTACAATGACATTAATCATGAATATGAGTTTATCATTGACTCAAAAGAAAAGAATAATCAGTTTGAAACCATGATTCAACAATTGCATAAGCATAAGATCAAGCTCTATTATACTTCCATTTAAACTAAGAGGTAATCAAGAAGAAAAATTTGAAGTAAATCCCTAAATTTGAATTGCGAATTATATCCAAACAAGTAAAATATGCCAAAATCTAGCTTTTCAAAAATAATAGCGGGGGTAATGAAATGGGGCCAATGGGGTGCACAATTGAATCAAACCCAAATGTCTACACTCATCGACGAATGTTATGATTTGGGTGTTACCAGTTTTGATCATGCAGATATCTATGGAGCACATACCACAGAAGCAGAATGGGGACTTGCTTTTCAGACTTCATCTTTAAAAAGAGAGCAGATTCAAATTATCACCAAGTGTGGAATTATGATGCCTTCCCCACAGATGCCACATATAAAACAAAAGCATTACGATACCAGTCAAGGCCATGTCATTCATAGTGTCGAAAATTCACTTCGAAATTTAAAAACGGACTATATCGACATGCTTTTGATCCACAGACCAAGTCCTCTGATGGATCCAAATGAAATAATGAAAGCAATAGATCTCCTTAAAAAAAGTGGAAAGGTTTTGAATTTTGGAGTTTCAAATTTTACTACGAGCCAAATGCTTTTGATCAATTCGGCAAGTGACGTTAATGTCAATCAAATAGAAATCTCTTTATTTGAATTGTCTGCTTTTTTAGATGGAACGCTTGACTATTGTATGCTGTATGATATCATTCCAATGGCTTGGTCTCCGCTAGGAGGAGGCAACCTATTCTCATCTTCATCTTCTGTTGAGTTGCTCGCCAAAAGGCAACGTTTAAATGATGTAGCACAAAAATACAATTGGTCACTTGACGAAATGGTTTATCTATTTTTATTGCATCATCCCGCTCACATTCGACCGGTAGTTGGATCGTCTAAACTAGAGCGAATAAAAGTTGCCGTTGATTGTACGCATAGAATAATTTCTGATGCACAATGGTTTGAAATCTGGACAGCTGCTACTGGTAAAGATGTACCATAATCTTAAGTAATACCCATCATTTCAAAATCAATAGATCAGAATCTTAACGAAACCTTTTTGAAGCTATGGATACAATTCAATCATTTCCACAAAAAAACATACATTTATCCCCTTAAATCAGAAAAACGACCATGGCCGGCAAACAACTCATCGAATGTGTACCAAATTTTAGTGAAGGACGAGACATGTCCATCATCCGTCAAATCACTGATGAAATTGAAAAAGTAGAGGGTATTAAATTACTTGATGTAGATCCTGGAAAGGCTACCAATAGGACTGTTGTCACCTTTGTAGGAGAGCCAAAACCAGTCATTGAAGCTGCTTTTCAAGCCATTAAAAAAGCAAGTGAGATTATTGACATGAGCAAACATTCTGGAGAACATCCAAGGATGGGAGCTACTGACGTTTGCCCTCTCATCCCAATATCTAATATCACATTAGACGAAGTAGCTGATTATGCTCGTCAATTGGGAGAAAAGGCAGGAAATGAGCTTAATTTCCCATTTTATCTCTATGAACATGCTGCTTCCAAAAAGGAAAGAAAAAATCTAGCAACTGTTCGCTCTGGAGAATATGAAGGATTGCCTGATAAATTGAAAGATCCTAAATGGAAGCCTGATTATGGTCCTGCTCAGTTTAATCCACAAGCTGGGGCTACAGCCATCGGTGCTAGGGATTTTTTAATCGCCTACAATGTAAACTTGAATACCGCTTCGGTAAGAAGGGCGAATTCTGTTGCTTATGATATTAGAGAAAAAGGAAGAATAAAACGAAAAGGAAATCCAATAACCGGCCCTATTGTTTATGGAAAAAATGGACAAAAACTTTGGCAAAAAGGAAGCTGTAAATCAGTAAAAGCAATTGGTTGGTATATTGATGAATATGGATTTGCTCAGATCTCTATGAATATTACAGATATCTCACAAACTTCCTTACATAAAGCCTTCGAAGAATGCAGAAAAAGCGCTACTAAACGAGGTATGCGAGTGACAGGATCAGAGCTTGTAGGATTAGTGCCCAAAAAAGTAATGATAGAGGCAGGCAAGTATTATCTTATACAACAAGGAAGATCAACAGGAATAGCAGAAGAAGCTATTATAGATTGTGCTATCCATTCATTGGGTCTAAATGAATTGGGACACTTTGATCCAAAGAAAAAGGTGATCGAATACATGCTTGAAGGAGAAGAGAATCGACTAGTAGACTTGACTCTGAAAGCATTTGCAGATGAAACAGCTTCTGAAAGTCCTGCGCCAGGTGGGGGAAGCATTGCAGCTTACATGGGTGCTTTAGGAGCATCCTTAGGTGCTATGGTTGCCAATTTATCTGCACATAAACGCGGTTGGGATGATCAGATTGAATTTTTCAGTGAACATGCAGAAACAGGACAAGACATAAAAGATCGATTGTTAGCTTTAGTCGATGAAGACACGGAGGCATTTAATAAAATTATTGCTGCAAGTAGGTTACCGAAAACTTCTGTGGAAGAGCAAAACATACGAAAAAAAGCAATTGTCACTGCTACTAAAAATGCCATAGAGACCCCTCTTGAAGTGATGCAAGTTTCTTTTAATGCCTATTCTTTTCTGAAAGTAATGGCACAAAAAGGAAACCCAAATTCTGTTTCTGATGCAGGAGTGGGAGCGTTGGCATGTAGAGCTGCCGTTCATGGGGCCTACTTGAATGTAAAAATAAATTGCGCTGGATTTGAAGATGAAAAATACATCACTAAAATTTACAAGAAAGCGGATCAGTTGCTTAAAAAGTCAGATACGGCTTGTGTCGCGATATTAAAAATAGTAGATAAAAAGATAAATGAATAAAAAATGTCGTTCTAAAGCTGTTTTGAAACAAATTATAAAAACATCTTAGAGGCTATAATCGTTTACAATTTCAAATAAAAGACCATGGATAGAAAAGAATTTTTAGAAAAATTAGGTTTAGGAGCAGCTTTCGTTTTGACCTCTTCATGTCTTGGAGGATGTACTCGGGATGAAGCTGACCCACCAAAAGATATCAACTTCACAATTGACTTAGAAGACCCGAAGTACGAAGAGTTAAACGTGTTTGGTTCTTATGTTATAGAAGACCAAGTGGTAATCGCAAGAAGTAATACCGGTGAATATTTAGCTGCAACTCTTATTTGCAGTCATGAAGGACTTACTCAAATTACATATAGTGATTCTCAAGGAGCATGGTACTGTACGGCACATGAAGCCTTGTTTTCAGAAACTGGAGAAGGGTTGAATGCAAATGGAAGTAAAGGGTTGACCATATTTAATACCGAATTAACAGACAACCTACTAAGAATTTTTAGCTGATTGCTGATTGTCAACGAATAGTGTTTTTTTAACTAAAGCTTTCAGTTGAACAATAATTATTTCAACTATTGTGTTTTAATGACCGAAAGCAATTATTTTTTAACGCTAAATCTTCTAAATGAAGCATAACTACACTGAAAAAAAATTAATACAACTTATTTATGGTGAATGCGACATCTTCGATAGACTTGAGATGGAATATTCCTTAGAAAATAACTTGTGTCTTAAAGAAAATTATGACGAGCTTTACAAAGCATATAAGGCTCTTCCTAAAGTAAAATTCTCTCCAAAAAATTCCACAATTAACAACATCATTAGTTATGGAAATGGAAAATTGGAGACCGCCGCATGCTAAAATTATTTAGCACAAAGAAAAAAGACCTCATGCGATTGTATGAGGTCTTTTTTTATCTTATATTTTTACAAAAGAAATAGTTGACGCCCCATCATCTGTAACAACTTGTAAAAAATATGTCCCAGCAACAAGAGTTTCTGTATTTATAAAAGGCTCAAAAGAATTTCCTATTTGAATTACTTTTCCGAAAGGATTGATTATTTGATATTGAAAATCCGTCGAAATTCCTTCAAGATTAAAATGGGCGTACACTGGATTGGGTACAATATTAATATCTTCCACAGCTATTTGATTGGTAGAAACTAAAAAACAATCACTCGCATCTTGCCCTTTGTACAATAATTCAGAATTTTCGTAATAGCATCGTAGAGCCCAGTCTCCCTCGGGTGCATCACACAACAACCTTTGGCCCTCAAAGCCATGATTGATATCTCCAATTCCTTCAACCCAAATTGTTGTATTTAACCACCCAGAATCAATGCATTGTAAATAAATGGCCTTTCTTGTCGACCCATCCAACAGTTCGACATTATCCACTTCTGTGACCACAATAGTGTAATTATTTAAATAACTTATTAATGAATCTCCTACCTCCAATCCAAAATCAAAATATAATGCTTCTCCCACCGGCATATCATAAAAAAGAAACTCATTGTCATTTTCTGTTATGTACTTGTATATCTTATCTCCTTCTTCTCGGAAATATCCATATACAGAGCCATCTTCTCCATCCATCGTATAGGATTGAAGCAAAGGATAGTACGTTTGACTTTCAAAATTTTGGCCCTCCTCTCCAAAAAAATACCTTACAAAGAAGGGGGATTGACTTCCATCATCGTCAGTAATTTCTACATTCCATTGCTTGGTAAAAAGACTTTGACTTGAAAGGAAACTGATAAACGAAAAAAAGAATAAATAAGGTAAAAGTTTTTTCATCGTTGTAATTTTTATGGTGATCAATAATCTTAGCACACATTCTATCCTTGCTTTTGATAATTAATATAAAATATTAAATCTTAGCATTCTTTGATATTTACACATAATGTTTTCTAATTACATTATTATCACTAACCTTGTGTTCGATAAGACAATCAATCTCTTGATATAGTGCAATAAAACAAGAGGGCATTACTATATATCCGATGGATTATGAAAGATATAATATCAACCACGCTTATTCTATTTTCTGTAATAGACATTGTTGGTAACATTCCTATAATAATAGATCTCAAAAATAAAGGGATAAAGATAGAATCTGCAAAAGCAAGTTTTGCAGCCTTATTAATCATGTCTATTTTCTTACATTCAGGGGAGGCGATTCTCAGTTTATTTGGCGTTGATGTACAATCTTTTGCAGTTGCCGGCTCCATTGTATTGTTTTTATTGGGTATTGAAATGATCCTCGGTGTCACACTTTTTAGAGATGATCCAAAGTCAAATTCTGGAACAATTGTACCAATCGCTTTTCCACTTATAGCTGGTGCTGGTACTATGACGACCATCATATCTTTGCATTCAAAATATAGCAGTCTTGATATTCAAATAGCAATAATCATTAATGTAATTTTGGTATATATCGTATTAAAAACATCTGGCTGGATTCGCGCTAAAATTGGTCCAGGTGGTGCCAATGTGCTCCGAAAACTCTTTGGAATCATACTCTTGGCTATCGCAATTAAATTATTTAGAGAAAATTTCCATTTAATCATTACTCAGAAAAGTTGATTGAGTTTCCATTTTTACAACTTCTATCCGTATTTACCCTTATAAATAATTAGTCAATTCTACTGATAAGAACGTAGTGGTCGTTGATTAATTTTGGTGTCATGTAGGTAGGTAGTTAATATGAGCAAAATCCTAAATACTTTATTGGCAGAATCGTCCCTTCTGAAAGCTGGGCTATGGATCATATTTTTTAGTTTTTTACTAAAAAATGATTGTCTACTAGCACAAATTGATGCCAATTTTTCTTCCAACAACCTAGAAGCATGTGGAAGTCTGCAAACTACTTTTTATGATCAATCCACCAGTTCAAATAGTATTCTAAGTTGGGCTTGGGACCTAGGTGGAAATACCTCAAGCAAACAAAACCCAGGTGCCATTTTTACCGAACCTGGTCAATATACAATTTGTTTGACTGTTACAGATTCTGAGGGAAACTCTGACACCGAATGCAAAGAAAATTATATAACTATCTTCCCGAATCCAGTTGCAAATTTTGAATCGGATGTCACAGAAGGTTGTGCTCCAGTTTTGGTTACATATACTGATTTATCCACTTCTGAAAATGGTCAAATAGCTTCATGGTTATGGGGTCTTGGTGGAAGTACTGGAGTACTAAATACAAATAATCCAGATGAAATCATTTCATCTTCCTATACCAATGGAGGAAATTATACGGTAAGTCTGACTGTTGAAGACAGCCTTGGTTGTTCGGATACCTATTCTCAGCCTAATTTCGTCACCGTTTCTCAAATTCCCATACCTGATATTCAATTTGAACTCCTTTCATCCTGTCAATTGCCCTGGGAAATTCAATTTATAAATTCCAATGCTGACACATCTGTTAATTATATATGGGACTTTGGAAATGAACAAACTTATGAAGGAGAATCTCCTCCTATTATAAATTATACAGAAGTAGGTGAATATGACATTACTTTATTTATGACAAGTGGTGATTGTGCGGATACCATTCAATTAAAAAGTTTCATAGATACTGATGCATCTGCCTCATTTTCATATCTACCTCAATCTTCTTGTGTAAACACGAGTATACAATTTACAGATGAATCAATTCTTGAAGCAGAATCTGTTTTGTGGACATTTGGAGATGGAAATACCAGTACCGATTCTAACCCAAATCATACCTATTTAAATACAGGGTGCTATGATGTAACATTAATTCGATATGCTGCCGACTGCTCAGACACGGTAACCATCTCATGTATCCAAGTTTCACCAACTCCTAGTGTAGAGATTACTATAGAAAATCAATTCAATTGTACCCTTCCAACGACAGTGACTCTACAAGGTAATACCTCGTCAATAGGAGAATACCATTGGGAATTTGTTGATGGACAAACTACTCAAGAAGCCGATTCAAATAATGTACCTATAGTTATCCAAGAATTTGGACTGTATTATGTACACATGACATTTTCGGATACACTAGGTTGCGTATATACAGAAGACTCGATTCCCGTTCATATACAACCCTTTGAAGCTCACCTTCCGTCCATTGGCCCAAGTGGATGCGCACCGCTTAATTTTACCTTAGTAGACAGTGTAATAGGACAAGCTGAAACTGCATCTTGGGAATGGAATATTGGCAATCCGATCGTGCAAACTTCATCTTTAGAAACGCCTTCCTTCACTCTTCAAGATTCTGGACGATATGATGTGCAGTTAATTGTTGAGAATGTCAATGGTTGTGTGGATACCATAGAAGTAGAAGATTATGTCAAAGTAGGTATAGTACCTGAGGTAAATTTTATAGGTACTCCTTTAGCCGCTTGTCGTTCAATAATTCGAGAATTTGAAGATCTATCCAGTCCATTCACCGATGAATGGATTTGGTACTTCGGAGGAACAGATACCGTCTACAGCCAAAATCCAAAACATTCATTTGATCTGCCAGGAATGTATGATGTGCAATTAACTGCTTCTCATAATGGGTGTTCAAACACGTTACTTTTAGAAGACTATATCACGGTTTTCGAACCAGCATCTAGATTTATATTTGAGTATAATTGTGAAGATCCTTACACTGTAAATAT
The DNA here is from genome assembly GCA_029212405.1 of Saprospiraceae bacterium. Taxonomy (GTDB): domain Bacteria; phylum Bacteroidota; class Bacteroidia; order Chitinophagales; family Saprospiraceae; genus CAJXUU01. Next base: position 66,603 of record JARGNR010000008.1, read on the forward strand.
TGAAAATAGAAGTATTGGCGCAGACTCCTTATTTTGGACACTTTACTTATCAGAAACAGACAGCCTTATTTTTACAGACTCAATTTTTGGTTTGTACACATTTCCAGATCGAGGCAAATATGCTATATCCCATTATAGCAAGAACTTTGAAAGTGGATGTGAAGACACCAAGACTGATACCGTACGGATTGTTGACCCGATAGCATCTTATACATTAGATACCTTACGAGGATGTGCACCTCTTGAAATACAATTAGGCGATTTTTCACAGGATGCATTTATTTATGAATATTTGTCTGATGATGGGACAATTGACTCTATTTTTAATTCTGAGCCATCCATAATTTTTACAGAAGGAGGAATACTCAATGGACCTCTCCTGATAGTTACAGATATTCATGAATGCAAAGACTCTTTTCAATTAATGGATAGTGTGATCGTAAATCAATTGGAAGTAGCAGTAGATTTCAATAATGTAATTTGTGTTCCTGATGATCTGAATTTATTTGATGAAAGTAGTGATGAATTGGGTAATATTATTTCTTGGCAATGGAATGTTGGAGAAAGTTTATTTACCTCATCAAGTATGGATACTACCGTTTTTATTGATTCTGTAGGGATATATGATTTATTTCTAAAGGTTGTGGATGATTGGGGTTGTAAAGACAGCATACTATTGAAATCGGCGATAAATGCAGTAGAGATCGTCCCAGATTTCATCTCAGACACATTAGGTTGTACCTGGTCACCTATAAGTTTTACTGCTTTAGGTGATAATGGTTTTGTTTCGGCATACGAGTGGGATTTTGGAGATGGAAATATAAGCAATGCAAAGAATCCAGATCACTTTTATCAGAATGAAGGCACCTATACTGTCTGTCTTACGATGTCCGATTCTAGGGGATGTTCAAAGACAATTTGCAAGGATAATATAGTTTCTATCATAAACCCTCAAGCTAATTTTAGCGGTGACCCCATATTTGCTACCTGCCCCCCATTATTAACAAACTTCCAAAATGAATCAACCAACTCAGTTTCATATATCTGGGACTTTGGAGACAATAGTGGAATATCAGAAAATGAAGCCCCTAGTCACGTATACACCTCCCCCGGGGCTTTTGATGTGCAATTAATCGCTCAATCTACCTCCAAATGTTTTGATACATTATTGCTTGAGGCCTTTGTACGTGTTGAGGGACCGAGTGGTGAATTTGAATTTGAAATAGCACCGTCATGCATCCCAATTTCAGTAGAATTATTTGCTGAATCAGATGGTTTCTACTCATACACTTGGGATTATGGTAATGGAATATTGGACAGCGTGGCCGGACTTGTGATTGTCGATACTACATCATACACCTATAACGAAACTGGCATATTTACCCCTAAACTAATAATTACCGACAGTATTGGTTGCAGCAGAAGCTTTGCAGGAGAGCCTATTATTGTGAATGATCTAGACTTAGAATTCATTAAAGCTACAGAACCTTTATGTGGTCCGCCGATAGAGGTATTACTAGAAAACATGAGTGCTGGCACAACTACAGATGTCACTTATAATTGGTTGATCGAAGGACCTGAATCCATCACTTCAAACGAAGATTCACCGGTAATCAATATCAATCAATCAGGCATCTATGATGTCAATTTAATTGCCAGTTATGATCATTGTTTGGACACCTTAATAAAAACTGATTTTCTAGAGATTGCAGACATTCCTGTTGTCTCTTTTGACTTGCTAACAGATGCTTTTTGTGAGAATGTCAATGCGGAATTTTTAAATACTACAACTTTGGGTTATGGATCAATCTCCACTTGGTTATGGGATTTCGGCGATGGTTCTACCTCTTCCAAAGAGAACCCTACTCATCAATACACCGGTCAAGAAAGTCGCACAGTTTCTCTTACTGCAATTACAGATAAAGGGTGTGAATCTTCATTTTCAACCACTTTTGACGTGCTACCAAGTATGATTGGTGAAGCTGGTGAGGATCAATTGATATGTATAGGTGATGAAACTCAACTTTCCGGCGAAATAAACAACCTTCTGGAAGGAGGTTCATTTTATTGGCTAGAAGATGCTTCTTTGAGCTGTTTAGATTGTCTTGATCCTAATGTTAATCCAATGTCCACCACCTCTTATGTATTGGTTTCAGTGCATCCCAATGGATGTGAATCAAGAGATACCTTAGAAGTCACTGTCATACCAATTCCTGGCCCAGAAATAGAGCTTAATACGGATAGTATTATCTGTCTGGGGGCAGAATCAATAATTTCTGTAGTTGATTTTAATGAAGACTACCAATATGTATGGGATTCAAGTGTATCAGGACAAGATTGTTATGAAGATTGTGAAAATGTCACTGTCAGCCCTGAATTCGAAACTACCTATTATGTCACTGTATTCAACGAATTTGGATGTTTTGATTCAGACAGCGTAATGATAGAGGTAGAAACCTCATATATTGATTTCCTGCCGACGGTTAGGGCTATTTGTGAAGGTCAAAGTACCACCATCAGTACTTCTGCAGGTAACAATCCAGTTTGGTTGACTGATGCAGATATATCGTGCACAACCTGTGAAGAGATCACGATTAGTCCATCGAAAAGTAAAAAGTATTTTGTAGAAGTTGAATCTGATATTGGATGTGTGTACTTGGATTCTATTCAAGTAATTGTCGTCCCTGAAAAAAGTGTGTTTGCTGGCAATGACCATGAAATCTGTTTGGGAGAAACAATAGAGCTATTCGCTTCAGGGTTTGGACAAGCGAAATGGACTCCAAGTACAATTGTTGAAGATTCTATTGCTTTAATTACAAAAGCTACACCTTCGAATTCTGGGTTTATTTCCTTATCGATGACCTATGATGAGTGTTCCCAATCAGATAGTTTATTTGTAGAAGTGCACACAAAAGCTGAAATTTCAACCATAGGGGATTCAATTTGTGCTGGTGAAACAGGATTGTTAACTGCAGGGGGCAGGGCGGACCAATATCGTTGGTTGATAGGTTCAAATGAAGATGCATACGGGCCAGATGTCCTTATCTCTGGTGATGAAACGAAAGTGGTAGAAGTCATTGGACAATACAGATCTTGTCAACCAGATACTGCAGAAGCACTTTTATATGTTTTCCCAAAGATAGATTTTGTCTTGGAGGAACGAAACTACACGCTTCATCTCAATGATGAAATTCACATTCTACCGAATTACGACAGTACAGGCAATTACATATATGAATGGTTTCCAGAAGAGGGGCTAGATTGTATAGATTGTCCTTCTCCAGTTATTGATGGAATTATGCAAAATATGGAATATACTCTTTGGATTACAGATGAAGTTTCCAACTGCAATGAAGAATTTTCTATTACTGTGCGTTTTCAGAATGATTGCACGCAAAATGTATTCCATCTACCCAATATATTCGCCCCAACTACATCTGATAACAACCGATTTAAATTGAGTACTAAAAACCCAGAGGAGTTTGTATCTATGTCAATTTATGATAGATGGGGAAATCAAGTTTTCTTTTCCGATGACATCCAAGTTGGTTGGGATGGTCAATACAATTCACAATTTGTAGCCTCAGGTGTTTACGTCTACAAAATTTCATTGATCTGCCCGATTACAAATAAGGATTATGTTATTCTAGGAGATATTACAGTTGTACGTTGATTTTGACAATTTATACTGTCTGATTCCGTTTTTCTATCATCTTTAAGAAAACATTATCGTTATTTTTAAACCATCGGTCGCCAATAAGCATTACACTATTCAGAACAAAACACTAAAATTTGGATACTATGACATTAAAAAGCGGAGATAAAGCTCCAAACTTCACATTGGTTTCATCAGAAACAAAAGAAATAAGCCTTTCAGACTACGAAGGAAAGAACGTAGTTCTATTATTTTTTCCATTAGCTTTTACTGGTGTATGTACGACAGAGCTATGTACAATGAGGGATGATATTGCAACATATAATAATATGAATGCAGAAATTTTGGCCGTTTCAGTGGATTCTCCGTTCTCTTTAGGCAAGTTTAAAGAGGAGCAGAACCTTAATTTTGTACTTTTGTCGGATTTTAACAAAGAAGTTTCAAGATCATATGGTGCTCTTTATGAGGACTTTGTGCTAGGTTTAAAGGGGGTATCCAAGAGATCTGCCTTTGTAATCGATAAAAATGGGACAATTAGATACGCAGAAGTTTTGGAAAATGCCGGTGAGCTTCCTAACTTTGTTGCTGTTAGGGAAACATTAAATAACCTAAGTTGATTATTACCAGTAACTCAATTTAAACATGACGGATATATTAAATATTGACGTTTCAGAGCTTGAAGATATCATGCTTCTAGAGGAAACAAGTACAGGAAACAAAGCAGAATTAATAGTTTACAATGATGATTTCAATACATTTGATTGGGTGATTCAAAGTTTTATGGATATCTGCTCTCACACCTTTGAACAATCAGAACAATTGTCACTGTTGGTTCACTATAAAGGTAAGGCAACTGTAAAAACAGGAGTCATTGATGAACTAAGACCATTAAAAGATGCCCTTGTCGATCGAGGATTGTCTGCGGTATTAGAAGCATTTGTGGATAAATAATATACCATTTATAAAAATATAAAAAAGGCAATGACTTAAAAGTCGTTGCCTTTTTCTGTAATATACGCCTTCATTAATGGAAAAAACCTGTAGTCAAGCATAGATTAGACACGATCTGTTTAATAAATACGAATGGTAATACTGAATAAACAAGAAATTTCTTTCCCCCACCCTAATACTGCAAATGCTTACGGCGCTATTGCCATTGGTGGAGATTTGGAAATAGATCGTTTGTTATTAGCCTATCAATATGGATACTTTCCTTGGTTCAATCCTGATGAACCTATAATTTGGTGGCATCCTGATCCAAGGTTTGTGATTTTTACCGATGAAATACGTATTACTAAGAGTATGCGTCCTTATTTCAATCAAGAGAAATTTACAATTAGTTTTGATCAATGCTTTTTAGAGGTGCTCGATGCTTGTCAGAAAATAAAAAGAAAAAATCAACCGGGCACATGGATCACTGAAGATATCAAGGAGGCCTATAAAAATCTTCACCAAATGGGCCTGGCGCACAGTGTTGAAGTTTGGCAAGGTGACGAACTAGTTGGTGGATTGTACGGTGTGTCTTTGGGGAAATTATTTTTTGGAGAATCGATGTTTAGTAAATCCGCTAATGCCTCAAAATTTGCACTGATTTGTTTGGCTTCCATTTTAAGAAAAAAAGGGTTTGAAATAATTGATTGTCAAATGCCCAATCCCCACCTTAAACGTATGGGTGGACGATATATAAGTCGAGATTCTTTTTTAAACTGTTTAAGAACTAATGTTTTTGAAGAAACGTTTGTTGGTAATTGGAACGAGATTATGAACATTTATCCTATAAAAGATTTGATTAAATGATAGACTTTGCAAAATACACATTGGAGAATGGACTTCGTTTGGTCATTCATGAAGACAAAAGCTCTCCTATGGTCGCTGTAAACGTTGTCTATGATGTAGGGTCAAGAGATGAAGACCCCAACAAGACTGGTTTTGCACATCTATTTGAACATTTGATGTTTGGAGGATCTCAAAATGTTCCAGATTTTGACGGACCTATTCAAAATGCGGGAGGTGAAAATAATGCCTTTACGAATACTGACATGACTAATTTTTACAATGTTCTTCCAGCAGAGAATATTGAGACCGCTCTTTGGTTGGAATCGGACAGGATGAAACAACTGGATTTTTCAGAAAAGATCTTAACTGTTCAAAAAAAGGTGGTCATTGAAGAATTTAAAGAAACATGCCTTGCTGAGCCTTATGGAGATGTATGGCATCACCTTGCAGATTTAGCCTATGAAAACCACAGTTATAAGTGGCCCACAATAGGAAAAACTCCTGCACATATTGAAAATGCCCAAATGGATGATGTTGTGCATTTTTTCAATAAACATTACACCCCAAATAATGCTATAATTGTTATTTCTGGAAACATGAAAAGCAATAAAGCATATGACTTGGTCAACAAATGGTTTGGAGATATTCCTGCTGGAAATAAATATACCAGAAGCCTTACCATAGATGCACCTCAACGAAAAAAGAAACAAAAGTTAGTGAAAGGAAATGTTCCTCTTGAGGCCTTGTACCTTTCATTTCACATGGTCGATCGGTGTCATGCGGACTATTATGCCTATGACCTTTTGTCTGATGTTTTGAGCAATGGACGATCCTCTAGGCTCTTCCAAAGGTTGTACAAAGAAAAATCCATATTTAGTCAAATTGATGCATACATTTCAGGCACTTTTGATCCAGGAATGTTTGTCATTGAAGGAAGACCGATGCCCCAGGTCGGTATAAATAAAGCGAAAGAAGCTGTCTGGAATGAGTTGGAGCTACTAAAAAATGAGCAAATAGACCCTCGAGAACTGCAAAAATTAAAAAACAAAATAGAAAGCAGCCTAGAATATTCTGAAGTAAATATTCTTCATAAATCAATGAGCCTTGCGTATTTTGAATTATTAGGAGATGCTAACCTTATTAATAAAGAAGCGGAAGAATATCAAAAAGTTACTAGTGATGATATTCAGCGTGTAGCCAATACTATATTTAAATCAGAAAACTGTTCCGAGTTAATCTATCAGCCCAATGACGTTTGATTTTGACCCCAGTACTGAGATCATGGTTTTTACTGGGCCAGAGTCTTCGGGCAAGACCACTTGTGCTCAAAGAATTGCTCAATTATACCAATTGCCATTAGTCAAAGAATATGCAAGGGAGTATCTAAAAGACAATGGTCCTTCTTATACTTTTGATGACTTGCTCGCCATTACATCAAAACAAATCGAGCTTGAAACTCGGGCTCATCTAGAACATACTTTAATAGTTTGTGATACAGATATAATAACTCTGGAAATATGGGCAATGGAAAAATTTGGACTTACACTGAAACGTAAAGATCATTCAATCAATAAAAAGCATTACTTTCTTTGTTATCCTGATATACCCTGGGAGCCAGATCCACTACGAGAAAACCCAAATGATAGAAAACGATTATTCGAAATTTATCAAGCATATCTGGTCAAGGTGAATGCAACATTTACTATTCTGACCAAAGACGAAAGAAAAAATCTTTCACTTGTGTTATGAGACGACAGAATTAGTATATCAATTTATAGTTTCAGATAATTTCAAGGACTCCATCAACATACTCAGCTTTTCTATCGTAACATGATCCATGATTACAATTTTATACCAACTAGGGTCAATATGGTTATCCGGAACCAAGCCAAACTCTTTTGCTGTATGGTCGGAAATATCTCTGCTCGCGACCGAAATAATATTTGAATTGGGGTGTCTATAATAGGAAATTCCAAGCAAGGAAAGTTCATTGCACATCCATTCAGTTCTTTTCTGTAAAATAAATACCTTTTCGTGCCATCCGTACGGACCATTTTTTGCCAAGATCATCCAAACGGCAATGGCATTAGCACCCGACCTACTGCCTATCAAAGTAAAATCTTCTCCCTCCACATAACTGGCTTCTTTGGTATTCGCATATTGAATAAGATTTTTTCGAATAAGAAAAATACCTGTACCATAAGGTGCTTGAGCCATTTTATGTGCATCAAGGGTAACTGAAGAAACATCGGGGTTGTCAAAATCCATCTTACTCTCTTTATTCGTAAACGGATAATAAAACCCTCCATAAGCACCATCAATATGCAATTTGAACGAAACAGAATTTCTTTTTAACTGATTTATAAAATAGGTGACATTATCTACCGAACCAAACATAGTTGTCATCATATTACACACAACTATAAAGTAGATTTTACCGTCTTTTTTTGCTTTTGTAATCACATTGCCGATAGACTCTTCACTACAAATTTTCTCCTCAGCATCCACTTGGACTTTGTAGATATCAATATCAAAAACATTAGCCGCTTTATCCATTGAGTAATGACTGTCCTCACTACAAATGATGCAAATCTCCTCCCGCTTTGCTTTACAATCTTTTCTAAAATAATTCCGATATACCCAAATGGCTTGAAGGTTTGCTTCCGTCCCTCCAGAAGCAACATATCCATCTTGTTGACCTGGCTTTCCTTTTAGTATATCTACTGCACAAATTTCAATCAACTCTTTTTCAATGGCTTGTGTCCCTTGAAAGAAAGGTTCTGACTTACCCAATGTATGGCAACCAATATGATTTGGATTTTGAATAAGTGTAGAGATAAATGGAGCATCTTTTACAAAGGATACATCTTGATTGAACACTTTATCATCTAGATAAGAGGCTGGCACTCCTAAAATATTTTGTTCGTCATAGTTGATATTCTTGCCAAGAGCATCAAAAATGATCGATTTAATTTCTTCTTGGGATCTTTTCTTCCAAATTGATTTCATAAATAAGCTATACTTAGTTGACGTTGTTTTTTAAAACAGTGATTATTCTATGACTGTATGTTTTACGTCCTCGACATTCCAATCAATTACTAATCCTTGAGCGAGTCTTCTTGCAACATTTTTGCCGTACAATAACTCGCACAAGTACAATGCTCCGTCAAAAGATCTTGCTCCTCCTGCAGAGGTGATAAATTTTCCATCATGCACAAAGATGACGTCTTCTCTTACATCCAGTGAAGGAAACATTTCTTTGTATTTCTGAATATCGGATGGAAAAGTAGTCGATACCACATTGTCTAATAATCCAGCTTTTGCCAATACAAAGGCTCCATCGCAATGAGAGGTAACATATTGAGCTTTAGCTCCAGTTTTGGCTACCCAATCGATTAATACCTTGTTCTCTAAATCAGAATCCAAATGATGTTCAGCACTAGGCACCACCAAAATGTCTATTGGCGGGTGATTGGGATTTAAATAACTGTAATCAGGCAATATTTTCATCCCCTCAAAACTCTTTACGATTTCTAAATCCTCTGCAATAAGAAAGACATTCATCGACTTGATGCTATCCCTAAAAATAGTATGTTGAAATATGTCCATGGGCGCCGTCATCTCTGTATTATATACTCCATCCATAATCAAAATTCCCACATTATATCTGCCCTCTACCAATATTACTGGATCAGTATTCTTTACCTTATGGTGGTCTTTTTTAGCTGGTTGACATGCACTACTTATAAGAGCAAATAATAGGTATAGGATTAGATATTGAAAAGACTTCATAGCTTGATAATATTACAGTTTTGGGTGAAAAATTTTATCCGTTTTTGGGTACAGACTGAACGTTTTGCGGTGCAAATCACAAGGACCAAATTCCTGGATCGCTTTGCGGTGTTTTACGGTGGGATAACCTTTATTATTTGACCACCCATATTGTGGATATTTCTTTGCTTGTTTCTCCATAAACTCGTCTCGGTAAATTTTAGCCAATACGGATGCAGCGGCAATACTGGTAAATTTTGAATCCCCTTTTACGATGCATTCATGACGTATTCCCTTATATGCATTGAACCTATTCCCATCAATCAATAACAAATTAGGAGTCACTTTTAGTTTTTTGACTGCCCTATGCATTGCCTTAAAAGAAGCATTTAATATGTTGTACCGGTCGATTTCTTTGTGAGTCAATCGTGCAACAGCCCAACTGATCGCCTTTTCTTCAATAATAGGTCTTAATTCTATTCTTTGCTTTTCTGTTGTTTGTTTGCTATCGTTGAGATAAGGGTGATAAAAATCATGAGGCATAATTACCGCAGCAGCATAAACTGGACCTGCCAGACAACCTCTTCCCGCTTCATCACAACCTGCCTCAATGCAGGACTTATCAAAATAATTTTTTAGCAGGCTTTGTTTCATACTGTGAATATAGACCAAACATCAAATATTGCGAAATCCAAAGGCAATAGACATGGAATCGACTATATTTGCATAAATTTTAATCAATCCATATATGTCATTATACCATTCTCTTGTCAAGCCCTATATGTTTGGACTTGATGCTGAAAAAGCACATTACAAAACAGTATCTCTTTTTCGATTAGCCCTTAATTTTCCTTTTGGTACATCCATAATAAAAAGCTTGTACAATTACCAATCCCCCAATTTGGAGAAAAATCTCTTTGGGTTGACATTTAAAAACCCCGTAGGTCTGGCGGCTGGATTTGATAAAGATGGTAAGTTCTACAGGGAAATGAGTTCCTTGGGCTTTGGATTTATTGAAATTGGAACCGTAACCCCTAAGCCTCAAGACGGAAACCCTAAGCCAAGATTATTTCGTCTCAAAGAAGATGAAGGGTTAATAAATCGAATGGGTTTCAACAATGATGGTGTGGATGCTATGGTAGAGCGATTGAAAAAATTCAAACCCAAAGATGTTATTCTGGGTGGGAATATTGGAAAAAATAAAATCACTCCAAACAATGAAGCCATAAATGATTACGTCATCTGTTTTGAAAAGTTATTTGACTATGTAGACTATTTTGTGGTTAATGTCAGCTCTCCGAATACTCCAGGGTTGAGGGATTTACAAGATAAAGGACCTTTGACGGCCATCCTTTCAAAACTAATGGAACTAAATAATGCAAAATCAGCTCCTAAACCCATTTTGTTGAAAATTGCACCTGATTTGACAGATAGCCAATTGGATGACATCATTGACATTGTTGAAGAGACCAAGATTGATGGTGTTATTGCTACAAATACTACGATTTCAAGAGCCGACTTAAAAACTGGTAAGTCTAGAATTGAAGAAATAGGAAATGGTGGATTAAGTGGAAAACCCGTGAGAAAAAGAAGTACAGAAGTAATTGCTTACTTACACCAAAAATCAAATGGAGCTTTTCCTATTATTGGAGTGGGAGGAATAGATGGACCAGAATCTGCTAAAGAGAAATTAGCTGCTGGAGCTTCGTTAATTCAAGTGTACTCTGGGTTTGTATACCAAGGTCCTGAATTAATAAAGAATATAAATCGATCCTTGGCAAAAACCGATACATAGTGAAGATGTAAACAAAAAAGAGAAAACTAAATGAACTAGTTTTCCCTTTTTAAATTTTTAAACCTTATCGATTTTTACAATAGAGATTGCAGTTTCATTGCCAACCCCATATCTCCTTTAATTTTTACTTTACCTCCCATGACTGCCATCATCGGATTCAATTCTCCACTCTTCAATTTTAAAAGGGTTTCTTTGCTGGTTATAATGGAAGTATCTGCATCCCCATCTTCTGTACTCAACACATTTTTGTCCCCGCTACCATCGATCATGATAATATCATCATCCAGAACAAACTTCAACTTTGCGCCCAAAGGAGCTACATTTTCGGCTTGTTTAGTTAGCTGCTCAAGTATTACATCTAATGTCATTTCTTTATTGTTTCTTTTGTTTAATTATTTTAATCCATTTGCAATTACGCAAATATTTCTCTGTCTTCCTTAACAATTGTCAATTCTTCATTATTCAATATGACCTCTAGTGATGCTCTTGCATGCGGCAATTCATATTTATAATAGAACTTCATGGTATGAATCTTATTCTCATAAAAGTTAGACTTATATGTTGTGTCTCCGGTCACAAGTGCATGTTTAGCTCTCGTAGCCATTTTCAACCAATGATAAGCAATAACTATGTTTGAAGTCATTTTCATAAACTCTGTTGCATCTGCTAAAAAGGATTCATAATCTCCCTTCATACCCATTGGAAGTAAATAGGCTAGCGCACTTTGAACATGTCCTACTGCCTTCATCAATTTGTCAGCATAAGGCTTTAATTCCTCATGATTATTTGCTTCTGCAGTAACTTCATTAATTTTCTCCATCAATAAATGCAACGCAGCACCATTTTGCATTGTCACCTTTCTACCTAATAAATCCAAAGACTGTATCCCAGTTGTTCCTTCATACAACGACATTATTCGAATATCTCTATAATATTGTTGCAATGGAAAGTCCATACAAAATCCATATCCACCAAAGATTTGAAGTCCATTACTAATGGCTTCTTGTCCTTTTTCTGAAGGATACGTTTTAGCGATTGGTGTTAGTAATTCTAACAATAAATGATGGTTACTTGCAGTATCTCCTTCTTCTACATGAGCTAAATCAACCAGCTTTGCCGTTTCAAATAATAGACTTAATGAAGCTTCATTGATCGCTTTTTGCAACAATAACATTCTTCTGACATCTGGATGATTAATGATTAAGGTTTGTCCCGCATTTGGGTCCTTTTTGCCCGAATTTTCAATTTTCCTTCCCTGAGGTCTTTCTTTGGCATATTTTAATGAAGCATAGTATGCAGCAGTAGCGGTAGAAGCCGCCGTCATACCCACATCAATTCTGGCTCCATTCATCATTTGAAACATGTACTTAAGCCCTTTATGTGGTTCGCCCACCAAATGGCCTACACAATCTTTATTTTCTCCAAAAACCAAATGAACAGTAGCATATCCCCGTTGGCCCATTTTCTGAAAATCACCAGCAGTAAATACATCATTGTATTCTAATTCATCAGAATCTGTGATTCGATGTTTCGGTACTACAAAAAGAGAAATTCCTTTCGTTCCTGCTGGAGCTCCGTCAATTCGTGCCAGTACCAAATGCACAAAATTATCAACTGCTTGATGATCGCCTCCTGATATAAATATTTTCTGTCCAGTAATTTTATACGATCCATCATCTTGAGGAGTAGCAGAAGTTGTAATATCTGATAATGAAGATCCTGCTTGAGGTTCAGTCAGACACATCGTTCCACCCCATTGACCTCCAATCATTTTAGGGATATATTTATCTTTTAATTCTTGACTACCGAAGGTTCGTATTAAATCAGCAGCCCCCGTTGTCAATCCCATATATCCAGGAATATGATTATTGGCCGTCTGAAAAATATGATTCAACGCATTGGAAACTAAATGAGGCATTTGAGTACCTCCATCATCATAATCGAACGTAGATCCTAGCCATCCATCACGACCAGCTGTTTCTATTATCCTTCTAAGGTTTGGATGCGAAGTAACTTTGCCGTCTTCATAGGTACACGGATTTTCATCCATCTCTCTAAAAATCGGAAAAAACTCTTGATCTGCCCAAGATTTGGCACTGTCCAAGAGGATGTTAACAGAATCTTCATCATAGTCTGCAAATCGCTCATACTTAAAAAGTTCTTTCACGTTATGTACATCATTTAACAACCACTTAAGGGTGTCAACACTCATATATTTTGCCATAGTAAAAAAGGTTTTTAATTGAATTCTCAAAAATTAAACTCTAAGTTAAATTTTTTATTGCAGACTTGAAAAAAATGAATGGTCTTTGTCTCTTAGAATCAATGAAAAAGGGAAATCTTCCCAATTCTTAAACCTTTTATCTAAGTTAATTTATCCGATAAAAAATCTTCTTCAAATGTTTGAATCCTTCTATTAATGCCCTTTTTCTTCGGCTACCATATGTTCTTTTCCAATCAACTTGGTTGCCAATCGGCCAATGGTAAGTCCCTGTACCAAAATTGAAAATACCACAACAATATATGTAATGATCAAAAACAAATCACGATTCATTGTTTCTGGTAAACTTAAAGCCAAGGCAATAGAAATACCTCCTCTCAATCCACCCCAAGCCATGATCCAATCTGTATGTGGTACAAACTCTAATCGTTTACTGAATAATTTAACAGGTAAAAACAGTGATAAATATCGAGCCAATAGAACGAGTACAATACACAATAATCCAGCCGTTATATATTTTCCATCAAAGGTGAGTATGAGCATTTCCAAGCCAATTAAAACAAAGAGAATGGCATTCAGCAACATATCCACCAATTCCCAAAATTTGTCAACATATTGCTCCGTCATAACAGACATCGATGAACCTCTAACCGTATCATTTCCTACCACCAATCCAGCTACCACCATAGCGAGTGGTGCCGATAAGTGTAAAAAATGAGCCAACGTGTATCCACCCATTACACAGGCAAGCGTTATCAACACTTCAATATCATAATCATCAATAGTTCTTAACAATTGGAAGGTACCATATCCCAAAATTCCTCCCATGAGAATTCCCCCAAAGACTTCTTGACCAAATAGTTTTGCAACATTAAACGCATCTCCACTACCATGATCACCACCTTGTGCAATACCTAAAATGGTCAAAAACACCACGACTCCTACTCCATCATTAAACAAGGATTCTCCCACAATTTTGGTTTCTAATTTTTTGGGCACACCTGCCTGTTTTAATATCCCTAAAACAGCAATGGGATCCGTCGGAGAAATCAATGCTCCAAATAACAGACAATGGATAAAAGGCACTTCCATCCCCATAAATTGTAGGAGATAAAAAACCAAGCCTCCTGTAAGAAAGGTAGAAACCAATACTCCCAATGTACTAAAAACTAATATAGGAAACCGTTGTACCCGCAACTGATCAAAATTGGTATGCATTGCTCCAGCAAATAATAAAAACCCCAGTAAAACATCCAATAAAATATGATCAAATGGGATTTGTTGAACCATTTTTTCTGCCATCACATACAAAGAATCATTCACCAAACTTGTGGCAAACAGCACCATGGTAAAAAGAATAGCCACCAACATCAGTCCAATAGTGTTCGGCAATTTTAAAAATCGTACATTGATATATCCAAAGAGCGCAGACAATACAATTACAATTGAGGAGATGGTGAATAAGTCCATGTTGGTTTTAGTTTTGTTTTTTGTAAAGGTAGTCAGGAATTTTGTTTTGCTAATGCTTCAATCATTTCATCCATGATTAATTAATGAATTGAGAGACCAAAAACACATAAAAACTCATATCGGTATACTATATTTCTAATCGTTTGTTCTGAATGCACCTAGACCATTACTCTAGATGGTAGATATAATATTTAGATATGGTTGAACTTATCAATCAAGATCCAAACAGCAAAAATCAGATCTAAAATATCTATAAAGGGTATGGAGATACGAAGTATCTATTTATCTCAAAAGACCAAAAAAAGCAATTAAGTAATATGCTAGATATAAGATTAAAAATACTGTAAGCATTGTGGGAATTAAATTATTCTTATTTACTTGATTTAAGTATTTTAAAAAATAGGATCTTCTTCAAACTTGCTACATCTTATGAATATGACAGCCATTTCAAATAAGACTTGGTAAGGTGTCATTGGAAATAGTAGCTTATTCAAATTTCAAGAATCTTTGCTCTAACTAGTATGCGTTAAATTTTACATCAACGACATCTTTTGAAATAGTTACCAACATTATATACATATCACTATATTGGTGGGGAATGAATAAAAAATAAAACTATGTCAAAAAAGTTGACCCTGATCGCCTTTGTCGTTTCATTAGGTGGTTTTTTGTTTGGATTTGACGCAGGAATCATTTCAGGCGTGATGTCTTATGCAGGACCAGAATTTGATCTCAATGATTTACAATCAGGGTGGGTTGTAAGTTCTCCTTCCTTTTCTGCAATGATTGCCATGTTGTTTTCTGGCCGATTGAGTGATATTGTTGGAAGAAAAAAGATATTGATATATGTTGCCTTTTTGTATGCGCTTTCGGCCATTCTCTCCGCGTATGCGTCATCGTATGAAATGCTCTATATTGCTAGAATGATCGGTGGTGTTGCTTTTGGAGCTGCCTTGATTTTAGCACCTACTTATATCGCTGAAATATCCACTTCCGAAAACAGAGGAAAGTTGGTTTCGATACAACAATTAAATATTGTTTTGGGCTTCTTTGCTGCATTTTTGAGTAATTATTTTTTCAACAAGTACAATACCCCAGGTAATACCTTATTTACCGATGAAAGTGTATGGCGATGGATGTTGGGAGTAGAATTTTTTCCAGCCATTCTTTATTTTATTTGTTTATTTCTAATCCCTAAAAGTCCGAGGTGGTTGTATGCCAATGGAAAAAAGGAAGAGGCCAAAACCATCTTAATTGAAATCCATGGCCAAGAACATACAGACATTGAAATCGCGGCTATTGAGAAAAATCTAAAAGTAGAAGAAATAAGTTCTAAAGTACAAATCAAAGATTTGCTTAAACCAGCTTTGAGGTTTATACTTATTGTGGGATTAGTCATCGGGGTATTGCAACAAATAACAGGAATTAATGCCGTTTATTTCTATGCTACTTCGATTTTCAAACAAACTGGAATCGGAACAGATGCTGCTTTCTCTTCTGGAGTTCTGCTGAGTACAATCACAGTAATATTCACTTTTGTAGCTATCTTTTTAATTGATCGAATGGGAAGAAGACCTCTTTTGTTGGTAGGAATTGCTGGAATTTCAATCAGTCTTTTATTATGTGCATATGGTTTTAATCAAGCAACCTATCAATTAACTACATCGGAAATAAGTGCATTAGAAAATGTGGACGCGAATCTTCTACAACCATTTGCAGATAAAACATATACCAGTGACTTGGATTTTAAAAATGAAATGAAATCTGCCTTGGGCAGTCAAGTCTATGCAAAAAACGAAGGGGCCATTCTTGAGGCGGCTACCAACATCAATGCAACATTAGTCCTCTTTGGAATATTAGGTTTCATTGCATGTTTTGCTTTTTCTCTAGGTCCTGTGATGTGGGTAATGCTTTCTGAACTTTATCCAATAAAATATCGTGGTTTGGCCATTGGTGTAATCGGGTTTATCAATTCCTTTGTAAGTTGGGTGGTCCAACAAGTGTTCCCATGGGAATTATCCAATTTTGGAAATGGGCTAACATTTTTAATTTTTGGTTTGATCGCTACAGTTGGGTTCTTTATTCTGTTAAAAATTCTGCCAGAAACCAAAGGAAAATCTCTAGAGGAATTGGAAATGGAATTAGTGAGAAAATAATTCTAACTGATATACTTACTTTTTAATTTTTGAGTCTTTGATCAATAAAATTAATCGTTACTATATGTTAAATAAAATTTAGGGCTTCGCAATTATTAATGTTTAAGTCAAATAGAGTCGTTTTATAATCGTACACAAAAATCACGAATTATGAAACTGAAAAATGCGCTATTTTTAACTACAATTTTATTTATTGTTGGCTGTGGAGATGATGAACGAAACTTGGAATGTCTTCCTTCTAATCTTCAGTCGGGCATTATTGCAGCTTATACTTTTAATGGTGGAAGTTTAACTGATGATTCCAGCAATTCAAATGACTTAGTAAACACAACTTCGGCCAATGCTGCCACTGATCGAAATGGCAATCAAAAATGTGCTTTTCAATTCGATAACAGAACTACAAATGCAGAATTTTTAACCACAACCAACACAACTTTTTTAAATAATTTGGACGACTTTTCCATTTCTATTTGGTATCAACCCATTGACAATACTAGAGATGGAGGGATATATGAAGTCCTGTTAGGCAGAGGTGAGGAGGGGCGTTGTCCGGACCGTAGAGGAGAGTGGTCTGTAGGTCTTTATGATTGCAGAAGAGCAGTATTTGGGCATGATAACTCCGTATGGGCCAAAACAGTAACTGGATTTTCAGATGGATGTCAAGGAGAAGTAGAAGAACTAACCGATAAGTGGCATCATGTAGTTGCGATAAAGAAAGGTGATACGTATACGCTGTATTTTAATGGCAATTTGGACGATACGGTTAACGGGGATGCAAATTGTGGTAATCCTTATTCTGCTCAAGATATTGGAGATCTATTTGTAGGGAGCAATTATACCGGTAAAGTAGACGATATTATTATTTATGACAGAGTATTAACACAAGTGGAAGTAACTACTTTATTTGAGTTGGAGCCCTGCTGTGAATAGTATATTCTTTATACAACATAAATGGTGAAGAAAAATAGCCTTTGGATGTTCGTCCAAAGGCTATAAAACTAATTTCACAAATAATGTATGAGTTGCCTCACATGAACCTCTTATGTTTTAATTGTCACTTACGGTAACTCCTGTATAATCAGTAAGTTTACCGGTCACCAACCAACCTCCAAAATTTTCAGAAACTGCTAGTAATAAGGTGTTCTCTCCTTTTTTAAGGTCTAAATAGACCCCATCAAAGAGACCAATTGTTCCTAAAAATCTATAATCTCTGGATCGAAATGCATTGGTTCCTTTATATATTGCTTTTCCATTCAAGATGACAACTACTTCATCACTATATCCAAATTGAAATAACTTAATTTGATCCTCATCGGATTGCAATTTCACTTTTGCAAAAACAGTTTCTCCTGGATCTCCATTAAACAAATCTTGTTGGCGTGAAATATTGGCTGCAACACCTTCTTCTACTTGTACGACTCTCCCCCAACTCCTTTCTTCTATTGTTGATGAAAAGTTATTGGGGTCATTTAGTTTTTCTTTAGAAAACATATCCGAAATTTCCCACTTTTGAATTAAACCACTAATCGATTCACGTTTCCCGGGAATAAAATTGCTGATTTCTGATTGGTCTATATCCACTTTAATGTCTGCAATATGTACTGCGCTGTTATTCCCTCCATTAAATTGCAATTCTCCTGCTCTTGTGGGATGAAAAAGCTGCCAAGAAAGTTGTGGTGTTTCTGAATAGTCTAGAAAAATCTGAGCTTTATTTTCATTCACTACAATTTTCACATGTGTCCAATCATCAAATTTATATGAATAGGGAAAAGAATATTTGGGACCAAAATATAATTGCCAGGGGGTAATGTTATTGATCAATGCAATCGCTTGATTGCAGTCTGGCTTTCCTGAAAGGTGTGGTCTAAAGTAAAATTTTTCAGCGTTGTCTTTCACAGCTCTAAAAGATATTCCAGGAAAGCCTCGATCAGGTTTTAGGAATATATCAAATTCAATCGTTCCATTTGTAAAATTTAATGTTTTGTGTGTAATGCTACCCCCTTTAAGGTAAAGTGCATTTTTACCCTCAAACCTTTCAACCACATAAGAAGCATTTTCGCTAATTTTCCAATTAATTGTATCAAATGGGATTTTCTCTTGTCCCATACTTATTTGGACTGCAATTAAAAGGATTGTCAATACCTTCGAGTAAATTGTATTCATATTCTATCAATTTTTGATGAAATTGAGAATTTAACCCTAAAACCACTGAAACAAGTTGATACAAATGCGTTCAAACTTGTGCAATTTCATTTTTATACTAAGATTTGCATATAATTTAAAATCATGGACACAGGATCAGATTTACTAAAAAAATGCCTTCTTCAAATTGAGGATAAACTAGGGTGGGGAAGATCCGAGAATTGGCATAATGAGGTCTTTATTGAGTTAAGTGATATCATTCAAGAACAAACTCACGTCTTATTAAGTCCCACTACATTAAAAAGAATTTGGGGCAGAATCGATTATAAAAGTAAACCATCCATAAATACACTAAATACGTTAGCACAGTTTGTTGGTTATACCAATTGGAGAGATTTCAAAAATAAAGAAATGGATACGGATGATGTTGAAATTAAACATCGCATTAATTTTCCCATAGCCAAGGTTTTGTTTTTCTCTCTTTTCTTAATCAGCATTATAGCCTCTATTGTTATTGGAATGGGAGCAACAGGTAAAAATAGTCCCAATTATTCTTTTACTAATGTCGAATTTACCAGTAGGCCCATCGTTTCTGGTTTACCAAATTCAGTCATTTTTGATTTCGATCTTGATGGTATTCTTTCCGATAGTATTTTCATTCAGCAAAGTTGGGATGAAACGAAACGAATTAAGATAGATCCACAACAAACCCAAGCTACGGGACAGTATTACTATCCTGGTTATTTTCGAGCCAAGCTATTATTTGATGGGGAGATAAGTAAAGAACACGATTTATTCATTAAAAGTGAAGGATGGATAGGGACAATTGATTATGACCCTATTCCCAAATACTTTGAAAATGAAAGTATAGATTCAACTTACATCCGTCTTCCAGAATATGGAATAGGAGAGATCGCTCAAAGTGACTCTCCATTGGTTTCTTCATTTCATTTCGTAGATGAACTGGGTGAAATAGAAGGAGATAATTTTATTCTAGAATCAACATTTAGAACAATTTATAACGATAAATGGGCAGTATGCAGTACCACTAAAGTGGTGATATTGGGGACCGAGGGAGCAATGGTAATTCCATTTTCAATTCCAGGTTGTATTTCAGAAATTAATTTAATGTTGAATGATTATTATTTAAGTGGAAAGAAAAATGACTTATCTGCATTTGGTATAGATTTGTCAAATAATCAGGATTTCAAAATTGAAGTACTTGATAAGAAAGTAAAAATATTTATCAACAACGAAGTTATATTTGAGGGCCAATACAATTCATCAGTAGGGCAGATTGTAGGATTGAGGTATCGGTTTTTAGGTGCAGGAGAAGTTTCAGATATACAACTTATCGATAGCAAAAACAGTAAAATATATCTGGAAAAATAAAAAACCTCTAGGATTATTCATCCCAGAGGTACATCAAATATTAACCACTTTCCATTACACGGTTCCCTGACTTAGCCAGGGTTTTGTTCTAAGTTAAGTGCATTGATTCCATCAGAAATTTCGTAGCCTAACCGCAAACCTTCTGCACAATCCATTCGGATATGTACTCCTAAAGGAATTCTTGAAAAAGCGTTTTCTCTGGCCATCTCTTTGAATGTATTGAATTTTCTAGGTGCTCCCAAAAACTCATCTCTGCCTTCGTGGGATCTATCTGTAAAATCAGTGTTGTTTCCGAATGTATTTATAAATACTCCTCCAGCTGCTGATGCAAAACATGAATGTCCAGAAGGGTATCCAGGAAACGATGGATTGGGCCAATAAATCAATCTATATAAATTTGTTTGATAATCTGGGTCAATGAAATCATGGATATAATTACTTGGTCTCATTACCATATGCTCATATTTGTATTTCCAAGTAGACACCGCTGCATCATTTAATGCAAAACCTAATTTCACGAATAAGGTCAATGTTTTTTCCAGATTCAACTTGTACTTATCGATCAATTGATTTGCAATAGACACCTGTCGAGCAGGAGGGCTCATCATCAACCCCTCTACATCATCACTCCAGAATTCTGCAATCCATAGTTGTTCATTCTGCTGTTCCTTTGCTTCATTGTTGACCGTATATACTTCCATCATTTCAGCAAAATATGGACTGTTACCATCTTCACTATATGCAATTGGAGGCAATGTAGTCGTTTGCTCTGGGGCAACTACAAATGTTCTTACCGACTTCCAATATGGAAATAATGCTCTTTCAGGGTCTGCCGAATACGTCCAATATCCATCACCTGTTGGAGGTTCATAGGATGTCGGTTGTGGATCAAGAATTTGTGCTTCTGCTTCTTCATCAGTTTGGCTATATTCAATTACTTTTTCCGCAACATATGCGCCCCATCGCTTAGAATCATCCACTAATTTATTGGGTTGATTTTGTTCCAATTTCTCTGCATTTTCTGATTCTAACACAGCAATTTTAGGTTTTAAGTTTGAAGGCACATTGATCAAGAAATGATCAATCACATCGGCATAACAAGCATTCAATGCAATTTCCCAATTCACATTTCTGGGTACTTCTTGTCTTTTAATTTCAAGGCCATCTAGTCTATCTGCATTAGATACATGATCTCTCATTCCTGGAACTGCAGTCTCATAGGTCGCTAGGTGAATATAGGCCAATGCTCGTGCTGAGGCATTAGGTCGCATTCCACCAGCGTATCGCTCAAGCTCCAGCAAGAGATCTGTCCAATCTCTGACTAACTGATGATTCAAGGCCGCTACATTTTTACTTTGATTCCCTCCTTTTCCGGGTTTGTTTTTCCCACTATTCCCAAATTCTTCTGTAGATTCTTCAACCAATGATGATTCTTCAGAACACGAAGAAAAAATAAGACCCAATACCAGGAACATAAACAATGTCTTTACAAAATTCGCTTTCATTTCTATTCTAGTTTAGTTTAGTTAATAGGTATCCCTTCTAATGGATTTACCTTTAGTTATGATTTTTTAAAATATGCACCTGCGGGCGATCGAAGCATATTTAAGATGTAAAGTGTTGGGATTGGATATAATGTGATCTTAAGAAATGTTTGTTGAGAGACCCAATTGCTTAAAGCAATTGGATCCCTACAAAGTGTGAATTATCCTTCTTCGTCTTGGCAAGCTTCTTTTAATGCTTGTAATTCATCTTGATCTGCTACTTCTACTTGAGTTTCGTCTTCATACTGTATAGTTACTGGGAATACCAATGTCGGTCTCTCAAAATCCTCACCAGCTTCCATTTTATATGTTCGAATTGCTGTTTTTAATGCCATTCTATCCTCAAAAGTCTGGTCTGTACCGTCAATCGTTACGGTAACTGGAAAAACCAATGAGAAACACTTAAAACCTTTTCCTTTTTTACCTTTCTTTCCCTTGCCTATCTTTGGACATTCGCTTTTTAATTCTTTCAACTCATCCTCCGAAGCTACATCTATAATTTCACCCTCTTTATTCAAGACTTGTAATGGAAAAATGAGTTGTGGTCGATTCTCTTTGCTCTTTTCTACTTCATTTTCCTCAAACCAAGCTCTTACTGTTTGATGAAGATTTTGATAGTCCGTCACTTCTGCTGAAGTCCCATCCACAAATTCAATACTAACTGGAAAAATAAACTCCAAACAATGTCTTTTGCCTACTACACCTTTTTGCAGTCCATCAATGGTACCATCCGTAAAGTTGTCAATATCTGTTAAATCAAAACTCTCCTCATTACAAGAAGTAAAAGAAATAGCCAACGCGGCTAGCAACATAAGTCCAAAAGCTCTTAAATTTTTAATTTGCATTTTCATAATCTTAAATTTTAAATGTGATTTTTAATTTTATTGCTCTTTTTCATTCGCAATTACATAGACATAAGAAGGGACCTGATATTTTGTACTCATTAAAAATCAAAAAAAATTCAAATCGAGTAGAATATTAAAATATCTTTGAGCAGAGAAAGCCCATCAATAAAGGCTTTAGATAGAAATTTATGTCGGATAAAGAAATTTGGAATAATTTAAGAAGTGGTGATCAGAAAGCCCTTGAGCAGATTTATAGATCCTATTTTTCTACCTTATACACGTATGGTAAGAGGTTTACAAAAGACGAAAATACAGTAGAAGACTGTATACAAGAGTTATTTGTGGAATTGTGGAACAGAAGGACAAAACTATCTGAGACCAATGCGATAAAACCATACCTCCTCATCTCTCTAAAACGAAAAATATTCCACACGGTTAAAAAATTGCGTAAATCAACCGATACAGAATTGGAAGAGAAATACTTCGACATAGAATTATCTATTGATGAGATACTCATTGCGAAAGAAACAACAACAGAACAAAAAAACAACCTTACTTCTGCATTCAACGAGTTGAGTGATCGTCAAAAAGAAATACTATACCTCAAATATTATTCTGAGATGGATTATAATGAAATCTCACGTATTATGGATTTGAATTATCAATCCGCAAGAAACTTGGTATCAAGAGCACTGCAAAAGTTATCAAAGCATATGATGATCTTCTTTTTAATACTTTTTAAATCATATCCCTTCGTCCAAGTATCAGAATAAATTTGATTTCGATGACCTATCTGGTCTATTCAACCAAAATTTTTCTGCATTATATTAAAAAAGGTGTGACGAAGTGAGTACAAACGTTGGCTTCATTCCTTTTAGTATAAATGAAAGACATGAAAACAAGATTTTATTACTACTTTTTTTGCCTGATGATTCTAAATTTAATTAGTTGCAGCAAGCAATTTGACAACGACATAGAATCAGAGTTGCAAGAACATTTTGATACGTTTGTTTTAGAGGCATCTTTGCAGGGAGTAGATATTTCTTTAGACCTAATTGATATAGATGCATATATCGAAAACATTGAAGACAGAGGAACACTCGGGCAATGTAAGTCCTATTCAAATGGTTCTAAAAAAGTAGTAATCGACCAGCAATTTTGGAATCGAGCAACCGATTTGGAAAAAGAATACATTATTTTCCATGAACTAGGACATTGTATCTTGGATAGAGATCATGATGATTCTAAAGATTCCGATGGTACATGTTTGAGCATTATGCAAAGTGGTGACAATACATGCAGTGGGAATTATACCTCACAAAATCGAAATAGCTTACTGAATGAGCTGTTTGATTTTTAAACTCATTAACTTTACTTCACTAAAGTATTCTTATGGATAAATATATACAATACGACCACTTAGAACTTTCGGAAGATCCCTCCTTTATTCGGTGGACAAAGGGTTCTAAATCAGAAGATAATAATGACTGGGATCGTTGGTTAAAAGAACATCCTGAGAAAAAGGCTGAGGTATTGCAAGCTCAATCTATTGTGAAAGCAATGAAGTTTGTGGTAGAAGAACCAAAACAAGAACTGGAAGATAAACTATGGAATGCTATTTCATCTGAAATTCAGTCAACACAAAGTCCGTCAGAAACTAAATCTGTAGGACGAACCAGAATTCTTAAATTATTGACCTATGGAGCAGTGGCAGCAGTTCTCCTTTTTGTCCTTTTTCAAAATATCGGTAATGAATTTGACACAACGGTTCACGTACCTTATGCAAAGGTAGAAAACATCACGCTTCCAGATGGCTCTGAAGTGACCATCAATGCAGATAGTAAACTGGAATACGATGTACACTCTTGGGAAGAAAACAGGTTGGTCTCTTTGGAAGGAGAAGCCTTTTTCTCCGTTAAAAAAGGGTCCAAGTTTACAGTAAAAACAAACCATGGCAGTGTCCAGGTATTGGGGACAAGCTTTAATGTTTTTGACCGAAAACAAATCTTTGAGGTGCATTGCGAAACGGGAAAAGTAGCTGTAAAATCTGCTGGAACAGAATCTATATTGACACCCAATCAATCTGTTTCTGTCATCCAAAAACAACATGTATTCAATGACCGAGTTCCAGAAAGTGAAAAAAGAAGTACTTGGAAAACTGGCGTTTACGTTTATAAATCCACACCCTTAATAGACGTTATCGCGGAACTGGAAAGACAGTTGGATATTAAAGTAACTATTGATAAGAGTCTGAATTCGACAAAATATACAGGTAGTTTTAATAAATCAGACATAAATAAAGCATTAATGGAAGTCTGTTATCCTCTGAATTTAAAATTTGAGGTGGATGGAAAAAAAGTAGATATAAGCAAATAATGGTATAGCTCAATGAAGTACCCCCTAATTCTGATTTTATTGTTTTTTATATGTGTTTCTTCTGCTCAGGAAGTGACTGATATATCTGTGACGTATTCCAAAAAAGATGCAAGCCTGGAAGAAATATTCAGAGACTTGGAGGAGCAATATGGAATCCGATTTTCTTATGCCACATCATCCATTGAAAATACAAGAATGGATGCCAACTTTGAAAATGAAACCATTTCTACTGTATTGGAATATTTACTCGCACAAGATGAAATGGAATACAAAATCGTTTCTAATAATATTCTGTTGAGAAAAACCGATTCGTATACTGAGACAGAAGACAAGCGATATCATTCCTCCCTTCACGTAAGAGGTAAAATCACTAATGGTCAAAACAGTAATGTAATTTTAGATTTTGCAACGATCTCGGTTAGCAACACCTCTATTGGCACTTATTCTGATCAAGATGGAAAATTTGACCTAGAAATTCCAGAACAGTATCTCAACCAGGAAATTATTGTATCCTATGTAGGTTTTGAGGATGAAGTTTATAAAATTTCAGAGTTGGAAAATGAATACATCATGGTTTCGATGAACAAAGGAAGCTTTGAATTCAAAGAAATAATGATCGTTAATAAAGAAAAGCCAATGAAAATTGGAGGGGAAAACAATGCCATCCAAATGAAAAAGCGTACGATTCAAAGCAATACATCTGGAGTCATGGGCAATGATATAGCAAGGCAAATTCAAATGCTGCCAGGAATCTCTGCGCATGAAGATAATTCGGCTTCTATTAAAATCAGAGGTAGCAACAGTGATGAAACACTGATGATTTTAGATGGAATGCCTATTTACAATGCCAACCATTATTACGGAATCTTTAGTAGTCTAAATACTGCCTACATTGACTCTGTAAACATATTCAAAAACACCTATCCGATCCAATATGGAGGTAAAACGGCAGGTTTGGTTGAGTTATTTAGTTCCAATGAACAAGCTTCAAAAGTAAATGGATCCGTACAGCTTGATTTACTCACTTCGAGCGTATCCGCAGCAATACCCGTCACCAAAAATAGTACCTTGTCTATCGCCGGACGAGGGACGATCAAGGAAGTAAATAATGACCAATTCAATACCGTTTCCTCTCTTCGTCAAAATGATACTCAAATTGCCTTTTTTTCGGAAAAATTTGATGATCGGAAGAATGACCCAAGTTTTAAATTTTATGACGTTAATTTGAAGTATCTCTATCAGAACGAAAATCGAGACAAATTCTCAATTAATTTTTTCCGAAGTGGTGATGAAGTTACCAATGATTTCAAAATTTCAATTCGTGATCTAAATGAAAACGAACTTAAATTAGTAGCAATAGAAGATCAATCTTGGTTCAATACCGCAGCCAGTATAAATTATTCCAAAAATGTATCTTCCAATTTGAATTGGACGTCAACTGCATACGTAACTTCCTATTCTAATCAAGCCATCACCGATTTCAAGCTCGATAAAAAATACAAACCAGGTCAACCTCCACCACCTCTCAATAATCCTCTTACCGCAGAATTAGGCTCCAATCAAACCAATAAACTTCTGGATTTAAGTTTTGATACACATATGAACTATACATTGAATAATCAAACGTTCACGCTTGGACTCAATGGAATTCATCACGATATAAACTATCGCTTTGATGACAATAAACAAAACAAATTAAACGGTAAGGATCAATTTTATGAGTTGACTGGATATGCTGGGTATGCAATGAAGTTGTGGGATAAACTATCTCTAATTTCTGGAGTGAGAGCCACTTATTTCAGCAATCTAAACCAAACAAAATATTCTCCCAGAGTTTTAGTCCAGTATCCATTGACTCCACGTTTTTTACTTAAATCTTCTTTTCATATTGAAAATCAGGTCATCCGCCAGTTTTATTACGAATATCGAGGAGAACCTATGGAGTTATGGGTAAATGCAGGGCAAAATAATATTCCAATTCTTCGTTCTGAAAATATAATGATTGGATCGACATTTCGAATTAGCCCATTTACAATAGATGTAGAAATATATCAAAAAGATATGAAAGGAGTTCTTGAATATCTAATACCCAATCCCGGAGAAGCCTCCAATAATGCAAATCAGACAAGAGACTATAAACTATTCCGAGGAGATGGTCTGACAAAAGGAATAGATATCATCATCAGTTCAGGATACAAGAATTACGACACCTACCTTTCGTATACATTGAGTAAAAGTGAAGAACGATATAAAGAGATCTTTCAAAACGAATACTTTGCCTCAGAGAACGATAGAAGACACCAGTTCAAATGGGTGAATTCTCTTTCTTATCATGATTTTACTTTTGGGCTAAATGCAATTTATGTCAGTGGTAGGCCCTACACTGATATCCGAACTGTTGGACCTGCGGGAGATGTTCTAAATCTTGATCCTAAAGTTCGATTAAAGCGTGTGGACCCCTATCATCGTATAGATATCAGTAGTAGCTATAATTTCAAAATTGGGAAGTTTGATTCAAGGGTTACAGCTTCTATATTTAATTTGATGAACACAAAAAACATTCAATATATACAATCTGTGTCTACACAAGTCAATGCCAATCAAAATGTACAGAATATCATCATTGGCAACGAAAGTGAATTGCTCAACAGGACGTTTAATTTAGGGTTGTCGATTAATTTTTAAGATTTTTCATATTTCATTCATTTTACCTTAAATTAAGTTGTACCTCCTTTACAATTATTGATTCAGGCTACGAATCATTAAGAATGAAAAAAAGACTCTCGACATCAATGACTATTTTTTGGAAATTTATCTTTCCAGGTTTATGGTTGGGTGCGTTTGCTATAGGTACAATTAGCTCCTTGTTCATACTTTCAATAGATGGACTATTTTTCTTGATAGGATTAATTCTTGGATTTGCTGTTATCTATTTCACCACTTTGCGAGCAAAAGTAGTCCACATCGATGACGCCCACTTATATGTTAATAATTTTAGGAAAAGCATTAAGGTTCCGCTAAAAAACATTAAACACGTTTCTGATGATGTTCCAATCTCTCCCAGACCAATATTTGTAGAGTTCATACATGAAACTGAGTTTGGAAAGAAAATTATGTTCATCGGTTATACAGATTTGTTTCTGCTTTTCTCAACTCATCCAGCAGTGAAAGAAATCAAAGAGAGAATGAAAAATTAGTACTCCAAATTACAAATTCATACTTACTCTAATGCATTCCAAAATTCATACGCCATCCTTATCCATAAAATGAATCAAAGTTCCTCGATTTTCACTATCTTATCTTTCAATTTTTAACACCAAAAGACAAAAAGAATGGAACATGTAAAATACAGAATTGGTAAATGGTTGCCTTCGGACCGCGCTCATATAAATGCGTGGATAAAACACAAACTTCGTCAAACTAAAAAAAGAAAGAAAAAATTACATCCTGTTGTAAAAGCATTACGAAATGCTATTTATAAGGACCCCATCCTTTACATGAGTTTCACAAGTATGTACGATGAAATTCCTCAAGGATATAAAGAACCTGTCAAAAAGTTTGAGCAAATGTTGGCCATTATCAATGAAATAATGACAGAGGCCCCATGTTACAGTGTTGTAGAAGATAAAGTTGGCCTCATTGGGTTTCCAATCAATGCCATTCTAGATTGGGCCATGGGTACACGTGGGGGTTATTTGGCATTCACTCATCCTTAAGTAAACAAAAGACTTCGTAAAATTCTTAAACATTGGAAGAAATTTCTGGAATCCAGTGATTCTAAATATGTATTAGTGGATGGTCCAATTGATCAAAAACAACCCGATTATTACCATCCCATTGGTTGGTTGTCCCCTGAAGCTTTTGAAGCAATTGCCAAAATGGATCCATTACGAGGGCAAGGGAAAAATCCTTATAACGCCAAAAAGAATTTTATATACAATTACCAATGCAAACCGAAAGAAGAATACTTCGGATATAAGAGTTGGGATGATTTTTTTACCAGAGAGTTTAATCCTGGAATACGAGAAGTAAGCCCTGAAGATATACACCCAGATGTTATAGTAAATGCCTGCGAATCTGCGCCTTACAATTGTGTAAAAGATGCTAAACGTAGGGATAAGTTTTGGATGAAAGGACAACCGTATTCACTCGTGGATATCATGGATCATCATCCTTTATCCAGACATTTTGGTGATAACAGTACGGTATATCAAGCATTTTTATGTGCCAAAACATATCATAGATGGAACAGTCCTATAGACGGTAAAATCGTCGCTATCAAAAACGTAAAAGGTACCTATTATGCTGAATCTCCTGTCGTAGGCTATGATCCCTCGGGTCCTAATGAATCCCAAGGGTATATTGCAGAATTGGCCGCTCGTGCTCTAATATTTATACAATCAAATAACAAAAAAATTGGTTTGATGTGCTTCGTAGCTATAGGAATGGCAGAAGTCTCAAGTTGTGAAATCACCGTCAAAAAAAATCAAAAGATCAAAAAAGGAGATCCTCTGGGTACGTTTCACTTTGGAGGTTCCACGCACTGTCTACTTTTCAGACCTGGAGTAGACATTGATTTTGATTTTCATGGACAAACTCCAAGTCTAAACACCTATAATATTCCACTAAAAGCAAGGATAGGAGTAGTGAAATAGGCTATATATAAGTAATCTTTTTTTGAGGAACTTTGAAGAATAAAACAATGAAAAAGGTCATTTTCATTGTTTCTTCAATCCTTTCTTGATCACTCCTTCTTTCTTGATCACTCCTTGATCTTCTTGTGAAGCTCAAGGATTGATCATGAACAATTATCACTCTTTTTGAGAAATAAATTATTTATTGTGTCAGTTAAAAATATGTATATTAAAATGAGCTATACATCTCACGCATAATCCAAATGAAAATTTAAATTTAATGAGCTTATTACGTTATTTTTTAATTGCCACATTATTTACATTTCTATTGAGCTGCGACAGTTCCAATTCTGGAGATATGACAATCAAGACAGCCTTAGTCGAACAGATAAATCCTAATAAAGTTAGAATTTCTGGAGAGATCCTAAATGCCTTAGAACTGCCTGTGGATCGGGTGGGAATTACTGTAGGTAAGGAAAATAATGAGGGATTATTGCAAATTGTGAGTTACAATGATGAAGTGAGCGACAAATATACTATTCTCATCCAAAGCTTATTGCCAAATACAAAATATTACGCAAAAGCATTCTTGAGCCAAGAGGACACTATTATATATGGCAATGTGATAGAATTCGAGACTTCTGGTTTTTCACCTAATGCTACATTACAACCATCGCATTGGTCTCTAAATGAATCTGAGATTTATGGTAAAATTTTCTACGACAAACAAAAAGTTGTTGAAGTGAAAACGTATACCTCTTTTGCATTGGACTATTGGGACTCAAGTGTAAGATTTACATATAATGATGATGGCAAGATTGCAACAGTCGAGTCTGATGCGGATGGAGCCGGATCGGAAAAAACTAACTATATCTATGTAGATGGACGCTTGGATTCTACATATAATGTTTTATATGGATCTAAACTTTCCCGAAAGTATCACTATTCCAATAATGACGTTTGTTCGATTGATTCCATTTTTGAATATGATGATGGAGATATTTATGAAAAGTATGGATTTGAATATTTAGATGGCAATTGTTCGTATATTTTCAAATCTGACAATAATGAGTCTACGGTATACTATGATGATCAACGAACTTTTTTTCAATACGGATTTCGTAATAATTTTGGGCAGGGAGGACTACAATCGAGCAACAGTTATCACAACGTAACTGAGTACAAAAGGAATTATTTTTCCTCCGATAATGTGGATAAAAATAGATCCTATACCTCAACCTTCGAATTTATGGACAATGGATATCCTATTAAAGAATTTAGAACCTACCTAAACGGAAATGAGTTAGAATATACTTTTTACTACAATCAATTGTAATTATACTAACTACCAACCATGTTGAGAGATGAATAATTTCTATCAATCTTTTCCTTTATAATTTTAGGATTTACCAGGCTTTTTTACTTTTCACTCTCTTTTCTTTTCTAAACTTGGTTATTAAATTCTCTAAAATTTATAGCCCAGAATTCTTGGTAACCAACAGGTTTTAGGTAAATTTTTTTCTTTTTCGATTCTTTTTTAGTCATTCTTCAGTCCTTTTTTAGGCCTTTTTTCAGTCGCTTCGTGATCACTCCTAGATCTTCTGGCGAAGCTCAAAGATTGATCAAAATTCTTATTGTTTACTACGATTTATCTTTTATAAAATAAGCATTGTTACATCTATCCCGCTTTATGTTACATCTGTACTTTCC
This sequence comes from Saprospiraceae bacterium, assembly GCA_029212405.1. Classification (GTDB taxonomy): domain Bacteria; phylum Bacteroidota; class Bacteroidia; order Chitinophagales; family Saprospiraceae; genus CAJXUU01. The sequence continues at coordinate 98,090 of JARGNR010000008.1, forward strand.
CTAGACCAGTAAAAGATTGACATTTGAATATATTATTTGATCACCCTTTACTCTTGAACTAATGTTTAAATTATACAAAAAGATAAACCTTCATTTCTTGTTTTTACTAATCCTTGAATCTAGTCTATTATGGACTCGTTCCATTGCAGTATATTTGGTAGATAAAGGTGTTGAATTTAACCTTGTGACAACTGGTCTTGATGGAGATTGCAACTGTACAGGATTGTTAACTAAATAAAAACATACCTATTATGAAAAAACACCTTTTTTCACTTATTCTCTTATTTATATTTTCCTCCTTGAACGCACAAAACTTAAATCTGGGAGTAAAGTTTCAAAAGACTCATTCCTTGTATTGGGAAAATGGACTATCCGTACAATATTCCTTCAAATCCTTCAAACCTGATCAATTTTATATTGGGGTTGATTATGTGACTTCCAGACTTGGGTCGGCCATTTCTTCAAATGCTTTAAAGCAAGACAATATGGTTGCCTCCCTCGCCTGGCATTTCAGAAAAAACAAGTCCTTCAGAATCATCACCAAGTTGAATCTCGGCATCTTCAAAGCGGACTTGGAAGAAGAAATATTTTCAGAACTACCCAGTGGTACCACAATCATTGCCCCAGAATTAGGGGTCTCCTATGATTTTAAAAACTATCCTATTAAGTTAAATTTAGGATTGGGCTTTAATGCCAATATTACGAATGGTGGTCAATCTCCTGGGACACAACAACCGCTATTCTATCACCTTTCCATCTTTTATAAACTTCCTACAAAAAAAGAAACCGATGAAAAATAATCTATTCCTTATCCTATGTTTTTTGATCGCTCTTTTGTTAAGTAATTGCAATAAAGAACCCGTTTTTGAAGAATATATGTTGGACAATGAAATTACATTCGACCCATCTATCAACAATCCAGAAGAGTTTCTCGTCTCTGCAAAATATCCACAGCCGACATCTGAAGACCTCGAGAAACACATCCTCATTGCCGTGCATGGGTATACCGCTTCTACCTTTGAATGGGGCGAATTTAGAGAATGGTCAACGGATCCTGACTATAGAATATCACAAGTTTTGCTGGGAGGACACGGAACGACGTATGAAAATTTTAAAGCATCCACCTGGGAAGATTGGTCCGAATCTATTCAATTAGAATACGAAAAACTAGAAGACCTAGGCTATACCAAAATCAGTTTAGTCGGATCTTCAACTGGATCAACCCTTCTATTAGAGTTGGTAGAATCCGGATATTTCAATGCACATATCAATCCTAAAAACATCTTCCTGATAGATCCAATCATTGTATCTTCATCAAAATTACAATCGATTGCAGGGATTCTAGGGCCAATGCTGGTTTTTGTAGAAAGCGATCAATCCGCAGAGAAAGACAAATATTGGTACCGATTCAAACCTCATGAAACCATTAATGAATTAAATGAGTTGATGAAAAAAGTGAGAAAAGGATTGGAAGGTGGATTTTCATTGCCTGAAGGTACTTTCCTGAAAGTATTTCATTCCAAACATGATCCAACTGCGAATTCATTGAGTTCAGTGTTGGTTTACAAAGGCTTGACAAAGGCTGATGGCGGAAATATTGAGGCTCAAATTATGGATTCCGACATCCATGTGTTCACTCGATTGAAAATTAGAGAAACAGTAAGTGCTCAAGATATAGACAACCAAGAAGATGCTTTTTTACAAATAGCAGAAAAACTAAAATAAGAATTAGATTGGAGAGGTGAAACTTTCACTCTCTCCAATCTTACCAATCTTACCAATCTTACCAATCCTTCCAATCCCTCCAATCCTTCCAATCCTTCCAATCCTTCAATTACACCCTGTCCCTTGAATAATTACCATTGCGTCATCCTTTAGATTCAGTACATTCTCTGATCGTACCAATGGTGCGTCCAAGGTCAAACTTTCGCCAATTTCTATCGTTACAATACCCTCTAACCGTATCTCCGTACCCGCCTTGTACGTCCCTGAAATGGGTGAATATGCCGTTCCCAATACCAATACATCTACACATAAGCCGATCGTCAATATAAATGGATTGGCTGGACTACCTAACGTAATGGCCCGATCAAAAACGGCCGTCTCATTTGCTGTAAAAACACTGTCTTCCGATGCTACATATACCTTGAAATCCATCACTTCTCCATCCTGTTCATTCGAATACATCGTCACCGGAAAATAAGCAGCTCCTCCCACAAAAATAATATCATCACTGTTGACTACTCCTCTGGTTTCACCTGCTACAAAAACTCCTATCATCGTATTCGCCTCATCCAAAAACGCATTATTTTCCGTTTTTACTCTCAATACCCCCGTCATGTTAAACTCGTAGTCCGCCGGATTCACATTCCAATCCGGTGGATCAGCATTCAAGGTAAAACTGGATAACACGCATAAAAAACATGTAATGAGTGTTGCTTTGAATAACTGTATCTCCTTTTGCCTATGTTCTTCTCCTTTCATCTCCCTACTGAATAATGAGTAATTTCTTATTAATCATTTCGGATCCTAATTGCAAACTCACCGTATATAATCCAGCTGAAAGTCGGTCTGTAGCTACTCTGATTGTTCGAGTATCCGAGTTTTTTGACAACTCTCGTGTATATACGTGACTTCCATGAATATCAAATATTTGGATCAAACCATTTTCTAGTGGAATACGGTAGGTCAATTGTACTTCTTCTCCTTGAACAATAGGATTAGGGTCCACTTTTAAATAAGCATTCTCTCTATCCATCTTCTCTAAAGAAGAGGTTGTGGAAAATGTAAACTCATAGGGTGCCTCTATCTCTCCTATCTGTGCATCAATGGTAAATATCCGTTCCTCATTTGCCATGTATTCTTTCTCTCCATCGTAGATACGATAGGAAAATAATTCTCCAGCTATATTGGAATACGAAGTCAGAAAGAACATGTATCCATCGATCGGTGCTACCCAAATCGCTTCTGCAATTCCTCTACATTCGTCTCCTAAAAATGCGCTCAACATCCAGTTTTGTCCGACACTATTTTCTTCATCCTTGAGTACAATATTCGTAGACGTCATCGAGTGTTCAAAGTCTGAGGGGTTCACTTCCCAACCTTCCGGCAACATGTTGTTTCGTTTCACTAACTCCACCTGATTCCCATTCAAATCAAAGGCAATATCTGGATACTGCAAGGTGTCTTGTATGGACGTCTTAATGATATACCCTTCATCAGGTCTCAGATTCTTCAAGGTTCCTATCCAACCAAAGCCAGAAACGTATTGTGAAAATTGAGTCTGACTCTTAATCACATCTCCATCCAATGAGGTTATGCTTTCCAGGGCATCATTTGTAGCCATTGGTGATCGAGGAATATACGAGATCCAGTTCCAACCCACATTTAATGGTATTTCTATGGAATCAGGATCTATTAAATTCCCAACCATCACAATCGTGTCATAGGTATTCGCTCGCAATTGATAGGCAGACAAATTACCTATCGTGTCCAATGATCCAAACCAACCAAAGCCTTCTGCGTATTGTGCAAACTCTGTTTGGCTTTTGATGACAGCATTGATCGGATCATTGATATCCTGCAATACCGAATCTGGGGTCGGTTCCAATAATTCCAGATTAAAGGATAGCCAATTCCATCCGGGATTGACCAATATCTCTTTCAATACCAAATTATTGGTGTGGATCACTTGGGGTGCTAGCGGTGTACCTATTAAATCATCACTTTCGAATGTAAAACTCTCTACCACTGGGCTGAACAACAAACACGTCGATGCATCCCATATTCGCATATCTACACTTAATGGGTCTGTATTATTTGAATATACGGTAAGAAAGGCCAGGTATTTATCTATAGCTGGATAATATTCCACATGACTTACTCCTCTTAATTCTCCTTCAATAAAGGCGCCTATGATATCTTCTTCGTCCTGCGAAACATCTCCTTCGATATTCAATTCACATACAAAGTTCATGGCAAATTCCCATTCATTGGCATTGATTTCCCAATTTGGTGCGGGGCAGACAACTCGGGCATCTACCACCATCGGCTCATCCCCTTCGGGACTACTCAACACAATGGTATCCAATTGACGACCAAACTCCATGGTCTCATCAAAGTCAAAGTTGATGATTTGGATATCACCAGGAGCCAATACTCCTGCTGTAGGGTAGATGCTGCACCACTCCGGTAAATTCTCCAGTTCCCAATCGATATTAAATCCTCCTCTGTTTTCGATTCGTCTTTCGACATGGACAAACTCTTCTTCTTGTTTGACCACAATCACATCTTCCCGATCGAGCCAGTTGAGTGAGTTCTGATCTACGAAGAATTCCCATTCGAAATGACCGGATTTATTTCCTGCCAGATCCAAAATAGAATCCAGCTCTACCCGCAGTATTTTATTCTCCAGGAAGGTGTTGGCCACATTGGGTACCAGAATGATTTTATCCTCTGAGCAGCTCATCGTGAAGTCCACAAGAGCTCCTGTTTCTGTATCGTATAAACCAAGGTTATTGTTGTCAATGTTGGCTCCAATTCCAGCAGCCAGCAAAATTGACGTACACTGTATCGGCTCATTGAAGGTGATGGAAATTTCATCTCCTTTGGACAATACTCCATCTGCAGGTTCTGCGGTACCAAAGAGTTCGGGAGGCGTACGTTCTATCTTTCCTTTAATGACATGGGAAATTCCTACATCCAGTCCTCCAACACATACTGCCAGTGCCCGGATTTCGTACAATCCATCCGCCAAACCATCGGTATCCCAATCTAGATTCTCAAAATTAACACCCAGTGAATCTTTAGGTATTTCTGCAATATTAATCCATACTCCATCACCTTGTGATCTACGGTACTGAACCCGTATGAGCTCAAGATCAGCATCATTGACATCGTAATCAAATAGACTGATTGGGCGAAGGGGTCCGTCTGCTGGTGTTTGTACCCAATCTTGTTGAGGATTATTGATATCTACGCTGCTGCACGGTTCGATGAAGTTGACTGCTACTGTAATCGATTTATGGAATTGATTTTCAATCCTAGGTTCACCTAATGCAATTCTACGATCGTCTTCGCATTGTACGAAAAAATCAAAAGTCAGCGTATCTGAATAAGCAATAGGACCTCGCTCCACGGTAACTGTGACGGGCACACTCTCAAATGCTTCAATAAAATACTCCGTATCGATGGGGTCCGTACCCCCTATTTTGACTTCGGCTCCATTCACATTAGAAGAAGGACGCAAAGAGAAAACATATTGCCGCGATTCCTCTGTTTGTGATACATTTCCAAGGTCAAAATTAAATACAGCAGCATCATTTTCGCGTACATTATTGGCGACAAACTTATCAACGGTCATAGATACTTCATCCCGATTCACTGTGTTTTTCTCATAGGGACAAGAGCTTGCACCGGATTGTGTTTCAAAAACAGGTGAGCCATACACGGGATCTTTTTTTACATTTACGGTAAATAAATCTCCAGGATCATTGTCACTAAGCACATAGCCAAATGTTGTTTCATCAACTATAGTTGTTTCTGTCTCTTCACTATCTCCAATTCCCATTGACAGAGATAGTTTGCCACTTCCTCCAGCACCGTCTACGAAGAATCCAAGTTCTTGTGCAATTGATGCCTCAATGTCTATCTCCATCAAGTACGAGTTTTGATCTGTTGATTTTGTAGAAACGGATTCCTCAATAGTTACACCAGAACCAAAAGAAATATTTTCAATGAAATTAGCTTTCTGCTTATTCTCCTGATTTATGGCAATCATAGTTTCCCAATCTATTATCGATTGTAATGCTTCCGGAGTACCTACAGCTTGTAAGTTTGGAATAATATTTTTTTGTATCTCATACTCAGAGTAGAAGAAATTGGTAGCAAAGTTACCAGGAACAACATTGAGACCAGCTTCCAGGGTAAAACATCCACTCGATGTGTCTATCATTAAAATATCTGTGATACCAAATAGCAGATTTAGAGCTCCTCCAATATAAACATCTGAAGTATCCCCCACCAAATATTCTTCCATATCTGTCGAATACTTTGACAAATATTCAGTACATAATTCAGCAGTATTCTTCGACGATAAGCTGGTTTTCAGTGAAGCGCCGATGGAAAAATTATTTACAGGCTCTATCGTTGTACCTTCACTAACGACGAGTCCAATGGAAAAGTCAATACTTGGCACTAAACTGATGAATGCCTCGCTTTCTGTAGTAGAAATTAAATTACTACTGATTGACAACTTCGTACAAGATGATGTGCCTTCCTGAATGAATGAACTTGATCCATCGCCGGGAGGATCATGCAGTATCATAAATGGAACAGAAGGCGAAGTGGAGGTGAAATTGACATTACGGGGTCTTCTTCCTAAGATAACGACTTCTTTGGTAAAGGAGGATGTTTGTCCATTGACAATGGCATCAATTTGTAGCGTTTTAGTATACGGTGCTGCTATATTCGGAGGACCTGCAACAAATGAATAGTCCAAATTTGGTGAATAGGCCAACGTATCAATCAATACATTATCCTGATTGAGTCCATTGTAGACAATAATTATACCTTCGTCAACATCACAAGGACCTCCAGGATATTCCTGTTGCAGCTTAATGCTGGTCGAATAGGCCTTGTTTTGTTCAATGACGGTTTCACCACAAATCTCTTGTCCAAAGTTTGTTATCGTAATGACAGGTTCAGAGTAATAAATAAAATCTACCGTATCATTCGCAAAGGTCAAATCAATGGAAGAACCGCCAGCAATATCGAAGTAATCCTTTATGTTTTGCAATGAATGGAATGAGACTCCAATGGCACACTTAAATGGAGGTACATTCTCAATGGTATATTTTCCATTGAAAGCAGTAATTTCAACTTCTCTTTCGTAACATCCATCGAGCGTGGAAAGAACTACTTTCGCTGAGCCACCATTTGGGATAATCGATTTTCTACAATTTCCCCCTGCCAACTGTCCAGATACTGTCCGTGTGGTCTTGTCTAAAAACAAGACACCAGCAATGGGAGCAATAGCATTTCTCACATCATAAAAAGCTGGCGAAAAGGTGTGTCCATTATATACAGGCGTGAGCCTGACCGAAGATCCGGGCTCAAAATCTGCCGTAAATTTACCGTCTTCGTCCGTGAAAATGGGCGGTGAAGCCGAAAAACCATCCACTAAAATCTCTACACTATCCGCAAAACAAGCAGTGTTGTCATATCGTACATACCCACTCACTGGAATGGTACTCAAATCCACAAAATCTACCTGGTCGGTACTGGTATTGGTCTTATTCAAAGTGACCACCTTTGTGGAAGGTAAGAACTCATGTTCTGTAGTATTGACAATTCTTGATGTATTCGCCCAGTTTGCACCATTGATAACTCCAGTCGTACCAATAAGCCCTAGATTGTAAAGGCTGTCTCCCTGAGATTCATTGATGTTGAAATTGGTGACGATTTTACTGTTGCCCGGGTCTGTACCTATATTTTGGATCGTCTGAATAGTTCCGAGATCGATAATGCCCTCATAAATGACGAATTCATCTATCAATCCAGTGAAAAAATTTGAGGGTGATGTAGGATGATCTGTTCCAAGGGTCCAGTTTATACCATTAAGCGACCAATCTGTTTGAGAAGATGTAAAACTATAATTGCTCTTGAATACTGCATCTCTGTAATAATCTACATTGGCTGTAGATCCATCTTGACGTATGTCCAGCATCACATTGTGCCATCCAATTCCTAAAGGTTCAAGTATTACTTCGGTTCCATCAACTTCAAGATTTAATACTCCATTGGTTATTTTTAAATAGAAGTAACCATCTTTGGCTAGTATTGTCTGTGCACCATTCAAATCAAAGACATTAAAGGAAATATTTATGAGGGCACTATCGGGAATATCAAAATTGGAGAGCTCTGCCCATTTTTGATCCGAAGCGTTGAATTCCAGCGATACGTCTTTGTAAATTTTCTTGGAAGGTCGTACGGTAAATGTCTGACCAGTCCCGTAATTAATTCCTTCTATGATATAGTATCCATCTGCATCGGTCAAACTGGAACTGGTGACCGGTGCTTTTTCTTCGGACCAGCTCGGCCCACATAGGTACATTCGATTTTCATTTTGAGTAAGATCGTAGGTTTTAGAACCTGTTCCCTCGTCCATCTTCCAATACGAGATCAACCCTTCTGTATTTGAGGAAATGGATTTGTTGATATTTTGCTGGATTTCTGTTTGTGGTAACTGACGATTGAATATTAAAATTTCGTCCAGATTACCTTTGAAGTATCCACTGTCATTGGTCTTTCCTCCAAAGTAGAGCGGTATGGAGTCGGTCTGTATCGTAGTTGCTTGTGAGCCTCTCAATATGCCATCCACATACAGCAATAAATTGCTGCCACTAAAAGTAGCGGCTACATGATGCCAATCTGTCTCTTCTTCTGCTGGGAATAAGTACTTCAGGCTGGAAGCATTGCCTCCCATTTGGACCACCACTCCTCTTCCTGAAGCAGCTGTGGGGGTATGAATCCACCAGTTTTTATCGATGGAAGAACCCAGATCGATAATTCCTGCGTTATCGTTGAGACTCTCTTGCTTGACCCAAAAGGCAACTGTAAATTTTGACGTGTCATAGAGCGGTGTGTAATCCGCAAAGCCCACACCATTGTCATTGAATAGCAACGAAGTTCCTAAAGTAGGCGTTAAGACTACCGAACAATCTTGTACGGGATTTCCGGATACGGTCTTTATCTGACCGGTAATCGTACCATTAGGATTCAAGAAACCTACTGAAGAACCCGGTCTTCCAATTCCTGCTTCATTCACTCCTCTCACAGTATACGTATAAAATTCACCAGGGACCACGTTATAATCCACATATACTCGCTCATCATTTTCTACCTCACTGATGAAGGTTCCATTTCTATATATTTTAAATACATCGGTCACCACCGGGCTCAATTTATCTACCTCCCAGGTGACTTCTACTCGATCACCCAAATCTCCTTCGGAAGCTTGAACCAAAGGAGCGGTTGGAGGTAGTAAAAATTGACCCCAGAAGCCCAATTCTGCTTTATAGGACTTGGAGTACATGCCCAGCTGAACAGTGGTCTGTCCAACTGTGACCGTTGCTGTCTTGTCTGAATTGTATAAATCACTGGCACTACCATAATTGACAAATGCAGTAGCCGAGTATTTTTGAATGGTAGCGGGATCTTCGCAGTTGGTATTGACCTGTGCATATATGGTAGATATTCCCAAAGCGGATAGGAAAAGTACGCCTATCCACTGATAGAAATAGTGTCTTATGTTAAATTTGAGTGTCATCATTCAATCTTTAGAAGTGATAAAATAGATTGCCTTAAGTGCTTCCCTGGATAGGGTGCTCCCTTTTACAGCTTTGTCAAAGATTGTTTTTCAATGATGTCGTTGAGTTTTGCTTCTAGTACGCTGAGTTTTGCGCTGGTTTTTTCTTCTTGAGTCTTCAGTTTTTGTTTTAGTTCGGTATTCTCTGAAAGTAGTTCCTGTATTTGAGCTTGTTGTTCTTGCATTGCATTGACCAAAATAAATGGAAGTGCACTTGGATCAAACGCCAGATATTCAATGTCATCTTTACCTGTAAACTCGCTAATCATGTATGGAGCAATTTTTTCCATTTCTTGTGCAATTATTCCTACGTATTGCTCTTCTGTTGAATATCCTTCTTTCCCATTATAGTAAAATGTTACTGGATTCATTTTTCTCACTACATCCAGACCATCATTGAAGGGATTGATATTCTTTTTGAGTCTTCTATCACTTGAATTTGTCCAACTACCGCCACCTGGTTTTGCGGCACTTCCATTTACATGAAGAAGATATCCTGGTGTTGATGTTCCAATGCCCAGCCCCGTATTTGTTAATCGCATTCTTTCAGAATTAGAAGTAGCAAATCGAATATTTCCACTTCCAAAATTCCATAAAAACGGACCAGTTCCATCGACGCCTATTTCAAAATTTTCACCATCAAATCCATTGGAAAATTGAGCAGAGCATGTTCCCCCAGTCGGATCATTTATATCTATTCTAGTTCCTTCAAATCTAAATATTCCATTTTCATTTGGAGAAACCATATATCCAGTAAAGTGAATATCATCCGCAAACAAAGTATCTTGAACATTCATTTTCCCTTGTACATCCAGTTTTTGAGAAGGATTCAAAGTCCCTATCCCCACATTCCCACTGGACGGAAATGCATTGTCAAATCCAATCAAGGCATTCGCATAAGGAGAAGTGGTCAACGGTGCTCTGGGCAGTAATTCCTCTCCATCGATGGTCAGACTTAAAAAATAAAACTGATCAAAAGGAAGGTCGAGGGGATTTACTTCACCCAATATGGTCGAATAGATTCCACTGGTTACATTGAGTGTGGATTGTGTTTCGGACCATAGGAGATTGCCACTTGTAAGTGTATCGTATAAGTTGAACGTGACAGCATATTCTCCATCTTCCACAGCATTACCATCGGATTTACGGATGACTCCTTGTACCGATAGTTTGGTTTGGGCAAATACATCTTGTGCAGTAAATGAAAAGATTAAGAACAAAGCGACTACTTGGATAAGAGATTTCATGTTAAGTGTGTTTTTAATAAATTATATCCAACAAACATAACTTGTAGCGACGCTTTATTTAGTCATTGAAATCAATGATATTTGAAATGAATAGTTGCTATGAAAAGTTAAAAAAAATAGACTAAAAATGACTTTCGATCGTCCGAGCTATACCACCTTACTGCTTGGTTTCCAAGTGAATGTAACGGTAGTCCCTTCCCCTTTTGCAGAGGTAACAATAAGTTTTCCCTTCAATTCGTCCGTTCTGAGTTGCATATTTTTGATCCCATTTCCTCCCATGGAAAAATCATCCAAAGCATCTTGGGTGTTGAATCCAACACCATTGTCTTTGACCATCAATTGTAAGCCACTCGGTGTTTTGCTTAGTTGCACCTCTATGGTATCACATTGGGCATACTTAAAGGCATTGATGACCGCTTCCTTGTATATTAAATAAATGTTTTTACGCTGTGCCATGCTGATTTTCATGTCAGTGATATCATCATCCGAGGTAAAGTATACCTCTACGTTGGAAGCATCACTCAACTGAAAAATATAGGAGCGCATTCTTTTGAGTAGGGCCTTCAATTGATCGTTATTGGAGTTGATGGCCCATACAATATCGTTGATGGATTCCATGGCTTCCGTCGTGCGTGCATTGATCCTGCTCAGCATTTTTTTAGAATGAGAAAGATCGGTTTCTAGGGTGGTTTCTGCAACAGAACCAAAGAGGGCAATGCTGGACAAGGTAGAACCGATTTCGTCGTGTAAGTCGGTCGAGATTTTATTCCTGAGTTGGAATATTTTTTCGTTCTGTTTGAGGTGATAACGATACGTCAAATAGATGATTCCAGCAATGGCCAAAAGACAAAGGAAAAAGAACCACCAGGATTTCCACCATGGCCCATGCATAACTACTATGAGTTCTGCGCCTTTTCTATTCCATACGTTGGACGCATTTATACCCTGTACTTTGAAGGTATAGGTACCTGCAGGGAGTTGTGTAAATGTAGCTTCATGACTGACACCTGCTTCAATCCAATCGTCATTGAATCCTTCCATTTTGTACCGAAATTCATTGTATTCCGGCTTTGATAGATCCAGACAAGCAAAGCCAAACGTGATCATCAACTGTTTGTAATTGAATTCTATTTTTTTGGTTTGTTCTATCGGTTGATTTATGCGATATGTCTCCTTTTCATCTTCGTCTTGATTGCGTTTGAAATTTATCGGTTTGTTGTCAATTTTAAGTTGATTGATGACAACAGACGATGGTGCACTATTTTCATAAAACGCTTCAGGATCAAAATAGGTCAGACCTCCCATCCCCCCAAAGTAGAAGGTGCCTTCATCATCTTGATAATAGGATTGACTGTTGAATTCATTGTGTTGAAGACCATCTTCCTGGGTGAAATTATAGGTACTCTTGGTCGTTGGGTTAAAGTTGCACAAGCCAAAATTGGTACTTAACCACAAGTTATTGTGGGCATCGGTCAATATGCCATAGACTACATTATTGGGTAGGCCATCTTCCGTTGTAAACGATTCGAATTGGTCCTTAGCGTAGGTATACTTATTCAATCCATTTCCGGTCCCGATCCAGAGAATACTATCCGGATAGGCAGGATCTGGTCGAAAACAGTAAATAGAATTGCTGGAAAGTGAATATTCTGAGTTTTCACCAAAATAAATATGTTTGAATGTTTCGGTGGTGATATCAAAACGAAGTATTCCCATGCTCGTCGTGGGTATCCATAAGCTGTTTTTTGAAGCAAAAAATATATCCTTGAAACTTGTAAAAGGAACAAAACTTGAATCTACATCGATATCGTAGTGTGTAAGTGTGTTATCGGCTACGTTTGTTCTGGTCAGCCGAAATTGATTTTTTTTGTTGGATTGAAGGTTTTGATTCGGATAAAAGATAGTCCATAACGTCGATGCATCTTGAAAGCCAAGAATCGCATGTTTTATGTACTCAACGGTGTCATATGGGATATCAATTTGAAAAGGGAATTTGGGTTTTTCATTTACAATCGGGCTAAGGCTTAAATGTCCCATCTTTCTGTAACTCAGCCAAAATCGGTCTTCAGACTCCGGTATCAATTCACTGAGCTTATAAGAGGGGTCAAAATCAGGATGTTTTGAAAAAACCTGCTTATGAATGACGTCCTTACTCTTCAAATCATAGGTGAATCTTCTACCCAGCGAATACAACACTATTTTATCCCCATCCTCAATAGAAAATTTTGAGATGCTTGAGCCAACGTTGTCACCCACAACAAAATGGTTAAAAATGTCTCTATTTCGAGTATGTTTATAAATGCCATATCCAGCAGTTGAGAAGAATAAATTGTGATGTTGGTCCTCTGTCAAATTACCCCCATAAACATTGAGTCTTGGGGCATTTTTATCTCGATCCACAAGAAGGCTAAAACGATTGTCACGAGGGTCAAAAATCACAAGACCCCTGTCATCAATATTCAAAAATATCCGCCCTCTGTAATCAATTCCAAGATTGGCTACAGAATTTCGTCTTTTGTCACCGAATAAACCAAGAGGATAATAATACTCAGACAATACTTCACCTGTTTTTTTATCAACGTTGTAGTATACATTTTCTGCAAATAGCCACATGCTTTCCGATGTAGGATCTTTGCACAAAGCAGTATGCCCATAGTCAAAACCAAACTTTTCCCGTTCTACGTTTATCTTGAATTTGAGGTTGGCGGCTTTCGTCTTATAGTTCAGATGGTAGGCATACAAAGTATCGCGTAACACCCACCACATCTCGCTATTGTCCGTAAGCGTCATGATAGGAATCTTCTCATTCGGGGCAAATCCATCAAAATAAGAAGTACAGGGAGAAATCGTAAAATCCTGATGCTTCCCTTTAGTCGAATCTACTTCGATGATTTCCCAACTGAATTCTCCACTTTTACCCCAAACATTGCCCTGTAGGTCTTCTTCGAGCCATTTATATACAGTATTAGATACTTTATGGAATGTATTGGTTTCTTCCATCAGTAGATAGGTCCCTTTGTTGTTTGCGACTACCCATAGCCAGTTTCTCGAATCTGCCAATAAACAGATTACATGATTGGCAGGAAGAGAGAGAGAATCATTCGGATCGTGTGTATAGCGCTTTACTCCATAGCCATCGTATCGATCCAGCCCATGGTAAGTTGCGGCCCATAAATACCCTTTAGCATCTATTTCCAGATCATGCGACAATCCAGCTGAAAAGCCATCATTCACATTGAGAATATTGAAGTCCCATGCAATGGTATCATATATAGCCTGACCATTCGACTGGAATACAATAAAAAATATCAATATGGTTATAAGTGATCTCAAGAATAGGATTAAATAAGAATTGAACTAATTTACTTACACCAAACCTTCTTTTATCGCTTTAGAGACCGCTGCGGAAACCGAAGAAACTTGAAGTTTGGCATATATGTTTGTTATGTGCTTGTTGACCGTTGAATAGGAAATAAAGAGTTCTTTGCCAATCATTTTGTACGTGTACCCATCCACCAACAAGTTTAAGATTTCTTGCTCTCTGGGAGTTAAAGAAACATCGCTATTTATCATTTTTCGTTTGCCGGTAGTAAATAGTTTCAACACCTTCTTCGCCACGGAAGGAGTCATGGCTGCCCCTCCATTCATCACTTCATTAATACCTTCAATAAGTTTCTGCGGAGAGCTCTGTTTGATGATGTAGCCGTCTGCTCCAGCGCTGATTGCTTCCAGAATTTTGCCCTCATCTTCAAAGATGGTTTGCATGATGACTTTTACTTCTGGAAAATGCTCTTTAATGTACTTGAGCCCCTCAATGCCATTAACATTCGGCATATTGATATCCATAAGTGCAACATCCGGTTTATTCAATTTGAAGCGAAATTCAATACCTCTGCAATCCGGATATAAACCCACACAAGTCATATTCGGAGTAGCTTCGATCAGAAACTTCAAACCTTCTCTTCTCGCATCATTATCATCAAATACAGCAATAGAATACATAATTAAAGGATTTTATCCATAGGTTAATGATTTCAAAGATAGACAAGAATTGATGCATCCAATACTATTGATTCCAATGATCTTTTAAAAAAATCCCTTATCCATCCTCTAATAAATCCTTCTCTTGCCATAATCTCTCAAAATCTTCTGCCTTCTATCTCTTTCTTTACTATTCTTTCTTCCCTTTCCCTATCTTGCACCCCATGAAAGGAATTCAAATTCGAACCGTTGATGTCACACAATACATCCAACCTTTACGAGAAGGAGGGTCTCTTCCTGCCATTGTTGAGGGCAACGACGGCTTTCAATATGTACTTAAGTTTCGGGGCGCTGGTCAGGGGAAAAAAGCCTTGATTTCTGAATTGATTGGTGGGGAGTTGGCGCGTGCCATCGGATTAAAAGTTCCTGAATTGGTCTTCATGAATTTGGATGAATCCTTTAGCCGAGCGGAAGGAGACGAAGAGATTCAGGATTTACTCAAATTTAGTGTGGGACTGAATCTTGGATTACATTTCTTATCGGGAGCAATTACCTATGATCCGCTGGTTTCTGAAGCAGATATTTTGTCTGCTTCTAAAGTAGTCCTCTTGGATGGCATCATTTCTAATATTGACCGAACGGCAAAAAACACCAATTTGCTCAACTGGAATAAAGAATTGTGGTTGATTGATCATGGAGCAAGCTTATATTTTCATCACAACTGGGCAGGTTGGGAGTCACATTTAAATAGAACGTTTCCCATGATTAAGGATCACGTCCTTCTTGAAAAAGCAAACCAATTAGAAGAAGCATCTAAAATCATAAAAGCCCAATTGCTTCCTGAAATTATGGAAGATATCATTGCCAACATACCGAATGAGTGGCTCATTGAAGAATCGGACTCATTCTCCCCTCAAGAAAAGAGAAGTATCTATTTAAAATTGCTGAATTCGAAAGTTTCTGCTATTGATCAACTTGTAAAAGAAGCTTCGGATGCCAGATAAATACTTATATGAATATGCCATCATCCGGTTGGTTCCCAAAGTGGAAAGGGGCGAGTTTTTGAATATTGGAGTTATCCTACTTTCCAAAGGAAAAGACTATTTGGGGATGAAGTATACGATCGATGAAAAAAGACTGAAGGCTTTTTCTGAAGACATAGATGTGGATCTGGTTCAAGATTATTTGCACGCCTGGGAAAAAGTGTGCGCTGGAGGAAGTGATGGTGGGAGAATTGGTGCCTTAGAAATTCGGGTTCGATTTCGATGGTTGACTGCTAATCGAAGTACTATAATTCAAAGTTCGCCCGTACATCCTGGATTTTGTACAGATCCTGAAAGTGCGTTACAAAAGTTATTTATCAAGTTTGTTTTGTAAAATCAGTACCTTAAGCAAAATATAAATTTGAAAAGTGCATTGCTATCTTTTACAAAATCTAATCGTCCATGAAAACTAATTTTATAATTGGGTTACTACTTTTATCATTTTTAGGATGTAAAAAACAACAAGTAAAGGACGCCACTTCTATTCAAACAACTAAAGATTGGGCTTTTTCTAATTTTAAAAAGGTAGACAGTCTCAATCCGATTTTACATCCAACACAGGACTTGAATTTTAAATGTCCTATTTCCAATAATACAGTATTCTGGGAATCGCGCAATGTTCTGAATCCAAGTGCAATTGTAAAAGGGGACACTATTTATTTATTCTATAGAGCCCAAGACTCTACAGGGACTTCTCGCATTGGAATGGCCCATAGCATAGATGGTCTTCATTTTGAAAAAAGTGCTACTCCTGTTTTTTATCCTGACAACGATTCGATGAAAACCAAGGAATGGAATTTTAGGAAGTTTTCAAAAGATGCTCCTCAACTCGATTGTATCAGTTGTTATTTTGATGGCGTGGAAGATCCAAGGATCATAGAAGATGAAAATCACACCTATTTTATGACTTATACTGCATATGATGGACGAACAGCACGATTAAGCCTAGCTTCTTCTAAAGACCTACTCCACTGGACAAAACATGGATTGGTGTTAAATGATAAAAAATACAAGGATAAATGGTCAAAGTCAGGAGCTATCGTCGTAGAAATGAAAGAAGGTAGACCGATTGCAAGGAAGATTGATGGAAAATACTGGATGTATTTTGGAGACACCAATTTATTTATGGCTACATCTAATAATCTAATCGATTGGGAAATATGTACAAATGAAGAAAATCAAAAAATGATCTCTGTGCTTCATCCTCGTATGGGTCGTTTTGACAGTCGATTGGTTGAACCTGGACCTTTTGCACTTTATCAAGAAGATGGAATAGTATTGATTTACAATGGAAGTAATGCTGCAAATTTCAACGATCCAAATTTGCCAAAATTTACCTATGCTGCCGGCCAGGCACTTTTTGATAAAAATCAACCGTACAAATTAATCGATAGAACGGAAGGGTATTTCATTCATCCTGACAAAGATTATGAAAAGGTAGGAGAAGTAAATGAAGTCTGTTTTGTGGAAGGATTGGTCTATTTTAAGAATATGTGGTTTCTCTATTATGGAACAGCCGATTCAAAAATAGCTGTGGCTGTAAGTAGGGATATTCAGTAATACCGAATATCCCCATTTTCATTAGGACTAGAGGCCTTATACCTGAAAATAGTAC
>JARGNR010000130.1 GCA_029212405.1 Saprospiraceae bacterium
GAAATGATTCTTCGTATGATATCTTTTGGATAAACGAAGGAATAGCTGGACCTTCATTGACTGCTTTGGAAGCTGGAGAATATATATATAATATTACTGATGGTAGCAATTGTTTAGTGGAGGATACCATTTTCTTAGAAGCCCCAGACCCATTGGAGGTTTCCGTAAATCTAGGAACTACAGTACAGATAAGTTGTTCCAATGATCCCACTGGAATTATACGACTTGATGTTTCTGGTGGCAATAGTGGACAACTAACCTATGATTGGAGCCCTGATGTTTCAAATACCGATGAAGCATTGAATTTATCGACGGGTTTATATTCAGTGACAGTAACCGATTCAAAAGGATGTACGGCTGAAACCTCTTATGAGCTTACTGCTGCACCTCCTGTAGAGGCGATAATAGATGTGCCTGCAGAGCCGAATTGTTATGGTGGAACGGTTTGTATTGGAGTAGAGTCGGCGAGTGGTGGTGTTGGAGATGTATATTCATTTAGTATAAATAATGGTGTACGATTTCCTTTGGATACCTGCATTAATGTTTTTGCTGAATTCCCAATCCTGTTAAGGGTTGAAGATATCAATGGTTGTGCATTTGATACGCTACTTGTTATTGGACAACCAGAAGAAATAATCGTTGATGCAGGGCCAGATATAACCATCGACTTGGGAGTCAGTTCCGACCCTGTCTCGCTTGGTATTGTCTCTGAGTTAGATATTGATTCTATTTTGTGGAATCCTACTGAGAATATTGACTGTAACACAGCTGATTGTCAGATAGTTACTTTTTCACCATTGGCTACCACTACATATACAGTTACTGTGGTGGATGAAAATGGATGCGAAGTAAGTGATGATATTACAGTAAATGTCGATTTAAAACGAAATGTATTTTTCTCCAATATATTTAGTCCAAATGGAGATAATGCAAATGACTTTTTTCAATTGGCAACTGGCTCCGGTGTAGTGGAAGTCACTTATTTCAGGATGTATGATCGATGGGGCAATATGGTTCATGAAGAATTATCTTATATGCCAGATGATAGTGTACACCCAGGATGGGATGGCACTTACAATAATAGTCCTGTCGAAACTGGTGTCTTTGTATATTTTGCTGAAGTCTTATTCAGTGATAATGTACGAGTCTTATATAAAGGAGATGTTACTCTTATTAGATAGTCCTATTTTACGTTATGATTTAATGGAAAGGAATACTGAGCGTGCGTCAGGTATTCAAATTTATTATTTAGAATTAGTCTAAATAATAAACATTATTAATTTGAAATGAGTTGTACCTATAAATTAAACAACGTTTGGTATCTTTGCACCGAATTTGACAACCTAGGTCATTTTTCTTTAATATGTAAAATGACTTTGAGTAACCATTAAATAGAATTATGAAACTAGTAAAGGGCAGACTGACAGTCATATTATCGCTACTTTTCTTTTCCCAGTTTTCTTTCGCTCAATCAGGCGGCAACAACAACTACCTTTTGATTTCACTTGTAGCAGTAGGCGTAGTTATTCTTGTGTTTGCGATTTTATCTCTTGCAGATAATTTGATGCACATTGAAGGTAAGAAGGCAGGAATAGATTCAAAGAAGACAAACATTGGAATATTTCCTAGAATATCAGATTTCTTTGCAAAGAAGGCTCCTAATTACGTCGTAGATGGTGCAGGGTACTATCCAACAACTAAAGGACACAATCTTAAACTTGCTGGAAAACCAACAGGAGATATTAAAACAATTCATACCAATAGATATGCATTAAAGCCTACTGACTTTAATGGTATTTCTCCGATTCCTAAAGTGGTTGTAGAAGTAGGGTCTGAGGTGAAAGCTGGAGATCCTTTGTTTTACGATAAGAAAAGACCTGAGATCATGTATTGTGCTCCCGTTAGTGGTGAGGTAGTAGAAGTGAAAAGAGGAGCAAAAAGAGCAATTGCTGAAATTATTATTCTCGCGGACAAAGAGATTTCTTACCGGGAATATGAAGTTCCTAATTTGGAAAAAGTCGATCGACAAGAATTAAAGTCTTTTTTAACAAAAAGTGGTGTTTGGCCAATGTTAAATCAAAGGCCTTTTGATATTGTTGCTTCAATTGACGAAGATCCGAGAGACATTTTTATTTCAACTTTTAATACTGCACCACTTGCATTAGACAGCAACTTGGTCATTGCAGGGAATGAAAATGCATTTCAAAAAGGATGTGATGTATTGAATGCGCTTACGGATGGATCAGTTTATTTGGGGCTTGATGCAAGAGGAGATGCACCGTCAAAGGGTTTCTCTGATGTAACTGGTGTAAAGAAGAATTATTTTTCAGGAAAACACCCAGTAGGAAATGTAGGTGTACAAATGCACCACGTCAATCCGATAAAGGGAAATGACAAAGTGTGGTCAGTTGGACTTCAAGATGTCATTACGATTGGAAAATTATTTTTGGAAGGTAAATTTGATGCTTCAAGGTTGGTTTCACTTGGTGGATCGCAAGTTTCAACACCATCAGTCATCCGTACTTATCAAGGAGCCAGCATAGGGGATTTGGTTGAAGGCAATTTAAGTGATGAAAAGAATAGAATTATTGCTGGTGATGTGTACACAGGGAAAGAGAGCACAACAGAAAACTTTATTGGATATAAAGATGATCAATTAACAGTGATCAAAGAAGGAGACAAGTATGAAGCATTTGGATGGTTGTTGCCAATTACACCAAGGCCGAGTATTTCTGGAACTTTCCCTAATTTCTTATTTCCTGATTTTGAATTTGAAGGAGAAACGAATACACACGGAGAGAAGAGGGCCTTTGTAGTTACTGGGCAATATGAATCTGTGTTGCCAATGGATATTTACCCACAACATTTGATGAAAGCTATATTGGCTGGTGATTTTGAAAAAATGGAAGGGTTAGGAATTAATGAATTATCAGAAGAAGATATTGCACTCTGTGAATTTGTGTGTACTTCAAAAATGCCATTACAGAAAATTTTGCGTGATGGCCTTGAAATGATGAGAGAACAAGCTTAAAAAAAGAGTATAGTAATATATTCAAGAAAATAATTAGGATATAAATGGGATTAATTGATTTATTAAAGAAGATAGAACCAGACAAGAAGAAAAGTCCATTTCTTCACACCTTGTTTGATGGGTTCTTTACATTTGCGTATACTCCAGATACAGTAACAAAAGGAGGAGTTCACATGCGAGATGGGATGGACCTGAAAAGACTCATGGTTCATGTCGTTTTAGCAATGCAACTTTGTTATTTGTTTGGTACGTACAATATCGGACATCAGCATTTTCTTGCAGCAGGAATGTATCCTGGGTTCATTGAAGGTTTCCACTTGAAATTAGCTCATGGATTGATTCAAATGCTACCAATTTTTGTAGTAGCACATGTTGTTGGATTAGGTATAGAATTTTGGTTTGCGGCTAAAAAAGGACATGCCATAGAGGAAGGATTCCTTGTTTCAGGGGCCTTGATACCATTGATTATGCCACCAGATATTCCATTATGGATATTGGCAGTATCAGTTGCCTTTGCAGTTATTATAGGTAAAGAAGCCTTTGGAGGTACGGGAATGAATATTTGGAATATAGCCCTATTGTCCAGAGTATTTGTCTTTTTTGCTTATCCTACAACGATTGCAGGAGACGAAGTTTGGGTTTCTGGATATACGACATTAGCGGAAGGAACACAAGCAACATATGGTTGGGCGCACAGTCTGTTCAATAGCCTATTTGGCTCATTGGATATGGACACGTTTGATGCCGCCAAAACATCCATTGCCGATGGATACAGTGGTGCAACTCCTTTGGCGCTAGCATATCAAGGAGGCTGGGAGAAAGTTACGGAGACGTTTACACCTGCTCAAATGTGGTGGGGAACAATCCCTGGTTCAATTGGGGAGTCTTCAAAGCCTCTAATCATTGTTGGAGCATTGATGTTGATATTTACTAAAGTAGCCAGCTGGAGAATCATCGTGAGTATGTTCATTGGAGGTATGGTTATGGCGATGCTTATGAATGTATGGGGTGCTACTCCATTCATGGAAGTACCTTGGTATTATCAGATGTATATGGGAAGTTTCTTATTTGCTATGGCGTTTATGGCGACGGATCCCGTTACCGCATCAAGTACCAATACAGGAAAATGGATTTATGGATTTTTAATAGGGTTTATTGGAATGATTGTGAGAGTATTGAACCCAGCATATCCAGAAGGATGGATGCTTGCCATACTCTTTATGAACACATTCTCTCCATTGATTGACCATTATGTAATTGAAGCTAACATTTCAAAAAGATTAAAAAGTGCATAGTACAAAACAAATAATAACATTCGTATTGATAATGACTACCATCGTAGCTTTATCGTTGTCGCTGATGTATACTGGTCTAAAAGGTATACATGACCTAAATGAAGCAATCTACGCTAAAAAAGCAATTTTGGCTGCGGTAGAGAATAAGCTTGGTATGAAGGCGAATACATTATCCATAGAAGAAGTTTCAAAGATATTTGACGAGAATATCACCCAGGAAGTTTATGACATGAAAGGCAACCTTGTAACGGCAGAAGAAGTTGAAGCTGCTGGATACAAAGGAGGAATGGCCGAAAACATAGATATGGGGAAAGAAGCTAAAAAAGCAGAAGAAGATCGATTGATTCCCATGTATACATTCAAGGATGGCGACAAAGAGTTTTACATACTTTCTGTAAGAGGAAAAGGATTGTGGGATGCTATTTGGGGGAATATTGCATTAGAAAAGGATATGCAGACTATTGCTGGTGTGGATTTTGATCACAAAGCGGAAACTCCTGGATTGGGTGCAGAAATTAAAGATAATGCGGCTTGGAAGAGACAATTTATTGGAAAAACTATTACGGATGCGACAGGTGAGATAAGAGGAGTTGCAGTAATGAAAGGAGGAGCTAAAGACGATGTATGGCAAGTAGATGGGATTTCTGGTGCAACGATCACAGCTGATGGAGTAGGAGAGATGTTAAAAAGAGGATTGAAATATTACAGTCCAGTTATTGAGAAAATGAAAAAGTCTTAATCACACTGAGTGGTGATATGACAAATTTGATTTTATAAATTAAGAACAAAAAAAATGGCAGACGTACAAGTAGCCGAAAAGCAATCAATCGGATTTGGGAAAGCAGAAAGAAAACTTCTGACAGATCCTTTAGACAGTAACAACCCAATCACAGTTCAGGTATTAGGGATTTGTTCGGCATTAGCGGTAACCACAGGTTTGAAGAATGCAACAGTTATGGCAATAGCTGTAATATTTGTAACGGCATTTGCAAATTTGATTACCTCAATGCTAAGAAATCACATCCCAAAGGCAGTCCGTATGATTGTTCAATTGGTGATCATTGCTACATTGGTAACAATTGTTGAGTTGACCTTGAAAGCAGTTGCATTTGATTCTTACAAGCAACTTTCAGTTTTCATTGGTTTGATCATTACCAACTGTATAGTAATGGGAAGATTGGAAGCTTTTGCAATGGCAAATAATCCGTATCGATCCTTGTTGGATGGAATTGGAAATGGAGTAGGATATGGTATTATCTTATTAGCCGTGGCATTTGTAAGAGAGTTCTTTGGAAAGGGTGAAATATTTGGTTTTAAGATTATCGGAAATACGGCAGAATACGTATTGGATACCACCCAAATTAGCTGGTTGGGCTGGTATGCAAATAATAACCTGATGGTATTATTTCCATCGGCTATGTTTGTGATCGGTATTCTAATATGGATGCATAGAGCTTGGAATAAGTCATTGGTTGATATATCCTAAGCAATAAACGAAAAGTAAAAATATATCTGCATTAGCAGGAAAACATAAAAAAACAGAAATGGGAGAGTTATTAAACATATTTATAAAGTCGGCATTCATAGAGAATCTAGCTTTATCCTACTTCTTGGGTATGTGTTCATACCTTGCTGTATCAAAAACGGTAAAAACTGCATTTGGTCTTGGTTTAGCGGTAATATTCGTATTGGGAATTACCATGCCAATCAACTGGGTAATCAATAATTTTTTATTGTCTGAAAGTGGTATTTTTCAAACAGATTTAACCTTTTTGAGATTGATTTTATTTATTGCAGTAATTGCTTCAATGGTTCAATTGGTAGAAATGGTAGTCGAAAAATTTTCGCCTTCACTATACAATTCACTTGGAATTTTCTTACCGTTGATCACTGTGAACTGTGCGATTCTTGGTGGATCGTTATTTATGGTGTCAAAGGAATATAATTTTGCCGAATCTGTGTCTTTTGGACTAGGGGGCGGATTTGGCTGGTTCTTAGCTATTATTGCGATTGCCGCGATAAGAGAAAAGATTAAGTATTCAGCTGTTCCTCCAGCACTTAGAGGCTTGGGTATGGCATTTTTATTAACAGGATTAATGGGACTTGCATTTATGAGTCTTATGGGAATAGATCCTGCTGCTTTTTAATTTTAATACAAACGATATTATTCGGATAAAATATAAATATTCTATCAGATGATGATGATAACTTTATTTTCTTACACTACGATAATCTGGGCCTTGCTTGTATTTTGCGGTGTAATCTTATTGCTTTCCATGATGTTGATTTATGCAAGAAAGCAATTGATTCCTCAAGGGGATGTAAAAATTATTGTGAATGGAGATGAAGAGAATCCTATGATTGTCTCTCCTGGATCTACTTTGCTCACTGCGCTTTCGGATAAGAGTATCTTTTTGCCCTCTGCGTGTGGAGGTGGAGGTACTTGTGCCATGTGTGAATGTCACGTTCACGAAGGAGGAGGAGATGTGCTTCCTACTGAAATGAACCACATGTCTAGAAAAGAAGCCGCAGAAGGAAAACGATTGGCTTGTCAAGTCAAAGTGAGACAAGACATGAAAGTAAGTATTCCTGAAGAGATATTTGGAATTAAGAAATGGGAATGTGAAGTCATTTCAAATTATAATGTAGCTACTTTTATTAAGGAGTTCATTGTAAAACTTCCTGAAGGCGAAACACTTGATTTCGAAGCAGGTGGATACATTCAAGTAGATGTTCCTCCAATTGAAGTCAACTATAAAGATTTTGATATTTCTGCTCATCCAAAATACCATGATACATTAGACAAATTCCAGAAAGATTGGGACAAGTTTAAAATGTGGGATTTGAAGATGAAAAACGATGAGGAGATATTTAGAGCATATTCTATGTCAAATCACCCTGCAGAGGGAAATATCGTATCACTAACGATTAGAATTGCTACTCCTCCATTTGATAGAGCAAAGAATACTTGGATGGATGTAAACCCAGGAATTTGTTCTTCTTACGTATTTTCTAGAAAACCGGGAGATAAAGTGACCATTTCAGGTCCTTATGGAGAATTCTTCATCAAGCCTACACAAGCTGAAATGTTGTATGTTGGTGGAGGTGCTGGAATGGCTCCGATGAGATCACACTTATATCATCTGTTTCACACATTGAAGACAGGTAGAAAAGTAACTTTCTTTTATGGAGGTAGAACAAAACAAGAATTATTCTACGTTGAAGAATTTAGAGAGATAGAAAAGAAATTTCCAAATTTCAAATTTGCTATAGCACTTGATAATCCACTTCCTGAAGATAATTGGGTATTAAAAGATGGACTCGAAGATCCAAATGGAGATGGTTTCAAAGGATTTGTGCACAATGTAGTAATTGATGAATTCTTGAGTAAGCACGAAGCACCAGAAGAGTTAGAATTATACTTTTGTGGACCACCAATGATGAATCAGTCCGTGATAAAAATGGCGGATGATTGGGGAATACCTGAAGAAAATGTAGCCTTCGATGATTTTGGAGGATAAAAAATAGTTTAAAGCCTGGCATTTGTCAGGCTTTTTTTTTCTTCTGAATGTACCTACCCTAATAGAAGATTCTAAATACGATAGTTGAATTGTTAAATTCAAGTTATACATAAAAATCAACCAACGTTTCCCTGATGTAATTTCGTCTTTATCATATCTAATCAACGAATTTCAATTTATGAGGACTTATGTTTTATGTGTTTTATTTATGTTTCCTGTTCTCTTAAGTGCACAAGAAGATTTTACCAAACAACGCCAAATTGGATTTAACATTACCCACAATAGTGTGGATGGTATGGGAGCTTCTCTTAGATTTAAATTAAAAAGGTTGAAGTTTGAAATCAATTCCAATTTCAATACCTCAATAATTTCTAGAGTGGGTTATGAATTTTTGAATCTTCGAAAGGGAAAATTTGATTTGGGTCTAGGAGTGGACCTTGCTTACAAAAGGATTTCAAGAACTAATTTTGGTTTAACTGGATACGAATCTATAAATGTAGAACTTCCATTAGAATTAAAGTATTCCGTTACTCCTAGAGTGTCAATCATGGCAGGCTCATCTTTTCGTTTGTATAATTTAAAAGAAAATTACAGTTTTCAAGAAAATCAATCGTCTGGAGAGATAAGACTAGGGGGTGGGTATAAGTTTTAAAGCAATTGATTTGCTTGTTTAATCCTATTACCTATTTAAAATTTAGAGGTGGGAGCAGGTATTAATTATGAAAACTGTTTCCTTGTGATTCAATTAATTGGATAAATAAAAAGAACGTAAGTTTTTCTTCTCTACAACTACAGAAACTGTATTTGATTTTCAATATTTTTGTAGTTTGTATTTTAAGATCTACAATGATAGCTTGACAGGTAAATGAATGAATTCATCTTTCTACCAATAGCCCATGAAACAATTACTCCTTTTATTTGTATTATTTTCTTTATCTCATTTGTGTACGGCACAAGAGTATAAGCCATTAGATTCTGCCTTGGCTGTGTTTTTACATTCAAATTCTTCAACTCGTTCAGGGATGAGTATACGATATTTGAAAAAGATCGAAAATGCTGGTAGAATAAAATTATCCTTCAATTCAAATTTCAAAGATTTGTATAGATGGAAAGCAGGGTATGAGATTATGTGGCTAGAGATTAGTAGGGTTGAAGTAGGTTCAGGAATAGATGCAAAATTTACTTATATCAATTTTGATAGTTCTGTAGATAATCCCTATAAAGAATTGGCATTTGAGCTACCTTTGGAATCGAGAACAACTTTATCAAACAATTGGCGCATACTTGTAGGCATATCATGGATAAAAAGGATTTGGACCAACGAAGTAAATATAAATCAAAACTTCAATATTGAATTAAGAGCCGGACTGGAATATAAATTTTGAAAATTACCTAATCATATTTTCTGAGCGAAGTAAGATCAATGCGCATACCACTCTTATCGAGTGCATTGGATTGAATAATATGATTAAATATGTAGAGAGCAATGAAAAGAGAAGAAATATATCGGAAATATTTTCCAAAGATAGTTGGATTTGGACTAAACACCATTGGTGTCTTTGCACCACGAAAGGCAGCTGAAGTAGCATTAGATGTGTTCTGCACACCAAGAAGAGGTCAAGTGCAGTCGTATCAAAAGAAATTTTTAAAGAAATTCAAACAGGTAACATTAGATTTTAATGGGCTGCCTATCATGACGTATGACAATGGAAAATCTGGTAAGAAGGTATTATTGTGTCATGGCTGGGAATCCAATTCTTTTCGATGGAGAAAACTGTATAGATCCTTAAAGGATGAAGATTTAAATATCATCATGATGGATGCTCCTGCTCATGGAGGTACAGGGAGTGATAAATTTCAAGCGTTATTATATGGTCAAATGATTAATACAGTTTCTAGTCATTATAAACCAGATGTTATTTTGGGACATTCTGTTGGTGGTTATTCAAGCATTTACTATATGGCTCAATATAAACCTGCTCACGTGAATCAACTCGTAATTCTTGCTTCTCCAGATAAGTTGATAGACATTACCAATCGATATTTTAAAATGATAGGCCTGAGTTCGAGAGTCGGCAGTAGGTATTACAAATTGATCAAAGAACGATTTGGAAATGATATCTCTACCTACAATGCTGCTGATTATGCATCAATGATTGACATCAATGGTCTGATCATACACGACGAAGAAGATGACATTAATCTTTTTTACGAGGCAGAAGCGATTCATTCCAAGTGGGAAAATTCTAAACTTATACCCACCAAAGGACTGGGGCATAGTCTGCAGGATGACTCAGTTTATAGTGCTATTGCGTCTTCTATTTTATAGTTATTTGCTATATTTTTTCTTTTCTAGTCATTGACTTTAGCATGTAGAAATAGAATAGAAATGATTCATATCAAAAATCTATTGCTTACTTTCTTGGATAATTAATATTTACTCTTACTTTTGCGGTCTGTGAGGGCTATACGGTCAGCTCCTGCTGAATCCCCCCAGGTCAGAAATGAAGCAAGGGTAGGTGGTTGAGCGACTCGGTGTAGTTCCTCACTTTTATTTTTCTCTTAAATTATTATCATGAAGTTTTTTGTTGATACTGCAAATCTTGATCAAATCGCTGAAGCCAAGGCTTTTGGCATATTAGATGGTGTGACTACCAACCCATCCCTAATGGCAAAAGAAGGCATTACTGGTGATTCAGATGTACAAGCACATTATGCAGCTATTTGCAACTTAATCGATGGCGATGTAAGCGCTGAGGTTATATCAACAAACTATGAAGGCATGATTGAAGAAGGTAAAATACTTTCTCAAATTGCTCCAAACATCGTTGTGAAAGTACCAATGATAAAAGATGGAGTAAAAGCGATCAGCTGGTTTACAGAACATGGTATTCGAACGAATTGTACTTTGGTATTTTCAGCTGGACAAGCAATTTTAGCAGCAAAAGCAGGAGCCACATATCTTTCCCCATTTATCGGTAGGGTAGATGACATTACATGGGATGGAATGGGCTTAATTCAAGATATAGCAGAGATATATGCTATTCAAGGATATGAAACTGAAATATTAGCAGCTTCAGTGCGATCACCATTGCATATTGTTCAAGCAGCTAGAAGTGGTGCAGACGTCGTAACATGCCCGTTAAGTGCAATGTTGGGATTATTGAAACATCCATTGACGGATATTGGATTGGCAAAATTTCTTGCAGATCATAAAAAAGCAAACGGTTAAACTTTAAAATACAAACACCTTGAGTTCTTTTCCTTTTTAGTCGGAGGAATTGATAAACCAAAAACACCTATACAAATCAAGGAGCACTTTATGGACGTGTAGATAAATAGGTAAAATAAAAGCCGCAAATTGGAGAATTTGCGGCTTTATTTTTTCTAATTTCCTTGTAATGCATTTACGTCAATTTTGAAAACATACTTTCCACATTGTTCTGGTGGAGCGTTTGGATCTTTTTGGACTTTATAGCCTCTCATTGCGGTCAATGCTTGCTTTAATTTTTTTGTGTCGGTCTCTGTTGTTTCTGTTTCAAGTAGCTCTACAAATGTGACATTCCCTTCTCGGTCTACACAAAACTTAACCACTATTATTCCTACTCCTCTTGACAAATCAAGACCTCTCCAGTTTCTTTTTACAATTCTTCTTCCAAAAACGCCATTACCTGATCCATCATAATCTCCAGTTCCACTTCCAACATCACCCACTCCTTCGTCTCCGTCATCTCCAGATGTTGCTCCATCTCCATCTCCATCTGAACTTTCACCTGTCCCTCCATCTCCTTCAATTGATGAATCTGTTTCATCAGAACCTCCATCTCCGGTGGTACTTTCTTGTGACTCCTCTGCTGCTGTTTCCTGACCGTCTAATTCTTCCTCTAAGAGCTCTTCTAGATCAGCTTCCGTGATTACTTCTTCTTCCACTACTTCCTCTTCTACTACCTCAGGGATCACCTCTGGCTCTGGCTCTTCTATTTCTATTTCTTCTTCTACCGCTTCAACAGGTGCTTCATCCACTGTAGTTTCTGAAACAATAGGATCCGTAGGTGTAGGTTCTGTAGGTTTAGGTTCTGGAATGACAACTTTAGGTTTTTTAACCTCAATCTTATTAGTCTTCTTCGTTTCAATTTTCTTAGGAGCCTCTGTTTTAGCTTTCTTTTTACCTGCATCAGAATGCGCATATTTACTTAGACTACTTTCTTTGAAGTTCATATCCACCACAATCGGTGTATTAAATGTCTTTGGTGGCTTTGGGATATCCATTGTCCAAAAGTAAAAGAAGGCAATTAGCAACAATAGTAAATGAATTATTATTGAGGTATTCCGTGCTTTTGTTTTATCTCTTTTTTCAGATAGTGTTGCAGTTGTCATAATCCTATATTTTGTTAGTTTTATAATACCAAAATACCATTTTGGAATGGGCATTTGTATCATAAAGACGTTACTTAACGTTTTAAAGGGTTAAAAATATATTAATAGATCAATTTATTTCATTTTTCATATAAGAAATAATTCAAATATGATGCCTTCTTCCTATTAAAAGGACACTTTGTAGTGATTCTGGTTTATATTCTTACTCATTTTTTGGTATTTGTATCTTAAGTGTTGAAATTTAGACTTGAGTTACAAGATTTAGTTTTGATATACACTTAAAACAATAAAAACATGAAGCGTATTGTGTGTCTTCTTTTGTGTACTGCTATAAGTTTAGCTGCATCAGGTCAAAATATTGAATTGGAGTTGATTGCTAGTGGTTTTTCCTCTCCTTTGGATATTACTAATGCTGGTGATGACCGGCTATTTATTGTTGAGCGAAGTGGATACATAAAAATAATTGATGGAAGTGGATCTGTATTACCAGAGCCATTTATTGACATTGACGATTTAGTGAGAAATTCCAACAATCAAGATGAAAGAGGATTGTTAGGATTGGCCTTTCATCCAGAATATGAAAACAATGGATATTTGTTTTTAAACTATATTGATAATAGTAACAATACAAATATAGTACGCTATGAAGTAGATCAGGATAATCCTAATCTGGTGAACCTTGAAAGTAGAGAATTGATCATGGAAATTGAACAACCATTTAGCAACCATAACGGGGGTTGCTTGAAGTTCGGGGCAGATGGATATCTCTATATTGGTTTAGGGGATGGTGGTGCTGGAAATGATCCAATTAACGCAGGCCAGGACAAAGAAACCTTGCTCGGGAAAATGCTTCGAATAGATATTGATAATGGTCTCCCATATTCTGTGCCTACAGATAACCCATTTGTAAATGACGAAACTATATTGGATGAAATATGGGCTCTTGGGTTGCGTAACCCATGGAGGTATAGTTTTGATCGAGAAACGGGCGATCTATGGATAGGAGATGTGGGACAGACCGCCATTGAAGAGATTGACTTTCAATCGGGAGATAGTGAAGGGGGTGAAAATTATGGATGGAGATGTTATGAAGGAACCTCCTTTACAAGCAACACCTCCATCGATGATTGTCAGGAAGCTTTTGTTGCTCCGGTTTTTGAAATACAGCAACAGGGCTTTGGTGGGCCATGTTCCATAACGGGAGGATTTGTTTATAGAGGGACCAAGTATGTAGACCTATATGGCAAATATATTTGTGCTGACTTTTGTAATGGAGAATTTTTTGTTGTAGAACGAGATGAGAATGAGGTATGGACAGGGAGTTCTATTGGTGCCTTCCCTCATGCAATTTCTACATTTGGAGAAGATCAAAATGGTGAATTGTACATCGCATCATTCTCAAGTGGTGAAATCTTTCATATTGCAGGCGAAGAAACTACTTCATTTACGGAAAGCGAAGGGATTGAATCTGTAGAAATACGTCCTAATCCATCAGACGGTAGAACGTTTGTCGATATAAAATCAAAGCAATCTTTGAACGTTGAGTTAAGGCTACTGGATATGAAAGGAAATATTGTTCTTCAAAAATCAATTCAGGTAGAGGGAGATTATTCAGAAATGCTGAATATGGAAAATATCCCTTCAGGCACGTATATCCTTAATATTTCTACAAAGTCATCGCTTATTTGTAAAAAACTAATCAACTATTGAAGTGGTTTAAAAACTCACTCACTACCTGCGCTAAAAGCATTGCAGCCATTGACCTACGCCTATTTTTATTACCATAGCTTTGGCTATGAAAAGAAAAATGAGACTTGCCAATAGCTACAAGCCTTTCAGCTCGGTAAACCTCGGAGTTCTTAGGCATATTCAGGAGTAGACTAACATAAAAAACAAGAAGTTTGGGAATTAAATTTGAGGTAAAAAGAAGGGTGGCCAGACTCTTTACTATGGGGGACCGAACGCTCATCATAGATGTGATAGCGATAGCTAT
>JARGNR010000131.1 GCA_029212405.1 Saprospiraceae bacterium
TAAACAAATGATAGGATTATCAATTTTAACTGTACACTTATTTTAGGACGAGACATACTGCGAATGCAGCTCCCGCAGCCCATTGTAAAGAGTCAGGCCACCCTTCTTTTTTACCTCAAATTTAATACCCAAACTTCTTGTTTTTCATGTTAGTCTACTCCTGAATATGCCTAAATAGGGTTTGTTTTTCAGGAGTGTAGCAATTTTGCCCTTGAATTACCAGGGGTATTCATACTTCGAAATATGTCCAATAACCAATTAATGAGTAGCTTCATTCCATGAGGCTCCATAACGCTCTACCAAAATATTATCATGGTAATCAGCGGCCTCACTCAAATGGTCAAATAGTTGTTTTGCCGTTTGTTGGTTCAAGTATTGATCAAAAATCAACAAAGAAAGAATAATGTCTTGCCTTCTTACACTAAATGTGAGTCCGTCCAATTCAAAATTTTGATGGAGCATGTAAGAGTAGATTTCTGATATATTTTCATCTGGTAATTTACCAAGATAGGCATCACCAGTAATAAGTCCTGATTTTTCGTGATAGGCAATATTTATGATGGCACTTCCTCTTTTGATGGTCCAATTGCTGGGCCCCATTCTTGATATCGGAATGTCGTATCCCATTTCTTCAAGCATGCCTTCTATGGTACGGCTAATTCCCGATGGTTCGTAGGAATCTATCTGGGAAATCATTTGAATTTTTGATCCACAATGATGACAATATTGACCTTTAACAGTATTCTCGAAGACCATATTCAGACAAGAATTGCATCGTACAGCAGAGACTCCATTGCCTTCTTTGAATTCTTGTAATGCTTTTTGTAGGTAGTGAATAGGGAGCGAGAAACCAATATTATTTCCATTGCTAACAATAAATGTATTGACACCTATTATTTCTCCTTTTGCTGATATCAATGGACCTCCACTATTTCCAGGATTTAAGGCGGCATCGTGTTGCAAATAAAGTATTCCACGATCATCATGTTCTGAATTAGAGATTATTCCTTTAGTAGCCGTATATTTTAATCCAAATGGATGCCCTACAGCTAAGATTTCATCTCCTTCGGCATGGTCCATCTCGGCATTAGCCAAGGGAACAGAGGCCATATTGTGGTCTTTGGGAGGGATAAGAAAGGCCAAGTCGTATTTTTCATCTAAAAAGCAAATTTCAGCCAATTGTTTATCTAGCCCTTCGGCATCAATTATAACCTCTTTGTTGTCTCTTACAACATGTTCGTTGGTGACTATCAAATCATAATGGGATAGATAAAATCCAGTCCCAGTACTGTAAGGTGTAGCAATCTGAATTACAGATTTTTTATATAGCTCTATGATGGATTTTGTATTCATGGCTACCTAAAATCTTTACGTTGAAAATTAATGTCTTGAATGTTCATTAAAAAGGATTTACTAAATGTACACATATTTGAAAAGTTAACTTTTCTCAAGTCAAATTTCATGTTGGGATAATCCTCTTTATGTGTTGACAATATGGCTTTTATTTCCTTTTTTATATTAGAAGCTTGAATTCCTTTTGATGTTCGATATTTGCCTTGAATGCCCAAATTAGTAAAATATACTTGTTCCCTTATTTGATAAAAAAGACCAAACAAATCTCTCATGGGAGTAGGCATACTGTAATTAAAAAGGCTGTAGCCTACGATATAGGATGGAATGGAAAGGGCATAATCTTCATGGCCATTATCGTAGTACCAATCCATATTATCGAGTTCACCTTTAATGAATTCTTGAATCCTTTTTAATCCAGAGGGTTGGGTGATTCCAAACGTAGATTTCACATCGTATATTTCTTTGCTGAATTCTTCAAATGGAATCGCCAGTATTTTTTTTAATTCTTTACGAATTATTCGGTTCTTTTGGACAGGAATTTTGTCTTTGTTCTGAAAGTATAGATTATGAATGGTATCAATTATCTCCATGGTATTTCCTTCAGGCTTCAACAAGTAATCGAGCCTATAAATCAAGTCGAGATAAAGGTAAGATTCTGCGCCTGGGTAATGGTCCACATTCAATTTTGAATGGTCTATAATATCCAGCGCCTTTTGAATCTCTGAGTTTTTAAAATCAAATTTTATCTTTTTTTCATGGGCATCAACATGTCTTACATGGCCATTATTGATCGGTTTTAATGCTTCGAATTCACTGATCAAAATATCATCTTTCTTATCGGCATAGGTAGCCAATTCTTTTAGTCCATGATATAGCTTATACGGGCTGGCATCGGCAATGTGTGAAGTGAAAACAGCGGTGATCGTATTCTCTTTGTCCAAGGCATATCGACTGTACCTCATTTGATAGTTTTCTTCTAACAACCGCCTTAAAAAGCCAATATGGAGTTTTTCAGTTTTTGCAATTTTTGCTTCAGCCGAAATTTTAGAACGAGATGCAATACCTTCTATTTTTTTACTCCCTTGAAAAAATTCAAAATACAGTTGGCCTTCTTTTTCTATGAAGTGGACATTGTCTGCACTTAAATCTTGCAAATAGGTAAAAAAAGATTTGTAGGAATCCATATACTCTTGTTCTTCAAATTGTTCCAATGCACGATCCCATGCATCATAGCTGGATTCATCTTTATATGCATCAGAAAATCTGCCAAATTGGATTTTTGGTCCTGATTTAGATGCTTTTTTAGAGAAGAAATAATCAAAGAATCCCATTTATTGACTCGTTCTTTTAATTCGAAAACGAAAATATAACCTAATTTGGGGTTTTACTCCATTTGTAGCCTATTGTTTTATTTTGAATCATATATTATGCTCGATAATAGTTTTTTCAACAGATATTTACGTTGAAATTTACATTATGACCCATAAATGGAAAAATAACACTTAAATTTTGTCTGAAAGCTCTAAATTTTTCACTCCCGTTCATTTTCCTTCCCAACAGGATAAGATTTTTTGTCAATCCAAAATCTTAACCATTGGATCTTGTTTTTCTGATAATATTGGAAAGAAATTGATTCAGCACGGTTTCTCTACTCGTTCGAATCCTTTTGCGATTATTTTTAATCCTGTTAGCATTGCAAGGATGATAACTCGGGTGCTGAATGAAACAAGAGTTAAAAAGGAGGAACTAAGTAATATCATGCAGCGATATTTTCACTATGATTTTCATTCCTCCTTTGATCATACAGTTCCAGATTTAGTTTTAGAAAATATAAATTATGCTTTATCATCCAACCAACAATTCATAAAGGAAGTAGATACAGTAATTATTACCTTAGGGACTAGTATTGTTTATAGGCACATTGAAAGCAATACGATTGTATCAAATTGTCACAAAGTTCCAGGAAATCAATTTGATAAGGAGATGCTTTCTATTGAACATATGAAAGGTGAATTGTTGAAGTGTATCAATAATTTACAAAAATTGAACCCTGGAATAAAAATTATACTTACAGTCAGTCCAGTTAGACATACCAAAGAAGGAGTCATAGAAAATAGCTTGAGTAAGGCACGATTAATAGCATTGAGTCATGCACTGGTGCAAGAAAATGAAGGTGTTTCCTATTTTCCTGCCTTTGAATTGATGATGGACGAATTAAGAGATTACCGATTTTATGAAGCGGACCTTATTCATCCGAATCAACAAGCCATTGATATTATTTGGTCAAGATTTATCCATGCCTATTTCAATGAGAAGGCATTAAAAAAAGTGGCTGATTTTCGAGGGTTAAATTCAGCTTTGCACCATAAACCATTTGACGTCGCATCACCTCAACATCAAAAATTCGTCAATAAACAACTTGAAAAAATTAAAGACTTAAAAAAGTCATATCCAGAGTTTGATTTTCAAGAAATGGTACATTCTTTTGAGAGCCAAAGATCAAATACAGAATGATTATTGAGAGGTTGATTGTTGTAAGATTAGCATAGCTTTTTTTACATTTCCCCAACCTTTAATTTCCATTTGTTTGCCTCCTTTATAATTTTCGAAAAATGTGGCTATGATAGTTTTTACTCCAGGGTAATGCTCGTCCAAATCAGCAATAGTGGATATTTTGGACCATTTAGATTGTACAGGAATGGCTATTAACTTATCGTCTTGTTCTCCATTATCCAAAAGTTCTAACACACCAATGATGATTACTTTTTGGATGGATCCTCTTTGTTTTGCAGCACCTAGTAAAAGTACATCTAATGGGTCTCCATCACCTCCTCGACTTTTGGGAAGAAGTGTATTCGGTATCATTCCATAATTGCCAGGGTAACCCAAGTAGTCTATAAATCTCGGTTGGCCATTGATGCTGTCTATTTGGAGTGAATAAGCTCGTTTATTCATTTCATACTTTGCTGTTGTACCAGCTGGTATCTCAATGATCATATTAACGGTTGAATCGAGATTAAAAGGGGGTGTAGTGCTGTACACCAAAGACGCATTAGACGTGGTATGACATCGAATAAGAAGAAAAATAGAACAGCTTACAAATAGAAGTAGATATCGCATTTTCAATTGGTATCAATCGACAATCATGGTCTCTCGATTGAGTTCTTGCTGTTTTATATTTTTTGGTAATGTTCTATAATTATATTGTTGGTCTCTTAATTGAGGTTTGAATCCAGCTTCCTTTATTGCCTCTTGGATGCCATCAGCAGTAAAGCGAAATGCTGCTCCAGCGGCAGAAACTACATTTTCTTCAATCATAATGGATCCAAAATCATTTGCTCCAGAGTGAAGACAAATTTGAGCAATCTGTTTCCCTACTGTTAACCATGAAGCTTGAATGTTTATGACGTTAGGTAACATTATTCTACTCATTGCAATCATACGCACATATTCATCACCCGTTACTTCATTTCTTGCTCGTTTTATTTTTTTAAGGATGGTATCCTCATCCATGAAGGGCCATGGGATAAAGGCTAAAAATCCTTTTGCATGAGCTGGTTTTTCACTTTGGACTTGACGTATTGCGACCAAGTGCTCCATCCGTTCAAGATTGGTTTCAATATGACCAAACATCATTGTAGCGGATGTTGTAATGTCTAATTTGTGTGCAGCTCTCATTACATCCAACCATTCTTTCCCTCCGCATTTCCCCTTAGATATTAATCTTCGAACTCGATCATCCAAAATCTCAGCACCTGCACCTGGCAAAGAGTCCAATCCAGATTCCTTTAATGCCTTTAACACCTCGTAGTGTGTGCTCTGCTCTAGTTTTGTAATATGCGCAATTTCCGGAGGTCCGAGAGCATGCAGTTTTAATTCAGGATAGAGTGTTTTTAATTCACTGAATAGATCACAATAATATTTTAAACCTAGATCAGGATGATGGCCTCCCTGCAACAAAAGTTGATTTCCTCCGAAAGCAAATGTCTCTTCAATTTTTTGTTTGTATTCCTCAATACTGGTAATATACGCTTCGCCATGACCTGGTCTCCTGTAAAAGTTGCAAAATTTACAATTCGCAATGCATACATTTGTAGTATTACTATTTCTGTCGATTATCCAGGTAATAGTTTTTTCAGGTACCTTTTCATATCGCATTGTATTCGCCGTGAACATTAGTTCTGCTGTAGTTGCATTTTCGAAGAGAAACACTCCCTCTTTAGCAGTTAAAAATTCACCTTCTGAGGCTTTATGTAAAAGATCTTGTATTTGCATCGGACGCTATTTTTGCTATACAAATATTAACAAAACAATGTATGAATAGTTGACCAAAATTGAATAATGGACATAAATAGAACTAAAAGATTGTAATATATATCCGTATCTGAGACTTTACTCTCTTAGACAGTCATAATATCCTTTTCCTTAGCTTGTAAAATCTGATCAATATTTTTTCCGTAATTCGTAACCATATCTTGTACTTCTACTTCTCTTTTCTTGCCCGCATCTTCTGGGTACCCATCTTTCACTTCAGTCTTAATAAAATCAATCATCTTGTGGCGACTGCTTCTCAAACTCACTTTAGCATCCTCACATAATGATTTTGCATGTTTTACCATTTGCTTTCTTCTCTCTTCCGTTAATGGTGGAATTGTAATACGTACAAACTCACCATCATTCATGGGAGTCAAGCCAAGATTGGCTTCAAATATTGATTTTTCAATGGGTCCCAACATTGACTTTTCCCAAGGTTGAATACTAATTGTTCTTGAATCTGGGGTGCCAAGATTG
Organism: Saprospiraceae bacterium; assembly: GCA_029212405.1. Classification (GTDB taxonomy): domain Bacteria; phylum Bacteroidota; class Bacteroidia; order Chitinophagales; family Saprospiraceae; genus CAJXUU01. Next base: position 6,145 of record JARGNR010000131.1, read on the forward strand.
GCTACTTGAGTTAGTGGAGTTGGGTTTCCGTAATACTCAACCATAATTCCACTCAACATTGAAGGGGATGCTTTACCCGCTCTGATCTTAATTAACTCGGCTCTTAAGTGATCAATTGTTTTATCCATTTCGGCTTTTCCGTGAGCCATCGTGCTTTCTATTGTTTCAGCCATAATGCAAAAATTTAATTCTTTTAAAAATACAAAAGTAATAAAATTGCCATATTGAATTTTATTCCTTTATAATATTGACTTTGATTTTTTTTTCTGGTCACCTATTTTTAATAAATAAGTCTCATCTACTATCATCTCTTTTGCCTGGTTAATGATAAAAAATAGAGAAACATAACTAAGGCACTTAATGCTTGAGATACGTAGGTAAGCGCTGCCCACCATAAAGCATCTTTAGATCCTTCATATTCTGCCCCGCTAGTAATGCCTGTTTCATCCAGCCATGCCAAGGCTCTTTTACTTGCATCGAACTCAACAGGTAAGGTAATAAAGGCAAATAATGCAGTGATACCATATGTTATTGCCAATATTGTAATTACCCACTCTCCAACAAGTCCGCTACCAACTGCGAAAATAAATCCAAAAATCATGATCTGTTGAATAGTGGCACTAAATTTAACAATAGGTACCAATTGAGATCTCATGGTCAACATTTTGTAGGCAGTAGCATGTTGAATTACATGGCCAACTTCATGTGCAGCGACAGCAGCAGATGAAATGCTTCTCCCATTGAATACAGCAGGAGATAGCGCTACGGTTCTGGTAGCTGGGTTATAATGGTCTGTCAGCGTTCCTTTACCTTGGACAATTTTCACACCCTCTACCCCATAATGTTTCATCATTGCATGGGCCACTTCATATCCTGATAACCGACTCGAATTTGGTGCTTTGGAATAGAGGTTAAATTTTGATTTTAATTTTGAACTTACCCATCCCCCAATCAATGAAAAAACTCCAAGAAGTATATAATATCCTGTCATTTTATAGATTTTAATTATTACTCTGTAGAAATTTGAGCTTTTCTTTTAATCTATTAAATCAAATCTTGTATAAGGACGCAATACCTCAGGTACATTGATACCGTTTTCAGTTTGATTATTTTCTAAAAGAGCTGCTACAATTCTAGCCAATGCCAATGCACTACCGTTGAGTGTATGGGCAAGTTGAGTTTTACCATTCGCATCCTTATATCTACATTTCATTCTATTGGTCTGAAAAGTTTCAAAATTTGATACAGAACTTACTTCTAACCACTTTTCTTGAGCTGCAGAAAATACTTCGAAATCATATGTCAAAGCAGAGGCGAAGGTCAAATCTCCACTACATAAACGCAATATCCGATAAGGCAGTTCCAATTTATTGAGTAGGCCTTCAACATAAGATACCATGTTGTCAAGAGTATCATGAGATCGATCTGGGTGTTCAACTTGTACAATTTCTATTTTATCAAATTGATGGACTCTGTTTAATCCTCTAACATCAGATCCATGCGCACCCGCTTCTCTTCGAAAGCAAGGGGTATATGCACAGAATTTTATAGGGAAATCATCTTCTTTTAAGATTACATTCCGAACAATATTCGTAACGGGTACTTCAGCAGTAGGAATAAGGAACAAGTTGTCTTTTTCCATATGGTACATCTGTGCTTCCTTATCTGGAAGAGAACCCGTACCGATTCCACTTGCTTCATTGACGAGCAACGGGGGTATTATTTCTTCATATCCCGCCTCTCTTGCCTCATCCAAGAAGAAATTGATCAATGCTCTTTGAAAAATGGCACCTTTCCCTCTATACAATGGAAATCCTGATCCAGTGATTTTTACGCCTAATTCAAAATCAATGATATTATACAATTCAGCTAAATCCCAATGCGCCTTTGCGCCCTCAATAAGTGATGGAAGTGGTTTGTCCCAATCCTTTACAACAACATTATCATCTTCTGACAATCCCTCAGGTACTTTGGCATGAGGCATATTTGGAAGTTTAAATAAAATATTTTGGATATCTACAGTGATTTGTCTTAATTGATCTTCCAATGGATCTTTCTCTGATTTGAGATCAGTGACCTCCTTTTTCATGTCATTTGCTTCCTGAACTTTACCCGATTTGAATAAGCCTCCGATGGCTTTGGATTTGGAATTTATTTGTGCAAGAACAGCGTCCAGCTTGGTTTGAGTTGCTTTACGTTGATTGTCCAGATTGACCACTTCGTCAACAACGTTTAATTCCTCTGCACTAAACCCTCTTTTTTTGAGTGCATTTTTTACATCATCTGTCCTTTCGTGAATAGTCTTAATTTGAAGCATTTATAATATTTTAAGGAGAACACTTATTATGTTCTTCCAGGTGACATTAACAAGTTTTTTTTTGAAGACGCAAAGATAGTATTTTGATATTCAAATTATAAATGTATTTTTGCGTTACAAATCAGACAATAGCAAAAAAATCATTTGCTAATGTTCCTACAAACAAGTTTGCCTTGATTAATAACAATAATTAAACAAAGGCATTATTTCAACCACAAATGTTACAAACTTCACAACAAAATGTTGGATATTTTACAGTTAAATGATATGCTCGTTCCAGAGCTAAGAGATATTGCAGAGAAAATCAATCTCAAAGGATACAAAAGATTAAGTAAGCAAGACTTAATTTACAAAATTTTAGATCAACAAGCCTTATCTGGTGAAGCTCCGGCTCCCGAGAAAAAGGAAGTTAAAAAACCTGCAAAACCAGTGAAAGCTAAACCTGCAAGGAAGCCTAGAGCAAAAAAAGTTGAAGAGAAACCAGCTGCTGAAACGGAAAAACCAGCTGAAGAAAAAGCGCCACCTAAACCAAAGAGAGTAAGGAAACCCCCTGAGGCGGAAGTGCAAGAAGAAAAAGTAGAAGCACCAAAACCAAAGAAAGTTCCTAAACACATTAGGGAGAAAGCAGAAGGTGGTGCTAAAAATGGAGCCGAATCCAACGATGCGCAAACTCCAACTCCAAAAAGTCCGGTTAAACCAAGGAAACATACACCAAAACCTCAACCTGAACCTAAAGTTGAGCATACCAAGCCAAAATTTAATATTGATTTTGATGGAGTAGTGGAAGGAGAAGGAATTCTAGAAATGATGTCCGATGGATATGGATTTTTGAGATCTTCAGATTATAATTACTTGTCTTCTCCGGATGACGTATATGTTTCTCCTTCTCAAATCAAGCTATTTGGATTGAAAACAGGAGATACTGTTTTTGGAGCAGTAAGACCACCGAAAGAAGGGGAAAAGTATTTTGCTCTACTTAAAGTATCTAAAATAAATGGTAAAGAACCTGCTGAAGTAAGAGAAAGAGTACCTTTTGATTACTTAACACCTTTATTCCCAGATGAAAAATTCAATTTGAATAGTAGATTGGATGGGAAAGATTATGGTAATCGTATGATTGATTTATTTACGCCTATTGGAAAAGGGCAGAGAGGATTAATCGTTGCACAGCCAAAGACAGGTAAAACATTTTTACTTAAAGATATTGCAAATGCAATCTCGACAAATCACCCAGAGTGTTATTTGATTGTACTATTGATTGATGAACGACCTGAAGAGGTAACGGATATGAGAAGAAGCGTAAATGCAGAAGTAATCGCATCTACCTTTGATCAAACCGCAGAAAATCACGTACGTGTAGCAAATATTATTCTGGAAAAAGCAAAGAGATTGACTGAATCAGGTCAAGATGTGGTTGTGCTATTGGATTCAATCACCAGACTTGCAAGAGCATATAATACCGTAGCTCCTACTTCTGGTAGAGTATTGTCAGGTGGTGTAGAAGCAAATGCATTACACAAGCCAAAGAAATTCTTTGGTGCTGCCAGAAACATTGAAGGAGGTGGTTCATTAACCATTCTAGCAACTGCTTTGACTGATACAGGATCTAATATGGATGAAGTTATCTTTGAAGAGTTCAAGGGTACAGGTAATATGGAATTGCAATTGGATAGATCATTGGCGAATAAGCGAATGTATCCAGCTATCGATTTGACCAGATCGTCTACTAGAAGAGAAGAATTGTTGTTAGAAGAGGACGCATTGAAGAAGATGTTTGTGCTTAGAAATCACTTGGCAGATATGAAGCCAGATGAGGCAATGCAGTTCTTGAGAAAGCATATGGTCGGTACTAGAAACAACAATGAATTTATTGCGTCAATGAATGGTTAGGATAATTAAATAATTAATTGTACATTTGCGCTCCCAAATTAAAATAGATAACGCTTAATTTTTAGATAATGAAAAGAACATTTCAACCATCAAGAAAGAAAAGAGTCAATAAGCATGGATTCAGGTCAAGAATGGCTACCAAAAATGGTAGAAAGGTTCTTGCAAGAAGAAGAGCAAAAGGTAGAGCTAAATTGACTGTTTCTGATGAATCAAGATTAAAATAATATAGAACTGACTGTTAAAAGTTAAGTACTATATTAAAATTATAAATTCTGGATAAGGGTATGATGCTCTTGTCCAGTTTTTATTTAGAGTGGGTTGTAGCTAATTTGTGTTTAGACCCGTTTCTTTCCACGTTTTATAAACTTCTTCTATAGCTACCTTGAAATGAGTGAGCAATTTTCATTTCCATCAGCTGAAAAGCTTAAAAGCAGAAAAACGATTGGCCAAATTTTTTCTGAAGGGTTTGCTGTGAAGTCGTATCCGGTTAGAATTCAATTTATATTCCATTCCATTGATCATTGCCCCGCTGCACAAGTCGGTGTATCTGTTCCAAAAAGATCTTTTAAAAAAGCAGTAGATAGAAATCGAATAAAAAGACAGCTTCGAGAAATCTATAGGTTACATAAAAAGGAATTTATAAAAAAACTGGAGAGGAAGAATGTGAAAATTGCAATGATGATTATTTACACAGGTAAAGTGAAGCCTGACTTCGAATCATTGACTACTTCTACTCTCAAAGCAATGGCTAAAATAAGGTTTTGAAATAGGAATGAAAATGTAAAGGTGTCTTCTCAAACATATTGTAAAAACATAGATGCATTTTTTTAAAGTTTATTCACTAAATTTAGAAGTCGAATAACAAATGATGTATATATAGTCTTTATCATGGAATCTATATATCAATAAACCATCAGCTGTGTTTTTTAGTAGGTTGAAGTAGTCGAAAATGCAACTAAAAAGAATAACAGCGGTAACAATTACACGTATATTTCTATTTGTGTTACTTGCAAGTAGCACGGTTACTTCACAACAAGTTCCTGAACCTTGTGAGGATCCCGATAATAATGGAATTGGATGTTTTTGCGAAACAGCAGGAATACTCTGTACACCTGATGAATTGGATGGGTATCAATTTGCCATGTCAAATGTGGCAAATTTAGGAGATCTAGAAGGAGACTTATGTCCAGAATTACCAGATGGAGGCTTCCCGCACAATGTCAATTTTTTCGCCTTTATTGTGTGGTGTGAGTCTTTAACATTTGATGTATTGGTTACGGATTGTGCACCAGGAACAAATTCATCCAACAATAATAATTTTGGGATTCAAATGGCCTTGTTTGCTGGATGTCCTGAAGCTGGAGATTCAGGATGGAATACAGTAGAATGTGTCACTTCTGGAGGAACTTGCTACAATTCTGCAGCTGCTGTACCAACAATGCAAACTTTTTCTGCCAGTGGACTTGAAATTGGAGCTACCTACTATTTTATGGTAGATGGCTGTTTTAGATCTACGTGTAAAGTGACTATAGATGTGCAGGGAGTTTGTGGAAATGGAGAAATAACTCCTTGGGACAATGGTGTGTTTGGTCCACAAAGTGTTTGTGTAGGAGATACAGAAACGTATACAGCAGAAGATGTTGTCGTCGGGCTGGATGGTGCAGAGGAATATTATTATTATTTGGATGGGATACTTATTGATGAGGGTGAAGAATTATATACAACGGATATATTGTGGGATACGCCTGGGTCATTTGAATTATGTGTAGATGTTTCCAATCTTCCTTGTGTGCCAGAATCTGATTCGCCAGCTCAGAGCTGTATTACGATTGTCGTGACAGATCCCGGAGATGGAGATATCAGTGCAACCCCTAATCCATTGTGTCCTGATGAAATAAGTACTATTACGGTTAACAGTAACAACCCAGATCCATTACTATCTCAATATATCATAATAGTGGGGCCAGATGGAACAGTTGTCCAAGTTGTAGAAGGGTTAACCACTACACTGACTTATGATCTATGTGGTGAGTTTACTGCATATTATTATTCATTTGTAACAACAGATAATCCACCTCTACCTATGGTGGGGGATACATGGACTTTGCCAGACTGTACATCTGATTGTTGTTATTTGGATGAAGAAGATATAATTTTTGAAGATAATGAAGACCCAGTTTTTACGGACGAGCCCGCCAATGTGTCTATTGATTGCGCAGAAGACATCATACCCGATGAAGAGGTGACTTGGACAGATAATTGTGCAGGGACAGGTACAGTCATACCAACCGTAGTTGAAAATTATACATTATGTGCTGGAGGAACCGTAGAAAGAACCTGGACATTTACAGATAGCTGTACAAATAATGTAGAGTATACCCAAGTAATTACCATTGATCCAGTTGCACTTCCTATATTCATAAATCCACCTGCGGATAGTCTGATCAATTGTGATACAGCACAGATTTTTGTTCCCACCGATTTGGACTTTACGAATTCTGGAACAGGGTCTTGTGAAATTAGTGGCACCGTATCGCCTACCGCCTCCGGTACATTTGATATATGTGGGAGTTCTGTCACTTATACCTGGGAATTTACAGATGTGTGTGGAAGAACTATAACCCATATGCAGTTAGTGACAGTTGAAGAAGTAGGTGCAGCAAATGCGTTTATTGATCCGCCAGACGATATTACTATTTCTTGTAATGAGTGGCTGTCCTATACTCCTCCGTCATTGAGTTATACCAATGATCAAAATGGAGCTTGTGAGATAAGTGGTTCTGTACCTGCAATGACCACAGATTTTCACGATCCTTGTGGAAATGCAATCACCTATACTTGGGAATTTACAGATGTATGTGGCCGTACAATTGATCATACTCAAGTAGTGACCATAGAACCAAAACCTTTGGCAAGTTTTGTTGATCCACCTGCTGATGTGACGATTAATTGCGATGAACTTCAAACATTTGCTCCTGCTGAATTAAATGTTACCAATAACCAAATTGGTGATTGTTTAATCCAAGGAACGGTAAATGCTACGGCAGATGGAGTATTGGATGATTGTGGGAATTCTGTAACATTCACTTGGGACTTTACCGATGATTGTGGAAGACCAATAACGCACAGTCAAACAGTTACAGTCGAGCCAGTTCCTGAAGCGCTATTTATTAACCCACCGCCAAATATTACAATTAATTGCGATCAACTACAGACATTTGTACCTGATGTATTGACCTATTCAAATGGCGGAAGCGGAAACTGTCTAATAGAAGGCACAATTGACCCTGTAGATGATGGCACCTTAGATATATGTGGAAATACAGTGAATTATTCATGGATGTTTACTGATGATTGTGGCCGTACAATAATACATAATCAGTCCGTCACTGTGGAACCTATACCTCCGGCAAGTTTTATCAATCCACCAGCGAGTGTAACGATCAATTGTGATGAATTGCAAGTATTTGTTCCTGAGATATTAACCTATTCAAATGGAGGAAGTGGAAATTGTTTGATAGAGGGTACAATAGATCCAGTTGGAGATGGTACATTGGATATTTGTGGAAATTCAGTGACGTATACCTGGGAGTTTACCGATCAATGTGCTCGGTTGATTTCACATACACAGACGGTTACTGTAGAACCCATTCCAGAAGCAAGTTTTATTAATCCACCCCCAGATGTAACAATTAATTGTGATCAGTTGCAAAACTTTACACCAGATATATTAACCTATTCGAATGGCGGAAGTGGGAATTGTTTGATAGAGGGTACAATAGATCCTGTAGGAGACGGTACATTAGATATTTGTGGGAATGAAGTAACGTATACTTGGGA
>JARGNR010000132.1:0-11907 GCA_029212405.1 Saprospiraceae bacterium
CGCAAAGTGGAAATGGAGATCAAATTGTAGTTATCGATCAAGCAGGGCAAGTCATAGACTCCTTAAATATTTACGTAACAGGATCTGGTAAAAGATCAATATTGGTTAGTTCTACAGGAAAATTTCACCATTTCACAAAACAACTCCAAAGTCAAATCACTCAATCTCATGGAAGAATTAATACGTTTGATTCTCAATTGGATAGCATGACCTGGAGTACTGAGCTTCCGTTCAATAACTTCACAAATGCAAGAAGATACGCTGCCCGAAATATGATAGAAACTCAAAACGGAGATATTTTAGTCTGTGGTACAGTATGGGACGAAGGGAATGATGGTCCTATTGCCAATCCATATGATCATTGTTACAACGGCTTTCTTACTCGATTACACCCCAATGGGAACATTAAATGGCTGAAATTATATAAAGTGGATAATGATATTTCTTTTGTACCCAAAAATGAATATGGAAAGTATTTAGCTTCAACAATCTGGAATATTCATGAATTGGAGGATGGTAGGATACTTACAGGTGGAACTATTTATCACACTAGTGCTCAAAATTCAATAATCTCATCCTTGAACGAACCTACTTATTATACTTGGTTGATGACTGTCAATTCCAATGGATGCCTAGATGGAGAGGAATGTGATGAAGTTATAATTATAGATGGAGCATATAGACCCAAAGATGGATATCTACCTATTTTAAACAGTGATCAAACTTGGATAAAGCGATCTGTGGATATCTTAACGTCTAGTGTACCATTTCAATACACCTATTCTGAAGATAGTGTATCCCAGACTTCAAACTACTATTTCGAACAAATTCAGACCTACCAAGAAGATGGTTCATCCACTTTCATAGAAGGATATTATCGAGAAATTGATGGAATGATTTATAAAAAATTGGAAGGGAATTTTAACGAACAATTGGTTCTTGACATGAGCTTACTTGAAGGAGATACCATTTCAATACAACAAAATTTGGAAAATGATCCTCAAGAATTGGTGGTTGTGTCTGTAGGCACCGTGGAGTATTTAGATGGAATTCCAAGAAAAATAATAGAATTGACGTGCATAGATGGAAACGATGATCGCATCTGGGTTTGGGTAGAGGGAATAGGCGAAATATTTTCAGGTGAATATTGTATGGATATAAATGGATTTGAATTTTTTATCAACTGCGTCTTAGGACCAGATGGTGAACGAATCTATTCTATTGTCGAGGAAGACGATCCATGTTGGCACAAAAGCAGTAGTGTGGGGGAAGAAATCGGTAGGAACATCTCTGTCTATCCTATTCCTTCAGCAAATACCATTACCATTTCAGGCTTACCAAATCAACCCATCACAGGATCAATTTACAATGCAAGCGGTCAGATCGTGACCAATACAATTAGCCATCAGATAGATATTTCCACTTATTCGCCAGGACTATATATAGTACATATCATAACCAAAGACAATAGGATGTTGTCCACAAAATTTGTGAAAGGTTACTAATTGAATTTACAAAATTTCTCCGGTGTCTTTGACAGTCGTTTTGAGTAAAAAAAGAGATGATATCCATCAAAGCAAAAGATGATTGTTGTCAAGACAATATTTTGACAAATTTAAGAAGTCAAAAATGGTTAATATGGGTGCGTACAACACGTACAGGTATCTTCATTATTGATCCAGATTATATGGAAATTAATAAACAATGATTACACGCAAATAGAACGAATCATTAAGATATAATTCCTTATTGGGTGGGTAAAATCTATTTGCATTTATGGATATATTCTTGCCTGGTATCCTATTCATAAAATGATGAAATGAAGACCTAAATATGGGATCTCAATGAAAAGAATTATACTATTCGGTCGAAAATTTCTCATTCCTGAAATTTAATAAAATGTTTTTTTTCATTAACTTTAATGGACTACAAAACCAAAACTTATGAGATACTCTATACAACTCATCGATATTCCAAAATTATTTACTTCTTCCGTTCTACTATTTTTCATTTGTCTTTCTGCACATGTAAATGCTCAGATTATGATAGAAGAAAACATTTTCACAGATAGAATTGGCAAAACAATGAAAGAAGTGCTGTATGAAACAGATTTGGACATTGATGGTCAATTGGCCGAAATTAAAGCAGCGATCGGACCAGATCAAATTTGGGATTTTAGCAATTTCAACTACATCGATTCTACGGTAACTTTTTATGAATTGATGGTTGTTGATCCGGATGATCCATTTTTACAAATCCCAGAATTAGCGGGATCGCAATATGTAAACAGACTCACTTTCATCCCAGGCTCAGGAGGGGTTGAAGACAATATAATGACCTATATCTATACTTCCCTGATTGATAGCGAATGGACCGTAAATGGTTCAATATCCATGGTGGATTTAGATCTTGATGGATCACTTGACACTGCCATCCAGTATTTTGTACCGGCAAACCTCCAAATTCCATTTCCAGTGACCTCTACTTCGATGTGGTACGACTCTACAAATCTCATCACACTATTTGATGGCATGGAATTTATAAGTTCTATTATGATAGACTCGAATTGGGTTCAAGGATATGGAACACTGATTACTCCTTATGGAACAGCTGAGGCGCTTCGCGTACACAACAAGAGCCTTAATAAAAATCCTTTTCTTCCCATCGTGGATGAATCCAATGATTATGATTTTGTGACCGAAAATGACCTATTTTCAGCATCTATTGTGGTAGAAGATGGACGCGCATTTCACTCAGTAAGAACCATAGTTGATGGCGGACCTTTAGCTACTTTTGATTTTGAAGAATTAAAATTCAAGGTGAATCACGTATCTCCAAATCCTTTTGAAAATTTTGTAGAAGTAGACATAACCATGCTTGAAGGAGAAGAAGTAACTTTTAGATTTATTAGCGCTAACGGCACATTTAATTCATTCCTTAAAAAACAATACCTAAACCAAGGTACACAAAGGATAAATATTTCGACACAAGACATCCCCGCTGGAGTCTATTATTTAGAAATACGATCAGGCAAAATAATCCAACATATTCCAGTGACTAAAATCTAATTCTAAAGCAAAACTATTTACAAAAGCATACCAATCAAAAACACGAGTCCTCCAAAGGCTCGTGTTTTTTCTTCAATCCTAGTGGGTGTCTATGATATCATATGCCTTACTAATTCTTTATCAACTCTCGTACAAATAATTTATTTCCAATTGTAATTTGCACAATGAATTTTCCAGAGGCTAATTGGGACACAGGTAATTTCAATTGTTCTCTTTTCTCTATTGTTCGATTCATTGTATAGACCTTTTGGCCCATTTGATTATAAATAGCTACGTGCACTTTTTCATCGCCCTTAGAATTGGTGTCTATATAAGAGATGTCACTGGCTGGATTGGGGTACACATTACTTATCGAAAGAGAAGATGTATTTATCATAGCTGAAACAATAATTGAATATTCAAATCTACCATCAAAATCAACTTGTTTCAAGCGATAATAAGAGGTACGATTTTCAAGTACTTCATTATCTGTAAATATATAATGAGAAGTATTTACTTTTGTACCATGCCCATTGATGAAAGCAATCGATGTCCACCCTTGATTCTGGTCCATTCTTTCAATGTAAAATCCTTCGTTATTTACTTCATTAACCGTTGACCACCTAAGGCGAATTCCTTCTTTTACGGGATGTGCCGTTAATGATAGGAGTTCGATGGGCAATGCACCTACGGCAACTCCCTCAGAAAATTCCGAGGTATTTGCATTGGCTTCCACAGCAGTAGCAGTTACTACTTCGTCTATATTGAGCAATTCATTCAAAGTAGAATTGATGATGGCATTCCCTACTCCATCGGTACTCACTACATCACTCCCAAGAAAAATTTTGCCCTCATGATTCCCAGAAGCATTTACATTTAAACTTTTAAAAAATTCTATGGTATAATCCGTATTAGGCGTTCCATTTAATGTTCCTTGAACTGTTGGAGAAACACCTGGACTGACGCTGGTTAATACAGGAATAGCCACTACTGTTTGAGCTCCCAAATAATTAATCCCTTTGACCCCATTATTAAAAATACTGTTTTCTGATACCAAAATATTTTCACACTCTAAACCAGTAAAAAAAAATTGATCGTCACTCAAGCCCACTCCATCCATAGCGTTAAAAGCGATAATGTTTTGACTCCCGGGTACTGTCCCACCCACAGCATAGTTTTCCGTAGCAAAAAAAGCAATTCCTTCCGCTCCGTTGCCTACATTTTGAGTACCACTTATATCTGTCCCAATAAAATTTCCAATTATCTCACCTTCCAAGGCGAAAACTGTTGAAATTCCAGATATCCCATTGTCTGAAATTATATTTCTAGCCGCTGGATTAATTCCTCCGATAGTTACAAATCCACCTGATCCATCATTAATACCATCATCAAAATTTCCCATTCCAATAGTGCCCGTAATATCTAGCCCTATAATATTCCCTGCTATAAGAATATTATTCCCACCGAATATATCAATGCCTGAAGACCCATTTGCAGAAATTAGATTTCCATCATTTGTCCCTACTCCTCCAACTTCCAAATTCTCTCCTTCAATAGAAACTCCAGTATCTTCATTGGATAAAGCATTAATCCCATTTACATCCAGACCTACAATATTCCCTTTGATCACACCATCATCACCAAAAAGGTCAATCCCTCTACTCTCGTTTCCTGATACCAGATTTCCTTCACCGATTATCCCACCTCCTATCATTGCATTATCGCCAGTTACTTCTATACCATCGTCTACATTTGATAAGGCAAATTCACCATTAACATCTGTACCAATTCTATTTCCTTGAATGATGGCATCGTCCCCAGAATAAAAAATTCCGTCATCTCCATTCCCAGAGATCAAATTCCCTTCTTCTGCTGTCCCTCCACCGATTGTCACACCATCCGCATCTATATCAATACCAGTATCCCCATTTCCCAATTCCGAAGTACCATTTATATTGGTACCAATATAATTTCCGATAATCAGTGCTCCATCGACAGTCGAATTATTAATTACAATACCAAAATCAGCATTTCCAGAAACAATATTTCGCTCATTCGACGTAATACCGCCGATGATGGAATTCGGAGAATCATCTATTTCAATACCATTATCTCCATTTTCTAAAATATCCAACCCATCTATTGTTAGGCCAATAATGTTACCTTTTATGATAGTTCCTATCGAATTGGAGTTGATATCAATTCCATCAAAATTATTTCCTGATAGAAGATTTCCCTCATTTGGATTAACACCTCCTATTTCATTATTATTTGAACCAGAACCTAAAAAAATCGCATCGTTATTCGGAACAGAGTTGTTGCCAGTAATATCTGTTCCAATTTTATTACCTAGAATCTTATTCCCATCTGAATTGTTGATTCTAATTCCAGCACTATCATTCCCTGAAATTAGATTTGAATCTCCGACATTACTTCCTCCAACCGTATTTGCATTCGCATCATCCAAACGAATTCCATGATCACTATTTTCTATGGCTGCATTTCCAGCCTGATTTGTTCCTATTTTATTATTTACAATTAGATTTCCAGTTGCTTCTGAATTTAATGCGATTCCGTTTAATGTATTTCCTGAAATCAAATTTTGCTCAATGACACAATTACTGCCTCCATTAATAAATATACCATTGTCATCATTTCCAAGATCCATCTCGCCATTCAAATCCGTCCCAATACGATTTCCTTCTATCGTTTGGTCATCCGCAGCTGTTGCAATACCTGAAAACAGATTTCCTGAAACAATATTCCCTTCATCTGCACCTAAACCTCCAAGTTGATTGGCGCCGGCACTACCGAAAATAACGATGCCAAATTCATCATTGGGTAAAGCCACCAAACCATCCATTGCTAGGCCGATTATATTATTCTGAATAACATTATTAATCGAAGCTGCTCCACTTATCGAAATCCCATCTTCATCATTACCCGAAATGATGTTTCTTCCCGTTGGGCTTCCAATACTATTGCCTCCTGAATTTACAATGGAAATCCCAGGTCCTGTATTCCCCAAATCTGACGTACCTGAATCGTCTGTTCCAATTAAATTTTTAAACACCAAATTACCATCAGATCCATTTTGCAAAGTAATACCGCTGAGCACATTTCCTGAAATAAGATTTTGACCATTTGTTGTACCATTTCCTATTGTACAATCATCAGAATCATCTAATACAATTCCGGCCTCCCCATTTGGCAACACCCCTGAAAACCCAATATTCACCCCAATTTGGTTTCCAAGTATTATAGTTCCATTACTATTTTGACTGATGGCTATTCCAGAAAACACATTACCAGAAATCAAATTTCCTTCTGCTCCTCCTTCTCCTCCAATGCTATTATTCGATGAAGATTCATTGATAAAAACACCAAATTCATTAGGTATACCGATAAATCCACTGGCATCTGTGCCAATAAAATTTCCGATGACCACATTTTCAGTTGAAATATTCTCAATTTGAACTCCTGCATCTTCATTACCAGAAATAATGTTTCTATCATTGGGATCAAACCCTCCAATTGTAGTAGTAAAACTACTATCTATTCGAATTCCAGCTGCTCCGTTCCCTAGGTCTTGATCTCCTGTTCTGTTTGTTCCTATTTTACACCCTTTTATCATATTTGAAACTGATCCATCTGATATAAATACACCGTCGAATCCATTTCCTGAAATAATGCAATCCCGAATAATGAAAGCATTTGAATTGATCAATTGAATCCCATCAATTGCATTGCCATCCGTTGCTGTTCCCGCAGCATTTGTTCCAATAAAACAATTTACAATATTTCCTCCCGTGCATCCTGTAATAAAAATCCCGCTTTGTGGGCCTCCATTCAGAATAATACCGTGCACATCGGCAGTTCCCACTACATTAAATCGAAGTATAGAAGAAACTCCTTGTACCGATCCATCAATTTCAATAATTGGAACATCAACAAAACCCGGCTGAGAAGTACCATCGATGATCAAATCATTAACAATAACAGGTAGTGGGGTAAGTGGTTGGATAGTATGTAAACCTGTTCCAATATCAAATTCAATTACGTCTAAATCAGCATCATTGTTTGCATCTATTATAGCTTGACGAAGAGAACCTGCTCCTGCATCATTCGTGTTGGAAACGGTAATAGTTGCTCCATACGATTCTGGGACAATAAACAGTGCTATGATGAAAATGAAAACTTTGTATTTCATAATTTCAGTAAATTGGATATCTCTGTGTTGTAAGCTAAAACAAATGCTTCTTTGATGTTTGTGTCTCTTCCTCATTGGGTTTTCAATTTAGGTTTTGATATGATACCTTCAAAAATGAGGAGAATACATATTTACGAGTTAATGGTAATTCGACATTAGCTTGTTCGTTTGCGACATTATTATAAAACACAAAACATATACACTTAAAAATCAATCACATAACAATAATAAGTATTGTAAGAAATATGGAATTTGGTTTTGTATAAGGATCTTAAACTCCTTTAAAATCATGGAGAGAAATACTGGTTAATGCAGGGTTAATCGACTTATAATTCCAACTTGGATGCGTGATAATTAAAAAGTGGAGCAACAGGATATTTTTTAGGAAAAACACTTTTTCATCTTAATAAATGCAGAACTATCATTGTCCATCTATATAAATTCGTAAATTAAATTTTCTTGAGTAAATTAGAATTTATTTTATTTTTTGAATGCATATCATCTCAATGCTAACGAATTAAGAGAATCTCATGGCCGCACCTAAAAAATTTGATACGTTTGCTGGAGTATTTACCCCTACTCTACTTACCATATTAGGTGTAATCATGTACTTACGGCTCGGTTGGGTAGTTGGAAATGCTGGTCTTTTGGGTGCATGGTTGATTATTATCGTCGCATTTGGAATAACTCTTTGCACCGCATTATCCATGTCCTCCATTACAACCAATATCCGAATTGGAGCTGGTGGAGCCTACGCCATCATTTCGCAATCGTTGGGATTGGAAGTGGGCGGCTCACTGGGGATTCCAAGATACATATCTCAAGGATTGGCCGTAACCATGTACATCTTTGGTTTTAGAGAAGGTTGGTTGTCTATTTTTCCTTCTCACAGTCCATTTATCATCGATGTTGTTGTATTTATTTTGCTCTATGCTATAGCCTACAAAAGTGCCGACCTAGCTATCAAAACTCAATATTTCATAATGGGTATTATCATTCTCTCCTTAATCACTATTGTTTTTGCTTCTTATTATGGTTCTATGCAGATACCTACAGAGTCAGCTGCTCGATGGGGAACCTTTAGAGGATCAGAAGAAAATGGGTTTTCGGGAACAAGTTTCTGGGTTGTTTTTGCTGTCTTTTTTCCTGCTGCCACAGGGATTATGGCCGGGGCAAATATGTCGGGTGAACTCATCAACCCCAGACAGAGTATCCCTAAGGGAACCTTATGGGCAATTGGGGTGAGTTTTTTGATTTATATGTTCATAGCTTACTGGATCGCTCGTTCTGCGAGCGAACAAGAACTCATTTCTAATTACAACATCATTATCGAACGTTCTTTTTGGCCTCCTGCTATGATTGCTGGCGTATTGGGTGCTACATTCTCATCTGCACTGGCTTCAATTATAGGATCCTCTCGAATTTTATTTGCCATGGGCGAAAACAAAGTGCTACCTAAAGGAGGATGGTTGGCCTATCAAGATGATTTAGGGCAACCTAGAAATGCGATGATTGTGACGGGTATATTGGTATTTGTAACCATGTTGCTTCGTGATTTGAATGCCATTGCTCCATTAGTGACCATGTTTTTCTTAGTCACCTATGCGATGCTTAATGTTGTTGTCATCATTGAGCAAAGATTGGGTTTGATTAGTTTTAGACCAATTTTCAGCGTCAATCGATATATCCCATGGGTAGGATTAATCGGAAGTTTGTTTGCCATGTTTATTATCAATCCCACCGTAAGTTTGATTTCATGGGCACTCATGTTTGCTGTCTACTTCATTTTAGCCAGAGCTGATTTGGAAACCCCATTTGAAGATGTACGATCAGGGTTATTTACATCTTTTTCAGAATGGGCTGCAAAACATACGGCAGGACTAACTCACAAACAAGAGCGTTCTTGGAAGCCTAATTTACTTGTACCTACCACTGATGCATCATCAGTACAAGGAGCATTTGCCATTATAAAAGATATTGCCTATAGCAAAGGTTCTGCTACTTTAATGGGGATCAATCATAATGAAAAAGAAGGCATTCAGTTGAAAAATTGGCTCATGGAAATTTCTGAGTCATTCAAAAAGACAGGTGTCTATAGTTCTTCCTCTTTGATGAAGACAAAGCATTTTGCTCAAGGGGTAAATTTCGGAAATCAAGCGTTAAGTAGTGCATTTTTTAAACCCAATATTATCTTTTTATCCTTGAATGAAGAGAAAGAAAATATAGCCACATATCCGCAGATTATAGAAGAAGCCGAAGCACTAGAAGTAGGTGTAATTTTATATGCCCCTCACCCGAAAGCCCAATTGGGCCAGGAACAAAATATCAATGTTTGGATAGATGATAGAAAGGGAGAATGGGATATTGAAAATGGGACCGGCAATATAGATTTATCGATTTTGATTGCTTATAAACTCATGCAAAATTGGCAAGCTACTATTCGTTTAATTACAGTTGCGAATAATGAATCTGATACGGTCAAGGCAACAACTTTTTTGAGTGATATTGTTGACCTTGCCAGGATGCCTATTACAGATTTAATTGTGTTGCATGGTCAACTTGAAGATTTAGTACAAAGTAGTCCAAAAGCAGATATTAATATTTTCTGTTTGATGGATCCGATGTCGGTAGAATACTATCAAAATATGGTTCAAGCTTCCAAGTCTACCTGTTTGTTTGTTAAAGATGGGGGACACGAAAATATTTTGGCATAAAAAAGAGAATTAGAATTATGTTCTATTTAGAGTTATTAATAATGGATAAATACTGAAAAAGAAATGAATCGCAAGCTAATCGTAGGAGCCATACTTTGTGTAGTCGTTTGTTTTATAGGGTATATCATTTATAAAGGAAAAGCACCGAGTTTTGATGGTGTATTTACCCAATATAATGCCCTACCTTATGATAGCATTTATGTCGATAAAGATAGCCTGCCCAGTTTGCAAAAAGATACATTACTAAATGATTCAGACTCTTTGGGGATTTCAAATTCAAGCCTACATACACCACTTAATTCGCCTACTGACACAATTATTGAAAAAGAAAAAGAGAGTATTTTTCATGTAAATACCTCTTATGATAAAATTCTTGATACCCGTTTATCTGAAGAGAAGTTAAATATGGTGACACAGCATCAGGCTGATAGTGAATTATTTGCTGAATTACTTTTACCAGAAAAAGAGAAATTAGTAGAAATCGAAAAGGCATTTAATAACAATACGATCCCCTATGGATCAAAATTAAGACTGCTTACTATTGCAGGTCAAGACATCTTACTCAAAGAAAATAATACATTGAGCCAGATGATTATTGATGCACTTGCGGATGCAAATACAATTGGTGTAATTCATGTCTTAGATAGGAAAAACAATATTGTGTATAGCAGTCACAAAACATTAGCCAATAGTACGCTCCTTGCCTCATTAAACGATCTCGATTTTGAATCTAAAAGTATTGAACTCATAACCGTAGATGGTCACACCTGGATTTCTATTCCAATATATTATACCTATGGGAAAATCGGACACGTATTAAGCCATATTTCACAATGACTTTTTAGTTAGGGCATTCTACTTTTTTCGTCTTCAATGTACCTCCCGATTCAATAATAATTCGATAACATAAACTGTCTAGCCCCATCATTATTATTCCTTTATAAGGATTATCAATAAAGACTTGACTATCTGCAATATGAAAATCAGATTTGGGACTTGATGTATTAACTCCTATTGATACAAGTGTTTTTATGTCGCAGACATCTCCTATACCATCAAGATCCTCATCAGTTTGAGTTCCATTTGGTGCAAATGGACAATTGTCAGTGTCTGTGTTAATTCCATCCCCATCATCATCAGAATCCAAATAGTTAGGATTGCCATCAGCATCTTGATCAAGTGCGTCATTGGGGTTGCCATCACCATTTGGATCGGCAACTTCATCAATGGTCAAAAACCCATCGCCATCATCGTCATTATCCAAATAGTCAAGCATTGAATCTCCATCAGTATTTTGCCCCCCATTGAATTCATACAATGTAAATACTCCATCGCCATCATCGTCATTATCCAAATAATTCAATACTCCATCCAAGTCAGAATCATCAAGAATACCTTCAATTGCAGTTGCTAACCCATCTCCATCATCATCTGCATCTAGGTAATTCAATGCACCGTCATTATCCGTATCTAAAATCCCTCCCTCATTAAGAGTTGGTATTCCATCTCCGTCATCGTCATCATCTAGATAGTTGAGTACAAAGTCACCATCTGTATCTGAAATACCTCCTTCAGTGATTGTTAACACTCCATCTCCATCATCGTCATCATCTAAATAGTTGAGCACAAAATCACCATCCGTATCAGATATGGCGCCCTCTATTGCTGTCAATACACCATCGCCATCGTCATCTTCATCTAAATAATTGAGCGTACCATCTCCATCTGTGTCAACAGTACTGCCTTCAGTTTGAGTCAATATTCCATCTCCGTCATCGTCATTATCCAAATAATCAAATAAAAAATCACCATCCGTATCAGAAGTACCACCTTCAATAATTGTCAAGACTCCGTCTCCATCATCGTCACTATCTAAGTAATTTAAAATAAAGTCCATATCCGTATCGGCTATGGAACCTTCTGTTGCGGTTGATAC
>JARGNR010000132.1:12007-13935 GCA_029212405.1 Saprospiraceae bacterium
CCATCTGTATCTGTGGTACTTCCTTCTGTTTGAGACAATATCCCGTCTCCATCGTCATCGTTGTCCAAATAATTAAACGTACCATCACTATCTGTATCAGTTACTCCACCTTCTGTAGCTGTAGGTATTCCGTCCCCGTCATCATCTGCATCTAGATAGTTATCTAACGCGTCTCCATCTGTATTAATAGCATCTGAAGGGTTTCCATCTCCGTCATTATCAGCCTCTTCGTTTATAGTTAAAATACCATCACCATCATCGTCATCGTCCTGATAATTAGGAGTACCATCACTATCGGTATCATCATTTTCTAAATCACCGTCCATGTTTACATCTTCATGTATGTCAAATAGACCATCCCCATCTGAATCATCCATATAATAAGAAATCGAAACGGAAGTCATTTTAAGATTAGGAATAATTGTCGAAAATATGAATGAGATAGAACAAAGAATCAGAATCTTCATATGTCTTGCTTTTTTGTTTGTTTCAAAATACAAGTTTTACTTCATAAAAAAAAGTGCAAATTATTCTGCTAAACCATTTACTGAGTAATTGGTCACATATTATAAATAAACTTCTACTCCATATTAAATTGCGTAAGGTTTAACTTATCTTTACCCGCGTAATTATTATATCAAATCCCTTTAAAGCATGAAGAAAATTACAATCCTTCTATTCCTGAATTTACTATTTTTTACACCTCAGCTTGATGCACAATACATATTTACAGCAAATGCGACAAAACATTCTGCAGACCTCAAAGTATGTTACAATAAGCCCAACGTCCAGCCTGACATTTCAGTTTTAATTGCTGAAGAAATGGTAAACGAAACATTTTCAGTAGGTTTTACAGATTCTAAAGAACAAGCTGATGTGATTATCACAAACGAATTAGATAAAAGTGATATTAGCATTGTAGATACACCTGCAAAGGATGCAAATTTGTCCATTTATTTTGGTGATGCTTTGTCCAGTCCTGATGTTGGAATTAAGGTAGTTGAAAATGGAACTGTGGATATTTTAGTTTTTAATGAAACGATGTCTTTGAGTCCAGAAAAGTTGATCTCTGCTCTTTTGCCTATCATTAATGCAAGTTTAGATTATAAATTCGAACAAATCCCAATCTGGGGCAAAGAAGAGAATGAAACCCAAGAACCTCAAACATTGGAGCCGACGTATTACGCTGGAATCAACACAGCGCGTTGGATTGAGAATATTGAAGACGGCGTCATCCAATTGGACGATAATTCCATCTTTTATGTGTATGACGACGATAGATACATTTCAAAACTGTGGACAAAAATGAATGATATTGTTGTTTCTCCTACAGAAGTTCCAGGACACTATTATTTACAAAAAGATGGTGGAATTTATAAGGATGCTGAGACACTCAGAGCAATTTGTGTAAAAGGAAATTAATGTATACAGTTAGTCAATGTTGGCATATCCGTTTACAATATCTACATTGATTTTGTTTAACTTACCATACTCTTTCGCTTCAGCAACCTTACGAGAATTTCCTGCCATATTTAATATGATCCGTTCAATTCGATCTGGGTATTTTTCGTAGATGGCTTTGTAAATATCAAAATCCAACTCGCCTGTATCACCAATTAATGTAAAAGTAGTATCCCCAAAAGCCAATAGAAGTTTTTCGAGCTCTACATACTTGTTATATTCAATAATACGTCTAGATTTCAATAATTGCATTCCCATATCCCGCAAGATTAATTCTCCCACAGGAAAAGCATTGTGTATTAAAAATGCTTGTAAATAGTCAAAAATATTCCATGGACTATTGCTCAAATAAATCATTGGACTTTGTCCCTCAGACTTTGATAATAGTGAATGAAAAGCCTCAGCTGCATTTTCAATTGGTTTTCTCCTAAATGGATTCACAAATGCTGTATTGAACAACATTTTCA
>JARGNR010000133.1 GCA_029212405.1 Saprospiraceae bacterium
GGCATAAGGTATAATCAATGTACATGACCCGCCTTCTCCTAACTCCTTTAACCCTATGTACCACCCGGGAATCAAATCACTTAATAGTGCCTTGAAGTCTTCATCACTATCAAAAACTTCCCCATTCGTAAGTTTTCCAATGTAGTCTACTTCAACTACATCATTTATGTTTGGCTTCACATCACTTCCTTTATCGTCAATCACAATATATACGCCATTCTCTAATTCAGTGGCGTCAAGATTGTTCATGGCTATATATTCCTCTGGAGTAAGGCTTTCAGAATCACCGCCGCAAGAGAAGAAAAGGAAGGCTGTAAAAACAATTATTACGTATTTCATTTGTTCTATCTTTATGAAAAGAGCCGCAAAACTACGAAACATCAAGGACTTTCCTCTATTCTACAAAAGACATTTCGACTTGTTTGGTCTCCATATCAGCACTTTCGATTCGGACTGTAACATGATCTCCCATAGCTATAATCCTTTTTGATTTTTTACCGATGGCTTTTAATCGGCTTTCTTCCAATTCAAACGCTTCATCCATTCTATTGAATGTGACCATCCCTTCTACCAACGAGTCTTGTAATTTTACAAAAACACCTCGATCAATCATTCCGGACACCGTTCCCTCAAATTCTTCTCCAATATGAGCACTGATATACTCGACTTGTTTGTATTTAACTGATTCCCGTTCTGCATCGGTTGCTCTTCTTTCCTGCAATGAAATATGTCTTGCTTTTGCCTCCAGCTCCTCTTTATTTACTCTAAACGTACCGTTTAAGTTCTTGTCCAAGTACCTATGCACTAATACATCACTATACCTTCGAATTGGAGATGTAAAATGCGTATAATGTTCAAACGCCAATCCATAGTGCCCAATATTATTTGAAGTATATTCAGCTTTGGACATTGTTCTAATTGCCAAAGGCTCCAACATCTTTAATTGCTCATTTGATTTGGCAGCTTCATAGAGTCCATTGAATGATTTTGCAATTTGAGCTGGTGTATTTAATTCCATCAGATACCCTAATTCTTTGGCAAACAATGCAAAATCAGCCAGTTTACTTGGATCAGGTTCATCATGAACTCTATAAATGAATGGAACTTCTGGAGCTGGTTTTTTAGCAATGAATCTAGCTACACTTTTATTCGCCAACAACATAAAGTCCTCAATAAGCATATGCGCATCCTTTCTCTCTTTGACATACATACCTATAGGTTTACCCTGTTCATCCAATTCAAACTTTATTTCGTCAGATTCAAATGCAATAGCTCCTTTTTTAAACTTTTGTTTTCGCAGTTTGTGCGCAACTTCATTAAGTAATAAAATTTCCTTTGCATAATCTCCTTTTCCTGTTTCTATTACTTCTTGCGCCTCTTCATACGTAAATCGTCTATCAGAATGAATGACTGATCGCCCAAACCATTCACGCACAATTCTAAATTTAGAATCAAACACAAAAGATGCAGTAAATGTATACCTATCCTCATGAGGATTAAGGGAACAAAGATCGTTACTCAATTTTTCTGGAAGCATAGGAAGAACTCTATCCACCAAATAGACCGAAGTAGATCTATTCAATGCTTCTTTATCCAAAGGGCTATCTTCTTTCACATAATGCGTCACATCGGCAATATGTACGCCTATCTCAAAGTTCCCATCCTCCAATTCTTCATACGAAAGCGCATCATCGAAATCACGAGCGGTAAGCGGATCGATAGTAAACGTAGTGACTGGTCTGAAGTCTCTACGATGTTCTACCTCTGCTTCATCTACTCCAGGTTGAATATCTTTTACTTGTTCTAACACCTCTGGTGGAAAATCCAAATCAAAGCCATTACTCAAAAGTATATTTTGCATTGCGATGTCATTTTCACTGGCATCACTCATCACTTGAGTAACTCTTCCCCACAATTTCTTATTTTGCCCTTGTCCCCAGTCGGTAATCTCAACTACAACCGGATCACCGTCTGAGGCATCTAATGTGTCTTCATTTTTAACTAAAACATCTTTAATTGGACCATGACTTAATGGATAGACAATAGCATGTTTTCGATCATCACGAAGCCTTCCTATAAGATGTGTGGTTGCCCTTTTTTCAATCTTTATTACAGATCCTTCTGGCTTTCTTTTTCCACGAATTTGCGGCACACGTACGGTGACAACATCCTTATTCATGGCACCGTTGAGGTTTTTTTCATGAACATAAATATCATTTTCTAGTCCCTCAACAATCACATATCCTGCTCCACTTCTGATTATTTCAATCTTTCCTAAATATCGTTTAGAAGGAGTAGATTTGGATTGAGCATCTACCGAGGCTTGTCTGTCCCATCTGTATTTATCGTCTTTTATATTAAATAATAAGCCTTCATCTGTTAATTTGAGCAATGCATGTTCTACAGAATCCTTACTATTTGAGATTTTGAGTTTTTTTATAACTTGCTTAGCGTTAAGTCTTTTTGATTTATCTTTTGAAAAAAGTTTAATGAGTTGTGTCTTTAATTGTCTTATTGGCAATTTCTTACCTTTAATAAAAGGTCTTTGTTTTCTAGACATTTATTTGTTTTTGGTTAATTCTTCGAATGGTTATCGAATTTTTGAAATATGATCATTTGGAGGAATGAATAAATAAATATAGTGTATGTTAAGGAATTTATCATAATTCGATGCATATTGAAAGAATCATTTAAATACTTTTCTAGCCTTAAAACCCGATTCTAATATGCTGGAGGAGCTTGAAACTCTATAGATACATTGGAAATCATGATGTCATTCCACCTAATTAATTTGTAAAACCCGTATTTCAAATAAATAATTCCCTAAATATTTAAAATATTATTTGCTCTGGCTAAGTTTAATTCTTCATTACGGGTCAATCCAAAACAATAAGGCGAAGACAAAGATGGCATAATTTTTGTCATATTACGAATATACGTAATATGAAAAATGCTCAAACACAATAGCTTGAGCATGTTTTTGAAAGCAATATTTAACAAACACGAGTTTTACAACTCTTTTTATGCAAGTCCGTTATGATTAAAAACGATATCAATCCTATTTCGCTGCTTTTATTTTCTTTAATAATGATAATGGTCTCCTGCTCGAGTCCAAGAAAATATAGTTCCCGCTCTTCAAAAAAGTCAAAAACCGAGCGAACAAGGTCCACCGTTTCTAATCCAAGAACGAAAAAAACAACTAAGAGTAATTCCTATTCGCAACGTTCAAAAATTGTAAGTACAGCAAAAAAGTACATCGGCAAATCTTATGTATACGGCGGAAAAAAACCATCTACTGGCTTTGATTGTTCAGGCTTCACCTCCCATGTATTTAAAAATAATGGAATTAATATTACTGGACCTTCACATTTTCAAGCACAAAAAGGGAAGCGTAAATCAATAAAAGAGTTACAAAAAGGGGACTTGGTATTTTTTGGTAAAAACAACAAGGTATCTCATGTTGCAATTGTAGCAGATACCCAGCGAAACAAACTAAAAGTTATACATAGTACAAGTTCAAGAGGTGTTGTAATTGACGATATTTCTACATCAGATTACTGGATGAAAAGATATTTATTTGGTAGAGATGTTTTGAACTAGGAACTTTTACTTTCAAAGGCCTATTTATTCAACTGTGAATCGTACTTTTGCAGTCTTAAACTGAATAGGTTTAGGACTTTGATCTATTATAAATTAAAGAGAATTACAAAATGCTAAATTTAATATTATTTGGACCTCCAGGATCTGGAAAGGGAACACAGGCTGAAAATCTAGTTAACCATTATGGGTTAACACATATTTCAACTGGGGATTTATTCCGTTTTGAAATGGGCAACGACACCCCGCTCGGCTTAAAGGCAAAAGAATATATTTCAAAAGGAGAATTGGTGCCAGATGAAGTAACCATCGGTATGTTACAAAACAAAGTCAATTCAACTCCCGAAGCGAAAGGATTTATTTTTGATGGTTTCCCACGTACGATTGCACAAGCAGAAGCATTGGATGTATTCTTAAATGAGAAAGAGACCACAATCCATATTTTAGTAGCGTTAGATGTAGACGATGATGAAATCGTAAAGAGATTACTAAATAGAGGATTGACATCAGGAAGAGCAGATGATAACGATGAGGATATCATTCGGAACAGAATCAAAGTATATAATGCTGAAACTGCACAAGTTTTTGACTACTACGGAAAGGTAGACAAATCCGTTAAAGTAGAAGGAGTAGGGTCTATTGAAGAAATTTTCAATAGATTAAAAACAGAAATTGATAAAGTAAGCGCTTAGTTTACTTTATTTCAAGTACTAAATATTTAGAATTTCTATGTCAGGACAGAACTTTGTAGACTATGTTAAAATTAGTTGCCGTACTGGTAACGGAGGTTCTGGAAGTGCGCATTTCAGAAGGGAAATGTTTGCCCCTCAGGGAGGACCTGATGGTGGAGATGGAGGTAGAGGAGGCCATATACTACTTAGAGGAAATGCTCAAATGTGGACATTACTCCACCTGAAGTACAAAAGACACATTAGGGCGGACCATGGAGATTCTGGCGGTAAAAGTAGAAGTTCAGGGGCACAAGGAGCAGATGTAATATTGGATGTCCCCTTAGGCACTGTAGCAAAAGATGTAGAAACAGGAGAAACGCTGTTTGAAATCACAGAGGATGGGCAAGTTGAAATCCTATTAGAAGGCGGACGAGGAGGACTTGGAAATCACAATTTCAAATCTTCGACCAATCAAGCTCCGAAATATGCACAACCAGGAGAACCGGGTAAAGAAGAATGGAAACTGCTAGAACTAAAAGTATTGGCAGATGTGGGCTTAGTAGGATTCCCCAATGCTGGTAAATCTACTCTACTCTCTGTTGTTACTGCAGCAAAACCAAAAATTGGAAATTACGAATTTACCACGTTGGTACCCAACCTAGGAATTGTGAATTATAGAAATGGCAGGTCGTTTGTAATGGCTGACATTCCAGGAATCATTGAAAACGCCAGTCAAGGTAAAGGATTAGGAACTCGTTTTTTACGGCATATTGAAAGAAATTCTGTTTTACTGTTTTTGATACCTGCGGATACGGAAGACATCAACAAAGCCTACCAAATTCTATTGAATGAATTGGAAAATTATAATCCTGAATTATTAGACAAGCCTAGGCTCTTAGCTATATCAAAATCGGACATGCTTGATGCAGAAATGGAAGAGCTTATTTCAGAGACAATACAAATAGACATCCCATACTTATTCTTTTCTTCTGTGGCACAAAAAGGAATTGTAGAATTAAAAGATGCATTATGGGAAATGATGCAATCAAAATAAACACCATCATTCATTTTTAGTCAAATACAATAAACGAGATGAACATAAAGAAAGTAGAAAAACAACTGAGAAAAATAAATCAATTGTTTGAAAATATAAAAGAGGATGGCGTTATAAGTCCTATTGAAAAAGACTTGATGCTAAGTTATGTGAGAAGCCTTTATGAAAAGATGTTGGATTCAGAAAATTCTACACTAAAGGGGAAAAAGGTCGAAAAAGAGCTTCCAGTGAAAGAAGTAATTAAGCAGGAGCCCAAAACAATGCCTGCTGAAGAGGCCAACCCAATTGCTCAAGCCGTATTTCAAGATGTCATTCAAAAGGAGGATGTTCCTGTATCAAATGAAACAGATCATACGCAAGCAGAGGTGCGCTCTGCTGCACCAAAACAAGAAATGATTGTTGAAGTAGAGTCTCCAGAAGAAGTTAAAAAAACAGAAATATCAGAAGAACTATCCCAGCTTTTTACATTTGAATCAACCAAAGAGCTCTCAGACAAACTAAGTCGTTCGCCAATCTCTGATCTTACAAAAAGTATGGGAATCAACGAAAAAATCTTTACAGTTCAAGAATTATTTGGTGGTGATTCTTCGTTATTCTCCAGAACCATGGAATCATTGGACAAGATGTCCTCTCTTGAACAAGCAAGAGATTTTCTTGTTGAACATGTTGCTGTGGATCAAAATTGGACAGCAGAAGGAAAGGTAAAAAAAGCAGCTAATTTTATCAAATTAATAAGTCGAAGGTATTAATTGGGCTATTATTTCTGAGCAAATCCTTTTTTTATCGATGTATTCTGCTCCTATGTAAACCTAAATGATGGGAGAAAAAGAAAATGATATATTTCAGAGACTCATACTACCGATAGCTACAGTAGTACTGATGTGGCTAGTGAAGATTGTTGAGGTAGGAAGAGGCATAAAATATACTAGATGGGGCATCTACCCTAGAGAGTGGGAAGGCGCTATAGGCATTTTCACCGCTCCGTTTATACATTCCGATTGGCAGCATTTAATGTCAAATTCACTTCCAATGTTTATGCTCTTGAGTTTGGTCATGGTTTTTTATAAACGCGTGGCCATACCTGCAATCACAATTATAACCTTATTCACTGGTTTTGTGGTGTGGTTATTTGCAAGAGAATCTTACCATATTGGCGCTAGTGGAGTAGTATATGGATTGGTTGGTTTTTTAGCATGGACTGGCATCTTTAGACGAAACCTCAAATCCATCATTTTAGCACTAGTGATTCTAGTCATGTTTGGAGGTTACTTTCATGGTATAGTTCCTACAAAAGAAGGCGTATCTTGGGAAAGTCATTTATTTGGAGCCTTGGTTGGAATATTTACTGCATTTCTTTTTAAAAATGTGAGAGAAGAAGATGAATTCAGTAGGCCCGATCCTTGGGCTGATGAACGAGGGAAGACCGAATACTTTCTTCCTCGTGATGCATTTGACCTCACAAAGGAAGAAAGGTATCACAGATCTCTTCAACCTCCTGAAGATGAATGATTACTTACGTACCATTTCAAATTCAAAATCATCTGAATACAATAAGGCATTATTTTTCAATGCATAAATCTGATGTTCAAAATGTAACATAGTATCATGAACCAGTTCCACATGTCCAGAAATGAATTCCATAACGATAGAATCTGCACTCAAAGGTTGATCTTTGTAGGTTAAGATATCCATCTCTTCATTCGCTTTAAAGGTATATGTCTTTCCTGAAACCTCAAGAGCAACATTTCTTTCCAAATTGATAGATGAAGTAATCACACAAGATATTTCAGATTCAACAAGTACACCTTCATTATTTAAAATGAAGATTTCTCCTTCCCATTCTCCTAAAAATCCCTCCTCAGTACTACTACAAGAAGCCATTAAAAAAACGAGTGCTATTCCTACAATAAAAAATTTCATACTGATTGTTTTAAAGTGATGTAAAATGGATCAGTAGAATTGCAAGCTCATGAACGTAATTGGTATATACATCATCATGAAAAGAAAAGCCGTTCTACATAACTCTAGACTAACGAAGCATCTCTTTTAAATAAAAAGTAAGGAAAGGTTAAATGAATCTAAAAAATCATGAGCCAATAGGGTATAAAAAAAGCAGCAACTCAATGATAGAATTACTGCTTTTTAATATCTTAAAACAAGTGTTTAATCTAATCTTATTTCGTCGTCCATGTCATCAAAAAACTTGTACTCCAACAATTGAAAGTCGTTATTTTGCTTGAGTTTTATCCACTTTTTGAATTCTTTGTACCATCGCATTTGTTCTGTAATCCATCCTTTCTTCAAAAACGCATAAATAAAAGGATGAACAACCAATCGGATTCTTGATTTTGGTCTACTAGAAATAATGTGTGTCAAATCACGTTTGATATCGTCGATCACCAATACAGATGGTTTAGACTTGCCTGTCCCTAAACAAGTAGGGCATGTTTCGGAAGTATCTATTTTGACTTCTTCTCGCACTCTTTGCCGAGTAATGGCCATCAAACCAAACTTGCTTAATGGAAGAATGGTGTGCTGCGCTCGATCATTCCGCATAAAGTCTTTCATCTTATTGAAAAGAGACTGCTTATTCTCCCCTCCTTTCATGTCGATAAAGTCAATAATAATGATGCCGCCAATATCTCTTAGTCTTAACTGTCTGGCAATTTCTTCTGCAGCCTCGAGATTTACAGAAAGAGAAGCATCTTCTTGGGAGCGTTTATTTGCCTTTGGACCACTATTAACATCAATGACGTGCATTGCCTCTGTATGTTCAATCACCAAATATGCTCCACTATTCATGGTGTATGTCTTCCCAAATGAGGCTTTAATCTGTTTTGTTACCCCATAAGTATCAAAAATAGGCCTGTTTCCAGTATGGTGTTGAATGATCTTCACCTTATCTGGAGCGATAGACTTTAAGTAATTTCTACTATGGTTGTACACCTCTTTATCATTTACTACGACCTTGTTGAAGTTGTCGGATAAGACATCTCTGAGTATACTCGTAGTTTTATCAATTTCACTCAATAATTTTTTTGGTCCAGTAGCATTACGGAGTTCTTCATAAATTTCCTGCCACTTATTTACCAACTCTCGAATTTCGCTATGGAGATCTGCTACCATTTTGCCCTCGGCAGCTGTTCGCACCACAACTCCAAAGTCCTTGGGTTTTATACTTTCCACGAGCACTTTCAATCGTTGTCGTTCAGAAGCATTCCCAATTTTTTTTGATATCGATACATTGTTATTAAAAGGAGTAAGAACGATATACCTTCCAGGAATAGTAATCTCACAACTTAATCTTGGGCCTTTGGTCGAAATAGGCTCTTTCAAGACTTGAACGAGTACGTAGTCGTTTTTATCAAATACCTGATCTATTTTACCATTTTTGGGGTTGTCTGGTAAAGCCTTGAACCGCTCAAGTAAATGAGTATTAAGGCTTTTGCCCATTACTTCTTTCGTATACTTCTTGAGTGATTTTATCTGAGGTCCTAGATCCGTGTAATGCAGGAAAGCATCTTTTCGATGACCTAAATCAACGAAGGCTGCATTTAAGCTAGGTCTTAATTTTTTGATATTTCCCAAGAAAATATCTCCAACAGTAAAATTACTATTGGTCTTCTCGTTGTGAATTTCAACCAAACGGCTGTTTTCAACAAGAGCTATCTCCACCTGAGTAGGTGAAGAGTTAATAATTAATTCTTTATCCACTTTGTACATTTTGTGGACAGTCTGGATGTTATTGCATCACAAGAAAGTAGCCAAACATCGCTACTATCGAAGTTTCATCTAGTTGTATAACAGACGAATCAAGAGTGCATTAAAGAGTAAAAGTGAATGTATATGAGAAGTGTTCAAAGTAAGAGATTTCATGGAAATCTCAACGTTTTCACTATTTTGAATTCGTGCTACCTGCCGAATTTTAAATAAAACAGTGATTTGTTTTTTTAATCTGATTTAACAAAGGATATATCTCTATATCTATCAGATGCTTGTTTTCTTAAAATAACGTTGCCATTTATTGGAAATGTTGGCTTCATTTTCTCACTTGTTAGCTCTTAATTAGCTACTAAATTACAATGTAAAAGTATTGGAAGATAAGACGTAAACACCTTATCTTCCAACTAATATAGACTGTCTTGATTATCTATTCTTTTTCTTATGTCTGTTCTTTCTAAGTCTCTTCTTTCTTTTGTGTGTAGAGATCTTATGTCTTTTTCTTTTTTTACCGCAAGGCATAATTTAGGTTTTAAAATTTAATAATTTATTTTTTACATTTATCTTGAAACTCTTTCGCCAACTGCATTTGCCCAGATTTACTGTAAGCTTCCGCAATTAAGCAAATAGAAGTGTTATTATCTGGCTCTATTGAAAGTGCTTTTTGCAAACGCTGAATTGCTTTGTCGAATTGATTGGTCCGAAGACCTAATCTAGCAACCTGATTCAACACCTGAACGTTTTCAGGGTATGTTTCGTTCAATTTCAGAAGCATTTGTATTCCTTGCATCGGGCCTTCATCAGGGTAGTCGACGTAAATCAGCGCCAAATTGATCCGATCAGTGACGTTATCTTCACTCAAAGAAATGGCTGTCTCAAACGCTTTGATTGCCCTTCCTTTTGCAAATTGCAGAAACTTCTCTTCCTTACTTGTCTGAAGACCGATCGAATAAGTAGTTCCAGTTATGGACCAAGCTTCAGGAGAATTTTCAATTTTTGCAATTTCTTCTGCATAATAACCTGATACAATTGGAGATCCAAATTCATACCACTTTGATGCTAGCCCTTTGGCTTTCGAAACTTTCTCTTCTTCAGATGCATTCTGGTATTCTGTTTGCATTGCTTCAATAATATTCAATTCATCTTTTGTCAATGACTTCTTTGATGCCATTACGATATTTTGAATACCTGTAGCTTCGATGCTTGCAGATCTAGACATTTCTAGATCTCTTTGGTCTTTTGGTTTTGTGTTAAATCCAAAATAGATCAAACAAAACAAAAGTATCATCGCCCCAACTAAAATTGATTGATATTTATTAATATTCATTGAAAATCAATCTTTTGGTGCAATGTTAGTTATTACTTTCAGAAGGTAATTCTGTTACATTCTCTTTTACTTGCTCTACAAATATTTTTGCTGGCTTAAAAGAAGGAATGAAGTGCTCTGGAATTTCAATAGCCTCATTTTTCTTAATGTGGCGACCTATTTTTTTAGCTCTCTTTTTAATTACAAAAGAACCAAAGCCTCTTATATATACATTCTCTCCTTCTGAGAGAGAATTCTTTACTTCCTTGAAAAACATTTCCAAAGTCACTAAAACATCTACTTTAGGAACTCCTGTTTTTTCTGAAATTGTAGCTACCAAATCCGCTTTTCTCATTAATTATTTGGTTTTTAATTAGTTATGAACAAAAGGATGCTCTTTTTAAAAAGCGAGGCAAATTTCGCAATAAAAGTCAATAAAGAAAATATTTAATCACTTTTTTGCTCAAAAAGCAAAAAAAACGCCAATTAACACCTTCATTTACAATATATTAAAAAAAACAGATACATTTTGCTACGAACTGTTTTATTTTTAAATACATCCTTTCACAAAATAAAATAGCACAAACCCAACGAATGACATTCAATAGTAAGTCTATATAGTCGAATACCCACTATAATATATTATAATGAAAAGCAAATTTATTCTATTATTACTCCTTTCTTACTTTCATGGAAATAGTTGTTCCTTTCACGCTGATGCATTTTGTTCTACAATTTACTCGACTCATCCTGAAATCATTATTCTTCGAGGATACTTCTCAGAGGATTTTGAGAATGGAAGTGTGTTCACAATTTTAGAAGTATTGCGTGGAGAAGAGGAACAGACTGAAATTAAAGTATGGGATCACCTTCCTTTTGATTGTAACGGAATCATTCAGCGGACCACCGATCAAATGGGAGCAACAAACCAAGAAATAGTAGCCACTTTTACTAAAATTGATTCTGTAGGGTTTCATGATGGAGAAGAATTAGGAGATTATAGAGTACCGGAAGAAATTTGGTGGCAGTCACATGCACTACCAATCGAAGGAAATTTTGTTTCGGGTAATATAATAGATGATGATTCTGGATTGCCACAATACATGTTATATTCTCAATTCATTGAAATCGTCATCAATACAAATCAATGCAATCTTACCTCTACTTCTAAACCACAAAAATTGGATGTCGTCATCTATCCATCAATAACAAGAGAATATCTTAATGTTGATTTTACACCCATTCTTAATCAAGGGAAAGTAACCATTTATGATTTTAATGGGCAAAGAGTAATGCACAAAAAAATAGTTTCAAGAATAGATGTGGGTATGCTTAAGGAAGGGATATACGTTGCCATTATTCACCTAAAAGGAAAACCTATTCATCAACAAAAATTTATTAAACAATATTAACTATTCACCGGAACACCTTTCCTATTATCTTTTAATTTTCATTTTCTAAGTCCTATACCCTAGATAAATTACTTTTATCTTTGACAAAACAAGCAGAAGTAAATGACACTAGGAGAATTTTTAAATGTTCTATCAAATAACCCTTCAATTGTATGTTTTCTATTTGTAGCGGTGCCCCTCACTGCTCTTCTTGCCTCCATTTTTGGGAGAAATGAAGGTGCCAAAACCCCATGGAAAGAGCTCTATTCTATCCTGATTTACATAACATGTATTCCTGGCATATTTGCTGTTACGTTGAATATTTATCTCTTTTTATTTGAACGTCAGCCTCTGATGGAAACCAATCTGTTCACTCAAATTTTACCCATACTGAGCATGGCATTAACTTTATATTTAGTCAGAAGAAATGTACAGTTTAGTGAAATACCTGGATTTGATAAATTGGGAGGCCTAATTACTCTTCTAGCCTGTGTTATCATTTCTCTATGGTTCTTAGAAAAATTGAACATCCTGGCCATTACTTTTATTCCTTTTTCTTATTTCATCATCCTTTTTATTATCCTATTAATTGCCATTCGTTTGGGGTGGAAAAAAATATATTCTTCCAAAGACTAATTCTTTTATTCTTTGCATTTACTTTGTTTCAATAAAACTTCATTGTTACACTTATAATTTTATTTAAAACTGTGAATTTAGTTTTCGTTTCTGCATCTTTTCTAATTATATTGACTTCAAATACAACTCATACATGATATTATTGTAAAAAAAATGGAAACTATTTTGCATTTATGTCCCGTAGTTTATTAAAAATTAAGAAATGGCAATATCTTTGTCCTTATAAAGACATCCCTAACTTAAACACCTATTATGAAACATATTATATATAGCATAATTATTTCATGTATTCTTTTCTCTTCATGTAAAAAAGATAATGATGATTCTTATGACGAGCAACTTGAAGAAGCACTGCAAGAACTCGGACAGGAATTATCGGACTTTAAACTACCAAATTCAGATTCTTATTCAGCAATTCCTCAGGACCCAAACAACCCAATAACAAAGGACAAAGTCGAATTAGGAAAATTGCTATTTCATGAAACTGCCTTTGCAACAGAAGGAGAATTTCCTATTACTATCGGCACCTATTCTTGTGCATCATGTCATCATGCTGACGCAGGTTTTCAATCAGGTATTGCTCAAGGAATTGGTGAAGGCGGAGAAGGCTTTGGTAATATGGGCGAAGATAGAATTCGTAACCTGCTTTGCACACCTTCCATGTGCGACGTTCAACCGATTCGAACACCTACTGTACTCAATGGAGCATACCAACCTTTGATGTTGTGGAATGGGCAATTTGGAGCAACTAGTCTGAATGAAGGCACAGAAAACTTATGGACTCCAGACACACCAAAAGAGACCAACCAACTTGGATTTGAAGGCCTAGAAATTCAAGCCATTGCAGGGCTAGAAGTCCATCGTTTAGGGATTACGCAAGAAGCAGTAACTCAATACGATTATAAAGAAATGTTTGATGCAGCATTCCCAGAGATTGCGGAATCAGAGCGTTATAATAGACAAACGGCTGGATTAGCAATCGCGGCATATGAGCGTACAATCATGGCAAATAATGCACCATTTCAAAAATACATAAATGGTGACAAATCAGCCCTTACAAACAATCAAAAAGAAGGGGCAACTTTGTTTTTTGGG
>JARGNR010000134.1 GCA_029212405.1 Saprospiraceae bacterium
TTAATTCCCAAACTTCTTGTTTTTTATGTTAGTCTACTCCTGAATATGCCTTTTTTATTGCTGTAATTTAAAATGAATTGCGGGAAAACCACATTATCTCAAGTGGAAGGGATAAAAATAGATTCAGTTGAAATTCCAATCTAAGAATGACTTTCCTAGTAGAATTCGATCCAGTTCTGCAACATAATCCATTAATATTAATCCTAAAGAAATATCGTAGTGAGAAAAAAAGCGGAGACTCTGCGAAACAGAGTCTCCATGCGACATTTCTTTAGGTGTGTTCGAGTGCGATATAATATCATCTCGCTAAAATTACATTTCCCATATCTAATTTGACCTAAGAAATGCGCGTACTTAAAGGTGATAATAAGTTCTACAAAACTAGTATCATTTTTTACAATTGCTAGAAAACTATGTAGATAATTATAAATATAATTGAATTTGATTATAATTTTACATTAAATACACATTATTAAGCATTTTTAACATTTGATGTTACTTAATTCAATAATAAAATGTAGTAAAGATTTGTGTGTGTGAATAGGGATAAAATGGGGGATTTACTTGAAAGGAGAACGAGGAACCCAATTTTCTGTAGGTTTAAAATAGTTTAACACTTTAGCTACCCCAACATTTAGAATTGAATTATTTGCCTTAATATATAAATTCATAGCATGAGGTTCTGCACCAACCGAGCTTTTTATTTCTAATGCTGTTCTCGACATAATTAATGAGTTGGCATTTAATCGGATTGCATCATTCACCAAATCATATAA
The DNA here is from genome assembly GCA_029212405.1 of Saprospiraceae bacterium. Lineage (GTDB taxonomy): Bacteria > Bacteroidota > Bacteroidia > Chitinophagales > Saprospiraceae > CAJXUU01. The sequence goes on from JARGNR010000134.1 coordinate 777, forward strand.
CATATTTAAATACAACTGGTGGGCCTTGTTGCTAGCTGGATCATATCCTAAAAAGTGCGCATCCAAATCTCCGTGTGATTTGATATGTGTATAATATCCTACTAGTTTTTCTCCTTTAAAATAGCCAACCAATTCCATATTGTCCTTCAAATGCTTTTGAAGACTATAGAAGTATGTATTGGGTAAGATAAACAGATTGAACCCTGCTTGATTTGCTACATTTTTATACAAGGCTGAAATTTCGTTGCTGTAAGCATGAATTTCTTCCAATGAAAGTACCCTTCTTTCCAGTCCTTCTGCCTTTTTTCTTGCTCTTCGAACTCTTACTCGATACTTTGATTTCATGCTGGTTAAGTAGTCCTCGAACGTTGACCAATTTTTATCCAGTTTTAAAATCATGTTGGGCTGCACCTTAAATTCCGTATATCCAAAAGAACTGACCTTTGAATTTTGAGCTTCATAAAAGTCTTTTAATAAGATTGCAGCTATTTTTGTCTTTTCACTTTTTAGCTTGCAAATGACTTCTTGGGTGACCATTTTTGAAATTTCCAACGCTTTTTCGTCGTCGTAATTCTCTTTAAAAGCATAGCCATTGCAACCAGTCAAGGTCATGTTCCCAAGAACCAATAAATTTGCTTTTAACAATTTTGCGAAAAGACTTTTAATCGAATGAGTGATTTTATTCCACCAACCAGTCGGTTGAATCATATCTAGACGAAGACTCTTATACAAGTCAATTTTCTTCACTTGAAAATATACCACTCCTACTAATTCCTCTTCTTTTTGAACCAATACGTATTTATAAGAAGTACCGGATGGTGGAGACTCTTCTAATGCAGATAAAAAACTTGAATGTAGAAATAGATTATCCTTCGCAAATGCGTTCCACTCTGAAGCAATTGCATCTACTTGATTATACATTGAAATAGAATATCCTGGAATAGATAACGCTAAAGGCCCAGAAGCAATTGATTTATTCAAAGTACAAGAAAACATCTAAGAGATTTGAAATAAAAGTTGTGAATATAACGATGTATTAACGCCATTAATCAAGAATTGTTACTTTAATAAATATTTAATTGCGTAGTTTTCATTTTCCCACGATTTCAGTCGAACGTCATAAGTGCTTTGTCTATTCACAATATATTGCTCTACAATCCATTTTGCTCCACTATGTACCGTTGAAAATTCATCAAAGTCAGCTACTTCAAAACTTTTGTATTTCTTGTCCACAGGCAATGAAATAATATAGGTATTCAAAGAATCATTCTCTGTGACCCGAATTGCTCCAATAGGTTTTACATCTAATTTTTGCCCTTCTTTGATTCTACTGCTTAAAACAAGCACATCTTGTTGTCCGTTTTTTCCAATATTAAATGGGAGGGGTAAAAAATTATCTGAAGTATCCCAATGACCTCCGGCAGAATGCCTGATTTCTACCTCCACACCTCCAGACTCATTCACTTCTTTCTTTTGTTCTACTTCTTGATTGCAGGAGATACCTCCAACCATCATAATAACAACAAGATATATATACCAATTTTTCATAATGTAAATTATACCCAAATATAAACATTGTAGATAGATATTGTGCATTTAATCTTAGAATCTACCCATTCCATGTATTATTTTAAATTCTACTGTAAAAAAAGGGTCACTTCTTATCTGAAAACATGTAAGCTATAGACTACGTTGTTATACCTATGATCCTGTTATCCAAACAAAAAACTGAATAAAAGGACTTCATTTATGTAGCATATCATATTTTTGCATCTTTATTTAAAAGTTACCTATTCTTAATACTAGAATCCAACTATGAATACCCATCTCAATTACATATTTTCAATTTGTATCATTGCATTATGCTGTACCCAATATTCTTGTAAGAATTTGGAAAAAATAAACAACTTTACAGAAAAGGACATACGTATAAGTATGAGCAAAGGTGCATGCTTTGGAAGATGTCCCGTGTACGAATTAAAAATCTACCATAAAGGCTATGTAACATTCCTTGGATTGCAAAACACAAAAAACCTTGGTTTATTCGAAAGAAAACTTTCTAAACAGGACTATAAAGATGTGATTAAAGCATTTGAAAAACTGGACTTTGATAAATACCCAGACAACTTTGATAGTAGGATCCCTGATTTGCCTGAAATAAAAATTGGGTTTCACAATGGATCCAAGTTTAGAATCGTAACTGGAAAAGAGAATCGCCCAGAGGATTTGATGCAAGCACAATTTGAGTTAGAAAAAATTATTGACAATAACAATTGGACGCTTCTCAAGAGCTTGGAAGAAGTGCAATCCAACATCAAAAAAGAAGATCCCATCATAGAGAATGAAGTGATTATTTCTCCAAAAAAAGGACTTCTATTAACTAAGTGGTTGGCGTCTAAAGATGAATATGGTGTGCGACTCATCAAAAAGATAGCTCCCGCTCTAGATCTATACTTAATAGCCTTCGATACTGACAAAATTAAACCAAAGACCTTCTTGCGTTTACTTCAACAAGATAAAGATATATTGTCCGCTGAATTTAATAAAAGGACTACACAAAGAGACAATTAATATACTCTTTGACATCCAATTCATCGTTTTTTCAAGTTTATCTGGTGTTGGTTTTCCAATAAAAAGGATGATATAGAAGCATTTCCATCTTTTTAAATATTCCCTAAGACCTTTTAGTAATAATTTAACAAAATTGATATAACAAAAAGCTTCTTTTCTTCATCTATATAGTGTGAACAATGACGAAGCAGATTTTTTGGTTTGAATCTGTTTTTAAGTTCGCGAAAAGATTAAGATAGTAGATAGTTTTTTCATGCTTTTTCGATAATTGCCGGCAAGATGTTGTCGGCAATTTTCATTTTACCCCTCCTCTATAATTTTTTCTCAAAATTCTTCTCAAATAGTAAAACCATAGTTCTATTTTCACGCTTTCAAACAATATCAACAGTTATGTCAAAAAAGATATCCTTCCAGTCAACGTGTGTAAAAGAATTTCAACGAAATGAAAGCACCAAACCGCATCAATTGCCTTTGTATGCTACGTCATCCTTCGACTTTGAAAAAATTGAAGACGGGATCGATATTTTTACTGGACAGAAAACAGGACATGTATATAGTAGATATGGAAACCCTACAGTGGATACGGTGGCAAATAAACTGGCCCATCTAGAAGCGTACGGAACAGATCTGAATCCTTATGGTTGGTTGACAAGTTCAGGAATGAGCGCCATCAGCACCTTGGTGATAGGTACATTAAATCAAGGGGACAAAATACTCACTCAAGGAAACCTTTATGGAGGGACCACGGAACTATTTATCAAGGTATTAGGAAGCATGGGTATACAGCCCATTTTCATAAATCTTAAAGACAAGGAGGCAGTATCCCATAAACTCGAAGAAGATTCTGCTATAAAAATGATTTATTTGGAGACTCCTGCCAATCCCACACTTGCCTGCATTGATATTGAATGGATCGCAGATTTAGCCAAATCAAAAGGTGTCTTGACAGCTATAGACAATACATTTTGTACTCCATTAATTCAACAGCCTTTGGCACTAGGCATCGACTTTGTCGTTCACAGTACCACCAAATATATCAACGGCCATGGGAATTCTATTGCCGGTGTGATCATTGGTCATCTTGAGGAATATAAAAAAGGGATTTGGACCACATTGAAACTAGCTGGAACAAATTGTAATCCATGGGATGCCTGGTTGATCAACAATGGTATAAAAACACTAGGACTTAGAATGGAGCGCCATTGCAGCAATGCTCAAACGCTGGCCGAATATCTCGAGCAACATGAGAAAGTAAGCTTAGTCAATTATACCGGATTAAAGAGCCACCCTGACCATGAATTGGCAAAGAAACAAATGAAAGGACATGGCGGCATGTTAAGCTTTGAAATAAAAGCTGGAAAAGAAGCTGCCTTAGCCTTTATGAATAAGGTGCAATTTTGTTCCCTTGCTCCCACTTTGGGAGATGTGGACACTTTAATTCTTCATCCCGCTACAAGTTCTCACCTCAATGTCGACAAAGAGTTGCGTGAGGCAAACGGTATATCAGATGGACTGATAAGAGTATCTGTCGGAATTGAAGACATTAACGATATAATTTCCGATATTGAGCAGGCACTCTAACCTGCCAAAATGAAATCACTCTTACATAAGCTTAGTTGTGAAAGTATTCTTCTCCTCTTCTTATTTACCTATTCGCCTTTTTTTGGTCAAGAAAAAGGAGCTCATTTTAATCAAAATGCATTGACAAAAACCTTTGGCCCAGTCGAACTGAAAAGCGAAATTCATTTAACTGATGCCATTTGGTCTAAAAGTCCTCACTTCAAGAAAGAAATAAATGAAAACGGTCATTATTTTACCCAAAGCGAAGAAGGTGGACAATTCACAAACAATGGTCAATTCACTATACTTTTACCCAAGCCAATGCAATTTTTCATTGAAAAGACAAATGTTTTGAGTTCATATGGTCAAGGTATCAATCAAATTGCCCCTAAATCGTTGGAGTGGGAATCCACACCTATGAATAAATCTAGCACTGAAAATTTTAGTGATATTAATGAACTTACTCCATTAAACAAGTGGCACACGAAATCGCAACGATTTCAAATTGATCAAATGAACACTGATTTGATTTATACATTTCCTACCACAAATCCAACATCCTCCTCAGGATTTTTTGACATTCGAGCATATAATCTAAAATATCGTCCCCGACAAAATCCTATTGACCTCAATGGGTTACAAAGCCTATGGTGCCTTTTTAAAGGATTATAAAATTCAATTACTCAATTGTTGCTATAGTAATACCCCAAAGAAAGAATACAAAGGGGGATTCGTCCCTCTTACAACTGGCCCCTAGAATCATCTATGATTTGGAGAGGGAATACATATGAACTGAAGATAATACCGATATAATTTCCGATATTGAGCAGGCACTTTAACTTGCTAAAATGAAACCCTTCAAATGTATTTTTACTTGGGGTGGCACTCTGCTACTCTTTATCTTCTGTTATATACCAGTTTTCTCTCAGGACAGTGGCATCTACTTTGATCAAAAAGAACTCACTATTACCCACGCATTAGATGAGATAAAAATTGACGGACATCTTTCAGAGTCGATTTGGTCCAGCTTGGAAAAACATTCCAATTTTGTTATGCAAAATCCAATTGATGGAGAAGCAGCTCATGCCAAAACAGAAGTTATGATATTTCATTCGGACAAAGGGATTTATGTGGCTGCAACTTTGTACGACGATGACCAGTACATCATACAAACATTAAAACGAGACAATTATGATGGAAGTGATGCCTTTTCGGTACTCATTGATGCAGTTGGAGAGCGAACCAATGGATTCGGATTTGGGGTCAATGCCTTGGGGTCACCTATAGAAGTATTGATTAGTCCCGAAGATGTAGATGCAAGTTGGGACAACAAATGGTACGTGGCTACTCAAAATATGCCAGATAAGTGGACAGTTGAAATGATGATTCCATTCAAAAGTCTTCGCTTTAAAAAAGGAGTGACTGAATGGGGTATTAATTTTTCCAGGCAAGATCCTGGTCGAAATGAAACCTATGTATGGTCTCCCGTACCTAGACAATTTTCTTTTACAGATCTGGGGTATTTTGCAAGAATGAAGTGGACTTCTCCTCCAACTGGGAGTGGATCCAATATCTCACTTATCCCCTATCTAAGTTCAAATGCCACACAGAATTACGATCCCGAATCAGATATTGATGGTACCATTGACGTAGGTGGTGATGCCAAAATTGGGATTACTTCTGGCTTAAATCTCGACCTTACCGTAAATCCCGACTTTTCACAAGTAGAGGTGGATCGACAAATCACCAATCTGGGAAGATTTAATATTTTTTTTCCAGAAAGACGTCAGTTTTTCATAGAAAATGCGGATGTTTTTAATGCCTATGGCCAAGGAGCCAATCAACCATTTTATTCCAGAAGAATTGGTCTGGATCCTGTGGGGAATACAGTTCCCATTCTGTACGGTGCAAGGCTTACTGGTAATGTGAATGAAAAACTGCGAATCGGTGCCTTGAATATGCATACCCGATCTAATGATGTGTCTTATGGACAGAACTTCACCGCCATTACTGCACAACAGCGTATCGGTCAACGGTCCAACTTACGAGGACTATTCCTAAACCGTCAGGCCTTTGATGGATCAGAATTAATAGATGGAGATTTTGGAAGAAATTATGGAGGCGAACTCAATTTAGTTTCTAACGATGGTAAGGTTGCTGGACAATTAGGCTTGATCAACAGTCAAAAAGATGGAGTTGAAGGCAAGAATAACCACATTTATGGGAGATTTGATTACACAGGACAGCGGTTCCGGACATTTTTATTTGTGCAGCATTTGGGTGAAAATTATTACGCAGACATGGGATTCAATGCGCGAATCAACAATTTTGATCCGTTAACGAACTCTATATCTCGTATTGGTTATACTCAAGTGGGAAATATGTTGGATTACTATATTTATCCAGAATCAGAAACCGTAAATTTTCATTGGTCAGGAATCGAAAATTTTGTAGTTATCAATGATGGAACGGGATTAAACGAATGGTATACTAGATTCCGACATTTTATCTTCTTTCAAAATACCAGTGAATTGAGATTTCGAATCAATCATATTTACACAGATTTGATTTTTGCATTTCCAATTTCAAATCCCCCTTTGCCTGTAGGAGAATACGATGTTTGGGAGTATAATGTTCAATATCGATCAGACCAACGAAAAACAATGACCTATTCTCTTTTTGCAGTCTATGGAGGCTTTTTTAACGGAAACAAATTCACCTACATTGCCGATGCTACTTATCGAAGGCAACCTTGGGGCAATTTCACATTAGGAATGGAGCACAACATCATTCGACTGCCAGAAGAATTTGAAGATCAAAACATTATTTATGCCAATGCGCGGGCAGAAGTTAATTTTTCAACCTCTTTATTCTGGACAACATTTGCTCAATACAACACACAGGCCAAACGATTCAATTTAAATACTCGTTTGCAATGGAGATACGCTCCCATGTCAGATCTTTTTTTAGTCTATACGGATGATTATTCTACGGTCGGACGATTGAATCCGCAACAAAGGTCTTTGGTATTAAAAGTAAGTTATTGGTTGGGCGTATAATGATGTGATTAGGGTATTTCTTAATTATTGAGGAATCGAATCAATCAGCATCTTTGTATAAGGATTTTGGGGATTGTTGATAACGGACTCTACATCTCCTCGTTCTACGATTTTACCTTTTTGCATGACCAAAACGTGATCGGCAATAAATTTGATTACAGATAAATCATGGCTGATGAAGATGTAACTGAGATCAAACTCATCTTTCAAGTCTTGCAATAGATTCAATACTTGAGCTTGAACAGATACATCCAGTGCAGATACGGATTCGTCACAAAGGATAAATTTCGGATTAAGGCTCAATGATCTGGCCACACAAATTCGTTGTCGCTGGCCGCCTGAAAATTGATGCGGATATCGATTATAGTGATCGGCTTTCATTCCTACCTTTTCCAATAAATCAATCACTTTCTCCTTTCGCTCTTGTTTATCTTTGTATAAATTATGCACTTTTAGCGGTTCCATGATCGCTTCCCCTACGGTCATTCTTGGATTCAATGATGAATAGGGATCCTGAAATATGATTTGAAAGTCTTTTCTCAATTTTCGAAGACTAGATTTATCCATAGAAAACAAATCTTTTCCTTCAAACACTACAGAACCTGAGGTCGCTTTATCCAAACATAGTAGTACTCTTCCAAGTGTAGATTTCCCACATCCAGATTCTCCCACCAATCCAATAATTTCTCCTTTTCGCAAACTAAAAGAAACATCATCTACTGCTTTGACAAACGCTGTGGGTTTCCCAAAAAAGTTAGTTTTAGAAGGATAGTACTTTTTAATGTTCTTCGCTTCAAGGATTACCTCTTTTTGCTCAAGGTCCGTAAGTCGTTGTTTAAAATTCGCTACTGGTTCAATTAATGCATTCACGTATGCCTGATGTTCGGATACAGGCATGGATAAAAAATCTCCTACAATAGGCAATCGACGAAACCGTTTGTTCAATGGTGGACGACAAGCCAACAACCCTTTGGTATAGGGATGTTTGGGATTATTAAATATTTCTTTTGTTGGTCCGTATTCTTTGACCTCCCCTTGGTACATTACCATCACAGAATCGGCAATCTGATTGATGACTCCTAAATCATGGGTTATAAAAATGGTAGAATTCCCATTGATTTCATTCAGGTCCTTTAGTAACTCAATAATCGTTTTCTGGACGGTGACATCTAAGGCTGTAGTGGGTTCATCCGCAATTAAAATTTTCGGTTTACAGCTAATGGCCATAGCAATCATGACGCGTTGCAACTGCCCTCCAGATAACTGATGAGGATAGGACGTATAAATCCGCTTAGGATCCGGCAATTGTACTTTTTCAAATAACTCTAAGACATAGTCGTCTATCTGTTTTTTGTCCCAGTCGGTATGCAGTCTCAACATTTCTGCTACTTGCTTTCCACATCGATGAGAAGGATTGAGTGAGGTCATTGGTTCTTGGAAAATCATCGCGATTTCTGCCCCTCTATATTGTCGGATTTCAGACTCGCTCATTTCCAGAAGATTCGCTTCTCCTCCATTAAACCGTACAATTCCAGCATCATATTTACCGGGAGGAGTGGGCACCAATTTTAGCAAAGACATACAACTCACTGATTTACCAGAACCAGACTCTCCTACAATACCCAGCGTTTCCCCTTTATTCAATTGGTACGAGATTCCATTCACTGCAACAACCGTATTTTCTTCAGAAGAAAAGCTGACTTTTAAGTTCTCTACTTGGAGAACTGGGGTATTTTCTGCTGTATTTGAATTGCTCAATGAGAGGTATTTTTACTTTACAATGGGTAAGGTAATTCAATTGTTCGATATAATAAATAGAATAAAATACTTTTATTTTAAGGTAGGAAAAATGAAAAGAAATGTCAATGTGAATAGCAGCAATATGAAAGTCCAGTTGTCCAAGAAAAAGTGAATTTTATCGATCAAAATTGTCGAAGACATGAAGCAAATGCTATCTTGAAGCGCATTTATGATGATGTGTTCACAGACGCATAGCATACTACAAAACAAAAAACAACATATGTCGGTTTTAAAAATCAACGGTCTCACCAAACAATATGGACCCATTACCGCTCTGAATCAACTCAACCTTACCATTGAAGCAGGAAATATCTATGGACTTCTAGGACCTAATGGAAGTGGAAAAACAACTACGCTGGGCATTATTCTGGGTATTCTCTCTCAAACTTCAGGCGATTTTGAATGGTTTGGAGGTAAATATGGAGATAAATATAGAATGCGAATCGGCGCTATTTTGGAGACACCAAATTTCTACCCTTATTTGAATGCAGCCAAAAACTTACAGATCATCCAAGACATCAAACACAGTTATGATGATGACATTGATGGATTACTGGAAAAAGTCAATTTGGCACATAGAAAAAAATCAAAATTCAGGGCTTATTCATTGGGGATGAAACAACGGCTTGCAATTGCTGCTACCTTGATTGGAGACCCCGATGTAGTTATTTTTGATGAACCGACGAATGGGTTGGATCCAGAAGGAATAGCCGAAGTCAGAAAAATATTGAAAAAGGTAGCGGACAGTGGAAAAACGGTAATAATGGCCAGTCACTTACTCGATGAGGTAGAAAAAATATGCTCTCACGTTGCCATTATCAAAGAAGGCCAATTATTGGCAACTGGTCCAGTAGGATCCATCCTTTCCAATGATATTACCGTAGAGGTAAGTGCTACAGATATGGATAAACTCTTTAAAATTGTATCTGATGTTTCCTGGATATACGATGTAAAAAGAGAAAAAGAAATGATTGAGTTTCAAATGGATGACAATCATACTGCGCAGGAAATCAATTTTATGCTATACAAAGAGAATGTCATTCTCAACCATTTGGTCAGCAGAAAACGTAAACTGGAAGAAGAATTCCTAGAAATTACAAACAAATAATTCCCTTTCTCAGACCAAAAAGATTCAACTTATTATGCTGCAATTATTAAAAACAGAATATAAAAAATTCAGGTACAACAGTACCGTATCGCTTCTATTTATACTTTTTACGGTGTTATTTCCAACCGTTATACTCGCGGGTAAAAGTATATTAAAGAATCCCTCTCCACCGTTTCCAAGTAACAATATATTTTATGAATTCCCGACCGTTTGGGAGTATCAGGGATATGTGGGCAACTGGCTTGTCTTTTTCATCATGGGATTCATGGTCTTGCATATGTTTACTTCGGAGGTAAGCTATAAGACGATGCGTCAAAATATCATAGCGGGCTATACCAAAAAAGAATATTTCATATCCAAAATGATCGTCATCGTATGTTTGGCTGTATATGCTACTATTATCTACACCTTGTCTTGCTTGGTATTGGGAATGATCCATACCACAGGATTTGATATGGAATTGGTCTTTGACAACAATTGGGCCTCCACTCGATTCTTCATCATGTGTATGGGGTATATGTGTTTTGCCTTTTTAGTGGCCAATGTCTTGCGCTCAGGAGGATTGTCGATGTTTCTTTATTTTGCTTTTGCATTGATACTAGAACCGATCATCAAGGGCGCTATGCTGTACTATCTCAAAAACAGTGCAATGAATTATTTGCCACTGAATACAATTGAGGATTTGATGTGTATGCCCTTATTCCGAACGTCCAGTGATTTTCTGCAAACGGAAGCGGGCGTAAGTGTGGTCAATGATTTGAATGTCACGATTGGATTATCCATTGTCTACACGGTCCTATTTGTGGTGTTGGCTTGGGTTAAATTTAAAAAGAGTGACGTTTAATAACCTCATTTCGATTGTATGCGCACGAATAAGTCTTTGAAAATCAAGCATAATTCAAGTAAGAATTTCTTTGGATTCTTTTTTGCCATAATCATTGAACATAGGATAATAGATTCCTTTTAATCTCCAACAATGGGACTGATGTTTTGCTTTTCGGTTATTTCTTGCGATACTTGCCGTCAATTAATAAATAAAAGAGAAATACATCGTCATGGCAAGACAAAATATAGCAGCAGGAAATTGGAAAATGAATACTACGGTATCAGAAGGAAAGGACTTATATAAAGCACTTTCAAATCATTCTGTACCGGAAGACGTAACCGTAATCGTAGGGGTTCCCTTTCTTCATATTGGAACCTTATTGTCCATCAAACATGCATCCATTAAAATAGCGGCACAAAATTGTCACTTTAAAAATAGTGGTGCGTATACGGGAGAAACTTCTCCGAGTATGTTGGCTGATATAGGAGTTGACTATGTGATTTTGGGTCACTCTGAGCGAAGAGAATACTTCCATGAAGACAATGCAATGCTTGCTCAAAAATTGGATGCTGCCCTTGAGAATAAGCTCAAAGTAATTTTTTGCTGTGGAGAACCATTGGAGATTAGAAAGCAAGGTACTCAAAATGCCTATGTAAGTAAACAATTAGAAGAAGGACTATTCCATTTGACGGCGGATCAATTAAAAGACGTAGTGATAGCCTACGAACCGATTTGGGCGATCGGAACTGGCGAAACGGCAAGTCCTGAGCAAGCACAAGACATGCATGCCCACATCCGATCTATCTTAACAAATAAATACGGAAATGACGCTGCTCAAGATATGAGTATTTTATACGGAGGATCTGTCAAACCTGGCAATGCAAAAGAGATTTTTGGTAAAGAAGATGTCGACGGTGGACTTGTAGGAGGTGCTTCTTTAAAAGCGGATTCTTTTGGAGCTATTATTGACTCGTTTTAGGTGATATAGATTTATTGGATATTGTCTTACCTGACGGGGTTTTATTCTGATGGTTTTATTGGGAGGAAATATAAAACTTGCTGTTTTAAATGGCGAATGAGTAGTTTTGATTTAAAACCAAATTTTAGTTTTAAATAGAGGAAATATTTTTATTTAAATAATGATATTCAAATATTGATAAACTTTTTTACTTCAAATCATATGCGCTTATCAGCGGGATTTTCCTTTTTTCATATCCAAAAAAGGAAACGAAAAACTTTAGTCGAATGAATAATCTGAACGTGAGTGGGCCACCCATCGCTTCCGCGGTCCTTCCCTTAAAAACTATCGTTTTTACTTTTAATACTTAAAAGATCGGTCAGTCCTCCACAAGAGCTGACAATGCTTTGCTTCTTTAATTCGGTCAGTACTCAATCTTTTACTTTTTCGAGGGGAGGTCTTATAATACAGGAATTCTTCCCTAAAAAACTATCGTTTCTACTTTTAATGCTTAAAAGATCAGTCAGTCCCTAACAAGAGCAGACAGGGCCATGCTTCTTTTTGTGCATTGATAGTTCAGGCTTTTTTGTAGTGTTTTTAATTTGGTGAGATATAAATAGTAGTAGACTTACAGTTTATGATATCAAAAGGAAGGTGAATCTGGCATTTACAATTTTAGTTGTTTTTTGATTGAA
>JARGNR010000135.1 GCA_029212405.1 Saprospiraceae bacterium
ATATCGGCAAAATGTGCTGGAAAATGACTCTCTTAAAACAACTCCTCTAGTAGCCAATCATTACGATGAAACGGAAACAGAAGGTAAACTGTTTGGAAAAGGAGCGTTTCAATTGAAAGAAGGAAAACAGAAAATAGTTGATTTTAGAAAAGACTTTGCAACACCAGATACACTTAAATTTTATGTGTGGGTAGAGATTACCAACAAAAAATATGGAATGCCAGAGTTTACGATCACTGTAAAAGGAGAAAATGATCACTATTATTCCAAATATCTGCCTTCCAGAGAACACAAGGACATTTATAAAAACTGGATCCGAGCTGAGCATATATTCCCTATTCCTAAAGGAAAGAATTGGATTGAAGTTATCGCAAAAGGAAATCAGAATTTCTGGATCGATGAGTTAACCATTTCCAGAAATAATGAAGTAACACTCAAAGATTATGAGAAGGAAGGGATCTTTCTTTATAACGGTTATCCTGTACCTCTTAACTAGTAAGAAATATATTCCATTAGAATTGGGAAGGGTATTCAAGAATCTTTGTGGTAAAAACACAAGGACTTCAAATTCTATAAAAAGTCCGTCCCTCATAAATATTTGAACAAGTAAAAAGGCTGAATTTCTAATTACTCAATTTGTTAAAAGCAAGATATAATTCCACTAAAACAAACCTGTTCCTACACTTTTTCCAAGAGTACAATATCAAACATACTATCGATGGTCACCTTCCCATTTTGAACCGTTGATGTTGTTCCTCCATACACATCTTTCACCGTCTCCCCATCCTTAGCAAGAGAAGATACATCCAATGTCATTTGGCCTTTGGGTAAATCCAAGCCGATTAAAACTTTATCGCTTGCCCCATTGGGTGCGGTCCAGCTTCTGGTAAACAAATAGGGACTTTCACTGACCATTTGATGTTTTCCAGCACCAATTGCTGGATGGTCGTTTCTGAAATTTCCTATTTTTTGCCAATGGATCAACACATCATTTACCGTATATCCATTTTTTTGTTTCATGGCTCTCAACTCATCCCAATTCATAAAAGATCTCAATTTTGCATCTCCATTGGCCTCCTCAATCGATAAATCTCTCGCAGATTCATCCCCATAATAAATTTGAGCTCCACCTGGACACAACAACAACTTTGTTCCCGATTCAAAAGGTTGTTTACGCATCAGGTCAAAAGGTCCACCATCATCATGCGAACTGATATAATTCACTATACTTTTACCTTTCAATTCTCCATGTAATAAATTATCATATTTGGTAAAAATTTCTTCATAGCCATTCTTCGCATCCCCTTTAAAGTCAAAGTTGATTAAACTGCTGAATGCATCTTTAAAGAAATCTACCTTTTTGTCCCCATAATCAAACATTCTACCATTTCCGGCAAAGTAATTATAAACTTCTCCAACCATATAAAAAGGGGCATCATCTAATTTCTTATCAGGATTTTCTTTTTTCCAATCATTGAATGCTTTTGATGCTTCTTTCCATAGTGTAACCCAGACAAAATCCTCAGTATGTTTTACCGTATCTACCCTGAACCCATCAACACCATAATCCTTAATAAAGTCCACTACCCACTTTAGAATATAATTTACAGGGGTACGCTGTAAACCTGTCTCTGCAAACCATTTATTTAATTCTTCTACTTCTTTATCATACCTGCCTTCACTTTTCCACTTTTCAATTAAAAAGGGAGGTAACTCCACTGCTTTATCACTTTCCGTTTTTATATCAGGAAGATTGTCAACTAATGTACAATTGATCGTTGTCTCTGCAGATTGATAGGTACATCTTGGTCCTGTTTTCACCCACTCGCTCGGCCATTGACTATCTTTATCTGTAACTGGACCAGTATGATTTGCTACGACATCCAATAAAATCCGAATACCTTTACCATGGGCCGCATCAATCATTTCTTTGAGGTCGGCCCCTGTACCAAATTTGGGATCCAATGCAGTCCAATCTCTTGTCCAATATCCATGAAAACCAAATGAGTTTCCAGTACCTTCATCTACTGATCCGATAATCTGTTCAACTAACGGAGTCATCCAAATTGCATTTACTCCCAAGTCTGAAAAATAGCCCTGATTAATTTTTTGAGTGATGCCTTTAATATCTCCTCCCATATACCCTCTCAAAGGTGCAGGTGGATTCTCTTTGGTATGTTGATAATCATTCGAAGGGTCACCATTATTAAATCGATCGGTCATCATAAAATAGATGGTTGCATTGTCCCAGGTGAAGGGTAATGTTGCCGGAGGAGTTTCTGCAACTTCTTTATTTGACTTACATCCAAAAGTAAATAATACAATTAAAAAGAAGGATAGAAATTTTGAAAACATCGATGACATTTAAAGGTATTTTATAGTTATTTTGAAGAAAACAATACGGGTACAATTTAATAAGAATATGTGAGGTAATCCTCATCATACTTATCTTCTAGGGCAAGATTTTCAAAGTAATTTTTGATTTTTAGAGGATTCTTTCGAGAACACACAAAATTTATCTCGTCGAGGTCTTTGGTTATGATTTTGACTTTAGGTTTATGCACCTCTTTAATTTCATCTTCCATCAACATTAATTTGGAATAATGGTAAGGGATCCCTCTGTTTAAACAAGCTTGAAAAAGTGAAAACCCTTCTTTTCTATTGAGTCGGTCCATCTCTTTGTAAAAAGAAACATTCAAAATGTCATCGTATCGAATTAATAAAAGATAATTCCCTTCATTTTCACGAAGATAAAATCCAAAACCTTCTTTGAGCGATTCAACATTTGCACGAAGTGAAGTTCCTTTTTTTACATTATCAACTATATCCGCTCCATTTATATAATGCAAGCCTCCCACTCCTACTCCACCAATTGAAAATGCTTCTTTACTGCCATAGTGTCCTCCACAATAATCTCTGACAATGTTTCCACGTTTAATTTTTGATATTTTCTCCAGGTTTACGACTTTCAAAACAGGATATTTTATGGTTTTTTATTAATAGAATAATGTAAAAATACCGTTATAGTTCAAGAATAGATGGCTATCGGTACATTTTTAAGAAATATTCGTCAAATAACAATTTAATTTAATATTAAGGTTATATTTTTGCAGTTCAAAAATAAAAATACGATGACAGATAATTTTAAAGTATTAAGCGATGAGGAATTTGATAAGCTGAAAGATGCGATCTCGCTTATTACCGTTTATATTGCTGGAGCTGATGGTAAGATTGACTCCAACGAATTGGAATGGGCTGAAAAAGTTACCTCCATTCGAAGTTACAGCGAAACTTATGGACTTAAGTTATTCTACGAAGAAGTAGGTTTAGATTTTAATGATCGAGTGTCAAATTACATCTTGACATTAGATACATTGGAATTACGAAATTCGACTGTAGAGGCTAAACTAGCAGAATTGAATCCAATATTGAAAAAGTTGGATCCGAGAATTGGAGCTCAAACGTATAAGAGTCTAATTTCATTTGCTAAACATGTTGCTAAAGCTTCTGGAGGATTCCTAGGATTCTTTAGTATTGGCCCTGATGAAAAAGCAGTCCTTGATTTAAAAATGATCGAGCCGATTGTTTGGAAGCCTGAAGAAGACGAAGAGGAAAACGCTGAATAAATAAAACAAGTACAAACGGCCGTTAATTTATAATTTTCGGCTGTTTTTAATTTATATACATTTTAGCCTGGTGTTCTAGTCAAGAAATACATGACAAGGGCAATAAAGGGAGAAGCATATAATAAAAGTTTGATCATATTCCTCAATGCATCAGGATGACGTGATGGATCATAGTCTGGAATATTCAACTTCATATTCTCTTTAATATATTTTGACATCTCATCTTCTTTGAAAGGGGTTTGATGTTCGGCGTCTGGCATTATAGCTATCTTTTTCATCACATCTCCTTTTCGATCATAATATTTCATTGATGGAAACCATGGTGCTGGAAAATCAAATTTACTGACATATTGTATATCACGATACTTGATCAGTTCTTTGGAATCCTCCTCCACGATATACACTCCTTTTTTAGTGGCCTCTATAGACTTTAACTTAAATGGAAGTTGAAGTAGAAAAAAAGAAAACCCAATCAATACTACTGAAAAGGCCAATCCAAAATTATACACAGCAGGATCACCAGCTGTCATCATTTTATATATCGCAAATGAACCTCCCCCAATCATAATGGCAGGATAAGCGTATTTGAAAAAGGAAGTTAAAGGAGAACTTTTATACATGCTTAAAGCTTATTTTAATCTTGTACAAAATAGCTAAATTTTATAATGCAGCAATCAAATTGTAATCAATATTTATGATAGGGCCAATCTCATTTTTAGGTTTAGTAAGATGGACTTTCAAAATATCATAATCAGGAAAATTTATGTCATGCTTCACCATCTCTTTACAGAGATTTTCTACTGCTTCCGAACTAAAAAAGTGGTTTCCTACCACTACTCTAGATAACTCTGAGATGGCACTACATGTAATAAAAACAGTGGGCATCAAATTAGGATAGTTTTTAAGTAATAATTTGTATTCGCTTTCAGGTAAATAGTCACTATTGTAGGGATACCCCGTAATATTTTCATCGCTTTCTATATCCAACCTTCTAATTTCAACTGAGGTGGGGAGTTCATTTTCCAATAGTCCAATGGTACCTTCCATCCATCTACTCAATACATTAGAAGTATACCCATATTTCTTAGCTATTTCACTTATACAAATGAGTCCCATATAAATCACACCTCGTAAACTCAAATGAATGAGTTGAGCATTAAATTGTTGAATTTGTACCAATTGACTTTTTTTTCTTGTTTCGATTTTATCTTCTAGAAAACGATCCGCTTCATTTACTATATTGGGCTGGAACACCGTACCATATTGAAGTATTGAGTTGGTTTCTCGTTCTCTAATCACATATAGAAAAGGCCGATTAGCATTAAAATAAACAAACTCCTCAGGGTTTGGTGGCAGCCCTCTTATCCCAAATAAAGCTTCACTTTTTGCAGTCATCCTCATTCCTTCCAAATCGATAGAAATACTATTCTGATGTTTAATATCTATTAAATATAAAGGAGCAGGAGCAATAAGCATTGGATCAAACTCCCAAGTAGGTTGAAACAAATTTTCTGTGTTCAATTCTTTTTCAAGTTCCGCTATTGATATTTCTGAATTAAAATCAAATTTGGGCAGTACAACTTCAATTCTATTAATTTCTGAAAAATGCTCATTCATGCCGATCAGTTTTTCATAGGGTAATTCTGCTAATAGCTCATGAATTCCATCTTTTTCATAAGGCAACACAACTTCAAAACTCAGATTTTCATCTTTAAATGGAATACTGACTGCATGAAAATTTTGAGATGCATGGTATTGAATGGAATTATGATGGACCTTATTGGGCCGATGCATATAATAGGCTTCAACACATTCATCTTCATTCAAATAAAATATATTCGATTTTTCTTCCATATCCAAAAATCGATCTTTCCACTTCACTTCTAATGACAATCGATTTACTAAAGAACAAACCACTTCAGGATCATCCGTTACTCGATCATCAATTTCTACCCGAGGTAAAAGAAACGCATTCAATTTTTCTAAATAGTCTCTATTAACCTTTAATAGTTGAGTATGCGTAATACAATTTTCCATTTCAAACTTTACAGATTTATCCTCCTTCTCCAATTCATATAAGACATCTAGAATTTCGTTTTCTTCTTGAGCTGATCCTTTCCATCCACATAATTGGATCAACTGTTTCTGTTTTTCACCTCTTGAACCTTTGAGCAGAAGAGTGAATAAGATTTTGAAACTGAGAGGACAAATGGATACATTTTGCCTATGGCTACATAAAATTGAAAACACTTTATCAAAAAAAGTATGCATAGATGAATTGGTTGCTCTTAAGAATAGATGGACTCGTTTAAACAATGAAGTTAGTAAAAAAAGACATTAAAAAAGGGAGCTGTCTAATGACAACTCCCCTATAATAAAATTCAAACTAATTTTCGTCTGAAAAATCATTGCTTTCATTCAATGACTTACCTATTATTTATTTTAACACAGAAAATCTCTTTCCTACTGTGAATGTTCCATTGCTGATATTTAATAAATAGTTTCCACTATTCAATTCAGAAACATCAACAGTTAGATTATCTGATAATTGAACATTTGATCTTCTCATTACCTTTCCTTGCATATCGAATATGGTCATAGTTGCTTGGCCAGAAACGTTTAACTCATCAATATTTACTGTGATGTTGTTATATGCTGGATTAGGATAAACTTTTACCGCGTTTGGTGTTAACACCTCTTCTGTACCTGTTGGGTCTGAGAATAAATACTCTCCTGACTGAGAATTAAAGGCAACATTATAGGTTCCAGCTACACAAAGGATGTTTGCTCCATCTTGTGTTCCAGTTCCTCCAGGGAAATCTTCTGCACCCCAGTTTACCGTCCAGTCTGTATTGGCTCTGAATTTGATTCCACCACCATCTGCTGGATCCGACAACATAACACTTGCCAATGTCCACATTTGATTGTCCTCAGCATCCACATTCAAGTAAGTATCTTTAGCGCCCATATCATCTTCACCTGGCCATTCTCCAAACGGCCCTGCCTCTCCTACTAAACTCACTTGATCATATACCACAAATACTTCAAAATTGTATTCGCCTGTCGTGGTGTTGAATGTTACATTGTAATCGCCAGCAACTACAGGAATATTAGCACCATCTTGAGTGGCTACACCTAGAGGGAAATCACTTCCACCCCAGTTAACGGCCCAATCATCATCAGCTCTGAATTTTGCTTCTCCGTCAGTTAAGGTAAGTGCTGCTCTCCAAATAGTAGGATCATCTGCATCTTGAACCATATCGGTATCTTCATCCCAACCACCTGGAGTTGCATCTCCGATAATACCTACAGTGTTGTAATTTCCAACTGAAGTAAAGGAATAATCTCCACTTTCAGAATTAAAATCTACTCTGTAAAATCCTGCTGTAACAGGAATATTATCACCTCCTTGAGTTGCTGTGCCAATTGGAAAATCTGTACTTCCCCAATTTACTGCCCAATCGTCATCTGCTCTAAATTTTGCTTCTCCATCTGTCAAATCAATAAATACAGACCACATATCTGGATCACTCGCATCTTGTGTCATATCGGTATCTTCATCCCAACCACCTGGAGTTGCATCTCCTATGATTCCAATAGTACCATAGGATATCTGCTCTACAAAATTGTATTCTCCAGAAGCTGTATCTAAAGTTATATAGTACGTACCCACATTAGGAATTGGAATGTTATCACCATCTTGAGTACCTATTCCTGAAGGAAAGTCAGCTGCTCCCCAGTTGATCGCCCAATCGTCATCTTGTCTGAATTTTGCTTCTCCCATCATAAGGTCAAGCGTAGCATAGAATAATCCAGTAGATTCATCGTAGAACATATTGGTATCTTCATCCCAGCCACCTGGTGTTGCAGATCCAATAATTCCAATCGGTGAGTCAAATGAAAAGGTATACACACCAGAAGCGGAATTAAATGAAACGTCATAATTTCCAGCAACTACTGGAATGTCCGGTCCACCTTGTACACCAACACCATTAGGAAACTCCGATGCTCCCCAGTTGATTGCCCAATCGTCATTTGCTCTAAATTTCACTGCACCATCAACAAGATCTATGTTAATCGTCCATAATGAAGTATCGGTTGCATCTTGAACCATGTCAGTATCTGCATCCCAGCCACCTGGTGTTGCCGAACCTATGATTCCAACCGTTGTGATTTGTGCCTGTGCTCCAATAAAAAACAAGGCCATGAAAGCTGTTAAAAGTAAACGTATTTTCATATTTTAGTAGTTAGAATTAGTTAATGTAGTTTAAGAATTAAAATGTCTCTATAAAGGATGTTTCAAAAGTAAAAATTGAAAAAATTGTTTACTAAAAAACATCGTTCTGTGCCAAAGATAATTTATATAATGTGTACATTTGACACTTTCTACTAAAAATTTTAAAAAATTATGAAAAAAAATCTAACGCTTCCTTCAAGAGTTACTCTGATAATAGCCTTAGCATTTTGTATTCCAGTTATGCTTTTCAGTCAAAAAACTGTTACTGGAGTAATTACGGATGCTGCTAGTGGCGAGACACTCATCGGTGCGAATGTACTCGTGCCTAATACATCCATTGGAACAATCACCGATATAGATGGTACTTTCTCTTTAACTGTAGATGAGAATGTAGCGGAATTAGAATTCAGCTATACCGGGTATCAATCATTGAGAGTCACTATTCCTGCTGACAATGTGATGAACATCAGTCTTAGCTTTGGCGAATTGCTGGAAGAAATCATCGTAATTGGATATGGAGAAGTGAGAAGAGAAGATGCAACAGGTTCTATTCAATCGATTTCTGCTAAAGAATTTAATAAAGGAGCCATTGCAGGACCACAACAGTTGCTTTCAGGTAAAATAGCTGGAGTGAATATTACTACCGATGGTAGTCCAGGTGGTGGTTCCGCTATACGAATTAGAGGTGAATCTTCTTTAAGTGCTTCGAATGATCCTCTAATTGTAGTGGATGGCATCCCACTCGGTGGAGGTGTTGGAGGTGGAAGAAATCCACTCAATCTGATCAATCCAAATGATATAGAGACCATGACCGTTCTTAAAGATGCTAGTGCAACAGCTATCTATGGAAACAGAGCGTCTGGTGGAGTTATCATTATTACAACTAAAAAAGGGAGTGTGGGAGCTCCTCTTACCATATCCTATAACGGAAACTTTTCTTCTGGTACAGATACCAAACGAATTGATGTGTTAAGTGCCGATGAGTATAGAACAGCTATAGTAGATTTGTGGGGAGAAGGTAGTGATCAAGCGAATTTGCTTACGGATGCCAATACAGACTGGCAAGATGAAGTATTTAGAACATCTACCGGGATGGATCATAACCTCAATGCTTCTGGAGCTTTTGGTGATATACCGTACAGAGCTTCCGTTGGTTATACTAATTTTAATGGATTGCTCAAAAGAGATAACTTTAAGCGGATCTCAACCAATATCAATGTAACCCCTAGATTGATTGATAATAGATTACAATTAAATTTGGGAATAAAGAGTGTGCGAACCAATAATTTCTTTGGCAATTTTGGTGCAATTGGAAATGCGCTTGCGTATGATCCAACTAAACCAGTTTTAGATGATTCAAGTCCTTTTGGTGGATATTACACCTGGACCATTCCAAATGGGAATCCGAATGCATTGGCACCTGCCAATCCTGTTGCGCTTATTGAACAAGTAGAAAATAAGTCTACTGTAAATAGATATATCTTTTCTGCATCCGCAGATTATAGATTTGATTTTTTAAAAGAATTAAGAGCAAATTTAAATCTAGCGTATGATAATGCTAGTGGTAGCGGAACCTATGTTGTTCCAGACAATGCTTCCTTTGCTTTCGATTTGGAAACAGGTGGTGGAGCTAATAATAACTACACCTCTGATGTATCCAATTCATTACTAGAATTCTATTTAAATTATAAAAAGGATTTTGGTGTACACACGATTGATGCAATGGGTGGTTATTCATGGCAAAATTTTAATTTTAAAAATTTCAGCCAAAACTTTTCCACAAGTGGCATACAAAATGAAGGAGATGACGATGATGATAATCCTAGAGAATATTACCTCGTATCTTTCTTTGGGAGAATGAATTATGATTACAATGACAGAATATTGGCTACGTTCACATTAAGAACGGATGGAACATCAAGATTTTCTCCAGAAAGTCGATGGGGATATTTTCCTGCTGTAGGGTTAGCTGGAAAGTTGATTGATAGAAAATCAGATTATCTGGATCAAGTAAAAGTAAGAGCTGGTTGGGGAATCACAGGTCAACAAGACATAGGAGGTGATTTCTATGGATGGCAAGGAACCTATCAATTAAGTACTCCTACTGCCAGATATCAATTTGGAAACCAATTCTTTGATACATATAGGCCCAATGGATACGATGCTACAAGAAAATGGGAAGAAACGACTACCTATAACTTAGGAGTTGATTTTTCATTGGTCAAAGATAGATTATCAGGATCGATTGATGTATACCAAAGAAATACAAAAGATCTATTGAATTCTATTCCTATTGCTGCAGGAACAAACTTGACCAATTTCTTGACGACCAATATTGGGAACATGGAAAATCAGGGAATAGAGATCGCATTAAATATTGCTCCTGTATCAACTGAAGATATTCGGTGGGATATAAATTTGAATGGTGCGTACAATAGAGCTGAAATCACAAAATTGACTTCTTCAGACGATCCTAGCTTCAAAGGAAATCTTACAGGTGGTATCGCTGGTGGAGTTGGAAGTACTGTTCAGATTCACAGTGTTGGATTTGCACCAAGAAGTTTTTATGTATACGAACAAATCTATGATGAATCTGGTAATATTCTGGAAGGACAATTTGTTGATAGAAATGAAGATGGAATTGTGAATACAGATGATTTGTACAGGTACGAAAACCCTGCTCCAGATTTCACTTTTGGATTCACAAGTACGTTAAATATAAAGAATTTTGATTTCTCTTTTGCCGGTAGAGCCAGTACGGGAAATTTCATTTACAATAATGTACAAACGAATAACGGTTCTTTGAATGCCACTTATAATTCATCAGGATATTTGAGAAATGTGCATTCTATTGGTGTAGAACAAAATCTATTGGAAGATGAGACCATTATTTTGAGTGATGCATTCATTGAAGATGCTTCATTTTTACGATTGGATCATATCACGCTTGGATATACTTTTCCAAACTTGGTAAAGAATGGAGTAAGGGTGTATGGGACTATCCAAAATCCAGTTGTGCTTACTGGTTACAGTGGAATCGACCCTGAAGTTTTTGGAGGAATCGACAATACCATTTATCCTCGAGCACGGACAATTTTATTTGGTTTAAATGTCAATTTTTAATTTTAAAAGATTTGAAAATTATGAAACAAACGTTTAAAATATATGCTTTGATCATCGGATTGATGATTTTCAATCAAGGATGTGTTAAAGATTTAGACACTTCACCATTGGATAATGATTTGGTGACGTCGGGCAATGTCTATGAAAATGAAGACACCTATAAGCAAGTTCTGGCAAAATTGTATGCAGGCTTAGCTGTCAGCGGTCAAGAAGGACCTGCTGGAAATTCAGATATCGGTGGTATCGATGAAGGGTTTGGTCAATATTTAAGAGGATTATGGTATCATGCAGAGCTGCCTACAGATGAAGCAGTAATTGGGTGGAATGACCAGACTATTGCAGACTTCCACGATTTGGACTGGACAGAAAGTGACTCTTTTATTGCTGCCTTTTACAGTAGAATTTTTTATCAGATTTCTCTTTGCAATGAATTCATACGACAAACAGAACCAGATGTGTTGGACGAGCGAGAAGTAAGTCAGGCTACTCGGGATGAAATCGTTGATTTTAGAGCAGAAGCCCGATTCCTTCGAGCATTAAGTTACTGGCATGCATTGGACCACTTTAGAAATGTGCCTTTTGTGACAGAGTTGGATGCAGTAGGTGCCACTTTGCCGATGCAAACCAATGCACAAGACTTGTTTAACTACATTGAAGCTGAATTATTAGCAATTGAGTCTGAAATTAAAGATGCACGTAGTAATGAATATGGAAGAGCAGATAAAGGTGCGGTATGGATGTTGCTAGCAAAATTGTACTTAAATGCTGAGGTATATGTGTCTTCACCTCGTTATGGAGATTGCCTTACCTATTGTGAAAAATTAATTGGAGCAGGCTATTCACTTGAAGCAGAATATCCGCATCTGTTTTTGGCAGATAATCATAATTCCAATGAAATCATCTTCCCTGTCACTTTTGATGGAATCAATACCAGAACATGGGGAGGAATGACTTTCATTATCCGAGCTGGCATTGGTGGAGGGATCGACCCAGCTGAATCTGGTGTAGTATCTGGATGGGGAGGAACTCGAATTACCAAGCAAGTAGTAGACAACTTTGGAGATATTGGCGGTGTACTAGTAGAATATCAACCGAAATCCAACCTACCACAGGTTTATTTAGGTGGAGATTTTCAAGGAAATACGATAGATACCGATTGGGCAGTCAATTCCATTAATAGCGATAAAATATATGAAGGATTTCAATATTTCGAAGCGGGCAATTCATTTGTTATAGCTCCAAACCCTACCCTTTCATTTGTGTATGGAGATAATGGTGCAGATGGTAGTCTCGAAATAGCAGGTGATCCAATTATAGTCAATGAAGAAGGATTATACTATATTAAAATTGATATGAACACACCAAATCGCTCTGTCGAATTGATCAAAGTAGATTTGGTAGCTTCAGGAAGTGCAGTAGGATCAGACGTTCCAATGACTTGGGATCCAGCAACAAGAATAGCTAGTGCTCCCATGACCTTGTCAGCGGGAGACTTATCCTTTAAAGCTGTAGGATCTGATTTAGTACTTGGGGACAGTGATGGAGATGGATATTTGACCTTTGCAGAAAATCCGATTAATATTGATTATTCTGAACCAGTTGAGATTTTCTTAAACATTAGCAAGCAGGCTTTCACTTACCAAATTGCTTCTACATCATTTGATCGAAGAGGAATTTTTAATTCTGATGGACAAAACTTAGACATTGATAATATCTCTGAATTCAATGAAGGATATGCGGTTACAAAGTTCAAGAATATTGCTTCTGATGGAACTCCTGGGTCGGATACTGATTTCCCAGACACGGATTTTCCGATGTTTAGATTGGCAGATGCTTATTTGATGGGAGCTGAAGCTATACTAAGATCTGGAGGGGATCTGGGTACTGCCACTGATTATGTCAATGCATTAAGAGAAAGAGCTTATAAAGGATCAGGTGGAAATATATCCACGAGTGATTTAGACTTAAACTTTATCATCGAAGAAAGAGCTCGAGAACTGTACTGGGAATGCCACAGGAGGACTGACCTTGTTCGTTTCAATTTATTGACAACAAGTGACTATCTATGGGATTGGAAAGGTGGAATCCAAGAAGGAAAAGCTGTAGAAGATTTTAGAAATGTTTTCCCTATTCCAGCATCTGACATAAATGCAAATCCAAATTTGACACAAAATACAGGATATTAATTATCAATAAAATATCTTATAGTAATACAACGACTCTGTTATTTCTTTAGCAGAGTCGTTTTGATTTTAAAGATTGGAGAGATTGGAGAGATTGGAGAGATTAAGACTGACTGATCTCGAAGAGTGGCGACGATAGTCGACAA
>JARGNR010000136.1 GCA_029212405.1 Saprospiraceae bacterium
ATTTTTTCTCCTGTAAACATTCCATGTAATGATTCCACAATGACAGTCTCTTCTTAGTTACTTCTTCAAGGTGAATTAATTGTCCATAAAGGTACGCTGCTGTAATTTCTGAAGGAAAAAATGATGATCCTATATCTATCCATTCATAGTATCCTTGATGTCCTAAATCAAATTTTGTTTTGTCTGTTCCTTTCTGCCAAATGATATTAGAACGATCTATAAAAGAATTGTCGTTCAAAATCAGTAATCCTCCATGACCTGATGTAATGTTTTTTGAACTATGAAATGATATGGCACCGAAATGACCTATCGTACCTAAAGGACGATTCTTATAATATGCGTCTATACAATGCGCAGCATCTTCTACAACATAAACCCCGAATTCAGTTGCCAATTCCATAACTACGTCCATATCCACTGCAATTCCTGCATAGTGAATTATGACAATTGCCTTAGTCCTATCAGTTATCAAATCGCGTAATAAACTGACATCTAAGTTGGGCCCATTTTTTTGAGAATCCACAAACACTAGTTTTGCACCTTTCATTAAAAATGCATTTGCTGTGGACATATATCCATAAGCAGGAATTATTACTTCGTCACCTGGTTCGATGTTCAATAAAATTGCGGACATTTCAAGTGCTGCAGTACAACTATTCGTCAAAAGGCAATGATCAATATCATAATAATCCTTAAAAAACTGGTGACATTTTTGTGTATAAAAACCATTTCCTGATAATCCTCCATCTTCTATTACCCGCATTATGTTTTGGTATTCTTCACGGAAAGTATGAGGACGATTAAAAGGAATATTCATTTAGTATTAGATGTTTTGTATTCTCAACAAAGGGTTAATAAAAATTGCAATCAATCTGATCACTGCATTTTTCATGACTTGAGGCAATTTTCTGATTATGCTAATTTTAAGCACTATACTTTGAAATACAAGGCTGCTCAAAATAGTGCTGCTGATACGATAAGTTTTGGGGATAAATTCAGGTCTTACTACATCAATTATCATAACTATCCTATCAGATTGTGCACGATTCCATGCGCTGTGGTATGCTGCATCATTAAAGAGTAATAATTTACCTTCCTCCCAAATTTTGATCTCATCGTTCACCTGAAACCCTAACAATTCCGTTTCATTTGGTACAATAAGGGGAAGATGACCTCTAATTATCCCATTCGTATCACCCCTATGAGGTTTAATTTCACTTTCTGGCTCCAAGATGCTAATAGAAGCTGAAATTAGATTGGGTATTTGTTTGATGATCTTCATTGTTTTGGGGCATATTTTTTGGTTTTTCCTGAAATTCCACTTCCAAAACAAGAAAGCCGAAGTACGCCAAACAGATTTCTTTGCAACTAGATTTTTATTAAAATATGGTTTGATTTGATCCTTTTCTTGCTCCACATAATTCAAAAGTTCTTCTCTGATAATTAAGTAATTCGACTCCAAGTCTTTCACCCAATCAAATTCTCCTGTATTGTAAAATCCAATTTGATTTTTCTCAGCTTTCTCCCCTGAAAAAGAATACCAAATATGAGGTTTTGCTTTCATATTGACTACCTTTAAGTCTTCGAACAAATGTAATTAAATTTAACATTATTAATTAACAGATTTCTTATTAATCAACAGCTTCCCAATATCACGTATCAAGAACTTGAAGCACTTCAAGTTTACTTTATCTTAGCAAAAGGAAGATCAGGAACTACTTTACTTCAAACCATCTTAGATGCCCATCCTAACACGGTAGCTCCTTTTGAATCTAGATTCTTAGTACATTTCCAACATAAATATAAGAAAACTAAAAAGTGGACTGCAGAAAGGAAAAGTGCATTTTTTGAGGACATAATTACAGAACAAAAAATTGCGCTATTTTGGAATATTGATCAAGGCAAATTAAAAGAATACCTAAATGTAATCCCAGAAGATGCTCCTTATGGAATGTTGTGTAAAGCAGTGTATCTATCTTTTATTTCGATCTTCAAAAAAGAACGTCCAATTTGTATTATTGATAAAAACCCTGTATACTCATGGTTGATTCCAATCCTCCTCGATTTAATACCAAATGCCAAGTTTATACACCTCATCAGGGATCCAAGGGGGTGTGTCAATTCCACGATCAAATTCCGAACATTATCAACAAAAAGTGTAGCTGAAAGCTGGTCAACAAATAATTATTATATAGAAAAATACAAAGCATTAAGAGAACACTCGTTTTTTACCCTACATTATGAAGATCTGATCCGAAAACCAGAGGAAAGTATGACGGAGTTAAGTCATTTTTTAGGTTTAGAGTTTTTTAACAAGGTTCTTAATTATCATACGCAAGTACAAGCATCTATTGATAGTTTCCTGGAAGAAGGAGATTCAGAGAAAACCAATAAAATACGCAAAACTGGATTCGAAAAGATTCATAAAAATCTTGTCAAACCTTTAGATCCCTCACGTATAGACTCTTGGAAATCAAAATTAACTCCAAACCAGATTAAACAAACTTCAGTTATCACAAGCCATTTGCTTCATCAATATGGTTATGAAAGTCCAACACATTTAAAAAGTTCTCCTGTCTACTATGGCAAACTTTTTACCATCTATAAAACTCAATTATATTATCGTCTTCCAATCTGGTTGAGAGAATTAAAGAGTAAACCACAATTGACATTTTTGGGTAATGAACAGTAATGTATATATAGTATGTATGGGAAGGTCTGGGTCTACAATTTTACGTCAAATGCTTGATTTGCACCCGAGGATAATCGCACCACCCGAATCCTTTTTTGTACTCCACCTCATGGCTAAATATGGTAAAATTAAAGATTGGTCTCCTCAAATAAAGAGAAATTTTGTTTCAGATTTATATACCGATAGACCTTTTCGATTGATATGGAAAATTCCCATAGATGTAGTTCAAGCTGCCTTTAATAAGGCACCATCAAACATGTCATTTAATGACGCATCAAATATTGTACGTTCTTGTTACGACCCCACAAAAGGAAAGGAGGGTTCAATAGTATTTGTAGATAAAAATCCTATCTATTCGATTTTATACCAAAAGCTAATTTCTAGTCACAAATCCTCTAAAGTAATCCACCTCATAAGAGATCCAAGAGGTGTCATTAATGGCCAAATATATTCATTTAATCGAAAAGACGTTTTTGCACTGGGGCATCTTTGGAATTCAAGGAATAAGAAAATTGAAAAAATCTCTAAAGATCTAAAAATAGATTATTTTCTGGTTAGATTTGAAGACTTGGTTAATAAGCCTGAAGAAACAATTAAATCATTGTGTGATTTTTTAGAAGTAGAATATTCTGAAAAAACATTAAACTACAACAAACGAGCGGAGAAGTTTTTTTCAAAACAAACAAAGCATTATTCAAACAAACACTTCAGTACTCAAAAACCTTTAAACAAAGATATTTCGGAGAAATGGAAAAAAAATCTATCAACTAATCAATTAGATAAAATCGCATTTATGACCTCCTCACTTGCAAATAAGTTTGGATATTCGATTCAAGAAAAAAAACCATATTTTATATACTCTCTTTATTCGACCTTATCAAAGCTCAAGCTTGAAATAATGCTTTCAATAGTGCACTTCTACTTCAAATTACCATTATTTATTAGAAAATCTATTCTCTCAATCCGAAGTAAGATTTATGACCATAAGTATGAAAAATAGTATCCTATTTATTCTGATTCTTCATATATTCCTTTAGCTTTCCTACTTCGGCCATATGCGTCAAATTTGGATCTATTTGTGAGAGCTTCCATGTCTTCCAAACCGGAGGCCGAGTAGTACAAAGGTCTAAAAATGAATGAAGCGGATGATGTTTAAAATTAAACCAAAGAGGAAGCCAACGATATCCTACACCTATAGTATCTCCAAAATTACGAACTGCATGCCACCAATATGGCGGTACAAATAGTACATCTCCAGGTTTGAGAATCGCCCTATATCTTTCACAGTATTGATATAAGTGATAAGGACGAGTATGATCTGGTTCAAAAGGATTATACGGACCATACTCTTTTCTAATTGGGGCCGACCTATAGTTGCTTTTTATAGGGTTGGCATCAACGATTACAGAATATTCAGGTGGAATAAGCATCCATTCTTTTTCACCAAAAACTTGTGTGAAAATATTTCCTGGATTGGCATTATGTAGCGGAGTATAGGATGCATTCGGTCCTATAAAAACCTGAAAGGCGTCATATTTTATAGATTCATTTCTATGTTTTTTCATCCACTTAAAATCAAAATCCAATAACCGCTCAGGATGTCTTTGGATCAAAGGATAAAAACGATAATACTTTGCTAATCCATTATGGATTCCATCAATCAACTCACCCAAAGTAAGTTCTTCGTGACTGTTATTTACATCCTCCTGATTGACCATAACAATCTTATCATCTCCATATAATTTCTTGAGGTATTCCAAAGACCAGTTTTGAACACAAGCCCATTCGAGTGCTTGTCCTTCAAATATTACGGGTTTATTTTTCAGTAGATAATTTTGCTTGAATTTAGCTTCACTTATATTTTGCACTCTATCTACATCAATAACTTTACCTTGTCCTCCTTTTTTCAATTGCCTCTCTAGAGAATCGTATAATTTAGTCCTCAATGGCTTAGTCAATTTGAATGCTAGACTACGTCCCAAAAAGTGATCAAGCGTCTGAAGTACACCGTATAAAATTCGATTCGAACGAGTGATATATTTAAAGTTAGCTTCCCTCTTCATACTATTTCTTTGAATTAAGATAGTCCTTAAGTTTGCCAGTTTCTGCAAGGTGCAATAAATTCACATCTTGTTTTAATAACCGAATAGTCTTAAAGAAATTAGGCTTTCTAACAGTAAGGTCAAAAAACGTATACCATGGCCAATTCATCATATTATCCCATAAAGGCAACCACCTATACCCTACTCCTATTGATGCTCCAATATTCTTGACTGTATGCCAATAGTGAGGCGGATTATATAACACATCCCCTGGTTCTAAAGTAGTTTCCAAACCATTTATTTTTTTATATAAATGAAATGGTTTTTCATAATTTTCTTCAAATGCATTAAAACTATCTCCATCCTTTCTTATCGGTGCATGCCTATAAATATTCCGAGCTGGATCAGGATCAATCACAGCTATATCCTTATTTGAATACAATCTCCATTTCTTTTTGCCGTAGGTCTGGACAAATAAATTACTTAAACAAGAATTATGAAGTGGAGTATATGAATCTTTACTTCCCATAAAAACTTGAAAGGATTCCACTAAAGTGTTATTCCTTTTTTGACTTCTCAACCAAGAAACATCAAAGTCAGCCAAATGCTCTGGATGTCTTTCCAATAAAGGATAAAATCTATAATAGTTCTTGTTTCCTTTTTCAATATCATCTATGATCTCGTGTAAAGTTGTAGTTTGATGACTAAGATCCATTTTGTCTTGATCTACCAATATAATCTCATCTGTTCCGTGCAATTTTTTAAAATAGTCGAATGACCACTCTTTAACACAATCCCATTCTTGCGCTTTTTTTGTAAAGACAACAGGTTTACCCTTCTTCACGTATTCAGTATAAAAACGCTCAATCGAAATCTCCCCGACTCTATCTATCTCAGTAAACTTTCCATCCTCTAAAGTTTGCGCTTTTTGTTCGAGAGAGGCATAAAATCTTCTTCTGCTTTTTTCGGTTAGCTTAAATCCAATTGACCTGCCCAAAAAGTGATCCAGGAATTGAAAACAGTTATAGGTTATTCTATTTCGTCTAGACAATAACAAATCAACCATTATGATGAATTTTCTTTGCTTTTCTATATTCCTCCAACTTACCAATAGCAGCAAGCTGCACTAAATTTATATCTTCTTTTGATAACTTCAAAGCAGTCCAAATGGGTGGTTTCCGAACCAATAAGTCCAAGGAAAAATATACTGGATGTTGTTTAAAGCAATGCAACGGAGGCATCCATCTATACCCCACTCCTATGCTATCCGAATGATTAACTACAGTATGCCACCAATATGGAGGATTGTATAAAATATCACCTGGTTTTAAAACGACCCTATATCCATCCATATAGCGAAATAAAGGATGTTTTTCATAATCTGGATTGAATGAATCAAAGCGCTTACCTTGTCGTTCACTTGTACCTCTATACATGTTTAGTGCTGGATCAGGGTCAAAAATAGGACTGTAAAAAGGTGGGTAAATAATCCATTCTTTTTCTCCAGCAACTTGAATAAATAAATTGTTGCTAAAAGAATTATGCAAAGGCGAATTATGTCCTTTTGCACCAATGAAAACATTAAAGTTTTCATACCAATTTATTTTATGACGACAATTATTTAGCCATGTATAATCAAAGTCCTCCTTGTGCTCTGGATGTCGTTGAAGTAGTGGATAAAAGCGATAATACTTTCCATTTGGACCTCTCAAATCATCTAATATTGATGACAACTTAAGCCTTTCAAATACTGAATGATTGACATAATCGACATATAAAATCTCTTCCTCCCCGTATCTTTCTTTAAAGTAATCTATAGACCATTTTCCAACAGCTGGCCAATCTTTAGCTCCTTCTTCAATTACTACCGGTATCCCCTTACTGATATAATCTTTTTTAAGTTGTTTTTCGGAAATATCTCTTACCCGATCAATCATATGGATTTCTCCTAATTTTGATTGCTTTTTTAGTCTTTCATGTAATCTAAAATAAAGTCTCCTCCTTGATTTCTCAAATAACTTAAATCCCTTTTCTCGACCTAAAAAGTGATCTATAACTTGGAAGAAATAAAATTTTAATCGCTCTTGCTTTGTTATATTTTTTGTGTACGATTTCATGAAGTGGCATTATCCTTTTCTGTCAGGTACTTAGAATACAACCCTTGTTCCATAAGGTGTATAAGATAATAGTCTTTTTTTCGGTCCTGATAAATATGTTTATTAAAAGGTGCTGAAATCAAATCTAAAAAGGTATATAGAGGTGCAGACTTAAATGATAGAGATGGAGACAACCATCTGTACCCAATTCCTATCGAATCTGTAGGATTTTGGACAGCATGCCAATAATGAGGAGGATTGTAAAAAATATCCCCAGGGCGTAAATGAACACGAATAGCATCAACATACCTATATAAATGATAGGGCCTATTGTAATCAGGATCAAATGGATCAAATGGCCCTTCTTTGATTTTAAAAGGTGCTCCTCTGTGAAAATTCACTCCTGGACTGGGATCTATAATTGCCGTAATCTCTGGTGGATAAAGCAACCATTCTTTCTCTCCATAAGCTTGAATGAATAAATTACACGCCATTGCATTATGTACAGGTGTCTTTGAGTTTCTACCACCTATAAACACTTGAAACTGCTCCCAGCCACTCCACTTACCTTTTGCTCCTCTCAAGTAGTCATAGTCGAAATCAGATAAATGTTCAGGATGCTCTGTTAATAATGGATAGAATCTTAAATATTTACTGTTTTCCGTATGAATGTTTTGAATAACTTCTTTTAATTTAATTATCTCAAAAGGAGCTTCTCTTGTATCATTTCCAACTAAAGTCACATTGTCTTCACCATGTAACTCACTAAAATAACTTAATGACCATTTTTTACAGCAATCCCAGTCTTTGGCTCCGCCTTGAATTACAATAGGTATGTTTTTGTCAATATATTTGGTCTTCAACTCATCCATGGAGATATTAGAAACACGCTCAATATCTATCACCTTTCCATTCCCCTTTGACTTTAAGTGAGTTTCTATATCATCATATAACCTTTTCCTTGATCGAGGAGTAAGTTTTTTGCCCAAATTCCTGCCAACAACTTTGTCAAGAATTTGAAACAATCCGTAAAAGAGTCTATGCCGAAATTTTAGTTGACCCATTTTTTGGATTGTAATTTATATTGTGTTAATAAATATGGAATTATAAGGCTATTCTTATTCTCTAATTCATCAACTGACAATTGAATATTGTCCCATCCCAAATCATGACCATCTTTGGTTATTCTTTTTACAAGTTGCCTTACTTTACTCGAAAGGTAATCTTCTTTTTTTAATGTCATATGGATCTTATGATCTTGAACTTTTGATATAGTATATCCTAAGCTTTCATTAAATTTTATTGCTACTTTGTTATCGCTCCTTACTATGGCTGTACTGGTATGCATATCTAACAGTAAAAATGTCAAATCGGCCATAATCACTGATGCACATACTGGGATATATGTTGATAGTACATCTTGATTCCAAAAAAATACTCCGCCAGTAGTAACTCGATCAGTTAATGAAAGTACCTCTCCATGAATAAGTCCTACTTTTTCTCCCTTCCACTCGATAGTGAAGTAATAGTTCGAATCATTATTTATTGTTTCAAACCATCTTTTTTGATCTTCTTGTGAAATTTCATCCTGAAAAAACATCTTTGATCGAATAATATCGCTATTCCTATGTTGACGGATTAATTCAATATCCTCCTCAGTAAGTCTGTGTAATTCTACGCTATATTTTTTAATAATCATAACTCCTCTTCACTTACAGAAAATGATGGTTTATTATTTAGAAGTATAAAAATTTGATTAAGGTACCTACCCAAAAGTCCTATTCCCATTAAAAGTAAACTTGAAGAAAAAAGTATGGTAACTATAAGTGCTGTAAATCCTTTTACTTCAACTCCAAAATATATTTTTTTAAAAATAAACCACAGCCCTAATAAAAAAGTAAAACAAGAAATTAATCCACCCGCTAAGCTCATCAAACGAAGGGGCACTGTGCTGTAATTAAATGAGACATTTGTAATGAACTTAAATAGACCATAACTTGAATAGTTGCTCTGCCCATATTTTCTCGGATAATGTGAAATCTTCACAAATCCTATCGCATGTGTATGCCACTGAATAATCTCATCAATAAAAATAATTCCCTGCGGATGTTTAATAATTGCATTTTTAACTCGGCTATTTATCATCCTAAATGCTGATCCTTTACCTAAACCATTATCTATAAATTTTGCAGAAAATTTCCACAACCAACTAAAGAATTTTCGAAGATTTCCTTTTTTCTCTTTGCTTATTCCATACACAACTTCCACTCCAGCATTTTTAGCTTTTTCTATGAGCAATGGAATGTCTTCAGGTGCATGTTGTAAATCATCGTCTATAGTCAATACATAACCCCCTTTTGCATAAGTAAATCCACAAAACAAGGCACTATGCTGGCCGAAATTTTTAGACAATGACACGATCTTAAGTGTATTAAAATACTTCTTTTTTAGTGTTTTTAATTTAGCCCAACTCCGATCTTGGGAGCAATCATTTACACATACAACCTCAAATGTGACATGTATAGATTGCATTGTGGAATGAATTCTTTCCAATAATTCAGTAAGCGAAGCTTCACTATTATAAATAGGTATGACTATAGAATATTCTACTTTCATTGACCAGCAGTTAATCCACCATCCATAGTTATTATTGTACCTGTAATCCATTTGGAAACATTCGATAATAAGAATAATATTGCATTCCCTACATCATCTGTATTACCAAAACCTAATGGATAATCTTTTTCGTGAAGTAACATGACTTCAGAGGTTACTGCGGTCTCAGCTTGATCAAATATTGGTGTTTTTACCATTGCTGCACTAATTACATTCGATCTTATTTTCTTAGAGGCACATTCAATTGCCAAAGATCTACTAAATGAATTTATCGCGGCCTTTGAAGCGGAATATAATGCTCCACCTTTATGTGCAAACTGACTTGATACAGAAGACATAAATACTATGGATGCGAAATCATTAATTTTCTTTTTTTTCAACAAGGATGACGTCAATTGTATTGCCACTTCAAAATTAATTTTAAACATTTCAGAAATTTGCTTTTGAGTAATGAATTTAACAGGAAAAGGCTTAATAATTCCTGCACAATGTACTATTCCATCCAAAGATGGACATATTGAAATCAGATCAGATAAGTTCTCATCGATAGTTAAATCACCTACATAGGTTTGGTGCCCATTACCCTCTAATTGATTGTAGATTTCATCCAGTCGAGTTTTATCTCTTCCCGTAATCAAAAGCTTTGCGCCATATTGAGTCAACATTACAGCTGTCTTCGCACCTATACCCGAAGATGCTCCCGTAACTAATATCACTTTATGCTCGAGTTGCAAATAATTCATACTTCAATCAATTCAGGACATATAATTTTATTTAAATCCAAATTGCATACCCCCCATGAAAGTCCAACTCCAAATCCAGATAGTAGCATGGAAACTTGTGAAGTAGAACAAACTTCTCGGAGCTCAGTCACAATCGTTAAGGGAATACTTGCTGAACTAGTATTTCCAAACTTCTGAATCGAATAAGGGACTTTATCTTTTGATACTTTCAACTTCTTCCTGATTGTCTCATTCATTAATTTATTGGCCTGATGAAGCAACAAATAATCATATTCTTGGATGTCCTTCTTTGAAAAAGCACAAAATTCTCTTATCGTCTTTGGCACTTCTGTTACTGAAAAATTAAAGATATCCATTCCACTTAAGGATACATTCAAAGGGGATCGTGTGATCCCTTTAGCTTCGGTCTTTTTGATTAATGATTCCTTAGACACTAAATTCCTTAAACCACCATCCTTGATAATGATCTTATCGTATCCACTTCCATCATTTTGAAGATTGAAGTGCATCGCAGAGCTGTCTTCTTTATATTCCAACAAAGTAGCTGTCCCTGCATCTCCAAATAAAGGAAATGTACTTTTATCCTCAAATGAACATGTGGCTGTTGATACATCACCCACTAGTAAAAGGCCTTTATTGATCTTTGAAGCACTCATCATAGCAGAAATTATCGATAATCCATATACATATCCAGAACATCCAAGACCTACATCAAATGCCATACAAGTCTTGGGCAACCCAAGGCGATCTTGCAAGATGATAGATGTCGCTGGTAAATAGTAATCACCGGATTGAGAGACAAAAATTATGATTCCTATTTCTTCTCTTTCTCGGCCGTGTTGATTCAATAACTCGATCGCTGACTCAAAACAAAGATCAGAGGTCGTTATCCCTTTTGGAGCAGCTCTTTTTTCTTCTACACCCGTCGTCTTAATCAATAACCTTTTTTCATTCTCAGACAATAAGTGATAGTCATTATTATAAACAACTTGCTTGGGAACTGCAGCCGCAACACCTAACACACATACATTATTGATTGAAAATTCTGACATAATTTAAATTCTTGACATGACCATTTCGTGTAAATCTCGAATCGTCTCCAATTTTGATAAATCAGTAGCCGTCATAGTTACTTCAAACTCAACTTCAATGAGCGCAGTTACGATTAAAGCTTGCATAGAACTCCAATCTTCAAGTTCTCGAAATTTTGTTTCGGGGGTAACTCCATCAGGGTACTCCTCTTCAAATTCCGTTTCTAGCAACTTTATAAATTCTTGTATTTCCATTTCTATTTCAAAGTTAAGACAGTTCCTCCCCAAGAAAAGCCAATTCCAAATCCAGCCACAAGAATTTTAGATTCCCTAGGTATTTCTGTTTTTTGCATCAATTGATATAATGCGATTGGAATGGAAGATGATACTGTATTCCCAATATTCTCGATGCTAATTATAAATTTTTCTTTCGGAATTTTCATCCGCTTCCGTAAATATTCAAGCATTGTTCCATTTGCTTGATGGTAAACAAAATAGTCAATATCCTCCAACTTTAAGTTATGTTTTCTTAAAATATTCTTAGTCAACAATGGAACAATTCTAAGTGCAAAAAGAAATATCTTATCACTGTTCATTCTTAATCTTCC
Organism: Saprospiraceae bacterium; assembly: GCA_029212405.1. Lineage (GTDB taxonomy): Bacteria > Bacteroidota > Bacteroidia > Chitinophagales > Saprospiraceae > CAJXUU01. The sequence continues at coordinate 11,829 of JARGNR010000136.1, forward strand.
CCCAATAAGTCCTGAAGGAATATCTTTAAATTGACTCAACCAAGTGATGTCTGCGGGATCCTTACTTGCAGAACGTTCCGTGTATAGGTACTTTCGTCCTTTACCATCAGTTCCAAAATCAAAATCATTTATAGTCATATTCTGGTCTTTTCCAGACGGTGAATTTGAAATCAGTGTTGCCGCTCCTCCATCACTGAATAAGGCTGACAACTCAATATCTTCTGGATGAATGACTCTGCGAGGAATGTCTGCAGTAATGACAAGTACAGTATCAACCTGCTTCGAGTGTATCAATGCCTTTGCAAGACTCAACCCATAAATCCAGCCCGTACAACCATGCAATATATCAAATGCAAGAATTGATTTTGGCAGATCCAGCTTAGATTGTAGTATACAAGCAGTCGATGGCCCTTTGTAATCCAAAGCGTCTGAGATAAATATAAGCGCTTGTATATCTGAACGATCAATACTATTCCTATCAAATAATTGTTGAGCCGCATAAGCTCCAAGATCCTTAGCAGTAATTGATAGATCAGATTGATATCTGATCTTTACTCCTGTCTTTCCAAATATACCGTCCTCTGTTTCCAATTCGTTTGTGGAAACATATCGATTGTAGTCAGTAATAACCTCTTGGTTACTTACTTTTTTCTTAGGTAAAAAATATGATATGGAATTTATAAACACCATTACATGTGAACTATTTGGGTGTATTGAGTTGGGGTAAAACTATAGAAATAATATGATTTAGAATACCTTATTATTATTTTTAATATTTAATTCCTAAAACTGTTCATTAGATTTGTTAAATTTATCTGTATTCAAAAAAATAAAATTGAAATTCTATTTCAATACAAGTCAATAATATCCTTATAATCATACTCTGTCGTCAAACTACATTTCAAAACGGGATAACTAAAATTCTGAAAACAGTTAGTCTACAATTCTGATTCATAAATATCGCGGAATATTCGTTAATCCTTGACTTTAACACCTTTTTCTAACTAAATAAGTAACAACAAATTCTTTGGAGAATTCCTTTATAAAAGCCTATTCATGCCTTTACTAAAATTTCAAACGAGTATTATTCGTTTTGTTCTAAATACAAAAAGACCCTTCAACTTGTATAGAAAGGTCTTTTTTACTAATTATTTATTCAATCAAAGAAAGAACGGATAACTCAAAAAAAATAATACAAAGAACGGATCACTTTGAGTGATCCGTTCTTTGTATTATTCTATAATAATCATTTTCTTAGTAGCCGTAAAGTCTCCACTTTCTAATG
>JARGNR010000137.1 GCA_029212405.1 Saprospiraceae bacterium
GAGTAGGCAATTGTGCTACTAAGTCCAAATCACAAAATTCAAGTTCAAAAACAGGCGCAATAGACGGCACTACATTTACTTCAATACATTCAATGGTTTGCACACAGATGTCATCCTCCAGATTCAATGTATACTTAAACGTCCCTCCTGCAAAATCTTGATCAGAAGAAGGAAAAATAAATTCGGGGGATTCTATATTGGTTGAACTAAGATAACTCAACCCTTCTGGAGGGTCACAGGTCCATTCAACCTGAACTGATCCAATCGCATTTAGATATCCTGTTTCCAAGGTTATCGATTCTCCAGGACAAGTAGCATAACTTTCTTCTTCATTTGTTGGTAATAGAGTACAACATTGTTCTGCGATCGAACAATCAAAGTTTCCATCGACGATGATTGCAGAATGACTTCCAGGTTCGTAGGTTGTAAGTAAAATTTTCACTGTACTTGAAGTTGGAACAAAACAGACCTCTGCCAATTCCCATTCAGTAGCTCCTTCAAATTCATAAAGGACATCCTCAATGTAGACTCTTAATATACCGTCGTGATAATCATTGATTGCACAGTCGGCACTTATTCCTTCCCAATAAATTCCAAATGTATACGTAACATTCGTATTTAATCCAAAAATAGTTGTTTCAATAGAAGTAATATCTGGATTCGAATCATCTCCTATTAATAGCACAACATTCCCCCCAGCTGGTGAAGGACCTGAAAAATTAGAAAGCCACGTACAGTTGGTTTCTGGAAGAGGCGCAGCAACTGGTGGAATAATATGGGGATAGATTAAAAACATATTATCTGGAATCCATCCTGCTGGAGCACAGTCTTTGCATGGTGCGCCATTGAGATCTGGATAATTGATACAATCTTGTCCATTTATATTACTGCAAATAGAAATTAAAAAGACTAAAAAAAGAAGTGACTTTAGTAATTGCATAGGTGTTCGTTTTATATTTAGTAGGTCACGAATCCATGTTCGCGTCAAGTAAATAGTTCGTTTAAAAGTAACGTGAGAGATAGAAAAGCACCTACCGTGACCAATTTCCATCTTTTCCTCTGCATATTTATGCCTAAAAACTGTAAAAGGTAAACACTATTTCTTTTATTTTTTATTCCCAAAGGTATTTTCTAATTATTAGAAAATAAATCATTCATTTTAATCAAACGAAAACGACATGATTATTTTAACATGGAAGATGAAAATAGAATTTTGATTCGAATGGGAAAGCACCTTGTCTCTCTAAGCAACTTCAATTATATTGTAGTCTAATTACAGTTCAAATTGAACAATATTCACTAAATGTTGAACATGTCACTACTTTATTCCAATCTATATCTTCTCCTCAGCATAGTGCTCCTATTTAATTCTTGTGGCGGCAAAACCAGTTCTGTGAATGTAGATAAAAAAACTACCGAAAAGGAGATTATGGAACAATCCCATCCACAGATTTCGGAGTATATACGAAATATATTTCAGGATAAAAATGGAAATTTTTGGATGGGTACGAATGGAGATGGCGTAGCCCACTATGATGGAAAAGGTATATCGTATTTCTCTAATGCAGAGGATTTTGATGGACGACAAATCACAGGCATTACCGAAGACGCTGAAAACAATATTTGGTTTGCCACTGATCAAGGCATCGTAAAATACCATTGGTCCAGTGATCCAGAAGGCAAAAAACAGTTTACTAATTTCAATTCTCAAACATCCTTAGGCAATCAACAGTTTTGGAGTGTTTTAGCCGATTCCAAAAATAGGATCTGGGCAGGATCAGCGACAGGGATTTTTATATTTGATGGTAAAATGTGGACTCCTTTTGAACTTCCTTACCCAGAAAAATCGACTGGTGACTTCATTGCAAAAGCTACCTCTTGGTCCATTACTGAAGATCAAGCAGGAAATATTTGGTTCAGTACAAATGGTTTTGGTGCGTTTAAGTATGATGGTCAATCATTTACTCAAATTACTGAAGCAAATGGGCTGACCGATAATTCCGTTGACGTTATTCTGGAAGATCATAATGGGAATATGTGGTTTGGGACCAGATATGGAGGAGTAAGTATGTATGACGGCACATCGTTTACTAATTTTACCGAAAACGATAGTATTGGCAACAATGAAGTTTGCGCCTTGTATGAAGATACAAAAGGAAACATCTGGTTTAGTTCAGAAGGATATGGAGTATATTGTTTTAATGGAAAATATTTTACCAATTATAGCCTGGACCAAGGCCTCAAAGTAAAAGCTGTTCAAACTATAGCTGAAGATAGATTAGGTCGATTGTGGGTCGGAGGAGGTGGTGGATTGTATCGTTTTAATGGTACTTCCTTTTTGAATGTTACAAGGGGTGGTCCTTGGAATTGAATCTAAATAGATAGGTAAATGATCAAAATAAAGTGTTGATTCTTTCAAATGCTTGATGTGAAGTTTATTAACTTGCTTTTCGATTCTGCAGTATACACATCAAAAGTTAAATACAAACGATATGACAGAAAACGAATTGGCTGAGTTAACCGATGAAGCACTTCTAGCTCAAGCAAAAGAAATGAAATCCTCGTCCATCACCACTGCATTTTTTATTGGATTTTTAGTCGGAATCATCCTCTATAGTGTATTTAATAATTCATGGGGCCTTGTCACATTGATCCCTTTATTCTTAATATACAAATTGGTTAATAATCCTAAAAAGAATGATGCTTTAAAAGCGGAGTTGATAAGGAGAGGATTGGACTAGATTGGTACCTACCGAATGAGTGCATGTGAAAAAAAAGCTGTCAAAACTTGTTATAAATGCTTCCAGTTTTTTGAAAAGAAACTCCATCCAGATTGTAAGGTAAAAGCAACGGAAGAAATCAATAAAGCCAAGAGGACATAATCCATCCAAGCTGATGGTTCGACAGGGCCATACGTACGAAACATAAAAATAAAATACGCTACAGGTAAGGTTATAAATTGCATAATCGTTTTGGCTTTCCCTGACCAGCTCGCAGCTACTACCAATGGCTTCTTTTTAGTCAAAAACACCAATCGGACAATTGTGATTAAGACTTCTCTTAAGAAAATAGGAATGACCCACCAATAGGAAAATACATTCAAATCGGTAAACGAAGAGAGGACAATAAAACAACCCAGAAGAATAATTTTATCCGCAATGGGGTCTAGTATCGCTCCCAGTTTTGTTACAAGATTATATTTACGTGCATACCATCCATCCAAATAATCGGTCACTCCTGCTATCGTGAAAAGAACAGCTGCAATTATCCGACTATTCATATCTCCATACAGCAACAACATCGGTACAATGAAGCCTAAAACAATTCTTAGAAGTGTCAGAATATTTGGTACGTTCACATTAACTATTTAATTCGGGCGTAAATGTATAGAACTAATATGGAATAAAGGAATTAATCAAATTAATAAAAGGGGTAAAACAGTTAATGAACGTAATTTCAATCCTGATTAAGAAAGAAAAACAATTCGATCAGCTTTTTTCTGCTTAACTTTATTCTTCATCATACCACCTATGGGTACACTATTTATTTATGCCGCTCTCCTCATTTTTGTACTGGTCACTCTTTTGTGGCTCTGGAGTATTGCACTAAAAAATGTAAGTATCGTAGATATCTTTTGGGGCTTGGGTTTTGTAGTAGTCAACACCTTCTATTTTCTACAAACTGACCACTCCACCGAAAGACAGAACGTTGTCTTGGTCCTGGTGGCAATATGGGGAATTCGATTAGCCGCCTATCTTGCGTGGAGAAATATCGGTAAAGGTGAAGATTATAGATACCAGGAATTCAGACAACACTATGGGCCAGATCGATATTGGTGGTTCAGTTACATTCAAACTTTTTTGCTTCAAGGTATGCTGATCTTGATCATTTCTTTGCCTCTATTGGCCATTCACACACATTCCAAAGAAATAAATTGGCTCGACTACCTTGCTATATTGGTTTGGTGCATAGGATTTGTATTTGAAGCAGGTGGTGATTATCAATTGGCCCGATTCAAAAAAGATCCACAAAACGCAGGCAAGGTATTGAATTCTGGATTTTGGAAGTATACCCGTCATCCCAATTATTTTGGAGATGCTACCATTTGGATCGCCTATGCATTATTTTGTATCGCATCCGACAGCTATTGGCCTATTGTAGGTTCTGTGATCATGATCGTACTTCTCCTAAAAGTTTCTGGTGTAGCCCTATTAGAACGAAAGTTAAAAACCAGTAAACCTCGCTATCAAGAATACATCGAAAAGACCAATGCTTTTTTTCCTTGGTTTCCAAAAAAATAATTGATCTCCATAAAAAGGATTTCCTAAACAACGCACTTAAACGTTAACCTCTGCACAGTTCTATTCCACCGATTGACTTTGTTACGTATCCAAATTCGTTGAATGACCTAGCTGGGATTATCAACTCAATCACTTTTATGGAGATCAATTTCAACTATTTAATAAGTGTACCCAGACATTCTCTTACCTTCATCAACACTGGAAAGTCTGGCCCTCTGACAGGTTTCTCTCCTACTTTAAAATCAAATTCCACTCCAGGTTCAAATGCCAATACGATGGACGATCCTCCATATCCAAAGTGCCCCATATATTGACCTTTCTCTATCTTTGCCCCTTCATATACATCATTTACAATACTACCCACTCCCCAAAATCCTATGGCAATCATGGCTACAAGTCCAAAATTTTTAGTTTTGATGATCCAAACATATCGCTGGTGTTTGCCCAATTTTTCGTACCACCCTACTCGATCACTATCTGCTGGCAATTTCGGTGCAAAGTGATCTTTTGGATCGTAATCACCAAAATCATAATTAAATGATCCTTCGTATAAGCCTTGGTCAATTATTCTTCCTGATACCGGTGCATGAAAGTGATGATAATCGGTAAACCACAAAAGAATATCAAGGAGTTGGCCTCCAACAAATAGTCTACCATATCCTGGCAATGCTTCCATTAAATTGAATTGATCTGACTTGCCGGGTAAATCATAGTACGTCGAATGCCCATCCGCCGCGTCTCCTCCACGACTCAGAAAAAATACACCTCCGTCACAGGGGGCCACAATTTGATCTTTTTCAGGTACAGCTGTGCACAGTGGCCGTTGATTTCCTTTGAGATTTCGAAGAAAAAATTGATTGAATGACTTGTATCCTCCCGTCTCACTATTTGGATTAGGCATTTTATAATCATTAATATCAAAAGGATGATCTGGTGTGCCCGGATATTTTTTCCAAGCAGCCAATGTTCCTGTAGAACTGGTACTATTGATCCAATCTCCATGAAAATTCAAGAATGTACGAAACCATGGCCTAAACGCATCGTGATTGGATAGGACTAAGCCAGATTCGGTATTTACAAGATAGTCCCAATATTCAATGTATTCTCCTGGATTTTCAGGTTTCGGAGTATATGTCAACCAATTTAGAAAGAAGGATCTTATTGTTTTTTTACCGTATAAAAATGGACGCCAATAAGAAGCAACTTTACTTCTGGATTTTATTTTGAGCTCCGCGGATACCTGAGCCAATGCATCGATATACAATGCTTTAATTGAGGGTTGATTAAATAGGGTCTCCAGTTTATTCAGGTGTCGTAAAGCCGCTTTTTTCTTTGTTTTCCAATTGATTGGAATCGGTAGTGGTATGGAAGTAATTTTACTCATGATTCATTAAATTTTAGTTATCCCCTACTCTAATTTAAGCTTTTCGGGTTGCGCTTTATTGCAATAAAATATGGTAATATAATATACAACTTTAGCGCGTAAATATCTAATTCTGAACTAGGTAAAAACACCTTATTCATACGTTCAAAATGAATGAATAAAAGATGGAAAAGGACATTGCAGATGGAAAATGATGTCTATAGAGAAATAAACAATACCTCTATCTGCGAATCAGGTACAATTCATCCTTCATATCCTTCACTTATTCCAATTAAAATAGATAGGAAACCTCAAAATTGATATATTGTCATCCTATTAAATCCATGAATAATGAATCGCCATAACTTATACAACATTACGGTGGAAGACTTTCAACACCCAAAAGAGGCAAAGTCTATGAATACCTTGAAAAATACCAAGGGAATAGAAAGCGTCGTAAAGAAGTTTTATGATTTGGGTGTAGAAAATATTATCAAACTACAATATACGGGCAGTAGTCTCAAACTATCTCCACAGTCATTTCCCGATTTATTTCAATTGGTAGAAACTGCTTGTTCTATCCTCGATGTACAGCAAATTCCTGAACTTTATGTGCATCGATCTGAACAATTTACAGCTACTACCCTCGGTGTGGAGAAACCCATGATGGCCATTACTACAGAATGTCTTGATAAGTTATCGAAAGAAGAACTACTTTTTATTATCGGTAGAGAAGTTTCCAAAATCAAATGTCACCATATCTTATACCAAGAGATTGGGTTTATATTCCCAGAATTGATGGATGCACTATCTCCAATTACTTTGGGTTTAAGTGGAGTCTTATCCTCTGGCTTAAAGTATGCTCTTTTTCATTGGGCTCAAATGGCCGAATATACGGCGGATAGAGGAGGATTATTGGTCTGTCAGGATGTGTACGGTACCAAACAGCTTTTTACAAAATTAGCGGGGCTGCCAGAAAAATACTGGTCGACATTTGATGTCTCAGAATTGGACAACCAAGCACGCGAATTTGAAGGATTTAAAGAAAAAACGTTTGATAAATTTATGCGATTCCTGTATGGAAACAATTTGTGGGCCATTGCCCGAGCACATGAATTATTCCATTGGGTAGAAACAGGAGCGTACAATAAGGTGCTTGTCAATAAGAGCCGCACAACACGCCTTAATATTGAAAATCCATAGGGAGATTATATGCTGTATAGAGCTCGATATGATAGTATTTTGACAATACATTTCATACGGGGTGCTATGATTTATCTTTCGGTAGATCAAAACAACGCAATTTTAACTTTATAAATAAGTAAACATCGATCACATGACAGAATTAGACCTAATTATCGATCTGCATAAAAATACTGAACGACAAGGGCCAGGAAGTGAATCAGATATAAAGAGAGCACTTGAATGCATGAATTTATCCAATGATACTGAATTGAATATTGCAGATATTGGCTGTGGTTCAGGTGGGCAGACTCTTCGTCTTGCCCATCATTTGAATGGAAAAATAATCGCTGTTGACCTTTGTTCAAAATTCTTGCAGGAATTGGACATCAAGTCGGAACAAATGGGATTTGAAGAACGGATTTCCACCTTAGAAAAACCAATGGATGCCTTACCTTTTCAAAAAAGTGAGTTTGATATTATTTGGTCGGAAGGGGCCATTTACAATATAGGCTTCGAAGCAGGGATAAAACAGTGGAAGGAATATTTAAAACAAGGTGGATATATAGCAGTGAGTGATATTACTTGGATTTCGGATAGTCGCCCTCAAGAAATAGAAACATTTTGGCACCATGAATGTCCAGATATCGGCATGGCATCAACAAAAATAAAAGTACTGGAAGACAATGGACTTACACTCACGGGGTATTTTTATTTAAGCGAAAATAGCTGGATCAATTACTACCACCCCTTGGAAATAAAATTTGAACGCTTTTTAAATCACCACAATCATTCTGAACTGGCAAAAAAAGTAGTAGCAGAATATAAAGACGAAATTGAAATGTATCACAAGTTCAAAAACTACTATAGTTATGGATTTTATATCGCCAAAAAAAGTTAATAAAAGGGCTATGAGTCAAATCAAAGTATGGACCAATTATGCTCCACTACAATCCGATCAAAGGATACCAGATGAAAAGAATTCACACCATTTTCACGGCTACTATGAATTATAGGCAGTTTAACGAGAGCAATAAAGAATTAAGATGAGTTATTGTGTAAAAGGTTAAAATTGCAGGATGGTATGCATATCATAGGCAGAAAATTGTACTTTTATCTTGTTGTAAAGAACATCCATTATAAACGTGAATCAATAATTATTCATAATTCAAATCTCTACTTCAAGAAAATGGATAGTTGAAATTATTCAAATAAAATAAACACATCAATTAATTACAATTATGGCATTTGATAAAACCAAGTACGAAAAAACGAGTAATACATTTTTTTGGTGGTCGCAAGAACTATTTGTGATATGGTTCACCCTTATTCTTACAGGAGTTATCATCACCCCAATACTATATGGTGAGTCCATTTCAAGTTTCTTTATTGATGTAATTTTCCCATTAATTGTGCTTGTCGTATCCCTTATTGTTGCTAGCTTGGTTTCCCTCACCCAAATAACAAAATATACAATAAAGCGTAAGGAAGATAGTGTGAAGTTGAATATGAGAAAGGTCATCTACTTTGCATCCGTCATAATAATCGCCTCCTATTTTATTTTAACCAAACAAGTTCATTTTCCAGGCTCAGACTTAATGGATCCAGAAGCAGACTTTTTTGGAAGAAAATATAGTTTGGGCCATAACTATAATTCTGGGAGTAAATTATTTAAAACCATACTTTTAGGTGTATTCACTTATGTAGTTTTGTGGTTTGTTAATTTGAAAAGGATAAGTAAAAAAAATAAGGTATAAGCTTTTCATTCTGGGCATTGTATATTCAGGTTATCGAGTGATTATTCAACATTTAAAATCTACCCTTGAAAAAAGAAACCAATTATAAGAAGTACATCGAATTGTTGGTCATGATGATTTTGATAATTGGTATTATGACGTATTCCATGTCATTAGACTTTGTAGATACGCTTAAGCCAGAATCAAGTACAGAAAAGGTATTCATGATTGTGGGTATTGTTTTTATGGGCTTTCTGGTATTGGGAGTGCATGAACTAGGGCATTTGCTCATGGGACTTTGGAATGGATTTGCATTTCAATTGTACGTCGTCGGCCCTTTGGGAATAAAAAGGGAAGATGAAAAAATCAAAGTTTACTTCAATAAAAATTTAGGGTATTATGGAGGAGTAGCTGCGACCTCACCCGTTGATGATCATAAAGACAATGCAAAAAAGTTTGCTCAAGTGCTTTTGGCTGGACCTATCTCATCATTCCTTTTCGCAATCCTTTGTTTTGGTTTAGCCTATTTTCTGGGTAAACCTCTAGGTATACTATTCTACATAGGAGGATTGATCTCAATTGCTATATGCATCGCGACTACGGTCCCATCAAGTTCGGGAATGTTTTTTTCGGATCGAAAACGATACCAACGATTGGTAAATCCTGGAAAAGATCAAGATGTTGAATTAGCGTTAATCAATATTATGGGCAAGTTTGCGAAAGACAGCTCTTATAAAAACGTACCGAAAAATGACATCGATATTTTAGTTGCAGATGATATTCCATTTATAAAATTCATAGGACTATTTAATTTAATCTGTTATCAATTAGAAGTAAATGGTGAAATTTCTGAAGAAGCTTCATTGGAATATGAAAATCATTCGAAAAAAATGTCGAAACAACTGGTTCTAGGATTTAATAAAGAACTTGATAAGTTTAAAGAACATTTGATGGAGGAGGAGAACAAAAAACTTGCCTAAAATAGCACAAATCCAAGATTAACCAGTGCAATCCAATCCAACTAAACCTGCCACAATTACGTTCTATGCCTCAACAAATCAAGCAGTTAAATCGTTATGATTGTAAAGCCAATAAAATTGAAAAAACGCACGAAATGAAATCAATCCATTTACTACAATTATTAAAATCTAGAAGTAAACTTATTTTACTATTCATCGCAATGTTGACCTCACAAATCAGTATAGCTTGTTCTTGCCATAATGGATTTACGATCTGTAGTCTATTTGAAAAAGAAATAGACTTTGTATTGGTGAAAGTTAAAGTTATTGAAGTTGTGGAACATGCGGGTTATGATCACTCTATTTTTCTAGAAGTTGAAAAGAATTTGAGACCAGAATTTGCTTTGACAGATACAATTGAATTGGTCGGTGGTATCACCGCTGCGTGCCATTCAACATTTAAATATTTACAGCCTGGAGAGATAAGATATATGGCTATTAACCAACCCAATAACAATGTAATCGATTTGAATACTATCCCAGTAAGTAGTGATACATATTGGAGACACGCTCCATTTCTTTGTGGCATTACCGTATTTAATGAAGTAGATGACCTTATTGTGGGTCCTATAAGTGATGATATCCGCAGCTACCCAAAAGATATATTCGATCGAGATGCAGAGAATTGTCAGTTTAAACCCAGTGAACTCGGTGAAAAGTTTTGCCCCACCATCACCATATACCCCAATCCAATCATAGATAATTACATTTACTTTGAAGATATTGGAACAAATTTGATCAATAATGTGACCATTTTCACCACCAACGGACAATTGGTTGTACAACACGAAGGACCATTAGAAGAATTGGAATTGAGACTGCCCGAAATCGATGAAAACTTAATCATCATGGAATACTATTGCGGCACGACCAAACATATAGAAAAACTCTATGTCCACCGGTAGTAATACAGCAATTCAGTTCTATCTATTCCCAATAATTTCACATTCCTTACTTTTAGAGGTATAGAAAGCTTTGTATTTATTTGATAGTGTATTCATTATTCAAGAAATAAAAGATTAGAGATAAATAGACAATTTTCTGATACGATACATTCAACAGAGTACGTTCAGTAACAAAAGTGCATTCAACTCCCTCTAGATACATCTTGTATTTCTCAGTAATTATCATTTGGTCATCCAGTTGTGTTCGCGACATTAAACACACTAACCATTCTGATTCTGTTAATAATGAACTCATTGAATTATCCAATAGTAAGGAGGTATCATTCAATGAACAAACACTAATCATTGGATCATCTAGAAATCACTACATCAAGGATGATATTGTACATATCCGAATAAAAAATCTACCCGACACCATCAATTATTACATTAAAATTAATGGGCTAAAATCAGGAAGTTTTACTGCAAACGGGGATTGGGTATTCAAGAAAAAAGAATCATTTAATGGTATTCGTAAAAATACAATTCAAGTATTTGACACAAGTAATACATTATTGCTCACAGAAAAAATAAGCTATGAAGTTCACTACATGGATCCCTTTCTAGAATCTGGTCTTGGTGACTATCTTATTAAAGGAATACCTACCCAATTGAATATCCGAGCCTTAGGTGTAGCCTGCCCTAACCCCAGACTGCAAGTACAAGGAGGAGAAATTATAAGAGACACATATAGTGGTTTTGTAATCACTCCCTTCGATGAATCTGATAAGGTGTTGATTACGATGAACTATATGAGAGGCGTGTTTAAAAAAGAATTCAAAGTCATTGATAGACCTGCTCCGAATTTAAAATTTACACTTGATAATGGAATGAAATGCCTTGAATTGGTACCCTCTGAATTCTTTCCAAACGGCATCTATCAAATCTTAGAAATTAAAGGTTTTTCAATAACTGAAAATAAAAAAGTTCAACTGAAAAATACATCTTGTTATTCAAACACGAACAGGTTCTATATTTCTGAAATTCTATATAAAATTGACAGTTCGTCAAGCATAGACACCCTTATTGTTAATTAATCTAAGTGGGTACATTTCCATACAACTAGAGTCATTACATAGAAATCGCACCGTTGAATTTGATCCAAGAGCTGCCTACGTTCTCTTCCTTTTTATTCGTTTGGTTTTTTAATCTCTCTAATAAAGCCTACCTTTTGGGTATAAAAAACCTTCCAATGGATAACAACAAGCAAAAGAAACATTCAACTCTATCACGTAGAAAATGGTTAACCTATAGTGGGCTTGCTGGCATAGCAATGGCTACAAACACCTCCTTACTCCATGCCGAACCAACGGATCAAATAAAAGAGTTGGAAAAGTTCTCAACTCCCCCACTCCATTATGCACCTGCAGATGGTATAGTCCGACTTTCATCCAACGAAAATCGATATGCTCCCTCACCAGCCATTCGTCAAGCAATGATAGATGTTATGGACAAAACGTATCTATATTCTCCTTCCCACTATAAGGGATTGGTCAATAAATTGGCAGCCAAAGAAGGAGTACCACCTGATCATATCTTACTGGTATCTGGATCAAATGAAGGGCTCCGTCTTACGGGCTTGGTCTATGGAAGAAACGGAGGAGAAATTGTCACAGGCACGCCTACCTACAAGGCATTGTTGTCCTACGCAGAATTGTTTGATGGAAAAATCACTTCTGTCCCTTTAGACAAAGATCTTACCTATGATCTTCAGGCATTGGAAGAAAAGATTACCGATAAAACTTCACTCGTTTTTTTCTGTAATCCTAATAACCCCACTGGCACCATAGTAAATGGAGAAGATGCATTGAATTTCTGTCGTAAAGCCAGTGAAAAAACGTTGGTGTTTTCTGACGAAGCCTATAGCGATTATATCGAAGAAGCAAATTACCCTACCATGGTTCCGCTCATTAAAGAAGGTCGTAATGTCATTGTTTCCCATACTTTTTCCAAGGTGTATGGAATGGCAGGTGTTCGTGTTGGCTACTTGATTGCCAGACCCGATATAATCAACATGCTCAAACCTAGAGTAATGGGTTATGTTAACATGATGGGGCTAGCCGGTGCCGAAGCAGCTTTGGATGATTCTGAATTTTATAAATACTCCCTTCAAAAAAATAATGAGGCCAAAGAATTGATCTACCGAGTTGCGGAAGAACTTGGGATGCGATATGTGCCATCTCATACAAATTTTGTATTTATAGAGACAGGAATGGATGCCGCAGAACTAGTAGATAAAATGTTAGAACATAAGGTTCGAGTAGGCAGACCGTTTCCTCCCTTAACGAAATGGTGTCGTGTAAGTACAGGCACAGAAGAAGACATGAACAAATGGGCAGATGCTATGCGAAAGGTATTTGGTTAGTTAGGGATATTCCAAGGAAGCAATATCCCTTTATTTATAGTAAACTGGGATGTTTT
>JARGNR010000009.1 GCA_029212405.1 Saprospiraceae bacterium
ACCACATATCCCAAAACACTTATGACCGTGAGTCAATTTTTCTATGGTCCTTTTTACTCTTGAATCAATTTCTTAATTCAAACTTATCCATATACCATTCCATCTATATCAAAGCCTACCTACATCAATATGTAGTGAAGCAACACTACCCTATACTCTACCTTTGTAGTGTTCACAGGAAGAAATGTAATTCCTCCTTCTTATTTATACAACTAAACACCATCTTATGAAAAATCAAATTGTGAAACACTCAAAAAAAAAGATACTCTTCACTCTACTTCTTTCATTTATGTAAATCGTCCATACCTCTCCGCAAACACAACCTACCCCTGACAATGTATTTTTTGAAAATGCTTGTTTCAAAGTGAAAGTGACCAGGGGCAATGGACTATTTCAAAACAAAAGAAAACACAATCCAACACGCTATGATTCGTAAAGGCGTCATTGACAATTGGATGATGTATAAAGTGGATTATCCCAACGGGTCCACCTACGAATGCGATTTCAGAGCCGTCTGTGTATTTAGAGGTATGACTTCTGTTGACAAATTAAAAGATTCAGAGTTTAGAACTTCCATAATTAAAGAAATCTGGCCAGAGAAAACCAGATTAGACATAGCAGCTGAATTCAATGAGGTCATTGATTTTCGATATGCTCACATTTACCATATGAAAGATGCCCTTATTCCTGAAGCCACCACGAATAATCTAATGGTCGTAAATTTTATGGATGTGCAAGCCGATAATAGAAAGGAATACATAGAAATGGAGACAGGAGTATTCAAACCACTCCATCATGCCAGATATAAGTCAGGTAAAATGATTGATTGGGTGGTCGCACAACGGATCATTCCTTATGGTTCAGAAATACAACCAGATTATATAACCATTGACAAATTCCAACCCTATCCAGATATGCACAATCCTAATTTCAAAAAAGAGTTTGAAGAGGCACATCCCACAAAGAATTTTGTAAAAACAATGGATAGAATGGCAGAGCTTAGAACTGTAATCAAACCTGAAATTTGGAGAACCGTGCCGATTGATAAAGTAAATTAAAAGAAAGTAATTCGTGCGCAAGGAAGGATGCCTGCTTTTGGATGTTCTTCCTTTTCATTTCCCTTCAATATTATTCAAAAATTGAGCAAGATATACCCCCATACTGAAACAGGCCTGTAACAAATACCCTCCAGTGGGTGCATCCCAATCTACCATTTCTCCAATACAAAATGATTTTTTCACTTTGTTCAGTTCAAAATATTCATTCAATTCATCAAAAGGTATTCCCCCAATTGTAGAAATTGCTTCATCGATTGGGGCCATGTCCACAACAGTCAAAGGAAGTCGATTAGTCAATTCGATCATCTTTTTACGGTCCACAAACACTTCTCGAGTAGTCATTCCCTTTAGAAATTTAGACTGCACTTTACTCAGTTTTACATCACTTTTCAAGAAGGAAGATGTATTCTTGGCACTAGAACGATCATATCTCTCTACCAATTTTTCTTTTGACAGCATTGGCTTCAAATCCAGATAAATTTGAGCCTCTCCTTTTTCTGTCAACTGATTTCTTATCGGAGCACTGAGTCCGTAAATAGCATTTCCTTCCAACCCAAATTTAGTAATGACCACCTCTCCTTTTTGGGTCTTCTCACCACAAGCTATTGAAATGTTTTTTAACGGCTTACCTTCTAATTCTTGAATTACCTGTATTGGCCAAACTACCTTAAATGCACAATTGGAAGGTCGAAAATCATTTACCTTAATCCCTATTGATTCAAAAACAGCTTTCCAGATTCCCGAAGAACCTGTAACCTTCCAGCTCGCACCACCAAAGGCAAAAATATAATAGTCTGCCTCAATGATCGTATCATCGGCAAGTTTAGGAATTCCTCCCTCATTCCATCCGTTCCACTTTTTTTGATATTCAATGCCAATGCCTCTTTTTACTATATGTTCAAGAATGCAGTTTAGCACTTCTACAGGCTTAATTCCTTTGATGGGAAAGACTCGATTACTACTTCCAACAAACGTTTCTATACCTATTGAACCCAACCATTTCCGAAAATCCTGATTGGTAAATGTGTCTAATGATTTTGATAAAAACGAAGAAGGTAAGTATCGCTCTTTTAATGTTTTCAATGCTTCTCCATGCGTCAAATTAAACCCTCCTTTACCAGCTACTAAGAATTTTCGACCACATGTTTTATTTTGCTCGTATATCGTAACAATATACTTCTTGGGATCTATGAATGATGCAAATGCAAGAGCAGCAGGTCCTCCACCAAAAATTGCAATCCTCTTTTTCATGACTACTTATTATTTTTGGTAAACGACCAGATTAATATCTTTTACGATAGGAATAGATTCTAAAAAAGGTCCTGTATTCTTCAAAATAAAAAAGAAAGCATTACGCCAATTCTAGCATAAATCCAACCATGCACTGCCATCCTGATACTCCACAATAGGATTAACATCAGTAGCAAATTTGAATGAACTCACAAAAGTAGTAACATCATGTTTCAGCGTCTCCAAACAATCTCTGATAAGATCTGGTCTAAATCCTCCAGAACCTAACTCTACGACAAATTGCGCTGAGATGATTCGTGCTAAAATCCTTCCAAGTTCGACTAATTTTCGTTGAGGTAGCTTCCCTTCGATATTAAAATTGATCATGGATTTAAATTGATCTGCCACTTTATTCGTCAGTTCATATTGTTTTAAATAATCAAGCAAGTTTGGAATTTTCTTCCTGTTCATCATTTTAGCTACCATCTCAGACATCTGAGAGTACAGCATTTCATTAGAACCTTCAAAAATTTGAAATGGTCTAGAATCTACAATTCCTCTTGCACCTAAACTTTCTTCTCTATACCCTTTTGCCCCTAATAATTGAGTTAACATCTGTGAAGATTCTTGCATCAAATCTGTAACGTAAGCCTTCATTGCATTTGCTTCTACCGCATGTGGGGCCATATTATTTTCAATACCACTGAATGCCGAACTTCTAAAACACATCCCAGAACAAACGGTATATGCACTTTGCATTCTGCCTATGGCATGTTTAATTTGGTCTAACTCAAAAAGACTCTTACCTCCTACGATTCTTTCTTGAGTATGTTTTATTGCCTCATCTAACATACGCTTTAAAAATCCCATTCCCATACCTGGAAATTGAAGTCGACTTCGATGCAATAAATCCATCATCAACTTCAGTCCAGTCGATTCTGGCACCAATTTGTATTCCTCTGGAACGATAATGTCTACTATGTTTTTACCATATGGTATTGGATAGAGTCCAATATTATTGTACAATTCCTCTACAATTATTCGTTGATCAGGTTGGGATTCGTCGCATATAAAAAAGTCAATATCTCTCCCCAATTTACCTCCGTCTTTCAGTGGTCTACTTGTCATCAACCAATAGTCTGCTAAACTAGTAAGCCCTTGCCAGTGCTTAGTTCCTTTTATGTGGTAAGCATTTCCTTTCTTCTCATTTGAGGTCTGCATACCTAACGCATCACTACCAAAGTCTGGCTCGGTAATCATCAAACCGCCCAAATTCTGCTTGGTAAGAAACCGAGAAAATATTCCTTGTTTTACAGATTCTTGACCATATTTCCCAACCGGCTCTAAAAACAGAGCGATGTTAATACCAAATGTGAGCGACAAGGGCAATGATTCGTAACTCGCCGCAGATAAGAGACCTAAACATTCTTTTACCTTAGCACCGCGTCCTCCGTATTTTTGTTCGATAGCCACTGACAAAGGAGCATCTGCCATAATATCTCTTAATACAAGAGCAGGAAAACCTCTTTTCTGTGTGAATTTTTCGATGTTGTCTCGTTCATAAAAAACACTTTTTAATGTCTTTTTGAATGACTCTAAAAATTTATCGTACGCTGTTGAAGAATTTATTTCTGTAGAAAGCATTTTATTAATTTCAAGTGAATTAGGTAACACTATTTGAAAGATATTTTTGAAGCCAAATAGTCAAAATCAGTTCCAAAAATCCCAATTAGCAATAAAAATGTAAGATAACCAATTCGGTTGTAAATGATGCTCTTACTTTTATCTGATTTATTTTTTTGACATTGATATGCTAATCTTTTTGAAAATCCCAACCTCATTTCATTTGTCTATCCACACTGAAATAAGTTCACTTGACATACCCTAAGTTGATATATCCTTATGCAAAGGTAGTAACAACCCGTATTTCCAATGTTTAAAACCTTTTACTATCCTAATTCTAGAAACATAGGACTGTGATCACTAATCGCATTTATCCGCCATGAATGATCATAATTACAGGATTTGATCAAGGAGGTCAGTGTTTCTGAAACATAGGTATGATCATATCTATATCCATTCCCTTGATGAGAATACCATGAATACTCCTCCACCTCACCATGCAAATACCTGAATGCATCGATCATTTGAATCTCTTCTAGGGAGTTTAGTTGATCCGTGTACCAAAATGAATCTCCCTTTTGATCAACAAAGTTTTTTCCTGTATTCAAGTCTCCAACTATCAAAAAAGGATTGGAAGATGAAGAAATCAACGTATGGATATATTCGAACAAATGATGCTTCTTCTTATGGGGCATATAAACCCCTATCAATGTAAAGGCTGAGAATTGTGCAGTAATTATATTATTGGCATAGATCAGATCAGCTTGTGGGTGAAGTTGAGTAGAGAAAGGGAGCTGAGCAGCAATTAAAACACTATTTTCCTGAGCTTTTGCTGCTGTTACACCTTGATACCTAAAACCTTCTCTTAATAATCTATTCCTTAATATGATCCCATTAGAGTTGTTTCGAAATTCACTCAAAACAATAATATGAGCCTTACTTTTTTTAATACACTGAACGAGCGATGAAATTCTATTCCCTCCTCCTGCCTGAATATTCCATGATACGATTTTTATCATTTATACTCGTTTTGCTCTTTTAGCTGCTTCGATACTTTTTTTCAATGCTTCCATGATATCTACAACAGGCGCTTCATCTATGGTTTCTGATAAGGTAACAATCTCTTTTCCTGAGATTTTATCTTCAACAATTTCTAATAATGCATCTCTATATCTATCTTCAAAATCAATTTTAGAAAATGGTTTGTTCAATGAAGCAATGAGTGTTTCAGCCAATTGCAATTGACTCAAATCTACTTCACGCTCTGAAAGATCAGGAATATCATCCATACTCCGTAATTCATAAGGGTATCTTAACTTGTATAATATGAGTCCTTTTTCTTGAGCAGTAATTAAAACAACATCTTCTCTATCTCTTAATATAATCCTACCCACTCCCGCTTTTTGTGTTTTTAAAAGCGCCGCTTTAAATAAATTATAAGGTTCTTTGGCAATATCTCCATTAGGACCAATAAAATAGACTGCTTCAAATCGAGAGGGATGCACTTCTTCAACATCTACAAATGATTCTATTTCTATCGCTCGATTGCTTTTTAGTTTTATTGCATTCAACTCCTCTTTATTCAAAATCACATACTTGTCCGGTTCATATTCATATCCTTTTACAATATCTCTATATGGAATTTCTTCATCACAGGTAGAACATACTTTTTTATATCGAACTCTTCCGTGATCATCATTGTGCAACTGTTTAAAGCTAATTGCATTAGATGTTTCTACTGCACTGAAAACTTGAATTGGTATGGTAACTAATGAAAAACGAATATGGCCTTTCCAAATACTTCTCATAGTCTATTATTTTTAATACGAATACTGCAATTTACATTCCATAATAATATGAACCAAAAAGGATAAAATATCAATACCTATACTTACATTAGCATAAGAAAATGAAACCTAACCGTAATGACTACTTCTACCAGTACAAACCAAAATATTGGAAAAGCAAGTTTGCAGCAATATTTTGATCAATTTAGACAACAAATAATTGGAAAAGATCAAGAATTTGATTCCCCTTTTGGTAAACAACAAATCATTTATGCAGATTGGACTGCAAGCGGAAGAATGTATCGTCCTATCGAACGATTAATTTCAGAAGAAATCGCACCTTTTGTTGGCAATACACATACAGAAACGACTATAACAGGTTCATCAATGACCCTTGCTTATCACCGTGCAAAAGACATTATCAAAACCCACGTAAACGCCAATTCTGAAGATATTCTGATATCATCAAATTCTGGAATGACAGGAGTTGTCAATAAGTTGCAGCGTATACTGGGAATTAAGATTCACGAAAAGTTTGAATCAGACGTAAATATTCCTGAAACGGAACGCCCTGTGGTGTTTTGTTCACACATGGAACATCATAGCAATCAGACAAGCTGGTTGGAGACAATATGCAATGTTGAAGTGATCAGAGCTTGTCCTCAAGGGAGGTGCGACCTTACTCATTTAAAGGAATTATTGGTAAAATACAAAGATAGAAGGGTAAAAATCGCTGCTGTCACATCATGTAGTAATGTGACAGGGATATTTACAGAATATTACGAAATTGCTAAAATAATGCATCAGAATAATGGATTATGTTTCGTAGATTTTGCTTGTTCTGCTCCATACATTGATATTGATATGCATCCGTCTGACCCAGATGCTTACTTGGATGCCATCTACTTCAGTCCACATAAATTTCTAGGAGGACCTTCTAGCTCAGGTATATTATTGTTCAACCAGAAACTGTATAGAAATAGAGTTCCAGATAATCCTGGAGGTGGTACAGTCGATTGGACAAACCCATGGGGCGAGCATAAGTACTACGATGCAATAGAAGCAAGAGAGGACGGAGGTACTCCTTCATTCATCCAGACGATGCGCGTTGCCTTTTGCATCCAATTGAAAGAAAAAATGACTACGCAAAAGATATTGGATCGAGAACATGAAATGCTTGAATTAATGTGGCCCACGTTAGAATCCATACCAAACCTGCACATTCTAGCTGATAATATTAAAGACCGATTGGGAGTAATTTCTTTTTATGTAGAAGATTTGCATTACAATTTGGCAGTAAAACTACTGAATGATCGATATGGTATACAAGTGCGAGGAGGGTGTTCTTGTGCCGGAACTTATGGACACTATTTATTAGAAGTTTCTCAAGAAAAATCAATGCGAATAACTCAAACGATTTCTCAAGGGGACTTGACCAACAAACCGGGATGGGTCCGTATGTCCATACATCCAACAATGACGGATGAAGAAGTGATATACATCGTAGAATCAATTAAAACACTAGCTGAAAATCATAAAGCTTGGGCGATTGACTATGAGTATTGTAATTCTTCCAATGAATTTACACACAAAGATGGAAATTGTGGAGAGTCTGTATTAGTAGACAAATGGTTTTCCACTTCACTCACCTAGTCCTACAGAAATACACGTTTACATAGATCTATTTTAGGTATATCTTGTTTCTTCCTTAAATCATTATGTTAGCAAATGAATAGAATATATTTTGATAATGCCTCAACAACTCCATTAGAACCAAGAGTTTATGATCTAATGATTAAAGTAATGAAGGAACAATATGGCAATCCTTCATCCATCCACTTTCATGGTAGACACGCTCGCTCTTTGATTGAGGATGCTCGAAAAAAAATTGCTAATATTTTGAGAGCCTCGATTGGAGAGATCTACTTTTGTTCAACTGCAACAGAAGCCAATAACATGGTGCTTAAAAATGCAGTAGAGTTTTTAGACGTCCAACGAATAATTACCTCTCCTACCGAGCATCACTGTGTATTGCATACATTGGACTATTTGAAAGAAAATAAAAATATAGAAACTGTTTTTTTGGAGGTAGATAGCAAAGGGAACCCGAATTTGGATGAATTGGAAACCTTGTTAAAAGATACTTCTTCAAAAACTATAGTGTCTCTTATGCATGGAAATAATGAAATAGGCACTCAACTTGATTTTGAAAGAACATGTAATCTCTGTTCAGCACATAATGCACTTTTTCATTGTGATGCCGTTCAATCAATGGGTAAATATGACATTGACTTGAGCAAACATACTGTTTCCTTTTTATCGGGAGCTTCTCATAAATTTCACGGCCCGAAAGGGGTTGGTTTCTTTTATATGAATGGAGAAAATATCATTCCTCCCTTTATTCATGGAGGAGCACAAGAGAGAAATATGAGAGCAGGAACAGAAAACTTACATGGCATAGTAGGTATGGCAGAAGCACTAACCATTGCCTACAACGAACGAGAAGATGTAATTGCCCATATATCAAAACTAAGGAAACACTTCAAACATAGGTTGATGCAGGAAATTCAAGATATTCAATTCAATGGAAATCAAGAAAATCATTTTCTGCACCATGTGATAAGTGTTTCATTTCCTTCCACCCCAAAAGCAGAAATGCTTATGTTCAATCTAGATATTGCTGGAATCAGTGCATCTTCTGGAAGTGCTTGTAGCTCTGGAATTGAAACCGACTCCCATGTTTTGGTTGCTATTGGGCATGAAAAATCAAGAAAAACAGTCCGATTTTCATTTTCAAAATTCAATACGATTGAGGAAGTTGATGCCGTTGTGGAAAAAATTAAAACTATGACACCCACAAAAGCAAATACACTTGATGCATGATCGACACTATCTGCAACGCTGTTTGGACCTTGCAAAACTAGGAGGTTCTAAAGTTAGACCCAACCCAATGGTTGGTGCAGTCATCCTCTACAAGGGCAAAATTCTTGGAGAGGGTTACCATAAAGAATATGGAGGTCCACATGCAGAAGTTAATGCGGTGAATAGTGTTAAAATAGAGGATCAGTATCTGTTGACTAAAAGTACCTTATACGTTTCCCTAGAACCTTGCTGTCATTCCGGAAAAACACCTCCATGTACAGACTTGATCATTCGACATAAAATACCCAAAGTTGTGATTGCGCAGTTGGACCCAAGTGAAAAAGTGCATTCAAAAGGTGTACAGAAACTACAAGATCATGGGATAGAGGTTAAGCTTATTGAAATGAAACATATAGATCACATTGCAGAATTTAAGGCTGTGCACATTCATCATCGACCTTTTGTCCAACTCAAATTTGCTAAGAGTAAGGATAATTATCTTGGCATTTCAGACAAACAAGTGTGGTTATCTAATGATATAAGTAGTATATATAGCCATCGACTACGGGCGAATACAGATGCAATATTAGTAGGTACCAATACAGCCGTTATCGACAACCCCTCTTTAACACTTCGAAATTATCCAGGAAAAGCTCCATTACGAATTGTTCTTGATCGAACAGGTAGGATTCCAAAGACCCATGCTTTACTTTCCGATAATTTGAAAACTCTTGTTATCACGGAAACGCATCGTAAAAACTTAAATAATCATAAAATGCAATGGATTCTTGATTTTGAATCCGAAAATTTCGTAGATGAGCTATTATCAAAGTTATTAAATTTTAATATATATCATCTTTTAATTGAAGGAGGTGCAAGCATGCATAAGACATTTATTTCGAAAAAAATATGGGATGAAGCGGTGATTATTCAAACTGAAAAAATATTAGAATCCGGTATAAAAGCACCTCATTTGAATGGACGATTGAAAAAGCAATACACGATTGACAACAATGAAATTTTCGTTGTCTCCCCCCTTCCAAATGATGAATTATAAGTTTTAAGCATGATTTCCAATCACATTTCTTAATAAAATCGTTAAAAAAGAATTAAAGCGAATGATTCAAGTAGAAATAGAATCATTTAACCGTTAATTTAGAGTCAGTTTAATTAATTGTCTGTACTCAATTTAAATTATTGAATGAAGTATTTAGTTAATATCTCTCTAGCAATGTTTGCTTTTTTAAGTGTTCACTCACAAGCCGTCGGTCAAAACAAGATCAAATGGATGACTTGGGAACAAGCACTTGAAGCTCAGAAATCACAGCCGAAGAAAATGGTGGTTGACATTTATACAGATTGGTGCATGTGGTGCAAAAGAATGGATAAGCAAACTTTCCAAAAAGATCACATTGCTCGTTATGTAAACAAACATTATTACGCGATTAAATTTGATGCCGAACAGAAAGAAGATATTGTCTTCAATGGAAATACCTACAAATACATTAAAAAAGGGAGAAAAGGATACCATGAACTAGCTTTAGCTATCACTCAAGGTCAACTCAGCTACCCCACTGTTGTATTTTTAGACGAGAAACTCTCTGTCATCCAACCTATTCCAGGATTTCAAGATGCCCAGATGTTTGAATTGATAATGACCTACTTCTCTGATAACCACTACAAAGATACTCCTTGGGCGGTTTATACCAGAGACTATAAAAGTGAAATAAAAACGCACACCGTAAGCCACAAATAAAACGTCAATATTGACGACTATAATCTGCTAACATTAAATGAATGAAGGGTTTTTACTCCTTGATCTTTTCAGTGATCATATCCTTCAGTTGTTCTGGTAACACAGACTCGCTTACCCTATACTTATTTCTATTAGACGATTGTCCCATTTGCATTCAATACACACCTACCTTAAATGAGTTGCACGCTGCTTATGGAGAAGAAATTGCCTTTATTGGTTATTTTCCCAATTTTTCCTCAAAGCCAGAAAAGATAGAAGAATTCAAAAAACAATATGGTATTCAGTTTCCTCTATTTACTGATTATTATAAATCAAAAGCCAAACTATTCAATGCTCAAATCACACCTGAGGTGATACTTTATGATCATGAACAAAATCAGATACTCTATCAAGGGCGAATAGATAATAAATTTTTCAAGTTGGGGAGAAGAAGGAATGTAGTCACCGAACATGACTTGAAAAATGCAATTGAGAATAGGTTAAACGATCTCCCCATTGAAAAAAAATATGTTGAAGCAATAGGTTGTTATATCAACTACAGTGACAATTTCTCACCTAAAACCAAAAATCATCGAGAATAAATTGATATTATTGTAAACATATCAATAATACCTCTCTACTAAAATTAGTAACATGAAAAAATTCCTCTCTTTAATTTCATTTTTCTTAATCGTAAATTGTGGTATTCAAGGACAGAAAACCTTTGCTAAAGACGTTGCGCCTATTATTTATAATAAATGTACCACCTGTCATCGAACAGGCGAAATAGGACCTTTTTCTTTGACTTCATATGATGATGTAGCAAATAGATCTAGTATTATAAAATCAGTTGTTTCTACTGGATACATGCCTCCTTGGAAACCTGATCCTGCGTATTCTCATTTCTTAGGGGAATACTATTTAACAGAAGATGAAAAACAGACAATTATTGACTGGGTTGATCAAGGTGCCGAGTATGGAGATAGTGTGGATGAGCCAGATCTTCCAAATTTCCCCGAAGGATCTCTATTAGGGGAACCAGATTTGGTATTAACTTTCGAAGAAACGCATGTTCATAAAGGAAACAACGATGATGAATATCGATATTTTGTTCTACCTACGGGTTTGACAGAAGATAGGGTAATAAAAGCAATAGAACTGCGACCGGGCAACTCACAAATTGTTCACCACGCCCTATTTTTTGAAGATACACAAGGACGAGCAGCTATGTTTGATGCGCAAACTCCAGAATATGGGTTTGAAGGCTTCGGTTCGTTTGGAACAGATGAAGTATTAAACTATGATCAATACCCTGGATATGTTCCTGGAACCAAACCTATTTATTATCCAGATGGTTTTGGACAAAAGTTATCCGCTGGAGCAGACTTGGTCATTCAAATGCATTATGCTCCCTGGCCAGTAGATGCGGAAGACAAATCATCAGTGAATATTTTCTTTGCAGATGAAGATGAAGTGGTAGATCGATTTGTAGATGATCGCATTATGTTGCCTTTTGATCTTCCAGGAGGATTCTTTTCTTTTAATATTCCACCGAATCAAGTAAAAGAATTTCATGGTATTTGGAATATTAACCAAGATTTGAGTTTGATTGGATTATCTCCACATATGCATTATTTGGGAAAAAGCTGGGAAGTTTGGTTGGAAGATCCAATTGGCAACAAAACCAATTTGATAAAAATAAATGATTGGGATTTCAATTGGCAAGGTGGATACTACTTCCCCAGGTTAATTCCAGCAAAAGCAGGCTCTAAGATTCATGCTGTGGCGGTATACGACAATACAGCGAGCAACCCACAAAATCCTTCGAATCCTCCAAAATATGTTTGGTGGGGCGAAGGTACTACTGATGAAATGTATTATTTACCAATCTTATCCATTCCATATCAAGATGGTGACGAGGATGTAGTATTTAGTGATCAGACTTCATCCATCAATGAAATAGACTTTAGTTCTGGCAACTGGATGTCTCCAATATATCCGAATCCTGTTTCAGAGGGAAACATATTTATCAATTTTCACCTATCTAAAGCTACCTCTGTCAGAATAAACATTCTTGATATGCAAGGCAGATTAGTTAGAAATTTGCGTAGAAATGAATACTTTAATGTTGGCAATAATAAAATCATGGCCAATGTAAACTCATTAACGAAGGGTATGTATTTTATCAACATTAGTGGAGAAAACGTCAATTTGGTAACGAAATTCATAAAAGAATAAGTATTTCGCACTTTTTTGAGAAATAAAGTTTAAAAACTAACGCATAAATCTTAAAATTGCAGCTTTTTAGAACTAGTCGAATTTAAGCATGAAATGTGCTAACTTAATATTAAACGTAATTAACAAATGAATTCAAAATTTTTAGTATTCTTAATGATCTTAGGTCTTGGTCTAAGTTCATGTGTAAGTAAAAAGAAATTTACTGCACTTCAATCAGAACTTGATGCAGCAAACTCTGACCTTGGGAAAGCTGGGGAAGATTTAAACAAAATGCTTGTCAAACTCGAAAAATGTGAGCAAGAAAGAGAACTTTTAAAAGGTGATCAAAAAGAACTTGCTATTAGAAATGAGCAAATCACTGATCTGAAATCTCAAATTAATGACTTAAAAGAACAAAGAGCGCAACAAATCAAACAAGTTGGAGATCTTACCGTTCTTTCTCAAGCTGCAAATGAAAACATTGGAGCAACCTTAAAACAATTAGAAGGTAAGGACCAATACATTCAAATGGTTCAAGCAGCAAGAACAAAAGCTGACTCAATGAATCTAGCATTAGCAGTTAACTTAAAAAGTGTATTGTCGGAAGGAATCTTAGATCAAGATATTGATGTAAAAGTAGACAAGACGGTTGTTTTTGTAAATCTATCTGATAAAATGTTGTACAAATTTGGAAGCTCTAAGTTGACGGATCGTGCAAATGAAGTTTTAGCTAAAGTAGCTTCTATTATTAAGTCAAGACCAGATCTTGAGGTGATGGTTGAAGGATATACAGATAACAAGCAATTAAAGACAAACAGCTGTTTGAAAGACAATTGGGATTTAAGTGTAAAAAGAGCTACTGCTGTAGTAAGATTATTACAAGACACGCATGAAATCGATCCTAATAGATTGATAGCTGCAGGTAGAGGTGAGTATAACGCAATTGCTACAAATGATACTGAAGAAGGTAGAGCATTGAATAGAAGAACTAGAATAATAATTCTTCCTAAACTTGATCAGTTTTATGATATACTGAATCCAGCAAATGTTCCTGAATAAGAATATTTTTTAAAATATCTTTGTAAAAAGCAACTCGAGATTCGAGTTGCTTTTTTTTTACCCCTGAATTAGGACTAGAGGCCTTACACCTAAAAATATTACCCCTTTTTTAAGGCTTTCTCCCTATCATACCATTTTATCGAATAATCGTAAGATCACCCTTCTTTATCACAACTTCATCATCAGGAAGTAAAATCTCAGCGTAAAACACATATACTCCCGAATTTACAGGTGTTGTACCAAAACTTCCATCCCAACCTTGAAGAGGATCATTAGGAGAAAAAGATCTATTAATAAAAACTAAATTTCCCCATCGATCAAAAATTTGTATAAGCGCTCCTTCGATATTTGAATAAATGGTGAAATTATCATTTTCATTCCCATCTTGATTCGGTGTAAATACATTCGGTGCTACAATAATGACTTCATTGATCACTAATGTTTGAATCGAAGCAGTCGCAGTACATCCATTTATATCTGTAACTGTAATTTCATAAATAGCTCCATCTGTTGTTGTAGTTAACATCGGATTCAAACAATCTGTACAAGATAGACCAGTTCCTGGGTTCCATTCAATAGAAAGAATTTCATCATCAGGAATAGTAACACTAGCAATAAGTTGAGATGTAGATCCAGCATTAATTGTAATTTCAGCCTCCAAATCAATTTCAAATGGATCCAACTGACCTACCATAAGTGTCGAATCAAAACTACATCCATTTTTATCAACAATGAAGACTTCGTACGAAGCCGCACTTAGATTATCAATCATTGGATCATTTACTTGTTCACCATTTATGAATAAAATATACGGTGTAGTCCCACCGATTATATTTCCAATAATAATTTGACCATCTCCATTTTCAGCACAGCTTTCATCTAAAATCGAAATTTCAGTACCTGCGATCAGCTCTGGTAAGTTCACCATAATTGTATCCAATGTTTCGCACTGATTTTCATTATTTTGAACGGATACAAAATAAGTGCCTGGAGAATTAATAGTTAACAGCTCGGAGTCCTCTCCTGCTATGATGCTTCCGTCTTGAGTTTCCCATGAAATCGTATAGTCGACCGCATTGCCATCTATACTTAATTCAACATCCGTTGTCTCTGCATCACATCTTATTTCCAAAGCATTACTTAAATCGATGAGGGGATACATAAAGTTGGATGAAACAAAAACAGAATCTAAATTACTACAGTTATTATCTGTGTCTACTAATTCAAGATAATACCACCCTTCGTCCAAAACTTGAATTTCGTCCACTCCATTGTCGAGTACATTTCCATCACCATCATACCATGTATATTGAATACTACTTCCCATTTGCGAAGCGGAACCATCAAGCGAAACAGAACTATTCATACAATCAATTAAAGGAGGATCTGCAATATTTACTAAAGGATATTCTTCAAAATTCTCAATAATCAACATACTTGAATCCCTACATCCAGAGATCGTATCTATTGCTAATAATTCGATGATGGCAGCATCGTCTATCAACAAGGATTCAGTGATGATTTCTACGTCATCTACATACCATTTATAAATTACATTGGGCTCATTGGCTGGATTCAAAAATATCTCATTGACTACACAATCTAATACATCAGCAGGATCAGCAGATATTGAAGCATCGGGTAGATTTCGATTATCCATTACTTCTACTAAAACGGGAGGAGAAGAACAGTCCGTTTCTACATCATACACTTCAAAGAAATAGTTTCCTATATCCCCTACGGTCACACTTAGATCAGTTGAAATAACTGACATAGATGCATTCGTCCATTGATAAGTAAAATTACCACTGCCCCCATTTACTGCAGCCAATAACACCACCGAATCAATTTCGCAGGTAATTCCTAAAGGGGATTCGAGAACCACTTGAGGAATATCATTGGATACTGAAACAACCAAACTATCTGTCCGTATACAACCCTCTCCAAAATCGACTGTAAAATAATAAGTCCCTGGTACATCCACTGAAACAGCATACATATCCAGATTTAATCCACCTGGACCTTCCCAACTCGGATTCCCTGGAATGGAAGAACTTCCTTCTAAATTCGCTTGTGTTATATCACAATCTAATTCAACATCCAATCCTGCTTCCACAGACTCGTCACACGTTGAACAAGATAGAGGCGGATCAATAACTATACTATCAACACAATCCGAAACACCAGGATCAATCACTTCAATTGTCACACTCCCGTCTGAGATTAAGAATGGTCCTAATGTAACCATCTGACCAGAAGTACCTGTTTCCCCAGTAGATACAATTTGCCAAGTTCCAGTACCGCCTACCAAATCGACAGATATTGTGGCTGTGTAGGTATCATCCAAAGGGTCATCACTTGTAGCTTCATTATTACAAAATATCTCTTCTAAGCTCAGAAGCACCGAACACGAACCACTACATGGATTCAATTCCGGTACAGTAACAGTAATAATACAAGCTTGATTTTCAGTATCTATGAATTCAATAATTGGAGTACTTCCATCTGCATTTAATGTATACGTCGATAATTCTCCATAAGTGTAAGTTCCCTCGTTTGTTCCATTGATAAATAATTCAAATGTTGATGAGGAACTATTGGTAGCTAAAACGGTGAAAGTGAAGTTGTATGTATCATCTTCCGGTACACCTATGGTACCATTATTATCACAAATGAAATTTTGATTATCTATAGAGAGAATACACTCAGATGAACAAGGATTTAGAGGACCAATGGTTTGAGAAGAAAAGCACTGTGAATCTTCATTATCAGACAAAGTGATTAATGCATTTTGGCCCAACGCAGAAATAGTGATATGACCTCCTACTCCATATTCAAAATTATCTACAATATTTCCATCTACTAATACATTGAACGTATTATTGGATGCACCATTAATAACAGATGCATTTATAGTAATAATGTATACATCATCCGAGGGGTCAGTACTTGTACCATTTCCATCACATTCTATATCTAATGCCTCAATAGTAAGTTCACAACTAGTAGAACAAGGAGTCAGATCTCCTAAATCGATTTCTATAGAGCATTGAGAATCGATGTCTAAAATTGTTAGCGTTTCTGGTGACCCTGCATCAATATTCAAAGAGATAGCACCATAATTAAACAATCCTAGCTCTTCTGAAGTAGTACTTACATTGACCATGCCCAATCCCCCCTGATTATTGGCAAGATTAAACATTATTTCATAAAAGTCATCGTCAGAATCCGACGACGTACCATTATCTGAGCACATAATTACAAGATCCGAGTAACTCAATTCAACTCCTTCTTCAATAGTAACATTTTCTGATACCTTGCATTGTTCTTCAGTGATCGCAAATACCGTATAATTTCCAGGAGAAAGTAAATCAAATGTCACCTCAGAAGTATAAGTCATATCATCCAGACTAAATTCTACACTGGCAGGCATTATATCAGTTATTGCAATCGAACCATCATTTTCGTTGATACATGATTCGGCCTCTATCGTTAATGTATATGTAGGGATGGGGTTCACTTCTATTTCTACGGTTCCTATAGCGGAACATCCAGAAGTATTTGTAACTACTACATAAATGGTGGATGTACTGGACAAAACAAATGGGCTATCTAATGCATTCGTCAAATCCTCAGCATCCATTAATGAGACAAAATATAAAAATGAAAAATTCGCATTTGAATTGATCATTGCATTAAAAGATTGCAGATCTACTGACACATTACCATCGCTGTCGGCACAAAACGACACCAAAATATTTGTGACATCGGGCTGCGCATTTATTGTTAAGGTAACAGGTGTCCGAATAAGACTAACGCAACCGTCCTCATCTACAGCTTCCGCATAGAATGTATATACTCCAGGAGCAGAAACTTCAGGTAAATACACAAGAGACATTTCAATCAACGGATCTTGACTCGTTTGATCGCTATACCAATTCACGGTATTGTTTCCTGAAACGGTAACTGAAAGTTCTGGAAGGTCATCTCCTTCACAAATCTCTAGGTCCCCATTCGAAATTGGAGATTCTACATCTGGACAATCACAATCTGGAGGATTGACAAAAATATCGGAAATACAGAACGCATCCTGATCAATTGCAGAAATGACAACCAATTCTCCAGCAGGTATATCTGAAATAATTACCGAATTAGCATCTACTTGATTTACTGTTCCTAAACTTGAAAATATATTGTTTCCATTTGGAAAAACATTCACTATGTAGGTCGCCCCGCCTGGTGCACATTCAATACTCAATATCTCAAATTCTAACTCACCGATCACTTCAATCATTGCCGTAGCGGAAGCATCAGGGCATGAATTTGTTGAAAAAATAGTATACGTAAAATTGTACACTCCTGCAGGTACACCATTAAAATTTACAGAGAATGGATTATCAATATTAACTCCTGATCCATCCGTATCAAACCACGTTCCTCCTGACTCTGGATTGCCCCCAATGTAATCGAATAAGTTATACGTCAAATTAGCCCCACAGACCAATCCACTGCCATCGACACCCGCATTCGTAGGACTGTCTACATTGATAGTGAACGTTGTTTCATCACTACAACCAGAATCATTAGTTGCAATTATTAGATAATTTGATGTAGTGATGGGACTTACGGTTGAAGTAGATAATGGAGTTCCATTTTGATCTTGGAATGTCACAGTGAATGGATTCCCATTGGCATCTGTCACCACAATTGTGGATAAATCAAATTCATCACCAATACAAATAGAAGTACTCAAAGGATCAATAGAAATAGCTGGAGTAGTTACTCCCGTTACATTCTGAGTGTGCGTAACACTGCTACCATTACAAGCATTCGTTATTGACCATGTGTAGGTAGTTACGGTTCCATTTTCAACCGTAGTTGGAAGTACAGTGCCCGAAATAGCGCACGATCCAGAAAGGTTATTCGTGTAATCTAATGGTGGGTCAACTGGAAAGGCTTGATCACAATCTAACGTAATATCAACAGGAGGATCTATAAATACTGGGTCTGGTGCAGGATTTACTGTTATCTGTTGATTGTGAGACAATGTTCTATTGCATTCATCTATAAATGTCCATGTATAGGTAATTTCTCCTCCGCATTCATTATAAAATCCAGACTGAATACCAATTTGAGAACCAGATATAAGACAGACACCTGTTGCGTTATTGGTATAATCCAATGAAGGGATGGTGGAACTTACTTCATCACAGTTGAGGGTAATATCATCAGGGAGGGTAAGAAAAGCAGCCGGTGGTGCTTCTTCTATAGTTACGTCTTGATTATGAGTTATGGTTCTACCACAATCATCAATAAATTCCCATCTATACGTTACAGTTACTCCACAAGGAGAAGGGTTTCCGATTAACATGCCTGGAACACTTCCAGAAATTTCACATAAATTACCTTCACTATTCGTATAATTCAAATTTGGTGGTGTAGGATTAAATTCTTCACAACTTACTGTAATTTCTGCTGGTGGATCAATAAAAACAGCCTGAGATGCAGGTTCAATCACTACCGTCTGGACATGCTGGATAACTCGACCACATATATCGGTAAACTCCCATGTGAAAAGTATTTCGCCCCCACATGCATCATATCCGCCAGATTGAACGGGTGAGACCATACCAGAAATCAAACACCCTACTCCCCCATTATTTGTATATTCTAAATCACCAGGATTGGTAGCATCATCTCCACAAGCTACGGTTGTATTTGCTGGAATATTTTGAAATATAGCTTCTTCTGCAGGATTAATGGTGATCGTTTGAATGTGTAAAAGTTGACGTCCACATTCATCTGTAAAATCCCAACTATTAACAATCTCTCCACCACATATAGTAAAGTTTTCATCGACCACAGGATCAACTGTACCCATAATTTCACAAGGGTCACTATTCGTGTAAGCAAGCGCTTCTGCTGGTGGAGGAAGACTTCCACAGTCAACTGTTATATCCGTAGGCAAAGTAGTATACTGAGGAGCTGGAGCTTCCTCAATGGTTATCAATTGTGTATGAGAAATCACACGATTACAAGGATCTGTAAACTCCCAAATATATTGAACCTCTCCTCCACAACTATTTGAGTTGTCCTCAACAGTTGGATTTACACTCCCTGAAATAAGACAATCCCCAGCCTCACCATTTTCATAATCTATACTTGGTGGCGTGGGAGGAATCTCGTCACATCCTATGGTTATATTTGCAGGTAAGCTTGTAAAAGTCGGCTCCGGAGCAGGTTCAACTGTAATGATTTGCTGATACATAAATGTACGACTACATAAATCTGTGAACTCCCATGTATTTGTAATCGTTCCACCACAGATGTCGTAATCATTGTCAGTGACAGGAGGCACATCCCCCATTATTTCACAAGAACCACTTTCCCCATTGGTATAGCTCAATGTAGGAGCAGTGGTAGGAACGTTAGCGCATGAAACGGTCACATCTGCTGGTGGATCAATAAAATCAGGTTCTGCCAGAGGTTCAATAATTATGGTTTGGGTGTGTGAAAGCACTACTCCACATTCATCTGTAAACTCCCATATACTAATAACATCTCCTCCACAAATATCCCCTTCTGTAGTGACTAATGGTTCAATGGTACCCGCTATCAAACAATCTCCTGTGGCATTGTTGGTATAATCCAAATCATCTGGCATTGGAAATTCTTCTACACAAGAGATGGTCATATCTGCTGGAGGACCAATAAAAGCAGGTTCAGGTGCAGGTAAAATCGTAATATTCTGAACGTAAGAACTCACATTAAAACAATCATCTGTAAATACCCATACCACGGTAATTGTTCCACCACAAATGGTAGGATCACCCATCACTTCAGGATCTGCTGTACCTATTATTTCGCAATCACCCACTTGATTATTGGTAAAGGACAACGCATCAAAGGAAGTCGGTACTTCATCACAATTGAACGTAATATTTGCAGGCGGAGGATTTATTGCTTCGGCCAATGGAGGTGGACTCACCATAATGAATTGTGTGTGATCAGTAACTGCTCCACATCCATCTGTATAGGTCCAAAAACGTGTAATACTTCCTCCAGAACATGGTTCTACATCAATATCTTCTGTTCCTACAACGGTGGCTGTTCCATCACAATCGCCCATCCAAGTAAGGTTTTCCATCGGAAGTAAATCGTTGAGGTCACATTCCACGGTCACATCCTCAGGCATATCAACAAACTCTCCTGGATTTGCTGCATTTATGGTAAAGGTTTGAATATACTCTGTAAACCCTCCGCAAGCATCATTATAACTCCATGTTCTAGTAACCTGCCCTCCTGAACATAAATCGGCATCTCCTGAATCAACAGGACTTACTACGGCTGTTCCATCACAATCTCCAGTCCAATTTAAATCCATCAATGGAGGAATATCTGCCTCACAATCAAAGGTCATATCTTCCGGTTCAGAATCAAAACTTCCTCCATTTTGAGCATTTATGGTGATTGTTTGTATGTATTCTACTTCATTCATACAGACATCCTCATAAACCCATGTTCTCGTTATAGTACCTCCCATGCATACATCATAACTGTCATCTTGGATTCCTTCTACTGTACCAGCTCCATCACAATTATCTTCCCAATTGACAGGATCCATTGTCGGAATCATATCATTACACTCCAATGTAATATCAGCTGGAGTGCCTGAAAGAGTTGGAAATTCATTGTCTTCAAAAACTACATCTATCGACTCCGTATCGCAACAAACACTCCCACAGTTGGGTACAGTATATACATCTCCGACGTTAGGCAAAGCAGGGCTGTCGGCAGGGTTATAATTATAACTGTATACCGTAACTGTACCACATTCATCATAGGTCACATCAATTGTTTCTCCTGAATTGACACCTATTACAGTGCCATCTGGACCAACAGCAATCATAGCCTGTTCTATGGGTGGTGAATCTATATAACCTGAAGCAGTAACCGTCGAAGTACCTCCAGGGCATAGAGTTTCAGGATCTGCAGAGAGCATCCCAGCATCTGCTTCAAGTACATTTAATATATAACAAACAGGAGTAGTCTGAGTACAACCATTATCTCCAGTTACACATATTTCATACATTCCCGTCGAATTAAACGTAGCTGAAAATTCATTACTCCCATTTATTGTAGTTCCATTGGGAGGAGATGGTGTCACTGTCCATATATAGTCAATCGATAAGTCTAGACCATCTGGCTCAAATGTAAACGTCTCTCCCGTACCACAAACATTTCCATCCATAGGACAATTGCCACTAATACAGAGTACACCATCTGGTTGGGGTACAGGAACAGGTTCACCACCAGAAATCACCTCGATTTCGTAATCACAATATGTTCCCAGATCTCCATCGATAAAGAAGAAATAATCATCGCCTGGCACCATACCATCCAAATTTACGGTAATGGGACTGGAAACATTTACACCGCCACCACCACCAAAACAAACAATGGCTTCAGAAAAACTACAATCGGTATATACCCCATATTGGACTTGATTTCCACTTTGACAATTTGTAAATGTTATTTCAAATACTGCTGAAGCGGAACCAGCAATAAAAGCAAACCAAGTGATATTTTGATTGGTTCCACCAGGTGCATCAGACCCGGGAGGACACATTCCACCTGTTGGAAATTCGCCAGTAAAATTTGATTCCGGCATGGATCCAGTAAATCCATCTA
This sequence comes from Saprospiraceae bacterium, assembly GCA_029212405.1. Lineage (GTDB taxonomy): Bacteria > Bacteroidota > Bacteroidia > Chitinophagales > Saprospiraceae > CAJXUU01. The sequence goes on from JARGNR010000009.1 coordinate 22,263, forward strand.
ATTCACTAAGAGAACACAGAACTTCAGCTGTTTCGCAGGTATTTGCCTGACTATTTAAAAGTATAGCATTGCTGCTTAAAAGAAGTAGAAAAAAGCATTTTTTAAAATAGTTCATCGAAATTCTTTCAATTTATCATGCTATGGGTTCAACCAATATAATTAAGAAAAGAGAAAACATCTCCCTTTGTTCATAATTACGTAAATAAGACTCTCTTAGGTTTGTAAATGATGCAAGAAATATCTGAGATTCTCATTTTTACACGAAAAACGTCTCGCCAAACATACTTTTCTGAATTAATCCTTAAAATAATCAATTGTCTCGTTATTCTATTAGAACAACTACTTCATTACTATTCTCTCTAACAAATAACATTATTCAAATCTTTTTGTAGCTTTCTTTCCATGCCATCCGCTTTTCATTCAACCACAATTAACAAAAAGGGACAATCTTTACGCAGATTATCCCTTTTTAATATTATTTGATATAGTTGCACAATTTATTTTCCGCCCAACTCTTTAATTTTATATTCTGCCTGAGGCTTATATTTCTCTCCAGTCACTAATTTGTATGCATTGATAGCATCTTGCTTCTTACTCATTTTTTCATACGCTTTAGCTTTCGCTACGTAATATTTGTCATCTACTGTTTCTCCAGACAACTCAATAGCTTTATCAATGTGTGTAATTGCTTCTTCTGTTGCATTGGATTCTGTAATTGCTCTGCAAACGTAGTAATTTACTTCTGCATTATCTCTCAATTCTAAAAATGCTTTACCTGCAGCAATAGCACCTTCAAAATCATCTGCCTGGTACATTTTACCAACCATATTTCTTGCTTTCTTGTATAATTTTTCAGCTCGATCTGCTTTTCCACTTGCAGTTGTTTTATCTCCAGCCATTACATACATACCAATCGAAGCTATTTTATCCCCCTTTGCTTCAGTTGCTGCTGCCAATCCACTATAATTAGATGCATAATCAGGTGCCCATTCAATACCTTTGTTATATAAAGCAATTGCCTCATCGAAGGCCCCAGCTTTCTTCTTAGAATTTCCTAGGTTGTAAGCTGCTTTAGAGCCGTTCTTCTTGGACAAGCCGACAACTTTTTCGTTTTCCTCTTCAGTTGCTTTTTCTAATGCAGATTCCAAAATAGGTAAGCCAGCTTCGTAATCTTTTGCTTTTAGTAGTGCTAGTCCCTCATTGTATAGGGAAGCTGCAGATTTTGCATCTTGAGCAGTAATTGATCCAACAACTAAGCAAAATCCAAGTAAAAAGATCGAAATTCTTTTTAATGATGATGTCATATTAATTTTTTTTGTATTTAATTCTTGAAGGCGCAAAAAGAATAAAATTTTTTGATTAATAAAAATCTGAAAGCAATTTTTAGGCTTTTTTAAGATTTATCAAATTATTGCATGCTATATATCTGATTGTCAAAATTGTATTAATCTAAACACCTTATAAACATTTTATTTTTAATTCAGTTTACTAACAATAAACTGTCTAATTAGTTTAATTATTGTTAATTTTACACTAACTAAGAAATAAATATAAATACAATGGCAAAGAAAAGAATTGCAATCAATGGTTTTGGAAGAATAGGTAGACTAACTTTCAGAAACTTATTGTCAAATACAGACGTAGAAATAGTAGCAATCAATGACCTTACCGATAATGGTACTTTGGCTCATTTATTGAAATATGATAGCGCTCATGGTAAATTTGATGGAACTGTAACATTCACCGATGACAAGCTAATCGTAAACGGTAATGAAATATTAGCCACTTCTACTAGAAATCCTGAAGAATTGCCATGGTCAGAAAATAATATTGATGTTGTATTAGAATGTACTGGTATTTTCAGAACAAAAGAGGCAGCTTCTAAACACATCACTGCAGGTGCAAAAAAAGTAGTTATTTCTGCTCCAGGAAAAGGAGATGGAATCAAAACAGTAGTACTTGGTGTTAACGGAGATGAAATCACAGGTGAAGAGACAGTGATCAGTAATGCAAGTTGCACAACAAATTGTTTAGCTCCAGTATGTAAGATCATTAATGACAACTGGGGATTTCAAAGAGGTTCATTGACTACTACTCATGCATATACTGCAGATCAAAATATTCAAGATGCACCACACTCTGATTTGAGAAGAGCAAGAGCAGCTGCATTCAACATCGTACCTACCAGTACTGGAGCTGCGAATGCTGTAGGACTTGTTGTTCCTGAAGTAAAAGGTAAAATGTTTGCCATTGCTATTCGAGTACCTGTAATCACGGGATCTTTAATCGAATTGAACGTATTAGTAGATAAGAATGTGACCAAAGAGGAAGTGAATGCTAAGTTCAAGGAAATGGCAGATGGTCCAATGAAAGGGGTATTGGAATTCTCAACGGATCCATTAGTATCTTCTGATATCGTTGGAAATAAACATTCATCAATTTTTGATTCATTGTTGACCGATGTTAAAGATGGTAACTTCTTAAAAGTAGTGAGCTGGTATGACAATGAAGCTGGATACAGTGCAAGATTAGCTGACTTGGTTTCAAGAGTATAGATTTCAGTTTGTTATAACAATAAAACAAAGGACTTTTTAATGTGAAACGCATTATCAAGTCCTTTTTTTATATCGTTAAATTATATTCATTATTCTTCGGGTATACGCGCCCTGAAAATTTTATCTTCGCGAAACAAAATGATAGTATGAGAACCATAAAAGATTTAGATCTAAATAATAAGAAAGTATTAGTCCGAGTGGATTTTAACGTTCCATTGAACGCAAATTATGAAATCACCGATGATACAAGGATGCAAAAAGCAATGCCTACTATAAAATATTTATTATCTGAAGGTGCTGCTGTTATATTGTGTTCTCACTTGGGGAGACCACAGAAAAAGAAAAATGAAGACGGAACTATCAATGTAAAAAAATATACGCTCAAGCATGTAGTGGAGCATCTTGCAAGCCTTACAGGTGCTGAAGTACAGTTTGCCAGTGATTGTGTTGGAGGTGAAACAGAATTGATGGCAGAGAGATTAGAAGCAGGACAAATACTACTTTTAGAAAACACTCGGTTTTATGCTGGAGAATCTAAAGGCGATTTGGACTTAGCCATTAAATTATCAAGACTGGCAGAAATCTATGTCAATGATGCATTTGGAACAGCACATAGGGCACACGCTTCCACTGCTACTGTTGCACAATATTTCAAACCAGAAAATAAAGCTTTGGGCTTTTTAATGCACAGTGAGATTGAAAGTGCCGATAAACTTTTAAAGAGTCCGAAACGACCTGTTGTTGCCATTGTAGGTGGCGCTAAAGTAAGTGATAAAATTAAACTTCTTGAAAAGTTGATTGAAGTCGTAAATCACGTATGCATAGGCGGTGGAATGGCCTATACATTTAAAAAAGCACTGGGCGGAAGTATTGGTCAATCATTATGTGAAGATGAATACATGGACCTTGCGCTAGAAATACTAGCAAAAGCTAAAGATTTAGGTACGGAGATTCATTTACCAATTGATACATTGATCGCTGATGATTTTAACAATGAAGCAAATACCGATGTAGTAGATACCAACCATATCCCTGATGATTGGCAAGGACTTGATATTGGTCCCAAAACGATCGAGGCTTTTCGAAAGGTTGTCTTGGGTGCTCAATCTATTTTGTGGAATGGACCAATGGGTGTTTTTGAAATGGAAACCTTTGCCAAAGGAACAAACCAAATCGCTCTTGCTGTGGGCGAAGCAACTCAAAATGGAGCATACTCCCTGATTGGTGGTGGGGACAGTGTTGCTGCGATTAATAAGGCGGGATTGTCAGATAAAGTGAGTTTTATATCTACGGGTGGTGGAGCTATGCTAGAATATCTTGAAGGGAAAGTACTTCCAGGTATCAAAGCCATTAGTGAATAAATGTACAATGCACTCGATTAGTAATACGAATAAATTGCTTAATACGTCCAACAACAATTGTGCTTATGACCAAAATCGCTCTAGTTCAAAAAGCTCCTGTGTTCTTAGATACCAAGAAGTCTGCTAGTAATGCAGTTACACACATTAATGAAGCCGCAAAGCAAGATGCCAATATTATTGTTTTTGGAGAAGGTTGGCTGAGTGGGTATCCTGCCTGGATAGACTACTCCATTCATATGGGATGTTGGGATCAAAAAGAAATCAAACAAGTTTGGGCACAAATGTATGCGGATGCTATTGAAATAGATGGACCTGAGATTCAGAGCATCAAAGAAGCTGCAAAAGAAAGTGCGAAATATGTGGTCATTGGAGCCAATGAAGCCATTAAAAAAGGTAAAGGAAACGGTAGTTTGTACAATACCTTATTGATCATTACTCCCGAAGGAGAAATTGCTGTCCATCATAGGAAATTGATGCCCACCTTCAATGAAAAACTTGTTCATGCATATGGAGACGCCTTCGGGTTAAAAACTATTCAGACTCCTTACGGAAATATTGGTGGACTGATCTGTTGGGAACATTGGATGCCACTTACTAGACAAGCGATGCACGATGAAGGGGAAGACATTCATTTTGGTCTCTGGCCAGCTGTAAAATCATCCCATAAACTAGCAAGCAGACATTATGCATTTGAAGGGCGTTGTTATGTAGTTGCCATGGGACAAATCTTAAGAAAAAACAGTATTCCAAATTTTCTGGAGATGAAACCAGAACTGGTAAATAACAACAGTGAATTTATCCTTGATGGAGGTAGCTGTGTGATTGACCCCAATGGAAATTTCATTTTGGAGCCACAATATGGGCGGGAAGAAATCATTTATATCGATTTGCCTCCACTCCATGATCTATACACCGAGCGGATGAATCTTTCTACCAGTGGACATTATCAAAGACCTGATGTCTTCACATTCAACGTAGACAAAAGAAGAATGACAGATTGATCTTCTTATTCTAAAATTTTGAATGTCGTTCTTCTATTAATTTGATGTTCTTCTTCTGTACAATCATCACAATTACAGTTTACAGCCAATTGACTTTCACCGTAGCCTTTGGCAGTGAGCCGATCTCTTGGAACTCCTTTGGATACCATATATTCAACTGCCGACTCTGCTCTTTTTTGTGACAATATCGAATTGTATTGATCATCTGCCCTACAATCCGTATGAGAAGACAATTGCACGTTAATTTGAGGATTGTTCAATAATATCGTGGCCAAACTATCCAATGTAGGTTTTGCATCATCTCGAATGTTCCACTTATTAAAATTATAATAAATATTATCCAGGGTGATCTCTACATTTGAGAAGATCTTGGAGAGCACAAGTTCTACATTTATGGTCGTAGAGAGTTCTCCCTCAGGAATTTTAAGATTAAAGGTACTTACTCGTTGAATGTCATTCAAATATCCAATTTTGCTGGCCCTCAACGTATAGTTTTTATCTTTTTCAAGTTGGACAATAAACCTCCCCTCTTCATCAGAATAAACCTTTTGCTTTGCCTGACCATCATTGATTTCTATATAGCATTCAGGGAGTGCCATCTTACCCGTTTCTGGACTATTTGGATCATCAGGATTTTCGTAAGACACTTCTTTTGTTTTTCCCGCTAAGTAGATCTCTACTACTACTTCTTCTGCTTTTGCTATACTATCACTCGGAGGAGGTGGTGTAACAGGAACATACGTTTTTCTGCGTTCAAATTGATAAATATCTTCTTTTCCAAATCCTTTCCTGGTCGAAGTGAAAAATCCCTTTTGAACGATCTTTCCCCTGAGAACCGCATCATAATCAATCACCAATCCAAAATCATCAAATGAAGAATTAATCGGCTTTTTTAAATTCTGAGGTGGAGCCCATTGACCATTAGGTTGCAACCAAGTCTTAAAAATATCTAAGCCACCCAACCCTGCAAAGTAGTCTGAAGAAAAATAAAGGGTATCTCCATCACCTGTTGGAAACATTTCATTCCCTGCAGAATTAACCGTTTGCGGAAAAATAAAAGGCTCGCCCCATTCTACTTGATTATTCTCACTCATGTATCGCTCTACATAATACAAATCATGGCCTCCTACCCCATCTGTCATCTCTGCACTAAAAACCAATACACTGTCATCTTCGATAAATGTAGGGTGACCATAATTTACCCCATTTTCAACAAAAGGTAAGGGCTGTGGTTCCGCCCAAATACCAGAAGTTCTCTCACTATACATCAATTTACAATAGCCATCTGAATCTCCATCGACATAACAACGCACAAATACCATTTCCTGACCATCTTTAGAGAAACTTGCTGTTCCTTCATTTTGATCCGTATTTATACCTGCATCAAACCTTTTAATATCAGATCCATTTTTTAACATGACAAACAAGTCCGTATGTTTATTTCCGGTCCACTTATAAGAATCATTTCCAGTACTTTGATTATTATCAGAAGTAAATACCAAAAAATTTCTATCTAACAACACTGGAGAATATTCAGAATATCCAGAATTTTCATTGATGGGTTCAATTTCTACTTCAGAATCTTCATCATTAGCCCATGATGCAACTTCTCTCAAAACATATATTTCACGATCTATTTGTCTTGAAGCACTACTGTTCAACTTTAGTTGTTCGTATGAATCAATTGCAGATTGATAGTCTCCTGACTTTTTATACTCCTTGGCTACCGCCAATAAAGCTTCATTCCCGTAACCTTTATTTAATGCTTTTTCCAACCAGTCAATGGCCAATCGATTCTCTTCCAAATAGATATAACTCATACCAAGTAAATAAGCACTTCTTGCCCTGAATCTGGTGTTATCTGATTCTTCGTACTCTTTGGAAAGGAGATCTACAGCTACCGCATATTGTTTCCGTTCATATGCCAATTCACCAGTTTTGACTTTTTTACCAAAGCTGCATCCCGTAAGTAATAATCCTACGAAACATACTATTAAAAATGACTTTATTGAATATGACATGTACACAAATATAATTTATAATATCAAAGCATTTATATAACGCACAAAATTGAATTATTGATCAATGAAGGCGAAGAAAAATTTCTTCTAAAAAAAAATGCCTTGACATTTCTATCAAGGCATTTGAATATATTTTAAATCATTTGATTATTCAGCGGATGCCGCAGCTCTTTTTGCTGCTCTACCAAATCCACCTGAATCGTTTGATTTATTTGACTTTCTTACTGTTCCTTTCAAATCATCAGATAAATCTCTTACGATTGGTGTTGCTACGAATATGGAAGAATATGTACCCACCAAAATTCCTATAAGCAATGCAAAAGCAAACCCTTTGATCGTACTTCCACCAAATATCAATAAGATGGCAACAACAATCAACGTAGTTAACGATGTGATCACTGTTCTTGAGAATGTACTGTTTAAGGCTGAATCCAAGATTTCGTCTTTTTCTTTATTTGTATAAATTCCTAGATACTCTCTAATTCTATCAAATACAACAACCGTATCATTTATGGAATAACCGATTACTGTCAATATTGCGGCAATAAATGCTTGATCAATCTCCAATGAGAAAGGCATTACATCTTTCAACAATGAGAATAATCCCAATACAATCAATGAATCGTGGAACAATGCAGCTACCGCACCCATTGAGTATTGCCATTTATTAAATCGAATAAAGATGTATAAGAAAATTAAGATCAATGCAAACAAACCTGCTTTCAATGAGCTCACTCTAATATCATCTGCAATAGTAGGTCCAACCTTACTGCTGCTAATAACATGCATTCCAGCGTCAAAACTTGAATCTTCAAAGTTCTCTTGTGTAGAAGCTGTAGGGTCAATATTCTTTAATCCCTCATACAACTTAGCCATTACCAATTGATCATTACCTTCCGTCTTATCATCAATTAAATAATCCGTAGTAATTTGGTAAGTGTTGTCCGTATCGACTGTTTTTACGATAGGTGCACCTCCAAATACATCTGTTAATGCCGTAGAGATATCTTCTTGAGAAACATTTTCTCCAAACTGTACATCGTAAGCATATCCCCCTTTGAAGTCAACCCCTAGATTAAAACCTCTAGTGAAGATAGAAGCCAATCCAGCTACAATTAATACTGTAGATACTATGTACGCTACTTTTCTCTTAGACATCCAACTAATCGTCAAATTTGCAAAGGCATTTTTTGACCATCCAGACCAGAAACTCATTTCTTTTCCTGAAGCTGTGTATCCATCGATAATTAACTTACCAAATAATACAGCAGTTAATAAGGATGATAACACACCAATAATCAATACAACAGCAAATCCTTTAATCGGTCCAAGACCATAGTAAGCCAATACTGTTGCCACCAATAAAGTGGTTACGTTAGCATCTATAATGGCAGAGTAGGATGCTCTAAATCCATCAGCAATAGATGCTATGGTCGACTTTCCAGCTCTTAACTCTTCCCGAATCCTTTCAAATATAATTACGTTCGCATCAACGGCCATACCAATAGTCAATACGATACCTGCAATACCAGGTAATGTCAACACGGTACCTAATGAAGATAATGTTCCGAAAATAAAGAACATATTCGCCAATAGCGCAATGATAGATACTAATCCACCTTTCCCATAGTAGAACAACATAAACAATAAGAGTAATACAAAACCGATAATCAGTGAAGTAACACTACTCTTAATATTTTTTGCCCCAAGTGAAGGTCCAACAATAGATTCTTGAATAATATTTGTTTTGGCAGGTAATTTTCCTACTTCCAGTATATTGGCAAAATCAACAGCCTCTTGTATCGTAAAGCTTCCTGAGATAGATGATCTACCGCCTGTAATCGCTCCATTATTTACTCCCGGTGCAGAAACTACTTGACTATCTAGTGTAATTGCAATTTCTCTACCTCCATTATTATAGGCAATTTCTGTCATTTTTGCCCATTTCTTTGCTCCATCAGAATTCATTGACAAAGAAACTTCAGGTTCTCCTGTAGTTGGGTCAATTTGTTGTGAAGCTTCAATAACTACATCTCCTTCTAGTGGTGCTTGACCCGATGCTGTAGTTTTGATTAAGTATAATTCATATTCATCAGTAAGATCGCCCTCTTGGTTCTTATATGGTTTGTAAGAAAATGCAAACCTTGAATTTTTAGGAAAATACGTTCTTATGTCTTCTGAATTAAGTGTACTCTTTACAAAGGATACATCTTTTTTATTTACCAATCCCATTACGGTGGCATAATACTGCTGACCTCCTAATCCATTTAATTTCAACTTACTTAAAAGCGGTCCTTGAGCACCGAATACATCCGTGCTAGGTTGGATTACTTGTGTGGAATCTATTATGTTACCATCTTCATCATACTGAGGAGTGTAAATAGTATCCATTTTAGCTACGACCTCTTCTCCATTGATGGTTGCCAATCGCTTATCAGCATCTTGAAACATATTAATGATGCCTGGATCAGTAACTCTATACGTGTCCCAAAACTCCAATTGAGCTGAAGCTTGGATCAAGTCCCTCATCCTTTTTGGATTATCAACCCCAGGCATTTCTACCAAAATAAGGTCTCTGGATGCATCCAATGATATATTGGGTTGTACAACACCAGATCGATCAATTCTCTCTTTTAGCATTTTGAAGGTACGATCCACTGTTTCATCTGCAGCAGTTCTCAACAATTTGATCACTTCACCATCTGAAGTCTCATTGTTGATTTCACCTAGTGTTTTACTTCTTTGAAATAATTTACCCATCTTTTTGCCATCAGCGATATCTCTGTAGGCATTTGAAAATAAGGTAATATAATCTGAAGAGCTACTTTCTAAATCCAAAGATGCTTTATCTAAAGCAGCTACAAAATCAGGATCATTTTTCTTACTTCCTGCCAATGCAGTTAATACTCCTCTAAGATCTACTTGCAGCACAGCACTCATACCCCCTTTCAAATCCAAACCAAAACCCAGTTGTCTTTTCTTCAAATCTGCATATGAATAATTCGCTAGCCCTGGAATTTCAAGAATAGTCTCATCAGAAATTGAATCTAAGAACTTTGCCTTAGCAATCTTCATCGTGGTAGATTTGCTTAGCTCGTCTACATTACTTGCTTTGTTTGCCGCATATTCAATTGCTTCTTTTTCAACCCGGTTTGTTGGTATGAAATATAGTAGCTGGACAACACTCACAATAGCTATGAGCGTCAAGAAAAACTTCAATAATCCTTTACCTTGCATGTTTTTATTTTATTTATTTCTTGGAAAAACGACGCAAATATACGTCTTTAATTTACATACCTACTATATAAATCAACCTAAGTCATATAATTATACAGAATAATGTATAAAACACCTGATTTTCAGTTCTTAATTTATAAGTAAATTTTTTAAAATGAGCTAGATTCGTGATATATTGACTTAATATTGCTATTTCTGTCAAAAATGAAGAGGAATACTTTTTAAACAATATCAAATATGCAGCAAATACTTTGATCCAATAGCCAATGGAATGTTAATGGACTCAAATATTCGATATTTTCATACAATCCATCTGAATCAGACCGAAGTAAACTATACATTCAAACATTTTCAAATTATATTTGCCTCAAATATCTACTATGAAATATACAATTCGAATTCTACTCTTTTTATTAGTTGCCGTATTTTCCACTTATGGGTGTAAAACAAAAAAAGAACTTTCTATTTCTAACTTAAGTATGGAATCTGTCAAAAGAGATGTTGTAATCTTATCTGCGGATGACATGGAAGGAAGAGAAACAGGTACCCCTGGAGAAAAAAAAGCAGCTGGATACATTGCTAGTAGAATGGAAGACATAGGACTTAGCCCTAGAGGAGTCCACGATGGTTATTACCAATCTTTTGAAAGGAAAATAAAAAGCAATCCACATGCAACAGAACCTTCTCCTGATGATAAAACAATAATTGGTCTTAATGTAGTAGGTGTGATTGACAACGGAGCAAAATATACAGCAGTTATAGGTGCACATTATGATCATTTGGGATATGGAGCTGAAGGTTCTCTTCATGTTGGTGAACCTGAAATTCACAATGGAGCCGATGACAATGCTAGCGGTGTAGCTGGAATGTTACGAATTGCTGAAGAACTAATGAAAGAAGAGGATGAAGCTTTAAATTACTTATTTATAGCATTTAGTGGAGAAGAAAAGGGGCTATGGGGAAGTAATTACTTCTCAAAAAATCCAACCATTGACATCAATGAAATTAATTATATGATCAACATGGATATGATTGGTCGACTGAATGAAGAAAAACAATTGGCTATTTATGGTACTGGAACCACACCTATTTGGGAAAAGGCTTTATTAGTAGATGAAGGAAATGCGTTTAGGAAAAAAGAAGAAGCCTCAGGAGTAGGACCATCAGATCATACATCTTTTTATTTGGAGAACTTACCCGTACTTCAATTTTTCACGGGTCAACATGCCGATTATCACCGACCGTCTGATGATGCACATTTAATCAACTATCGAGGAATTATTGAAATCACGAATTATATAATGGCTGTCATAGATTATACGGAAGGCCGTGGAAAATTACAATTTACAAAAACCAAAGATGAAAGCCAGGAAACTCCAGACTTCAAAGTGACGTTGGGAGTAATTCCAGATTATTTATACGATGGCAGAGGAATGCGGATAGATGGAGTAAAAGATAATAGACCTGCTTTTAACGCTAATCTTAAAAAAGGGGACGTCATTATAAAAATGGGTGCATTAGAAATTGTGGATATGATGAGTTATATGAAAGCACTAGGTGCACATGAAAAAGGTCAAACTATAGATATTACAATTATCCGTGATGGAAAAGAAAACACAAGAAAACTAACATTCTAATATCTCTTTTCGACTAATTAATAAATTGACAAATTAAGATACTATGGCAAGGGTTTACGACAGATACAAAAGTAAAATGCAAAAGGTAGCAGATATAAATCATGCCATTGCGGTACTCTCATGGGACAAAGAAGTCAATCTACCCAAAGATTCTGCACCACATAGATCCCAGCAAGTAGCTACCTTGGCAGGTATGAGTCATAATGAATTTGTCAGTAAGGACTTTGGTGCATTATTGAACCGCTTAGCCAATATGAAGAGTCTAAGTGCGGCAGAGAAAAAGAACATTTCTGTCACCTTGGATGCCTACCAAAAAGCTACTAAATTCAGTGAAGCATTTATCATTCGTAAATCTACCATTGAATCAAACGCCTATCACGCATGGTTAAAGGCCAGAGAAGCGAATGATTACGGAGTATTTAAAGATGCCTTGAAAGAATTGGTGGACCTAAAACGAGAAGAGGCAAAAAAATTGAAGGCAACAGAGCATCCTTATGATGCATTATTGGACATCTATGAACCAGGACTTACGGTAGCGCAATTAGACCCAATTTTTGGTGGAATCAAAATCTCGTTGAAAAAACTCATCAAAAAAATAAATAAGTCAAAACAGGTAAAAAATAACTTCTTAAGAAAGCGGTATTCGTGGAATAAGCAATGGGAGTTCGGTTTGGATATTCTTGAAAACATGGGCTATGACTTTAATCGCGGACGACAAGATATTAGTGCTCATCCGTTTACGACCTCCTTTTCTCCTACAGATGTACGAGTGACCACAAGAGTAGATGAAAATGATTTTGCTTATATGCTTTGGAGTACGATACATGAAGGGGGACATGCATTATATGAACAAGGGCTTTCTTCAGAAGAATATGGTCTTCCGACAGGATCTTACATTTCATTGTCTATTCATGAATCTCAATCAAGACTATGGGAAAATCATGTAGGCAGAAGTAAGGAGTATTGGTCCTTTTGGTATCCTAGTCTTCAAGCAGAGTTTCCAAAGAATTTAAATAATGTTAGTCTTAATAAATTTTATGCTGGAATCAATAGAATTGCTCCTAATTTAATTCGGACAGAAGCTGATGAATTGCATTATCACTTTCATGTATTAATCCGATATGAAATAGAAAAGGGGTTAATTGAAGGAAGTATTGATACTGATAATCTGAGTGAAGTTTGGAATGAAAAGTATAAAGAATATTTAGGCATATCTGCCAAAGATGATAATACAGGAGTCCTTCAAGATGTGCATTGGGGACATGGCAGTTTTGGCTATTTCCCTACTTATTCGTTAGGAAGTTTTTATGCGGCACAATTCTATGCACAGGCAGAAAAAGACATTCCTAAATTGAATAAAAAAATAGCTAAAGGAAATACAACACCACTCCTAAATTGGTTGAGAGAGAATATTCATCAACATGGTAGAAGATATGAAGCTGATGAATTGTGCAACAATATCACCGGAGAATCACTGAATGTAGAACACTTTCTAAACTATGCCAACACAAAATTTAAATCGATTTATAAGAAGTAGTAAATCACTCTTGTGTGCCTTTGCGTGAATATGGAAGGTACTGTTTTAGTCTACTGGCGCTAATTTAACAACTAATCCGTCCAGTTCATTCTTCATTTGGATTTGACAACCCAGTCTCGAATTGTCTTCCACAAAAAATGCTTGATCTAGCATGTTTTCTTCATCATCAGAAGCTTCATGCAATTCATGGTCACTCATTACATAACAATGGCAAGAGGCACATAATGCCATTCCTCCGCAAATACCTTCTACAGGAAGCTCATAAGAACGGCATACTTCCATAAGATTCATTGCCATATCCGTAGGGGCATCCAATTCATGAGGAACATCTTCTCTATCTATTACTGTAATTTTTATTATATCGTCCACTTGTATCGACTTTTCAAAAATGTGCAAGTATTACTCAAATCCATTAACACCTGCAACTGTTGTGTACTTAAAACTTAATTTCTGTTCTGGGTATATGTATTTGAATGCAGATTGTACCATAAGGGTTCCTTCATGAAAACCACAAAGTATTAATTTCAATTTTCCATCATAAGTATTAATATCGCCAATGGCATATATTCCAGGAATATTGGTACTGTAGTCTTTAGTATCTACCACTATGGCATTCTTTTCTATTTCTAAATCCCATTCTCCTATCGGTCCCAATTTTGGTGACAATCCAAATAAAGGAATGAAATGATCCACATCAATAGAATAATCTCCTTTGTTCTTATCTTTAATATGTACACTTGATAATCTATCTTGTCCTTCTAGTCCAACAACTTGAGCTTCTGTGATCAAATTGATTTTCCCCTCTTTGGCCAAGTCCATTACCTTATCCACTGAGTCCAATGCTCCTCTAAATGAAGTTCTTCGATGCACTAGTGTCACTTCACTGGCAATGGTAGCCAGGATAATTGTCCAATCGAGCGCAGAGTCTCCCCCACCCGCAACAACAATTTTCTTATCTCTATATATCTCAGGATCTTTAATGATATATTCTACCCCTTTATCTTCAAATTCAGCGATATTTGAAATCGGTGGTTTTCTAGGTTCAAACGAGCCCAAGCCACCAGCAATTGCAATCACAGGAGCTTGAATCTTTGATCCTTTACTCGTTGTAATTTCATACAGTTTATCCCCAATCTTCTCAATGGTTTCAGCTCTTTCTCCTAATGTAAATCCTGGTTTAAAAGGTTCTATTTGTTCCATTAGATTATCCACTAATTCTCCAGCCAAAATGGATGGAAAACCAGGTATATCATAAATGGGTTTCTTAGGATAAATCTCAGACAACTGTCCGCCTGGTTGAGGAAGAGCATCTATTAAGTGACATTTTAATTTTAGAAGCCCCGCCTCAAAGACGGTGAACAATCCTACTGGACCTGCACCTATAATCGCTATATCTGTTTGAATCATTTAATCTTCTATTAGAATGTAAAATTTCAAAATATTAATTAAAAGTATGTAACATTATATACATACAAAATAGCCCTCTCAATCTTCAGTCAATAAATCAGGTCTTCTCTCTTCTGTTCTCTTCATTGCTTGGTCATTCCGCCAATCATCAATCAATTTATCATTTCCAGATAGCAACACATCTGGAACTTTCCATCCATTATATTCCGAAGGTCTGGTATAAATAGGCGGAGCAAGCATACTATCTTGAAAGGAATCAAATAAAGCAGAACTTTCATCTCCTAGAACTCCTGGTAGCAATCTACCAATCGAATCCACTATCAAAGCTGCTGCTAATTCACCACCTGACAATACGAAGTCTCCAATAGAAAGTTCTCTTGTAATAAAATGCTCTCGGACACGCTCATCTACACCCTTGTAATGACCACATAACAAAATCAGGTTTTGTTTAAGCGATAGTTCATTGGCAATACCTTGATTGTACGTCACACCATCCGGAGTAAGGTAGATGATTTCGTCATATGCTCGTTCTGCTCTAAGGGAGTTAATACAAGACTCTATTGGCTCGATCATCATGACCATTCCAGCACCACCACCATATTGATAATCATCAATCTGATTGTTTTTACCTAAACCAAATTTTTTAAGATCGTGAACAACTACTTCAAACAAGCCTTTCTCATTCGCTCGCTTTAAAATACTATGGCTGAACGGGCCGTCTAGTAATCCAGGAATTACGGAAATTACATCAATACGCATATTATTCTATACCCAATAATTCTACTTCAAAAACAAGTGTAGAATGTGGTGGAATTTTAGCTCCAGCACCTCGAGAACCATACGCTAATTCAGAAGGAATAACCAATCTCCATTTATCACCGACACTCATCAATTGCAATGCTTCTTGCCATCCTTTGATTACACCTCCTACTTGAAATGATATTGGTTCTCCTCGATCAACAGAACTATCAAAAACAGTTCCATCAATAAGCATCCCATGATAATGTGTTCTCACTTTATCTGATGCAGTTGGTTTTGGACCGGTCCCACTTGTTATCACTTCATATTGAAGACCACTTGCTGTCACCATTACACCTTCTTTCTCTTTATTTTCAGCTAAATATGCAACCCCACTCAATTTTGCTCCAGCAGTTTTTTCTTCGTTTATTCTTTTCATGTAACTCATGTACATTGCTTGACATTCATTTTCTGGAATAACTCGAGTCTCTCCATTCATGTAGTCATTGATTGCCTTCGCCACAACTTCTGCATTCAATTCTTTTACTCCTTGCTGCTTAATATTTTTGGCAAACAATACTCCAACACTATATGAAACAGAATCTAATTTGTTCGATATCTCTTGAGCTAATGAAATTGAACTTAAGGATAAAAATAAGGCACAGCAGATTCCTGTGATTTTGACATTTTTAAAATTCATTTGTAATTTTTTATTCTATTAATCTTTAAAACGATGTAAATGGATACATCTACACGCAATACAACTCTTTTAATTACTTTTTTAGTTCAGAATAGTATTTGAAATAATATGGAATGGTCTCAATTCCTTTGTAATAATTAAATAATCCATAATGCTCGTTGGGTGAATGAATAGAGTCCGAATCCAATCCAAATCCCATCAAAACAGTTTTTGTTCCTAATACTTTTTCAAATAAAGATACGATTGGTATACTTCCACCGCTTCTTTGGGGTATCGGTTTTTTGCCATATGTTTGCTCCATAGCCATAGATGCAGCCTGATATTCAACTGTATCCGTTGGTGTTACAGCTGCATCTCCTCCATGGTGAGGCGTTACTTTTACTTTTACACTTGATGGAGCAATAGACTCAAAATGAGATTTAAATAGTTCAGTAATTTCATCTGGAGTCTGATTTGGTACTAGTCGCATGGAAATTTTTGCAAAGGCTTGTGAAGGCAAGACAGTCTTTGCCCCCTCACCTATGTAACCTCCCCAAATACCATTTACATCCAATGTAGGTCTAATTGAAGTTTGCTCTAGTACTGTATATCCTTTTTCACCATCAATGGCGTCTATCTCTAAATCTTCTTTGTATTTTTCTAGATTAAATGGAGCCTTATTCATTTCCACTCGCTCTTCTGTACTTACAACCTCTACGTTATCATAAAATCCAGGGATAGTAATATGATTATTTTCATCTTTTAGCGATGCAATCATCTCACACATAATATTGACTGGATTTCCAACCGCTCCACCATAAACTCCAGAGTGCAAATCTCGATTGGGTCCCGTCACTTCAACCTCCACATAACTCAACCCTCTCAGACCAACAGTCACCGATGGCACATCATTAGAAATTACAGAAGTATCTGATATCAATACAACATCACATGCCAATTTTTCCTTATTCTCTTCGCAAAATTTACCTAAGTTCACCGAACCTACTTCTTCCTCTCCTTCAATCATGAATTTCACATTGCATGGGATTTCGTTGGATGCTGCCATAGCTTCGAATGCCTTAACATGCATAAACATCTGGCCTTTATCATCACAAGAACCTCTTGCGAAAATCGCCCCATCTGGATGGATATCTGTCTTTTTAATGACAGGTTCAAATGGTGGACTATCCCATAATTCAATAGGATCTGCAGGTTGTACATCATAATGTCCATAAACCAAAACAGTCGGCAAAGACGGATCTATTATTTTTTCGCCATAAACTATTGGATGCCCAGCAGTTGCATGAACTTCGACCAAGTCACAACCTGCATTTTCCAAACTCGACTTGACAAATTGAGCAGTAGCTTTTACATCCTCCGAGAAAGCAGGATCAGCAGAAACTGAAGGAATTTTTAATAATTCTATCAATTCTGATAAAAATCTGTCTTTGTTCTCTTGGATATACGATTGTGTATTTTTCATATCTTTTAGTTCAAAATCTTAAAAAATGAAAAGTAGAGCCTTCTCTTAAGATACATAAGTCACTTCCTTAACCGCTCTGATAACTTTTTCTGGATTAGGAAGATACTCTTCAACAAAAGTAGGAGCATACCCGAGAGAAACATCCGCAGAATTTACTCTCGTGACGGGTGCATCCAAATAATCAAATGCATATTTTTGAATTTCATAGGCTATCTCTGCAGAAACTCCACCAAAAGGCCATGATTCATCAACTACAACCAATCTATTCGTTTTCTTCACAGAATTCACAATAGTTTCATGATCCAGTGGACGAATAGTCCTCAAATCGATTACCTCTGCATTAATTCCTTCTTTTTGTAACTGTTCAGCAGCATCCATGGCTACCAACATCATTTTATTATATGATACGATGGTCACATCAGTACCTTCTCTTCTTACTATAGCTTTACCAATCGGAGTTAAATATTCTTCTTCTGGCACATCTCCTTTGAGTCCGTATAAGCTTTCCGATTCAAAAACACAAACTGGATCTTCGTCCCGTATTGCAGATTTCAACAATCCCTTTGCATCTTTTGGATCAATACAAGAAACCACCTTTAATCCTGGAGTATTTGCCATCCAAGATTCAAATGTTTGCGAGTGCTGTTGAGCCAATTGACCAGCGGCTCCTGATGGTCCACGAAAAACAATAGGACAACCAAACTGACCTGCTGATTGAGATAATGTTTTGGCTGCATTATTAACGATTTGATCAAAAGCTAATACTGCAAAATTCCAAGTCATGAATTCAACAATTGGACGTAAACCATTCATTGCTGCACCTACTCCTATTCCCGCAAACCCCAGTTCAGCAATCGGAGTATCAATTACTCTTTTTGGACCAAATTCATCCAACATTCCTCTACTCACTTTATATGCACCATTGTATTCTGCTACTTCTTCCCCCATTAAGAAGACTGACTCATCTCTTCTCATTTCTTCTTTCATTGCCTCATTAAGTGCATCTCGTAGTGTTATTAGTCTTGCCATTTTTTTCTAGTTTTAAATTGGACTGCAAAAATAGAATTATTTCCCAAACTTTGAGGCGTTTACTCCTTCTCAAAGAATTAAATTGTATTCCATCCTTTTATAAATATTAATATATAGCAAACAACTTCCATATGAATATGTTTAACAGTCTGAGATTGTATTTATTAACATTATTGAGCAAATAGTTATTTTTTTTAGAAGCATGTCATATTACATATTTTTATAATATATTTACAACTCATTATCAATAAGTAATATTTTTAATTTCGTTTAGATGACAAAAAGGAGAAAATTATTAACTATCTGTTTGTTCTCCTTAGATTCATGTAATATCTTTGCAGTCTGAATGAAAATGTAATTTAAACAGACATATTAAATGAAAAAGAAGATTTTAGTTTTTTCAGCCTTAGTATTTTTTGTTGCCGCTTGCACCAAAGATAAAATGCCTGTTTTAGTAGAATTAGATAACCAGCTAAGAAATTTAGTTTCAGCAAGTTCTCCTGACGGGAGTCTCGATTTTTACATTCTACCTGACGAAACAGATTACGAAAACATACCAGCAGACCCTAAAAACCCTTTGACTGCTAAAAAAGTAGAATTGGGTAAATTTATGTTTTACGATACCGGATTAGCTCAAGATGCGTTGAAACCTTCTGGAATAGGAACGTATTCTTGTGCGACTTGTCATATTCCTGAAGCAGGATTCAAACCTGGAAGTTTTCAGGGAATTGCAGATGGTGGCCTCGGATTTGGTATCAACGGTGAAAATAGAGTACGTAATACTGAATATGAAGAGTCAGAACTGGACGTTCAAGATGCTAGAGCATTAAGCTTGGTCAATGTTGCCTATGTAACAAATACCTTTTGGAATGGCCAATTCGGAGCTTTTGGAGTAAATGAAGGAACAGAGGACGTGTGGGAGAATGATGAAGGAACAGAAAGAAATCACCTTGGTTTTTCTGGAATCGAAACTCAAAACTTTGAAGGATTAATTGCCCATAGAATATCTATTAACAAACCTCTTCTAGACAGTATCGGGTATACACCCATGTTTGATGAAGTCTTTGCAGACGTACCAGAAGAAGAAAGATACACTGTGGAAACTGCATCCCTCGCTTTTTCAGCATATCTCAGATCTATCATTTCAAACAAAGCACCATTTCAAAATTGGTTAAGAGGAAATGAAGCCGCTTTGGATTATGAATCCAAAAAAGGAGCTATCTTATTTTTTAGTAAAGCAAATTGTTACACGTGTCATTACAATCAAAACTTGGGATCTCCTGAGTTTCATGCCTTAGGTGTGAATGATATGTATCAACAACCTTCTTACTCTTCCGAAGAAGATGATTTTAGAAACCTGGGTAGAGGAGGATTTACATTAAACGAAGAAGATCTGTACAAATTTAAAGTTCCTGGCATCTACAACAATGCAGATTCTGACTTTTTCTTTCATGGTGCGAGTGTAAAAAAGATTGAAGAATTAGTAGAGTATTTCAATTTAGCTGAACCAGAAAATTCTAATGTTCCTCTATCACAGATTTCAAAAAAGTTTAAGCCACTTAATCTTACCCAAGAAGAAAAAGAACATCTCGTACAATTTTTAAAGGTGGGACTACGAGATCCTAATCTTGATAGATACAGACCTAGTTCTGTTCCTTCTGGATTATGTTTTCCTAATGCAGACCCACAATCAATAATTGATCTGGGCTGCCAATAAAATAAATTCAATCTCGCATTAGAGAAACTGATTTTAAATAGAGGAAATAGAATTGAATTCTATTTCCTCTATTTATATTATTAAAATCTAGATAATAAACTATTTTTGGTGTACAATCAAGATTGAATGAAAGACTTAGACAGTTACAAAGTACAATTAGAGGTCCCAGTAAGATGGTCAGACATGGATGCTTTCCGCCATGTAAATAATACGGTATATCTCCAATGGGCAGAAATGGCAAGAATTGAATATCTCACCAAATACATTACCGGAAGTTTGGAAAATATTACACTTGGTCCTATTCTTGCCCGACAAGATTGTAGATATATTTTTCCTGTTAAATTCCCTGATACTGTAATTGTTTGTTTTAAGGTAGCAGAAATTCAAGAAGATCGATTGATCTGCGAGTGTAAGATTTTTAGTAAAAAGTATGAAAAACTTAGTGCCATTATTTACAATACAATTATGGCGTATGACTTTATTAATCTTCGAAAAGCTGAGATTCCTATTGATTGGGTAATGAAAATTCAAGACATAGAAGACTAAAAAAAGTGTCTCCATCCGAGGCTCAATGCTGTGCGAACTGTTTCCGCTTCACTATTGTATCCAATGTCAAATATTAAAGGTCCAATGGGTAACATAATTCCAAATTCAAACCCTAGACCATATGCCGTAAATCTGGTATCCCTTTGGTGATCCGAATATTGAAAAACTTGACTTTCCCCTACGATAATGTTACCTACAATAGAAACAGAAACGTTATCAAACATTCCTATTCGTATCTCTGTCCTTCCATATAAGTGTTGATCCATTCTTAATTCTTCTTCTCTGAATCCTATGAATGGTAAGTTCCTAATGCCTTCCAAACTAGTACCTCCAACCGTATAATTATCCAATAATGAGGCTTTATTCTTAAAATAAAAGTCGCCCATAAATGTCCACCAAACTTTATCAGAAACGGGTATTGTTCGTGAAATAAACAATTCTCCTTCAATGAAATTTTCAGCACGTGGAAAAGTCAAACTTGAAGAAGCATCTGGCAGCGTATAACTGACATCGTTATTATTTATAAAGCCCAATCCAATCCTAGAATACATAAACAATCCTGTCTTAGTAAATGCTCTAGCGTCCCGATCATCCACATCCAATATCAAGCTTAAATTACTACCTGACTCTACATACCTCTTTATATCTACATCTGCTCGAATTTCATTTCTAAAATCGTACCTTTTCAAACTGTATTCCGCCCGCAAACTAGACACATTATTAAATTCATAGGTTAAATATGGAGTGATAAATCCTTCCCACATAAATCCATTCTTTTTAGGGCTTCCTTTGGATTCAAACACCAAATCATATCGCTGAGCTTCCATTCGTGCACCAAAAACCCAATTTTTATTATTTAGACCTCCTCTTAAAAAATATTCACCACCAAAAGCTGCATTATCCGACAAGCGTATAGTGGCTCTCAAATTTGAAAGCCGAAATAAAAAATTCCTAATTTGTCCATTTAAAATCAACGAAGAATTTGTTGTCGAAAAATGATTTATGTTAACTCCAATTTTCTTTTCTTCTCTAGGCACAGCTTCAATTAATAGAAAATGACCTGATTTATTTTGAACCACATCATACGAAACCGATTCAAAATTCAAGGTAGAACTTATTCTGTTTATCCCCTTTTCAATCTGTTTGAACGTCATATAAGAGCGTTCTTTTAATGCCAATTTATCCTGAATCAATTTGATATCACCAACAGGCATTTCATTTATCTTGATAGAGTCAATAAATACAAAGCCAGGATCATCTAAGGGATTGATGCCATTCTTTGGGTACTGCTGAAGCATTTTAGCCAATTTCATTAGCGCTTCTTTATTTCTAGAAGCAGATTCGTACCCTCTTTCAATAAAAAATTGGTAATCATTAAAATCAAAAACGCCCTTCCCCTTTACATCTGGTTGTAAAAGTAAATCTGTGAGTTCTTTTTGCTTTTCAGAATCTACAATACTCATCATAAAAGCGGCCTCAGTCATAATATCTACCAACGTCCTCAATTTGGAAATATCTGCTTTTTCACGTCCAACATAAGACCCAATTACAAGCTCTGCACCCATAGCAATATTATCAGAAACAGGAAAATTTCGCATAAGCCCTCCGTCTACAAAATATTTACCCTGGTAATATTTAGGTGCAAAAACCGAGGGTATAGCCATACTCGCTCTCAAAGCTTTAGCTAAGCGTCCATTGTCCAATGTTACAATTTCACCTTTTTCTATATCTACCCCAAAACATTGAAAAGGAATAGGTAAATCATTAAAGTCTTCAATATTTGCCGCAGGAGAAAACAACCTCGCCAATTCTAATTCTAATCGATTTGTATTCAAAAACCCTTGAGGCAGTAAAAGGCTGTTGTCATCAATCACAAATGTCAAGGGATATTTATTGTGATAGAGCTTTTCAACTGCCGCAACTCCATTCAATGGTATTTCATTATTGAGTAGGGCCGTCCAATCCAGCTCCGATGCAATTTGCTCAATTTTATTGCCATTATACCCCATGGAATAAAGCGCCCCAATTATAGCCCCCATACTCGTCCCAGATATGTAATCGATCTCAATACCCAATTCATCCAAATACTGGATAACTCCAATATGGGCTAGACCGTGCGCAGCGCCACCACTAAGTACAAGGCCTACTTTTGGACGTTCGCCAGTAGATGCTAAACTATCCAAACGAAGAAATCCTTCCTGTCCATAGATTTGGTTGCTTAATGTCCCTAAAATTAGTATTAAAATAATTCTAAGCATGTGGCAATATACTGATATTATAAACTCCTTTAAATCTTTATTTTGTTCTTTAGATGTATGCTTTGTTTTTTTCTATAAAATCCTCTTCAAACACTTCTGACACCTTTTTTAAATTAATTTTTTCCAATAACTCTTTATTTCTAAATGGGATCGAATCAACATCGGGAGTTGCTTCAATTGCACGTTCTACCTCTTCCGAACGCAACACATGAAGCATCGGTAATGGGGATCGGTTTACATAATTTCCAGGAGCATGAAATACTTCATCGCCAAATTGAAAATCAGGATGAAAAACCACAGTCTGATATAGTCCTTCCAACCCATTTTTCTTAAGTTCTGTATCCGTCTTTGACTTCAAATCAAGCACAAAATTAAATGACAATGTTGAATTTAAAATCAAAAAGGCATTTGAAATCTTTACTTCCTCCTCTTTTGACATAAATTCAATTAAGCACAACGCATCATCTTTGCAATCGCTCAGTTTTATATGAGGTGATACATTGTAATAAATTGTCTCATCATAAAATGAATAGTGTGCAAATGGGCATAGTTTCAACCCAATTACAAATCTTTCTATCCACAGTTTTGTTAACTTCACATCCTCGTTCTCCATTCTTCTTAATTTAAGCAAAATTGATCAAATAGTATTCAAAAATACACAATAATGATTTGGAAAAACAACCCTTCAATAGAAGTACTTAATAATATGGCTAAAGGAAACATGTTGGAGCACCTTGGTATCAAAATCACTGAAATTGGACCAGATTTCATAAAAGCTACTATGCCTGTGGATCATCGCACAAAACAGCCTATGGGATTATTGCATGGAGGTGCCTCCGTTGCATTAAGTGAATCTATGGGAAGCTTTGCCAGCGTACTTATACTTGATAACCCATCAGAATATTCCATAGTAGGAATAGAAATTAATGCCAATCATTTAAAGGCTGTAAGATCAGGAAGTGTTTATTCCATTACCAAACCCATTCGTATAGGGAGAAAAATCCAAGTGTGGAATACTGAAATTTATAACCATGAAGATCAATTAACATGTACTTCCAGACTAACCACCATGACTTTGGAAAATAAAAATTAACCATTAAACCCTGAGAATGTCTTTTTGGACACCCTTTTGAAATAAAAAAGTCAAAAAGAAAGGATACATTTGGGTGTCGATTCAACAAAATTGAGTATCCCCCGTTGATATTCAAAGTGTTACAATTTTATTTTAAAGTTTAATCTTATCTAAAAAATGCAAAAATTTATACAAATTCTTGTTTTCTCTTTTATTTCATTAATTGGCTTTAGTCAGGAAGATTTCAATCTAGAATTAATCTCGAATGTTTCTGTAGGAGAAAGAGGCAATGATGTTTGGGGTTATGTAGATTCTACAGGCACTGAATATGCCATTATGGGGTCTCAAACCAAAACCACTATTTGGTCGCTTGAAGATCCAGCTAATCCAATTGTAAGAGCTGAAATCAACGGACCTTCTGGTACATGGAGAGATATCAAAAGTTATGAGGATCACTTATATGTTACCTCAGATCAAGGAAGTGCAGGACTATTAATTATTGATATGTCTGGCGCCCCTGAAACAATAACATCTCAATATTGGAAACCACTTGACTTAGAAGTGAGTGGTGACATTTATGAGTTGACCAAGTGTCACAACTTATACATTGATACTGAACAGGGCTTTTGCTACTTAGCTGGCTGTGGTGATGTAGGTAGAGAAGGCGTGTTAATTTTGGACTTAAAACAAGATAAAAAAGTACCTGTTCTTGTTGGTGCAATGGACAATAACTACTCTCATGATGTATTCGTAAAAGATGACAAAATGTATACTTCGGATATTTTTCTTGGAACATTTGGAGTGTACGATATCACAGATAAAAGTAATCCTGTTTTACTAGGCAGTGCTGAAACATCGAGAAGATTTACGCATAATGCATGGCTATCGGATGATGGGAATTACTTGTTTACTACAGATGAAAGAGCAAATGCATGGGTGGACGCCTTTGACATTTCAGACTTGGAAAATATAGAATTTCTTGATAGATATAGACCACTAGAAACAGAGGGCAATGGCGTGATTCCACACAATACCCACTACCACAAAGGATTTTTAGTCACCAGTTGGTATACAGATGGTGTTGTTGTAATAGATGCAACTAAGCCTGATAATTTGGTCAAGGTAGCTTCTTATGATACAGAATTAGTGATACCAAATGATTTTGAAGGATGCTGGGGTGCCTATCCATTTTTGCCATCTGGATTAGTGTTGGCAGGTGATAGAAATCATGGATTATTTGTACTACAACCCAAAACACAAAATAATGATCTTGGATATCAAAGAGCTTGTTATTTAGAAGGAACAGTTACAGATAAAAATACAGGAGCGGCCATCCCAAATGCTAGAATTGAAATACTATCTGATAATCCGAATGAGAGTTCAACTCAATTGTCTGGAAAGTACAAAACGGGTCAAGTAACTCCAGGAGAATTTATGGTAGAGTTTAGTCACCCCAATTATGATCCTGAAATATTAACGGCTACCTTAGAAAGTGGTGAGGTAACCATCTTGGATGCGCAACTAGGAAATACAGAATTAACTGGAAAAGTAATTGATACGGATGGAAATGCTTTAGAGAATGCAAAAGTGTTGGTAGAGAATACAGACAATGGAACTAGTATTTTCGCTACTGCGGATGAGGAAGGAAATTGGTCCGTTCGAACAAGATCAAACATCACTTATTCTGTGTACGCAGCACTTTGGGGGTATACAGGAGTTGTGCAAGAAATTGAATTAACAGAGGAAAATAATACTATAGAGTTGACTATAGACTTAGGATATGAAGATGACTTTTTTGTTGACTTAGGATGGGAAACTGGTGGCACTGCAAATTCTGGATTATGGGAAATCGCAGCGCCAAATTTCATTTTTGGATCTGGCCAAACCACACAAACTAGTTCAGATATCAATTCAGATTTGGGGAACACCTATTATGTGACTGGTGCTGATGGTAATAGCCAAGGCGCAAATGATGTAGACGATGGTACAGCGGTTTTAACCTCTCCTGAAATGGATTTTTCAGGATATGATAGAATAGACTTTTCGTATTATTTGTGGTTTGCGAATGTTTCTGGGCAAGGAGCTGTAAATGACTATGTAACGGTAAGTATTACAGATGGTGTAGAAACGATAGAGTTGACAAGAGACGAAGAAAATGATGACCAATGGTCCTCTATTATAGAAACATCGGTAGAAGCAACTGAACTTAATTTTGATAACCCATTGAGAATAATTGTTCAAACTGAAGATGTAGGGAACGGTCACGTAGTGGAAGCTGGTTTTGACAGTTTTAAAGCAACAGGATTTAAAATTACAAGTACAGAAGAGGTAGTAAATCTAGGATTAACTGTATTCCCAAATCCAACGGATCGATTGATTACACTTCGCGCAAACTCAGAACTGGACGGGGTAAATCAAGTTATTATAACGGATAATTCAGGTAGAGTTGTTCTGAAGCAAAATTTCCAAGGTTCGGAGATGAATATGGATGTGACTGAATTGAATTCAGGTTTATATTCGATACAACTCATTGGAAAAAATAAAAGATCAGAAACGATACGATTTTCAAAAATCTAATTTTTTTTGATTTTCTCAAAAAGCGGCAGCATTCAAATGAAGAGTGTTGCCGCTTTTTAGTTATTTTGGGGTCTAAACAACTCAAACATTCATTCCATGGCGATTCATATACCATTTTCAAGCGATACTTACAAAGAACGAAGACAATCCCTCATTTCATCTATGACAAATGGCCAAATTCTTCTCTTGGCCAATGAGGAAGCATCAATCAACTTCAAAGACAATTGGTATCCTTATAGACAGGATAGTACTTTCCTTTACTATGGAGCAATTAGTCTACCTGAGATGGCCATATTAATTGATATTGAAGAAGGAACAACAAAACTTTTTGCAGATGATGTATCGATTGATATGGTCATTTGGACGGGACCACAACCTAAAATAGAATCTCTCGCAGAACAAGTGGGCATCACTCATACCTTCAGCTATAATGAATTGAAGAAGCACTTAAGGGGTCAAGTACATTATTTACCTCCATATCGAGCGGAACAAAGTGATAAATTAAAAGCTTTATTAAATACTTCTACCCTATCACCTTCTTTGGAATTGATTGATGCAATACAAAAACAGAGATCAATTAAAACTCAAGAAGAAGTGGTAGAAATAGAAGAAGCATGTAGGTTGAGTAAAGGAATGCACGCTGAAGTTATCAAACACATTCGACCAGGCATATACGAATATGAATTAGTCGGAATTGCTAGTAAATATGCTTTCGATCACAATGTACGATGGTCGTTTCCTCCAATATTGACAAAAAATGGGAATACACTTCATAATCATTATCATGGTCACAAAATAGAAGAGAACGATATTGTATTGGTAGATGGAGGAATTGAATTGGCCAGTGGATATTGTGGCGACATCACTAGAACTACTCCAGCGAATGGAAAATTTTCTTCAGAAAGGCAGGAAATCTATGATTTAGTGCATAAAATGTATAATGAGGCTATCGTAAAGTCTACTCCGGGCACCCCTTATAAAGACGTACATCTACATGCGGCATCAGTTTTAGTAAATGGTATGAAGGACATCGGTTTAATGAAAGGAGATACCGCAGAAGCCGTTGCTGAAGGGGCGCATGCAATGTTTTTCCAACATGGTTTAGGGCACCTTATGGGACTAGATGTGCACGACATGGAAAATTTTGGAGAAGAACATATTGGCTATACCGATACTATAAAAAAATCTACTCAATTCGGATTAAAATCTTTGCGCTTAGGAAAAGAACTGGAAGTCGGAAATGTGATTACCATAGAACCAGGTATTTACATCATTCCTGACCTCATCGATAAATTCCAAGCAGAAAACAGATTTGCATCTTTTATCAACTATGACAAATTGAATCGTATGAGGCACATTGGTGGCATGCGAATTGAAGATGATTTTCTTATTACTGCTGATGGTGCTAAAATGTTGGGAGGAGATCAACCCATGCCTTAATTTACAAATCCATAACACAAGAATAGGCCCAAAAGTACAATCAAAGGGGTAAATCGTCCTGTTTACAGATATAGGAATACTAGATATTTGTATTATCAATTAAACAGAAATATTTATCCAATGAAAAGTTATTTAATCGCATTTATACTAGTGTCTTTGAGTCTATTTGGTTGTATCAAAGATGATTTTATTGAGGATTTCGTAGAACCCACCTTACGTATCACTACAGTTCCAGATACCATTCTAGTCAATTCAGAATACCAATTTGAATTTATGTTTCTGAACAATATAGGTGTAGAAGAAGAGGTAAATGCGGTGTGGTCCAGTTCCAATACTGATATAATTGAAATTGATGAAAGTGGTTTGGCCTTGACGAAAACCATAGGTATAGCAGATATAAAAGTTATGTATTCCAATAATGAAATTAACTTGGAAGAAGTTGCTACAGTTCGAGTGGGAATGTCTACAGTGGAAGCAATAACAGAACGAGATGGAAGGATAAAAACAACCAGTTCATATACGCTAGAAGGTGATTTTAAGTTATCAGAAAATCAAGGACAACTGACAATTGAATTCTTTGAAGATTATAGAGCATCCACTGCCCTACCAGGCTTGTATGTTTATCTTTCAAATAATCCAAATGCTATTGGAAATGCATTAGAAATTGGTGCGGTAGAAACATTTTCAGGTAGCCATGTGTACACCTTAGAGAATATAGGAATTAATGATTATGAATACCTCGTTTATTTTTGTAAACCTTTTAATGTCAAAGTAGGAGACGGTACCATTAACTAATCAAGAATGTCTGTCTATCGTTTTGTCTCTCCCACTTATCAATACTAAATTTAAAATCAACAATCATGAAAAATAGCATTGCAGTCTTATTCTTATCTCTATTTATCGTTTCAATCGCAACGGCTGGTGGGCCATGGACCCAACAAAAAGGAAAAGGATATTATAAGCTGTCTGAATGGTGGCTTACGTATAATCAACACTATACTGATACGGGTGCAACGGACCCCAATATCACCACTGGTATATTCAATACTTCTCTATATGCAGAGTATGGATTTACTGATCGATTGACAGGAGTGATCTATGCACCGCTTTTCAGCAGAAACTACTACAACAATCAAGTTTCAAATACAACAGGAGAGGTTATCATTCAAGGAGAATCACTTAATTCGGTTGGAGATTTTGATGTATCTATTAAATATGGTTTAACTCAACCAGGCGCGAAAATTCCAATAGCAGTGACGCTAACATTGGGGTTACCACTTGGCCAAACAGGGCAAGGAGCATTGAATATTTTGCAAACCGGCGATGGGGAATTTAACCAAATGATTCAATTTGATGCTGGGACAAGTTTTCAATTTGGGAATATCAATGTATATTCTAGTGCAACAATTGGATTCAATAATAGGACCAAAGGATTCTCTGAAGAATTTAGGTATGGGTATGAAATCGGCGCGGGGCTTATGAATCAGAAGTTATGGTTAATCGGACGATTAGGAGGCGTAGAGTCGTTTCAAAACGGGGCATTGACCGATCCCAATACCAGTACAAGCATTTTTGCCAATAATTCAGAATTTACAAGTTTTGGAATTGAGGCTGCATATTACGTAACGAAACAATTTGGAGTATCTGCTTCTTTTGCTTCAGCATTTAGAGGAAGAATAATAGCAGCGGCACCATCCTATTCTATTGGGGTATTTTATGATTTAAGTAAATAACATTTAAGGGGTATACTAATCTATTAAAAGTAAAAGGGTTTTCAGATTCATTTCTGAACGCCCTTTTTGGATTATAGAAGTTCATTAATTTTAACGCATAAGATGAAATGCTTCATTTCATAGAATAATATTTTGCTTTATCGACGAAATAATATTTTTATAAGACCAATACAAGCCTCAAAAGAAATTATTACATTGTGAATTGCATTAATGGTAGTATAATCTATAAAACATCAACTTATGCTCACTACTCTACTCTACATCTCTTTAATTTCTGGAGGCATTCTCGTTTTCATGGTTTTATTAAGCTTTCTTGGAGGTCTTGACTTTGACATTGATTTTGGTGAAGGCGACGATGGAGGAGGCGTAATCAAGGGTGTTCTTACATTCTTTTCAGTGGGAGCCTACATTTGGAGAGGTTTTCTGATGGCCGATACAAATCCATTGTTATCTCTTGCTGCGGGTTTAATCGCCGGCACCATTGCTGTTATTGTTTTAATTAGTTTTTTGAGATGGATCATGAGACAACAAGAAAATG
The DNA here is from genome assembly GCA_029212405.1 of Saprospiraceae bacterium. GTDB lineage: Bacteria > Bacteroidota > Bacteroidia > Chitinophagales > Saprospiraceae > CAJXUU01. The sequence continues at coordinate 52,829 of JARGNR010000009.1, forward strand.
TAAATTGGTCGTTAGAAGATGCTTTATTTGAAAAAGGAAAGGTCTACCTAAAAATTCCAGTTTCCGGTTCAGGCATTGTCCAAGTAACCATTAACGGTGTAAACCGAGAATTTAAGGCAAAATCAAGTGATGAAAAAGAAATACCCACAGGTGCCATTATTCAAGTAGAATCTATTGAAGATGAGTTCGCTATTGTAACTACAAATTTTTAAACTATCAATATAATTTAATCACAAACTAAAACCAAACTATGATTGAAAATCCATTAACAACAGCCCTTATTACATTCGCTGTCTTTCTTATCGTACTAGGTATTGGGGTATTTTTGGCCCGATACAAACGATGTCCCAGTGATAAAATATTAGTCGTATACGGAAGAACTGGAGGCGGTGCATCTGCAAAATGTTATGCAGGTGGCGCCACATTTGTATTGCCATTTTTTCAAGATTATCGTTTTTTAGAATTGACTCCTTTATCTATTGATGTCAATTTGCAAGACGCCCTTTCTAAACAAAACATTCGGGTATCTGTACCTGCTCAATTTACCGTGGGTATTTCCAACAAACCCCATTTAATGATTGCCGCTGCAGAACGATTATTGGCACTAGGCAGACCAGACATTTCTTCACTTGCTCATGACATTATTATGGGACAAATGAGGTTGGTAATCGCGAATATGGATATTGAGGAATTGAATACCGATCGAGATAAATTTGTGGAATCTGTATATCGGAATGTTGGAGACGAATTACATAAAATCGGTTTGGAACTCATTAATGTAAATGTAACGGATATTCAGGATGAATCTGGATACATCAAGGCGTTGGGACAAGAAGCTGCGGCAAAAGCCATCAATGATGCGAAAGTGAAAGTGGCCAATGAAGTAAGAACAGGGTCCATTGGAGAGGCAGAAGCCAAACAAGAACAAAGGGTAAAAGTGGCAGACGCCAATTCACGTGCAGAAATTGGAGAAGCAAAAGCGACACAAGAACAACGGGTAAAAGTGGCAGAATCCAACTCTCTCGCAGAAATCGGTGAAGCCGAAGCCAATCAATCGCAAAGAATACAAGTGGCTGATGCCAATTCCAGAGCAGAAGTTGGTGAAGCCATTGCCAATGCAACTGCAATTGATGGTAAGAACCAAAGTGCAATTAAAATTGCAGATTCCAATACTCAGAGAGACATCAAAATAGCAGAGATGGAAAGAGAATCTGTCGCTGCAAAAAAGGTAGCTGCTGCAAAAGCATTAGAAGAAGCTTACCGTGCAGAGCAAATTGCTGAAGAAGCAAGAGGAAAGAGAGATATGGCTCAACGTTCTGCAGATGAAGTTGTTGCAGAACAAATTGAGAAGGAAAAAGCAGTGCTTAGAGCACAAGCGGAAGCGGAACGACAAAGAGAAATTGCAAAAGGAGAAGCAGATGCCATTCTTTCCAAACTTTCTGCACAAGCAAAAGGTATGGAAGAATTGTTGAGCAAGCAAGCAGATGGTTTCAACAAATTAGTGAATGCTGCCAATGGTGATCCACAAAGTGCGATTAATTTTTTAATGATTGATAAGTTGGCTGAGTTGACAGAAATCCAGACTTCTGCAATCAAAGAGCTCGACATTGACAAAGTCGTTGTATATGACAATGGAAGTGGAAAAGGAGTATCTAATTTTGTTCAAGGACTATACGGAATGATGCCTCAATTGAATGACTTTTTAAGCCAAAGTGGTATGACTTTGCCAGAAGGCTTGGTCAAAAAAAACAATAAAATTGAAACACCTAAATCCAGTACTGAAACTGAAAATGATTCTTCAGAATAAAAGTATCTAACAAAATGAATTCAAAATAAAAAGGTGCGATTTTAGTCGCACCTTTTTTATTTTTAGCATCTTAGTAAATATGAATATTTGATTCTATTTCCAATCAATAGACTTATGTGCTCCATCGCAATACGGCTTATTTGAAGAAGCACCACATCTACAATAGGTAGAACGATTTTCTTTAGTTTCTACAGAACCATCCGCGTGCGTTACTTGACAAGTACCCGTTATCATAAGTGGTCCTCCAGGGATTACTTTTACTTCAATGTTTTCGTTGTTGTTTTGATCTTCCATGTTTATATTTATTTAATAAAAAAAATTATTTCAATTCAGGCACTTTCCATTTGGTCTCTCCTACCTCAGTAGATTTCACCTTATTAATGGCTTTATTCGTTCGTTGTTTATCAAAAATCAAACTAACGGTCATCACCAGACTGGTTCCGATAATTATAAACAATAAAATTCCTTGGCTAAAGTCATAAATCACAAGATCTTCTCCAATATCATAAAACAACAATATAGTGATTAGCCCTCTAGGTGCTATATATAATTGGGGAACAATATCTTTCCCTAAACTGACTCGTAAAAGCAAAAAGCGAATCAAATAGATTACTGCTAGGCATAATAAGGAAAGAAAAAAGACCGACCAACTAGCCAATGTTGAAAAAACGATGGTCACACCAAATACAACGAAGAAAAATGTTCTTACTACAAAAGCTGTTTCCATAGTAATGGTATGTAATCCATGATATATTTCATCAGCTTTTTTAGCATCTAACCATTTTTTTAAAGGACCAAAAAAGAATATGTCTTTGTTTGCAATTACTAATCCAAATACCAATATGATCAATAAAGAGGATAAGTGCTGTAATTTTGCAACAGAATAAATCAAGAGCAAGGTAGAGATCAGTAAAAACAACTTGGTTTGAGAACTAATTTTTTGAAAGATTAGAACCAACAAATAACTCGATACGATAGCAATCACCAAAGTCAAAAGTGTGGTTAAAATAAAACTACCAAAGCCTCCATGAGTATCTCCCCCTTCTAAGATCACCATACCTTTTAAAAAATAGAATAACATAATTCCAAGAATGTCAGAGAATGTACTTTCATAAATATGGAATTCCTTTTTATCCTGCCTTAATTCATTCACACTAGGTATGATAATTGCGCTGGATAAGATAGATAAAGGAGTTGCATAAATCCAAGCCACAAGTTTGCCTTGCTCACAAAACTTATCCTGGAAATTAGGAATAAAATGATAGATTAATTCTGCTGTTATCCAAGTTGATAACAACAAACCAGCCAGAGCTATACCCAAGGACATCACAATAGGTAGTAACTTACTTCTTTCCAATTTTAATTCTAGTGCGGCCTCTAAAACAATCATTATTAACCCTACAATCCCTAATATCTCCAAAGCTCCCATGAAATTTGAATCTTCCAATCCGACATAGTCCATTCCAAACTTGAGCAGTACACCGAGAACAATGAGCATCAAAACAGAAGGTATACTTGTGCGTTTTGAAATTTCTCCAAAGAAAAAAGAAATTATCAAAACAACAGATGCTTCAATAATCAATGCATATGATGATGAATAATCCATAAATATTCTTTATTAGTTGTTTTTATTTAACTCAAATCCAGCTTTTTCAATATGCTTCATTAAGCCTACTTTAAATTTTTCATGATCAATTCTAGCCGCTACTTTAAATTCATCCCGCTCTTTATCTATTGAAACCTTAGTCACTGCCAAAAATGGATAATTGAATAAATTCTTTTTTAAATGATTAAGGGATTGATAATCACTTCTGTCATGCACATCTTTACACATAAAGGAAATTAATACCGTTCCTTTTTCTGACTCTCTAATTATTTTATCTCCTTTCCAAGCATTAAATGGAAAATAGATCTTATTCTCTGGAGTGAGTAGATGTAATCCTCCATAATTAACAGCAATTAAGGTACCCGTATCATTTCCAAGACTAATCTTATCTCCCAACTTTACGTTAGAAAAATACAAGCTCAATAACGCCTTTGAATAAGAGATGATGTTTTTATAAAATGCACCAAATACGATTAAAAGTAAAAACAAATGATACAAAGGATGAATCAACGTAAACGATACCACTATGATCACGAATAACAGATATGAAAACATTCTAAACCCAATCGACTTTTCTTTGGCATCTTTACGGAATAGATGAATCTTGTTCACTATAAAATATAATACACCACATCCAAAGAGGATGATTGCAAATTGAAACCATGATAGAAAATCATCTTGTAATAACTCTGCCATAACTATCTACAGTTTTAATAATATTCTCTCAATCAAATGAATCAAAAAAGGATGAATCGAAATGTGCCCTTTTTTGGGTCTAACCAATATTTTTTGACCCACCAAAAAATCTATAGATTTAATCGTCGTTCTAAATTCAAGTTCTGATAATGAATCTGATAAAAACTTAACTGAAGACATATGGTAGGCGGAAATATATTTAAGGAGTGTTTCATGCCTGGATATGAGTTCTTTAAATTCCTGGGATTTCATATTCTGCTTGTAGCCAATGCCAAATGATCTACAATACTCCAACATAGCCAATCCCGGATTACCTTTTGATTCTCTATAAATGGATCGTATTTTTGGGTCGATCTCAGCTTCTTCCCATTTCAATTGTTGATTGACTTTTGCTCTAAGGTAAAGCGCTTCTCTCGTTTGATTGAGGTTCAAATTTTCAACTCTGATTTGCTTAGAAAAAATTTCATTCAGATCCATAAAAATCTGTACCCTTTCCTTTAAAAATGGAGTAGCGGTAACAACAAAAAATATTCTTTTACGATATTTTGGGATAGCAGTAAATAACTTCGAAATATTGTCAAATAGTTCAATATCATCATTGTGCCAATGCTCCAAATCATCAATACACAAGATCACTTTTTTACCACTTGTTCTCTTTAAAACATTTTCAATAAGCGCTTTAATTTCAAAATTGGGAGGATATGATTGATGTTCAATAAAATAAGATTCTCCCGCTTTTAGATGAATCAATTCCTCATTCATTCCAATATGATTGAGTTTACCGAGTAGGGTCGATTTTCCACTACCCGTTGGACCAGATAATAATATCGCTCCTGTAAAACCTTCTTTCCATAATTTATAGTCTTCAAAAATCGGATCGATAATTTCAGGTCTCGGGACAGTAAATGACTTGCCTAAATACCCCTTCTTCAGAAAGAGAGCAAGGGAATCATTCTCATCATCAATCATTAACTTGTTTTGTACATATTGACTGTACTGTGTTCTATCTATTTCTAGGTATCTCGATAAAACCTTACTCAATGAAGACTTAATTTCATTGGTATATTTATTGAAATTGTGTATTATTCTCTTCTGGGCATCCCTACTGAGATTTGATATTTGACTTCTTTCATTTTCTGGTAGAAACAATTTTTCTTTGGAATAAACATTGGAGACTACTACATGATTTTCAAGATGATCCGTTATGTATTGATTTTGTTTTTCTTCCTCTTTACTCAAGGCATTCAGTACATCACGATGTAATCTTGAAAAAACATTATCCAACTCCCTGTTCAAATCTGTTCCCTTGTCAATATCTGCTAAACTGATAGCAGCGATTCTTGCTTGAACTTGTTTTAGGACTTGCAATACCTTCTCAACTGCATGATCTCTTCGACTTTCAAGTTCAATAACTTTTGGGTAAATGAAAGAGGAAAACCACTTTGCAAATTCAGACCTAACATTAATCGATTTATAAACTAATTTGTTTTGATCAATACTTATAGGTAATGACAATATTTCTCTATTGGGGTACGGAATTACCTCTATGGACTCTGTACTTTGAATCAATTCCAACTTTTGAATATCTTCTCCGATCCGATCCACTATATGACTAATCTTTGTTTCTGAAAAATCAACTGAAACATCTTTGGTTATTTCCATCACCTCATTCACAATATCAATCAAATTAGAAATTGCTGACGATTGAAATGAATACTGCAATTGGAAATCTCGGATATAAATATTGATATTCGCTCGAACATCTTCAATTTTAGAAATACTACGATAAATCTTTTTTGCCTGTTTTTCCAGTTCAGATAACTGAAGTGTAATTTCAGAAACCGGACTTTTTTGGTATCTCCATAGATTCAATTGCTCTTGTGTAGGCTTTCCTTCGTTAAACGAATTTTCAGTTTCTTCCGCAGCATCGCAAATGGTTTGTCTTATCTCATTTAAATATCTCTCATCTACAGGTCTGCCATCTTTTTGAAATTGCTCGTATTTCGTCACCGCTAAAAGAGAATCTCTCAATAAAATAGTGAAATCTCGAGCTGTTGAAGTCCATTCGTATGCTTTGAATTTCAATCTATCCGAATCAGGAAATTTACTTAATTCATTACATTGAGTTAATAATTCCTGAATCGTACCATCAATTTTTTGACTAAGCATCAATGGATTAAAGTCAGAAATAGGAATATTCTTCCAATACCCTAAATCTATTGAGGTCACATTTGTAGAAGGTTCAGATTGAATATCCATTTATTATCTATGATTATACCATTATTCAATACAAGAATAATACCTTTCTTTTAAGAAGGAAAACAAAAGATAAATAATTAAACTCAATTCCATACTTATCTTTTACCAATCCCTCTTCTAGAGTGAACAAAAGTACAGCCACTTTTATTACTTTTGTAGTCTAAAATTTCAATGATGTATAAAGTTCTTATAAAGAACCAAGAGATAGAAGTCAGCCAAAAAGACCTGGACGAGTTAAACATCTCTTTCGACAATAGAAACAATTGCTTTCAGATACTAAAAGATGGAAAATCTCATCGAATCTATCCGATCGATAGTTCAAAAAATGGAAAATCACAACGTATGATGGTCGATGACCTAGATATCGAGACTGTGATTCTTGATCATTTAGATCAACAAGTAGAATCCATGGGACTTTCTGACATAGATGACCATAAGTCGATGAATATTACAGCACCCATGCCAGGATTGATCCTAGATATTATGTGTGAAGAAGGGGAAGAGATAGAAGCAGGAAAATCAATTCTTATTCTCGAAGCTATGAAGATGGAAAATGTAATTAAGGCCGAAGGAAATGGCACCATTGTCAAAATCCATAATTCTGTTGGTGAGTCTGTTGAAAAAGGGCAACTAATTATCGAAATCGAATAATAACCCCTATACCATTTATTCTTTAAGAAATTTCAAATGAAAAAAATACTTGTCGCCAATAGAGGTGAAATTGCCCTTAGGATTATGAAATCTGCAAAAAAAATGGGCATTAAAACTGTGGCCGTTTACTCAGAAATTGATCGTCACACCCCTCATGTCCTATTTGCGGATGAGGCAATTGAAATCGGTCCAGCACCTTCTGCACAATCCTATTTAGTCATTGACAAAATAATCGATGCGGCCAAAAAGACAGGGGCTGAAGGAATTCACCCAGGATATGGTTTTTTGAGCGAAAATTCTGAATTTGCCAAAGCTGTTACTGATGCGGGAATTATCTTCATTGGTCCCAATGTACATGCTATTGAAGTAATGGGCAGTAAACTAGCAGCCAAAGAAGCGGTAAAAGCATATGACATACCAATGGTTCCAGGAATTGATGAAGCCATTGAAGATGTGGAAGAAGCAAAAAAAATTGCAATAGAAATAGGATTTCCTATTTTGATTAAAGCTTCTGCTGGAGGAGGTGGAAAAGGTATGCGTATCGTAGAACATATCGATGAATTATCTGAGCAAATGGAACGAGCCATTAGTGAAGCAGAATCTGCATTTGGCGACGGATCTGTTTTTATCGAAAAATACGTCACTTCACCTAGACATATTGAACTGCAGGTTTTAGCGGATGCTCATGGGAATGTTGTCCATCTTTTTGAAAGAGAATGCAGTATCCAAAGACGGCATCAGAAAGTAGTCGAAGAAGCACCATCCAGTGTATTGACTCCACAGCTGCGGGAGGAAATGGGAGCAGCCGCAGTAAGAGTTGCGCAAGCATGCAATTATGAAGGAGCAGGAACAGTAGAATTTCTATTAGACGATCAATTGAATTTTTACTTTTTAGAGATGAATACCCGTCTTCAAGTAGAACATCCTGTTACAGAACTAATAAGTGGAGTAGATTTAGTCGAGCAACAGATTAGAATAGCCAGAGGAGAAAAATTGAGTTTCACACAATCTGATCTTAATATAGAAGGCCATGCGATGGAATTGAGAGTCTATGCAGAAGATCCAATGAACAACTTTCTTCCAAGTATAGGAACATTACACACGTATCGTCGTCCTGAGGGAGATAATATAAGAGTAGATGATGGATATGAAGAAGGTATGACCATACCCATTTATTATGATCCCATGATTGCAAAATTAATCACCTATGGTTCCACAAGAGAAGAATCCATAGACATTATGAAACGAGCAATCGCAGAATATAAAATAGAAGGAATAGAAACAACACTTGATTTTGGGGCATTTGTTTTTCGCCATGAGGACTTCATATCTGGAAAGTTTGATACTCACTTTGTGAAGAAAAACTTTTCTGCAGAATCCGTAGAAGAAAGTCAACACAGTCAGCGAAAGGTTGCTGCAATTTTTGCCGTGAAGCAATACATAAAATCAAAAAGCAAATTAAAATCCATAGAACACAATTCTAGTATTTGGACCAAAAGTAGAAATCAATAATCCATGAAAGAAAAGCAAGATATACTGAAGAAAAAGATTGAAGCGGCTTACTTAGGTGGTGGACAGACTCGAATCGATAAGCAGCACGAAAAAGGAAAGTTGACAGCCAGAGAACGAGTACAACTCTTAATGGATGAAGGCTCATTTGAAGAAATTGGCATATTGGTTACCCATAGAACCAAAGATTTTGGGATGGAAAATCAAATATTTAATGGAGATGGGGTCGTGACGGGTTATGGAACTGTCAATGGTCGATTGGTTTATGTTTTTGCTCAAGATTTCACCGTTTTTGGAGGATCATTATCTGAGACCCACGCTGAAAAAATATGTAAAATCATGGATATGGCCATGAAAACGGGTGCACCGTTGATTGGACTCAACGATAGTGGAGGAGCCAGAATTCAAGAAGGAGTTAGATCATTGGGGGGCTATGCTGATATTTTCTATCGAAACGTAATGGCTTCTGGAGTGATTCCTCAAATTTCTGCAATTATGGGACCATGTGCTGGAGGTGCTGTTTATTCACCCGCCATTACCGATTTCACCATAATGGTCGAGAAGACAAGCTACATGTTTGTGACGGGGCCTAATGTTGTCAAAACGGTAACCAACGAAGAAGTTACTTCTGAAGAACTAGGTGGAGCAAGTACGCACTCCACTAAATCAGGTGTAACTCATCTCACTGCTGGGAACGACTTGGATTGCATACGGAAAATAAAGCAACTGCTAAGTTATCTTCCTCAAAACTGTGAAGAAAAACCGATGAAGTATGAGGTGGAATTAGATACTGAATACAGAGAAGAGTTGGAGTCCATTGTTCCAGACAGTGCAAATAAGCCTTACGATATGCATGAGGTTATTCAAGGAATAATAGATAGAGATTCATTTTTTGAAATTCATAAAAATTATGCGGATAATATCTTGGTTGGATTTGCAAGATTGGGAGGACGAAGTATTGGCATCGTAGCGAATCAACCGATGAGTCTTGCTGGATGTTTGGATGTCGACAGTTCAAAAAAAGCAGCAAGATTTACTCGATTCTGTGATTGTTTTAATATTCCACTGCTTGTTCTCGTAGATGTTCCTGGATTTTTGCCAGGTACTGATCAAGAATGGAATGCCATCATAACCAATGGAGCAAAGCTTTTATATGCCTTGAGTGAAGCCACGGTGCCTAGGATTTCATTGATCACCAGAAAAGCTTATGGAGGTGCCTATGATGTTATGAATAGCAAACATATCGGAGCTGATATGAATTATGCATGGCCTTCTGCTGAAATTGCAGTTATGGGAGCAAAAGGGGCGAGTGAAATTATTTTCAGAAAAGAAATTAAGTCTTCAGACGATCCTCAGGCTACTTTGAAGGAGAAAGAGCAAGAGTATGCGAATTTATTTGCCAACCCCTACTCTGCTGCGCAAAGAGGCTTTATTGATGAAGTAATTCTTCCAAAAAATACAAGACGAAAATTAATTAAGGCATTTTCCATGTTGGAAAATAAAGCGGTCAAAATTCCTAAAAAGAAACATGGGAATATCCCACTCTAGATCAAGTAAGAACTGGGTATCTATTTAAGACTAGCGTTCTTTAATCTAAGTAAAATAAAAAACAGGTATTTCCGACTTTTGGAAATACCTGTCTATAGCTAGGATTTCAGGTAAATGTCTATGAGAAAACTTTTAACTCTGAAAGTTCATTTTAAATTCTTATGCTAAAGATTTCAAATCTCTAATAAGAATACTTTTTCTTTTAAAATAGATCTGATTTGAATTTCGTAGATCATTTAATACAGAAGTTACTGTCTGTCTAGAAGTTCCTGTAAAATTTGCAATATCCTGTTGAGTTAAGCTATGTTTTAACAACATCTCATACCCTACTTTTCTACCAAAATTGTTTGCATTTTCTTTAATAAACTCCACAATTCTCGTTCTGGCATCATTAAATACTAGTGACTCTAGTCTACTTTCTATTTTATGAATTTTCTTCCCAAGGTTTTCTACAACTTTGAGGTTAAAATCAAAATTACTTTTCATTAATTCCTTAAAACCATCAACATGAATCTGCATCAATCTCACATCAGAGTCAATTGCTTTTGCAAATGATTTTCTTTCTTTTAAAGACCCTAATCCAGATTCTCCAAATAGTGCTGTTGGGTGAAGGATAGTTTTTATGACTTCTTTACCATCATTTGATGTATTTCCAATTTTGATTGTTCCATTAATCAAAACATATAGATATTCACTTTCATCTCCACTTCTGTAAATATACCTGTGTTTTCCAACAGCTTTAATACTAGTAGATCTTGCCAAATCTTGTAATTCTTCTTCTGTAAGGTCAGTGAAGAGGTTGAATTGTCTAAGCATTGAAACTTTGTCAATTATCTCGAAGAAAGCATTCGGTGTATTAGTCATTTTTTTTACTTTTTTTATTCTCATTACATAAACAAGACACGACAATACACGACATCCCCCTATTCAAAACATAAAATATTTTACATTTTTTTAAGTCAATTTGCTATATTCCAGCAATTTAGCACGCAATAAATATGATTATGTGCTATTTACATATTGATTTTTTGCTATTTGTTAACAAAAAAAAATATCAAATTTTAATCTTTTTCTATTAAATACTTTTTTGGATTGATATACTGAATAGAAAATCCTGTATGAATGTAATTGGAAACAGTTATTATATATAGCTATTTATAGGTAATGGAAGTGTATGGACGACAGTAAGACGATGTACTACTAAAACACAGGTACTGTTAAAAGACAGTGGAAAGGATAAAAAAGAAAACTATTTTCTTAATTCTAATATCGTTGTTGATCTTGAGCAAGAAGAAAATAATCCTAGTCCGTCTTTGATATTGGAACGAAACAATGCCTTCTCTCCAAAGATATCGTTTTGACTGCTCTTAATATTATGATATGCGATATGGTAGTCATAATGCTCAGCACTAACCGATATCATTTCTGTATGTATGTGATCTGTTACTTGGTTGGGTTGAGTAATTGGAAAAGGTGATCTAAGTGTAATCTCAAGGTAATCATTGTTCAAATCACCTAAATTAATAAATAATCCATCTCTATGAATAATATCTGTGATAGCAGTTTGGCCTTGTACAACTTCGATTAATTCAAAAGGTCTAGATTCAGTTCCAAAAACAATAATTTCTTCTCCCATTAGAGAAATCTCCTTTGTTGATAAAAAACCATAAAGAACGAGATGTCCATATCCAGACTTGTTTGCATCCATCAATGAAATACCAATGGTTCCCTGCCAAACGTCATTCCCATCTATATCTTGTACAATTTCTTCACTCAACAGTTCAAAGTCATCAATTGTAATGGAATTGGGTACTTTAGTTTCTGCAGTGATTTTCTTATAGGTAGAATTGTCTATTTGAGCTTCCAAGAAATAAGTGAATCCTGTTTTTAGAAAACCATCCGTATCCTCTGTCTGATATTTCCCAATCACTTCATCATATTCAAGAGTTCTTTCAACAGCAACATCTGATCCTCCAATGTTTTCCTCTTTAATAACGATTATAGCATCACTTGGATTTTGAATTGGAAACGTCCCATTTAGGTTATTGGTCGTGTTAAGGTCAGCGACAATCTTGGTATCTCCAGCTAGCATTTCAAGGCTAATAAAGAGCTTCGACTCTTCATTTTCGGGTATGTCTATTCTGCTAACGCAACTTGCCATACCAACAACCACTAGTAATAAAATGTAGGAGAAATATTTTTTCAACTCTTGAATGATCTGTTTATGGTTTCAAAAATAGTACTATTTTTCAATTTTTTGTCACCTACTTAGCAAAAAAACATGGACTAACATGCTATATACTCATTATAATATAACATTAAGACCTATTTGTAATCAAAAGTCACTCAATACTCAGATTTTAACTTAATTTGTTTAAAGTAAACATATGGTATGAAAAAGTGCCAGAATTTGACAATCCAATGTAATAACTATATAAATATTGGAAAGGAGTAAAAACTAAAATGAAACAGAGAAGGCAACACTAGGAACGATAGGTAGGATAGAAAATTGAACAATATTATAACTATTTGAATTATCAAATTTTTGCTCAATATCTGTATAAAATGGATTCTGTCTATTGAATGCATTATAGAGCCCTAAGGTTAACTTGGTTCTACCCCATTTATATTTGCTATAAAAATTAAAACTAAGGTCTACTCTATGATACGTAGGAAGCAATCCTCCATTTTTGTCCAAATACACAATTGTTATTTCTCCATTGGTACTAACAACTTCTCCAGAGGGCTCTGTTATGGGGTTTCCGCTGGATAAATTCCAATTCAAGGTAAACTCTGTATTATCTGTAATTTTATGTAAAAGTCCCAACTTGATATTATGTCGTCGATTGTATCTAAATGGAAAAGGGTTTCCTCCTCTATTCAAATCTTCAAATTCTCGATCAGAAAAAGAAAGTGTATAATTAGAATTCCAAGTAGTTCTACCTATTATCTTATCAAAATAAAATTCAACTCCATAGGCTTTCCCTTGCCCTATAGGTAATATTTCTTCCCAATCTCTGTCTGCACTAATTTTTGGTATGCCTCCCTCATTGAATGTGGTCAAATCATCAAAAATCTTATAGTAACCTTCTACTCCCATTCGTAATCCTGATGATGTGAATAGACCAAGTCCCACAACACCAATCCAAGATTTTTCAGGTCCTAATCTATCTGTAGATGGAAGCCACACATCGGTAGGCAATCCTAACCCATTACTTGACAATAAATGCAGGTATTGATTCATTCTAGTGAGCCCAACTTTAAAAAAAGCATTATCCCACTTGGATAAGAGTGAAAGTCTGGGCTGAATATTTAAAAAACTGTTCGTTCCTGTTTTAGTAAAGTTAACATGTGCACCAAAATTTATTGTGGTCCCATAACCTAGCGTAATTTCATCTTCGATATAGCCAAAAAATTCATCCCCTTTCAATTGTGTATCTTCAATTTCTGACTCCACGAGTGTCGGAGTAATCTCCTCTCCAAGAGCGACCAACTGATCTGAAGAATTCAAAGACACGAGTCCAGGACTGAAATCATGTCGGATTGCACCAAGCCCCATTCGTATGAGGTGGGTTGTATTGGGTAGATAATCAAAATCATATTTAATACCTATATCACGGATACCAGATTTAAAAAAACCTGTTTTGTAAACACGTCTAGTTTCTATTGTATCCGTAGTAACAAAATCATCCAACTCAAAAGAATCAAACTCAAACCCCGTATAATAGGCTGTCAATCGTCCAAATGATTTTTTTGAATATTGTGACACCAATTTTGCTGAATAAACTCGATTCCCCCAATCCCACTTCAATTGTGTGTCTTTGCTAAATGTAGTAGATGTAGAAGATACAAAATCAACATCTAATTTTTCATTTTCAAATACATCTTGTCCATAAAAGCTACTGAGGTAAAGTGTATGTTTTTTTCCCAACTTCAAATTGATTTTTCCATTTAAATCCATAAAATTATAGACAGAAAATCCAATATCTCCATTCAATTCATTTTGAGACTCTGTGAATCTTTTAATATAAAAGTCCAACACTGTTCGGCGTGCAGAAAAGATATAACTGCTTCCATTTGATCCGATCGGTCCTTCAATTGCCCCCTTTATAGCAAGAGCAGAAATAGTAATATCTCCAGAAACTTTCTTGTTGTTTCCTTCTCTTGTTCTCACATCTAACACCGAGGATAAACGTCCGCCATATCGAGCAGGTATATTCCCCTTGATCAAGGTAGCATTCTTTATTATATTTGAATTAAACACAGAAAACAAACCTAATGCATGGCCAGGACTATAGATGGGAACTCCATCCAGCAGCACCAAGTTTTGATCCGCAGAACCGCCTCGCACATTCATTCCTCCTAACCCATCTGCTCCACCATCCACCCCCGGCATCATTCCTACTAATCGAATAACATCGGACTCCCCCATCAATGATGAAGCTGTTCTGATTCGATCTAGATTTAATTTGCTTTGTGAGACAGTTTGAGGTTCTTCTTGATTTTCAACATCGTCTAAAATAATGATTTGATTTAATTCGACATCTGCTATTAATTCCTTGTTAAGAATGGTATCCCCATTTAATTTAAATTCTTCAACTTCTTGTTTATAGCCTAAATAGGAATAATACATTCGTTTGATTCCTTTAGGCAAAGACAAACTATAGAATCCATATTCATTGGTTTGGGTCCCTTTAGATTTATCAAATAAATACACGTTTGCTCCAACCAAGAGTTCTCCAGTGTTTTTGTCGGATAAATATCCACTTATGGTGAAGGTTCTATTTAAATCTCTGGATGAGATTCTAGATACGACTATTTCATCGCCTACCAAGTCATATCTACATTTTCTCTTTTTGAGAATAGCGATTAGGATGTTACCTAATGGTTGATTTATGGCAGAGATGGTAACTTTACTATTGCTGGGAATTCTACGTTCTGAGAAAACTATATTTATCCCGGATTTATCACTCAATTCATTCAATACTACACTGAGAGGTTTATTCTTTGAGGCATAACTTATTACTACCTCATCAGACAAAATGGACTGACCCATTGCCATATCAGAACAAAAAATTAGTATTAAAAAGAATAGTATTCGTTTTAACATACACAAACCCTCAGGTGGAATAAGTAAAAAATCCTAGTTTGATGAAATTTATTCAAAAATCATACCCAAAGATATACTTATATCAATAAGTGTAAATGCTAAATGGAAAGTTTTCTAAAACTTGGTTAAAAATTCTTTATACAAATTTTACTTACATTCATCAATCGTAAGAGTCACAGTGCCATCAATTGGGCTTTCTGCTTTCTCAAGATCATATGTAATCTTCAAAATTTCAATGATGTTATTGAATGAAGTGCTGGCTAAACTTTTTGATGTAAATGGACAATCTACTTGATCCAAGTTACTTTTTAATATTATTTTGTTGTTATGGTACAAGTTAATATCAGCAATAACTTGATCTAATCGTGCATTATCGAAAGATAAATCTGAATTTCTCCAAAGAACATCATTTTTTGACAATTTGCTTGAAATAAATTCATTATTCTCAAAGGATACTTTATCATCCTCTTGTAATGTTATTTTTTTATTGTTAACTGTCACTTCAACTTTACCCGATTTGACAGCTACAGAATTATTTCCCGATTTAGTATCAACTGTGAAGCTGGTACCTAATACAGAAACATTGAGCTGATCAGATGTTATATTGAATGCTACATTTTCATTTCTCTCAACATCAAAAAATGCTTTGCCTTCCAAATCAATATTTCTATGTGTAGTTCCAAACCCAGATGTATACGAAATCGTTGAACCATCATCCAACCATATAGAACTGCCATCTTCAAGGGATACAAATGTAACTCCAGATGTCCCAGAAATAGTGGTAGTGTTCATGACATTAAAAACAAAATATGCTCCAAAAACTAGTACAAAAAGAGCAGCGATACTCGAAAGTCTTCTAAGTGTTAAAATCTTGGCCTTGTGTACTTTGGGTCTAATCTCAGCAGTATTTTCCACAGATAAGGAACGTACTTGTTCGTTATTGTTTTCTGATGCTAATAAATCTAAATGCTTTTGATATGCTGATTGAGCATTGGGTTTAAAGTCTTGGGAAGTATAATTCTCCGAAGCATTCCATATTGAGGAATACTCTTGATAAAGGTCTTCATTCTGTGGAGATTCTTTTCTCCATTGGTCCAATAATATCACTTCTTCAGGAGATGCTTCTCCTAAAATACAATTAGTGATAATACTATGTATTTTACTTTTTTCCATGTGGTAATTCTAGGTGTTAAATTGTTTCCTACTGGGAGGACACATAAATGAAACTTCAACCCCTATGTCATATTAATATTTATTATATTTTTTTTCTTCTTCATACTCCAGTACTGCTTTCCTGACTATTTTTAATGCTTTAGAAATTTGATTTTCAACCGTTTTGATTGAAATGCCCAACTCAGTGGCAATTTCTTTATAAGACAATTCTTCAAATCTACTCAGCCCAAATACCACTCTGCACTTATCTGGAAGGCTGTCTATAGAATCATTGATAATTTTTTGCAGGTCTTCGGCTTCTAATACTTTTTGAGTTGAATTTTCATTAGATGGCACATTCAACACTGCGTCTTCTTCTTCGAAACTCATCTTTTGAGCTCGTATATGATTTAATGTCTTATTTACAGCAACTCTTCTTAAATACCCTCTTAATGAAACATTTACATCCAGTGATTCTTTTCTTTTCCAGACTTCTACAAAAACTTCTTGAGCAATATCTTCTGCTAGTGTGCTATCTCCCACCATTTTATAAACAACACTACATATATAATTGTAGTAATTGTCGTACAAAACTTTAAGAGCAATTTCGGGTTGTTCTTTTAGTTTGCTTAATATATCTATATCTGGGTTTGACATTATCTTCAAAACGGATCAAAAGTAATCAGAAATAGCGTATTTTTGCAAAAAATTTTAATTTCGAACATTAGACAAACGCACAACAAACAATTTCTAACATATTAAGAATAAATATAATATATAAAAATGAAACAATCACTTATTTTACTACTATTCTCTTGCATTCTTATGTTTTCTTGTAAAACAGATAAAAAAGAGGCACCAAAAACAGATGACACCACTGCTGAAATGCAAGCTGCACCTGGAAAAAAATACACATTAACCCCTTTCGATCCGTCTGCAAGTTTTCAAGATGCAAAAATTAATGGCGTCAGTTACGTAAATGGAAAGTTTGATTTTGATGTGGCTGATGGAGATTACAAATTAGGGGCACAGACGAGCGATGCAGATCAAAAGATGTGTGCCAATTCTGGTAAAGGGCAACATATCCATCTAATCATTGATAACCAGCCATATGCGGCAAAGTATACCAATTCATTTGACTATGAAATTGCAGATGGAGAACACTACATGCTTGCTTTTTTATCACGTTCTTATCATGAAAGTATAAAAAGTGACGATGCACATGTTGCTAAGAAAGTAACAATCAAGGACAATTCAATAACTGAGGCTGCACCGATAGAAGATCCTATGTTATTCTACAGTAGGCCAAAAGGTACATATGCTGGGAAAGCAGAAACAGATAAAGTGATGCTTGATTTTTATCCAGTCAATGCAAACATTGGTACAACTCACAAGATAATTGCTATAATTAATGGAGAGGAACATCAAATCGACAAGTGGCAACCTTATTATATCACTGGTTTACCATTAGGAAAAAACACTATATCATTGGCGTTGGTCAATACAGATGGGAATAAATTAAGAGCTCCTTTCAATCCTGTAAGTAGAACATTTACCCTTGTAGGAGAAACTGCTGAAAGATAATAAGTAACACATAGACCTTAAAAAAGCGGGATCTGGAATTGAGATCCTGCTTTTTTTATTCAAATACATTTACAAGACATCACTTAATCATGGCTTGAATGGTTGCAATACTTTCTTTAACTACAATAAATGCACTTCTTCTTGGCATTCCAAGTGAATAATTAAAATTGACCGATGTATGTTTATTTGGCGTTCTACTTAGGTGAGAAACATGATTCATGTTTACTAATATTTTTTCACCCTTTGGAGAAGTTAATTCTATAAGATTTTTCATTGGTTTTGATTTTATTATGGTTGACAAGTAACTTTTTGGATAGATTCATTCAATCATAACACGGCTCATAATAAATTGAATATAAACATTTTATCATTCATTTCTCAACAATAATTGAATCTGATCTAAATTTTCAACAACCACCAAATACGCACCTTTACTTTCTTTTCCTTGTGAAAATGTGAAACGTATCGATATATTATTATTGCTGGTTTTAATACAATAAGCAACATTATCAAAATTGACCCATACTTCCTGACCTTTAGGAGTATGGAGTATAATTCCATTTAAACTTTTCATTTTCATTAAATTTTAATTCCCACACTACAAGACACACGAATGCATCTCAGCTAGGTGAGTTATTATTAATTTAGTGACTTTTTGCTTGCATGTTCCCACACAAAACTGAACGCAATTTGAAAAGGGAAGTTTTTGATCCTAACATGAACATATACCTAATAGATAAATTTGGTCTACATGATATGTTTCTTGTAATCGACATAAAGGGTTAAACAAAACTATCATATTTAATTGAATTAAAAGGTACCGTTCTTCAAAATTTTCTATTTCCTATCCAATTCTTTTTTACAAACTCAATTTTTATCATTAATGGGTGTATGAGTATTCCTTTTAATAATCTTTCACCCTCTATATTAATATGTAGGTGAATAGTAGCCCCAATTAAATCAACTTTGTATTATGGAAAATATACAACTATACATCGTAGAAGATCGCCCTGTCATCAGAGAAAGTCTCACGAAATACTGTGGAGCTCATCCGGCCATTGAGCTTCAGTTGGTGGCAAAAAGCATAGAAGATTCTTTGAGCAAATTGTTTTATTTTCGCATTTACCGATTAATCTTGTGCTCCTAGATATTGGTCTTCCAGGCATGACTGGTATTGAGGGCATCCAACATATTCGTTCTTATTTGCCTGAAGCAGATATTATAATGTTTACCATATTTGAAGATGATAAAAATATTTTTGATGCGTTGACTGCGGGTGCATGTCAATACATTTCAAAACGTACTTCACTTGCAAAAATACAGGAAGCCCTTTTTGTTGTATATCGAGGAGGACCTTATATGTCTCCTTCAATTGCCAGGAAAATTGCCAAGCACTTTGTCCTCAAAATAAAAAAGAATAGTAATGTACTTACGAGTTGACAACTTGAGATTGTCGATGGTATAGTCAATGGTCTGAGCTCTAAACTTTTTGCTGATAAACTCAATATTTCCATTGACACCGTTCGATTTCATATTAAACGCATTTATAGAGCCTTAGAAATCAATTCTAAAGCAGAAATTATAAGAAAATCTTTAGATGGAGATATTTAAACTATTAACCACCCAATAAAACACTTTTTACTTAAGGCCTTGTTTTTAAACATAACAGTATGGTATTCAATATTTTATTTTCAATCATTACATTGTTTTAGCTCAACCACTTTTGTGTTTTTAACACAAAATGAAACTTCAAAATACTAATCTGGATAAGACCAAATTTTAGGCTGGTTGGATCTAAAGAGAATTCACTTTTAAGATTACCTAACTCCTGAATCATCCTTAATATACCCGTTGGTTATCAATTTTTCTATTCTAAGATATCAATCCGTCAATTAGAATCAACTATAAAATTCTGAAAGTGGTATCCTGAATTTCTGAATCAGGTATAATTTCATTCTAAACAGGTAAATCTACCTGTTTTTCAACTCCCGTAATTCCACTCTTAAAAAAGAATGCATCTGTATTCATCTTTGTATTATCATCAAAACGTACATAATTATGCAAAAAAATGCTCCATAAAGATAAAAGACTGCATCAAGATGTAGGTGAACCACATTCTTCTACGGCCCATCTTTGTAATGTACTTAATGAAAAAACAACCAACACCTATTCACCCCTTAAAATTAACAATAATGAACTTCATACCTACTTTTAAACAAATCACAAACCATGAAGAACTTTCTAATTTTTCTCAAAAATATTTTACGTGTTCTGGTTTACCAATACCAGATGATTATATGCAAAATGAAATCAATAGAGTATTTGCTGTCTACTGGAAAAGTGAATTAGTTGGAGGATTTATTCTTGGTAGAGATGTAAATTTCAGAACTCTTGAGTTTTTTGCGAAAAAAGAAAAACAATCCAAAGTTATCGACCAACTGGAGGAGTTAAGTAATTATACGGAGATCTGTTGTTTCTGGATTCAAAAAAAGCATAGAACAAATACGTATATCAACATGTATATTTGGTTGGCCATGACGTATGCATTGAGAATGTATGGGACACAATATTTCTTATTTGGAACATGCTCCAGATCTTTAGCCAGACTATATGCTCAAACTCCGAAGTCTATCCAAATTCATAGAGATCGGATCAATAATAAAGCTACATTTATTTTCAAGGCGCATCGTAGTTCATGTGTAAGCGGCATGTTAGAGATCATAAGTCATAAACTAAAAAGAACAGTCAAAACACTTGAACCACCTAAAGCCATATCTAAATTCTCAAATTACGTAAAGGCAGCTATGTTTTAAGCAAAACAACCTTGTATAACCCCAAGGAATTAGTTGATTTTAAAAGCAGAGATACGATAGTATTCTGCTTTTTTTATTTCAATGATTGACGTAATAACAGTTCGATCTTAGAGAGCTCGAATAACTTCATCGTGAATTGCAAAGCGTCTCCATTTATTGTAATAGACTTAAAAAAAGTCCTCGTCAATAGTATTGACGAGGACTTCAAAAGTATGGGTGAAAGATGGGATTCGAACCCACGGCCCCCGGAACCACAAACCGGTGCTCTAACCAACTGAGCTACAATCACCGTGTTGATTTTACAATCGACTGCAAAAATATAACATTACTCGACATCAAAAAGTGCCTGAGCAATAAAATTTTAAAAATTTTATTATTTTTTAAGTCCTTTTTACTTTAGTGACTGACAACGAATTACTTAGCTCCAATTAAATTTTAAGTTTAAAACAAAAATAATTTTCAAACTCCTTCTGGACTTCATGTTTTTTTAAATTTTCAATAGTAGCGCCTTCAAAATTAAATTGAATTCCCTTTTCTAATCTTAACAGCACCGCCTATATTTGCGCATGAAAAAATATTTAGCTGTCTACTGTGGTTCAAGTAAAGGAACCAACCCTCTTTATACACAACAAGCAAAAGCGCTGGGCCAAGCCATGGTCAAATACAATTTCCACCTAGTTTTTGGTGCGGGCAACGTAGGTCTTATGGGTATCATCGCGGATGAAATCCTTCGTTTGGGAGGCGAAGTAGTAGGTGTTATCCCTCAACACCTGGTAGATATGGAGGTCGCTCATACTGGATTAACGGAACTCATCATTACAGATACCATGCACGAAAGAAAGGCGATTATGGCCGAAAGAGCAGATGGCTTTATTGCAATGCCTGGAGGAATTGGTACACTTGAAGAAATTATTGAGGTGATGACGTGGACCCAACTTGGATTACATCAAAAACCAATTGGATTTTTAAATACCAACCAATTCTATTCTCAGTTATTCAATTTCTTTGAACATATGATGCAGGAAAAATTTCTTAAGTCTCATCCGATTGATCAATTGATATGTGAAGCTGATGTTGAAGACTTATTGAAAGGATTCCAATCTTATAATTCAGTTTATACCCCTAAATGGTTAGACAAATAACCTATTCAAGATTAACGATTTACCCACCAATTAGTATACAAAAACTTTAAGTGTTTTATTTTTCGTTCGACTCTTCAATTTCACTAAATATATTCCTGCCACATCTGGCATTTGAATAGACATTCTACCTTTCTGCCCTGGTTGAGGATACATAACTTGAGTTCCTGACATATCCAACACCTCGACCATAAAAGGTTCAACGACCTCAGTCTCGATAATTAGTAAACCATCTGTTGGGTTAGGATATACCACTGCACGAATATCTATATCTTGAGTAGAAACAGGCATCTTGATAATTCCAAATATGGGTTGTCGCTCTTCACAGGTATACGCTCCGTAGTCTATTTCCCATGCAAAGAAATACGGAGTAACTCCGGGATAAGTCTCACTATCTTGCACCTCCAAATAACCAGAAATAATTTTATCCTTGTCGGCATATATTTGAGAATAAGAAAATTGCGGGTGTATCGTACCGATATTTTCAAAATTGACATCTTCATCTGTACCGAGAGTATATATACCTTGAGGTAAAGATATATTCATTGAAATGGTATTAATTCCAGTGTTCAAGTCTATTTCATCTTCATACACAAGCATATCTCCCTGCTTCAAAACAAACTTCCGTATACCTTTTTGTTGAGTTCTAACTTTAAACGATTTCAATAGTATTTCATCCATTACGCTGAAAGTGACCTGTTCATTCTCTGTATAAATAGAATCTCCGACAGCATTTAACGGAACCATAGTCATCAAAAATTGATCGAATCCATAGCCTTCAATAGGTTCACTAACAAAGTACCTTTGATCTTCAGTCAGTGGAGGAGTAGTGAACGTTTCACCAGTAGAAAGTGGTATAATATCGTTTTTATTTTGATACCAATTCAAGACGTTTCCATTGCCTACAAAGGTGGCGCTCTCCCCTATTAGTACTGTGTCATTTTCAATCTCTAGAATAGAATTATTGGATACTAAAACCTCAACTTGATCGGATACATATTCTCCACAATTTGTAGTAACAGACACATTATACATTCCTGATTCTGTAACTTCCACTACTTGGGTAGTTGCTCCATTAGACCATTCATATTCTATTCCTGGATATGCAGACAACTCAATGACCTCTCCACTACAAATAACTTTATTCTTTAATTCCAACACCTCAATCTCATTGGCCTCTTCTTCTAGTTTCACTTCGAAAAAGGATGACCATCTCAGACACCCCGAGTCCGTAAATTGAACCCTATAATACCCCTCTTCCTCTATCGTAATATTATTTCCTGTCATTCCATTGGACCATACCGCATCTTCAAATTCCATTGGCAACTCAAAATCGATGGCCTCTTCTCCACACAAATATAGATCGGGCAATGGGTATATCGATGTCACACAGCCTTGTTCGGTGATAGAAATAATCGTATTGACTTCTTCGATGTCTTTGATTATAGTCTGGATTCCTGAAGGCCAAACCACTTTAATTGAATCAACTACATGTATATTTCCTAAGCCATAATGCAAGATGGATGTATTCATAATTCCATAACTCTTGCCTGAAACAACTTCTCGAATTTGAGGGCCACTTTCTGTGTACACGATTGCTTTTGCCCCTACCGCATCGCGGTTTGATTGTGTACCAATTAAATGTAGGTCCAAATAATTATGGGTATTCCCTTCATTCATCAAGACGATATCATCCATAATTGACCAATCTTGAAAAGAAACAGCATAACTTAAATATAAATCGGGGAACCCATCGGAGTTCAAATCTCCAGTTGCTGCACTAAAAGCTCCCCTATTGCCAAATAAAAAATCTCTCCGAGTAAAACTCATCTCCTCATTAAACAGAATATAGGTTCCTGCAGGATCCGTAATCACAATATCCAACCATCCATTGTTATCCATATCTTGAAAAAAGCTTTGGAAAGCAAAACTTGAATAACCATCTGGGATCAATGTATATCTAGAAAAATGTCCTGTCCCATCGTTTAACATTAAATCATGTGGTGCATCATGATTGGCAATAATCATATCCAAATCACCATCATTGTCAATGTCTCCCGAATCAACAGACCAGCTTTGGGCTCCTATAGCTAATCCCGCTTCCTCTCCTTGTTCTGAATAGTTTCCATCTCCATTATTGATATAGAGCGTATTAATACGGCGTGGATCTGTAGGGTCAAATACATTGGCCCTGCATTTCCCTATGTATAAATCCAGATCGTCATCTCCATCCACATCTGTGAATATACTGCTGTAATTGCCAGACATATCATCTTCTGGAGTAGTTTGAAAATCTATAAGTTTTGTTTGGATTAAAATACCGGTCCCATCGTTGATGTACGTCAAATTCTCACCATCATCGTTGCAAACAAAAAAATCAAGAAACCCATCACCATTAAAGTCTACTAGGTTGGTATTTTGTGAAAATATATTTTCTGTTCCATATTGCTTGACATATTTTCCATCTACTAGTTTTAAAATATCCGATCCACTCTCATTACCACTACTAATTATTTCTGGGGTCCCATCATTATCCAAATCGCCAGATAGAATAGCCCAATCACCATTTGCAGATACCAAAAGGTGGTCTTGGTGAACAAAAGGGGTATTCGGTTCACGTTGAACAAATGTTTTTAACAATTGTCCTTTATCTAGTACAAATAAATCCTCTAATAAATCACCATTCAAATCTTCAAAACCAATACAAATAGTACTGTTTACCTCTTGGTCTCCCAACACTTGTGAAGTTCCATTATAGAATCCAACTTGTGCGTTTAGCGTGATTGAAAAAAAACATGTAATTGTTGCAATTAATTTAAACCTCATATCCATGGAATTTGATCGTCGAAAGATAGCCATAATACACAAAATGAGCAGTATATATATTAAATAAATTTAATGTATTTATGTAAATTGTCTTGAACAAACCTAAGCAAATAAACCGATCGACCATGGCTTATATTTATATGGAATCAATTGAAAATGCTGCTTTGGCATGATAGAATGGTCAAAAAAGAGAATACCCATACGAAATATATCTATACTGAAAGCTACAGACTCGTCTTCTTTGAGTATGCTCCAAGCGTCATGCATCTCGTCGGACCAATAGATATCATCCACTAAAATGATACTCTTATGGTGAATTTTCTCCTGCACTATATTGAAATAATCTAACGTAGCTTTCTTTCGGTGATTACCATCCAAAAAAGCCAGGTCTACCCTATTCATTGTGCTCAATGCGGGAAGCAATGTTTGTCCAAATTCTCCCACTTTCAGTTCAATGGTATCGATTTCAAGTTCTTGCCAAACTTCTCTGGCAATTGCGGCAGAAGCAGGGTTCCCTTCTAATGTTGTAATAGTTGCGTTTTTATACCCCAAAGCCAAATAAGCTGATGAAATACCTAAAGAAGTGCCAATCTCAAGGACATGAACAGGTCTATACAGCTTCATCATATTATACAAGAGTCTACATTGCCAATATCCAGACAAAGAATTTCTCGCCACATCCGATATCTTCCTACTTGAATCATTGGAACCAACAGATGACCCTGCCCCATATTCAATAAAGGGAATAGATTTCTTTGATTGAATCAATGTTTTCCTTTGGGCTTCAACTTTTGACAAATCCTCATTAAGCTTTTGTTCTCCCATTACTTGATTCATGAATTCATATAAAAAAGGAGAATGCGCACTAAAAATAGTTTTTGCATTCCAGTAATACTTGATCCATTTACTGTAAGAGACTTTAGGCATAGCTAAGATTCACCATTCTGATAATTGACATATACATCACCTGACTTTTCTGTTTTTCATCAGATATTTAGACGAAAAGAAAACATTAATTGTATTAATCTATTAATATCTTTGTACGGTGTAAAATTACTTCGATTTATTATAGATCATAATCGAATATTAATTTTTCACTCAATTGAAATTATTCAAAGCATTAAAGCAGATTAGGAATAAATAATGGCGGAGTATAAAAAAGTAACCCCATACGAAAATGTAGTAGATTCAAAGAAGTCTCAAGTCACATCAATGTTTGACAAAGTGGCCCCATACTATGATTTCCTCAACAGATTACTCTCATTGAGAATTGATGTACTATGGAGGAAGAAGGCCCTTCGAATGCTGGAGAAAGAACAGCCAAAAGTAATTTTAGACATAGCTACTGGAACTGCTGATATGGCTATCATGAGCACAAAAATTTGGTCCCCGGAAAAAATCATTGGCCTAGATATATCCAAAGAAATGCTTCGTGTAGGACAAACCAAGATTGACAAGAAAAATCTTGCGAATATAATTTCATTAGAAAATGGTGATTCTGAAAATCTACATTTCGAAGACGAGTCATTTGACACAGTTATGGCAGCTTTTGGAGTGCGAAACTTTGAGAACCTAGAAAAAGGGCTTTCAGAAATGAATCGGGTGTTGCAGAAGAATGGAAGTTGTATGATTTTGGAATTCTCCAAACCAAGAGTATTTCCATTAAAACAAATATTTAATATATACTTTAAATATATTTTACCCGTTATAGGTAAATTAACTTCAAAAGATCCAAAAGCATACGAATACTTATACAAATCTGTGCAGGTTTTTCCCGATTATGATAACTTTGCATCAATTTTGAAAAAAACTGGTTTTGTAGACGTTACCTACAAACCATTAAGCTTCGGCATATGCACCATTTATTTGGCAAAAAAATAATTCTTACTGTATTTGGTCTTGCGTTGGCAAGTACTCTCCTCTTTGGGCAGAGCAATTCAGTAGACAACTATAATTACAAGGGATTCCAAAAAAAGGCATACTATTTTGGTTTGAATCTTGGAATGAATAACAGTGGATATAGATTAAATCAGTCTAGGTTCTTCATTGGCAATGATGAAATCAGAGTAGTAGAACCGTCAAGTGGAATAGGCTTGGAACTGCACATGATTGCCAATTTAAAACTGGGAGATAATTTTGATTTCCGGTTCTTACCAGGCTTCTCATTTGCATCTCGTCAGTTAGAGTTTACATCAGTTGAAACTGGAATAACAGAAATTAATAGTGCAGAACCTGTATATTTCGAGCTTCCTTTTCAAGTACGTTATAAATCAAAGCCCTATAAAGATAAACGGGTATTTGTTACTGCAGGATTAAAATATGGATACGATGTAGCAGGAAACAGTGAATCCAAACAATCTATATTAAAATTTTCTTCGCATGATTTCCAATGGGAAGTAGGTTTAGGAATGCAATTTTTCTACCCGTTCTTTATTTTTTCGCCCGAAATCAAATTCTCAAGAGGGATTACCAACAACTTGATTTATGACAATCAATTGGTACCAGCTAAAGTACTAGAAAATGTATTTTCAGAAGTGATCTCCATTTCCTTTAGTTTTGAAGGATAGCAAAAACCTTTTTTACTTAATTCATCTATCCCACTTTCTATCTACATTACAGACAATGAACACTTTTTGTTATTGAGTTCAATGCTTAGAAACTATCCAATGGATCTTACCTAGCAAACATATGTTAATTTTCTATAATATGTTTATATTTGTAAAAATCACCATTATGAAACAATTCAATTTTCTAAAGTTTTACTTTTTGACTGCATGGTTTATGCTTTTAGGCATGCAGACCTCATTAGCTCAAGAGTATGACTTTCTTATTGGAGCTCGATTGGGCACCTATATATCTGGCTCAGTAGTCAAGAAAGCTTCTGAAGGCAGAACCTATGAAGCTATGATTGGAATCACTAGAGAAGCCAATCAATCGGACTATGTTTTTGGTGCATTTTATAAGTTTCATGTACAAATCTCAGAGCAATTGCCCTCACTCAATTGGTATGCAGGCGGAGGTGCTTATATGAAATTGAGCGATATTACAGGTCGTAATGTATATAATTTTTCACCAAGCATAATTTCAGGAATGGAATATACCCTTGAAGACTCTCCAGTCAATTTCTTCATAGATGTTAGTCCTTATTATCGAGTGAATGGTTCCGACGATTCAAGATTTAATATCCACGCCAATGTGGGGGTACGATACATTTGGTAAGCCATTAAAAAATTCAATTTATCAATCAATTTCTTATCTTTTAATTTTAATAACAACGCTATAACCCTTTATTAACACCCCTTAATAGTCTTACCTACAATATTACTAACCATTAAAATATTAGGCTATGAAAAAGGTTACTTACATTATCGCAACAATTAGCATCTTCGCGTCAACTTTATCCTTTGCTCAGGTAAACATAGGTATCAAAGGAGGATTAAATTTTTCAGATGCCAGAGCAGATGTTTTCATAGATGCCGTAAATAATGCTCCATCCACTTATACTTCATTTGTTTATGGTGCAGTGGCAGAAGTTCAAGTATCCAAAGGATTGTCCTTTCAACCAGAGTTGTTATTTACACAGAAAGGTTTTACTGTAGATGAAGGAACATCGTTAAACGTCTTAGGTCTTGATATACCAGTTGGAGCTAGAGCAACTACTTCAATCAACTATATAGAAACTCCGTTGTTGGCCAAATTAAAATTAGGTACAGGGAATGTCAATTTTTACGGAATCGCAGGTCCTTCTTTGGGTTATGCTACTTCAGCAACGATCCAACCTAAGGTTACCTTGTTAATAGATTTCAACCTACCTGAAGTAAACGTCGATTTATCAGATAATATCTACAATCGTACAGACATATCTGGGATCCTAGGTGCAGGAGCTGAATATAAAACTGGAACAGGCAAACTATTTACTGATTTACGTTATCAGCATAGTTTTTCAAACATTATTAGTGACCCTATTGCAGATATAAGTGTAAAAAATAGTGGGTACCAATTCAGTGCAGGATATATACACTCATTCTAAGCAACTATAAAGTGTGCATTTAATAGAATAAAGAAATAATAAAGAGTAGAATACGGGTTTTAGAGGAGTCAGACCATTCAGGCGTTTGATTCCTCTTTTTGGTTATTTCTCCACCAGAGATAACCTATGGTCGCAATTAAGAGATAAGGCAATGAGAGCATATATAATATGCCCGTGTTTAAGCCTTTTCCTTCTGTTCCTCCTTGAGCAAGGTTTGTTTCTGCAGCGGCTCTACACATTGGGCATTGAGCATAACTTTCAACAGGAATCATGGATATCATTGCTAGAACAAGTAGTGCCATCAAAGCAATGTAATGCATTTTTGACTTCATATTATTTCGATTTATAAGCTCTTTTATCATTACAAATATAAAACTAAATTAGGTATAACATGGTCTAAGCATAAGGTAACATATAGGGCCAGATACGGCAACATAAAACCAAATTGGCCATACCCATCTTGCCATTTTTTTATGCTTCTCTACTTGATACGTAAAACCTCTTATGAACGTAAATAAAATGAAAGGCAATGAAAGACCAGCAAGAACTATATGAGAAATAAGCAAGATAAAATATACAGTCTTTTGAGTTCCTTGCATACAAAAAGTGGTTTCTTCTGTAGTGAAATGATAGGCCACATAAGACAAGAGAAAAAGAAATGAGAAAAACATTGCTGCAAAAATTGATTTCTTATGTGCAGAAATATTCTTTTTCTTGACAAAATATAAAGCGAATAATAACGCTATTGAAACGGCCACATTAAATGAAGCATGAACAGGAGGTAAAAACGAAAAGTCAACCCCTACATCTAGCTTAACTCTTCTCATTAATCCCACAAGGATTAAAACCGCAGCTGAAATGACCCAGGCTGCAATATTTAGTTTTTTAGCTAAAGGAATATTCTCTTTCATTATTTCTTTAATTTAACATCCATTTCCTTAATTCTTGGTAGAATAATAGAAGTATGCTCTATCATTCTTCTCACTCCGTCCATATCCGCAGGATAGGAATTTCTCAATTGTCCACTGGTATCTATAAGCAAAAATCCAGCGTCACTATGCGATGAGGCAATAGAATTCGCTGTAAATGCATCGATTTCTATCCAGTTTGCTTGATCATCATTAGACTTTTCAATACTTAGCATCTGAAAGGTTTGAGAGCCTCCATATTGATCAAATACTTCCGAGACCACATTGTCCCCTACATCCTTTAAATGCATTAATGTGGTCTTTGATTTTAATGTATTGATATCTAATGCGCTGCTTTCAAAAAGTCCTTTAGGTTCCAATTCTTTCAACGCATCTTTTCTATAGTCCAACCCAGTTTGTAAATAATACCATGATCCCAGTGGGAGTACGAAAAGCATTATAAAGACAACTGCACCAACAAGGTATTTCATGATTCAAAATTTATTACAAATATCACTATATCGTTACTAATACTACAATTTAGCGATTACTATGTTCACCAATAAAACTCCTTTTACATAGTTTAGACACTATTAAATTGGCAATTCACTGTAATGCAAAAAAAAGCGAATCAGATGTTGATTCGCTTTTATATTTATCCTATTTGCTCTATCTTATATTCATCGGCCATCATTCCGACTTCTTGAACAGGAGCTTCATTTTTGTCCTTAATCTTATTTCTTGTATTATGCCAGTAGGCTCCTTCCCACGTAAATGCAATCGCTCCCCACACCAACAACAAGGTTGGAAGTAATACTGATTTTACCAAGCCTGGTATTTCGTATTTCATATGCATAAACTCAAAAATGATTAAGTACGCCTTTACGATACTCATGATAATCATTATCCCTCCAAGAAGAGCGCCGTTCATTTCAAATCCTTCTTTCAAGTATCCTTTGCCCAAAAGTGCTACTA
Organism: Saprospiraceae bacterium; assembly: GCA_029212405.1. Lineage (GTDB taxonomy): Bacteria > Bacteroidota > Bacteroidia > Chitinophagales > Saprospiraceae > CAJXUU01. Next base: position 83,442 of record JARGNR010000009.1, read on the forward strand.
ATACCTCTGCTACTGTTATAACAGCCAAAATCAAAATTGTTTTTGTTGCTAAGGCTTTAGATTCTCCGTATGTTAAATGTCCCATTACTATTTTTCTTTATAATCTGAATTAAATTTATCCGATAAGGTATTAGAGTAAGTAAAATAAAAGGAAAACAAATACCCATACCAAATCTACGAAGTGCCAGTACAACCCTACTTTTTCAATCATTTCGTATCCATTCTTTCTCTTTCTATACATTCCTGTTGCCGCATTAACGGTAACGATTAACATAATTACAACTCCCGAGAATACGTGGAATCCATGAAAACCCGTGATAAAGAAAAATAATGCTCCAAATGCTTTTGGCCCTTTTACTTGTTCTTTTACCATTCCAGCATCCGGTCCTTCAGTTACTTTGAACTCAATTGGGTGCCATTCGCCATCATGCTTATGAATTAAATACGATTCACCCGCTTTAAACGTAGTTCCCGCTTCAATATGGTGACCATCTCCTTCTAAATATTCTCCTGCTTCAACGTGTGTACCAAATGGATTCTCTGTGATAGTCATATGTTCCTCACCGATCAATTTATTCCATTCCCAAGCTTGACAACTTAAAAACATCAATCCGCCAATAATGGTAAAAATCATCCATTTTACAACGCCTCTTTTATTTTCTTGATGTCCTTCTTGTACTGCACGTACCATTGTGAATGAACTTGCCAATAGAATAAAGGTCATTACCGTTACAAAAAGTAAAGGCTTATGTTCAATTCCTCCAGGGAAAGTACTGAAAACAAAATCAGGTACTGGCCATGTAGGCATGCTAAATCGTAAAGAACCGTATGCGATCAAGAATCCTGCAAAAGTAAACGCATCTGATACCAAAAAGTACCACATCATTAATTTTCCATAACTCGCTTTAAACGGTCTACTCGCTCCTTTCCATCCAGCTTCTTCTGAATGTATGTCGTTATGTGCTATAGTCTCTGTAGCCATGTATTAATTCCTTTAAGTAAATTAAGTCTTTATTTTATCTGATATTTAATATAAAAAACAATAAGTAGATCCATAAGACTCCTACAAAATGCCAATATTGTAATACCAATTCAAATCTATTTTTTCTTTCTTCCCTGTATCTAAACTTTAATGAAAAAGCATGTATCATCGCTACAATCAATGTAGCAATTCCTCCAAGTACATGAACTGCATGTGCCCATGTAATTAAATATGTAAAAGATCCAGCGACATTCGCTTTGAAGTCAACTCCCATTGCAAACAACTCGTACCAACCTTGTGTCTGAGTTACTATAAAAACTATTCCCAAAACGAATGTGAGAACAAGCATCCCTTTATACATCTTTTCCCATTGCTTCTTATAAGAAATGTAAGACGTATGTAGTGCAATACTACTCAATACAATTACTCCTGTACTGATATAAAACATATTTGGTAATCCAAATTCAAGCCAATTACCAGCAGCATGTTTTACTATATAAGCACTTGTCCAACCAGTAAACATCATAATGATGCTTCCCATGCTTAGCCATAGTGCAAATTTTTGTGGGTTGATTCCTTTTCGCTTTTCATTCTCCATTGTTACTGTACTCATATGATTACGTATTATCAATTAGAAAATTAAATATGCTGCCAATATAATTGGCAAGTAAACAAAAGAATAAAACATCAATTTAAGTCCAGATTTTCGATCAAAGTTCTTGTGAAAATTGTAACTAAAACCTATGTATAGTATTGATGTTAATAACACTAGAACCGATGCAACCAACGATACCGCCCCAGCAAAGTACATCAAACCAATGACTGGTATCATCAATAAAGCATATAATGTGGCATGCTTCCCTAAACTTCGATTCACTTTCCCTTTTTCATCTTCTGGCAACAACTTGTATCCAGCTCTCTGATAATCATCAAACGATAAGTATCCTATAGCCCAGAAATGTGGAAACTGCCACAAAAATTGTAAAGCAAATAATCCAATTCCTATTACTGTTATCGTACCTTCAAATGCAGTACATCCTATCAATGCAGGCAGTGCACCAGGTATTGCTCCTACTGCCACTGCTGATGTCGAATATCTTTTCATCGGTGTATACACAAATGAATAACATATTAATGAGAGCATTCCTAACAATGAAGTCAACGGGTTGAACATAGCAAGAATGGATACTCCTATTAAACAAGATAATCCTGCAAACAATACAGCCTCAGATGATTTCATCCTTCCTGTAGTTATCGGCCGATCAGCTGTACGTGTCATATTCTTATCATAGTCCTTTTCTAGAACTTGATTCAATGCATTTGCGGCTCCAGTAACCAGAAAACCTCCAATTGCAAGTAAAGCCAGACGTATAAAAGTTACACTACTTCCTGCAACAATTACATATGCCATCAAAGATGTAAAAACAACTAACAATGATAGTTTCAATTTAACTAACATCACGTAGTCTCCAATCTTAGAATAAGACTTTGAGTCCGACTGCTTTATTTGATATGTTTGTGTTTTAGACAATTCTTAAATTCTTTATTCGAATTAATGATCTCCTACCTCTCCTTCTTCCAAAGGAACGTATTGAGGAACAAACTCTCTTTCATCTTTATTATAATCGTATGCCCATCTATGCACACTTGGAATCTTTCCAGGCCAGTTTCCGTGGATTGGCTCAATAGGTGTAGTCCATTCCAAAGTAGTCGCCTGCCATGGATTTTTAACCTTCATCTTCTTTCCATTCCAAATGCTGTAGAAGAAATTGATTACAAATAATAACTGAACTGCAAAAACTATGATAGCTGCAATCGTTATAAATTTATTCATATCTGCAAAATGCTTAAAAGCATCAAACGAGTCAAAACTATAATACCTTCTTGGGACTCCTGCCATTCCGATATAATGCATCGGCCAGAATATTGCATACGCACCAATCATTGTTCCCCAGAAATGAATTTTTCCTAGCGTTTCATTCATGAATCTACCATACATCTTTGGATACCAGTGGTAAATACCTGCAAACATTCCAAAAAATGCAGCAACACCCATTACGATATGAAAGTGGGCTACCACAAAGTAAGTATCATGCATTTGTATGTCAATCGTAGAGTTTCCTAAGAAAACACCAGTCAATCCACCAGAAATAAACATGGATACAAATCCAATAGCAAATAACATAGGTGTATTCAACCGAATATTACCACCAAACAACGTTGTAATCCAGTTAAACACTTTAACTGCAGATGGAACCGCAATAATCAATGTAAAAATCACAAAGAAATTAGAGATAAAAGGATTAACACCAGACATAAACATATGGTGAGCCCATACAATAAATGATAAAAATGCAATTGCTAATATAGAATAAACCATCGCTCGATAACCAAAAATTGGCTTTCTAGCATGGACTGCCAATACTTCTGACACAATTCCCATTGCAGGTAATATAATGATATATACCTCAGGGTGTCCTAAGAACCAAAACAAGTGTTGATACAATACCGGAGAACCTCCTACTCTATCCAAAGCTTGACCTTCAATAAAGATCTCACTTAAGAAAAATGAAGTTCCTAGTCCTCTATCCATCATTAACATGAAGAATCCTGATGCTAATACTGGAAATGAAAGTACTCCAATAACCGCAGTTACAAAAAATGCCCAGATTGTCAATGGCATTCTCCATAAGCTCATCCCTTTTGTTCTAAGGTTTAATACTGTAGTTATATAATTTATTCCTCCCAAAAGTACCGAAACAACAAAGAGCGTCAAACTCACGAGCCATAAGGTCATACCTGTTCCTGAACCAGTAGATGCTTGTGGCAGCGCACTGAGCGGAGGATAGGCTGTCCAACCTCCTGAGAAAGGACCAGTACTTAGGAATAATGAATAAAACATAACAATACCAGCCATAAAAAAGAACCAGTATGAAAGCATATTTAAGAATGGCGATGCCATATCTCTTGCTCCTAATTGTAGTGGAATAAGTAAGTTACTAAACGTACCACTCAGTCCTGCTGTCAATACAAAAAATACCAAAATGGTACCGTGCATCGTCACTAGTGCATAATAAAACTCAGGAGCCAATGTACCGATGCCGTTTACATCAACAACGATCCATTTACCTAATACTGGCTTCAACCAAGTCAAACTTTCTTCTGGAAATCCCAGTTGTAATCTGAATACGATGGACATTGCTGCCCCGATGATTGCCCAAATAATACCAGTTATTAAAAACTGTCTGGCAATAATCTTATGATCCATTGAAAAGATGTAGTGGCTGATAAAGCTAGACTGATACTTATCTCCATGATGATGATCATGAAAATGATCGTCGTACCCTAGCTCTTTAATTAGTACATCTTCGTTATATGTTGTTGCAATATCTGCCATTTTTAATTTAATTTTTAAACTATTGCGAAATAATTCTCAACTCAGTTCTTCTATTCTGTGCTCTACCTTCTTCAGTTCCATTGTCTCCTATTGGAGCAGTTTCACCATATCCGTTACTAGATAATCTAGAAATATCCAACCCTTTATTAGTCAAATAGTTCAATACATTTTGAGCTCTATTTCTTGAAATTTCAAGATTAGTAGCATCATCTCCAACACTATCTGTATGTCCAGCTAGTTCAACTGTAACTCCGCTGTTATTCTTTAGAATATCTGTCAAGTTATCCAACTCGTACTTTGAAAGATCAGAAAGACCTGCAGAACCTGTATCGTAAAATACATGTCTTAGCAGAATGGTCTTATCCTCTGCTTTTTCACTGTCCAATGCGTTTTTAAAATCTGCTCTTAATTCTTGAGCTCTTTCCTTAATTTCTACATCTAATAATTGACCTAGTCTCGGGTCATCCTCTGTATTTCTAATGGTAGTCATGTAGGTAGACTTTTGCTCAGCCAACCATGTCTCATATTCGTCTCTTGTAACAATCTTGACAACTCTTCTCATGGAATAATGCCCTTTTCCACAAAGCTCTGCACACGCTAATTCGTAATTAAATTCTTTCCATCTTGGTAAACTTTCAGGATCCTCAACATCGTAAGGTTCATTCCATTCTGGGTAGTTCCTCAATTCTTGTCTGTACTCCTCCGTTGTTTTTATAGGTTTAAATATAAAATATGTAGGCAATCCAGGTATAGCATCCATTTTCACTCTAAAGTGAGGTAAATAGAAATTGTGAAGAACATCCTTTGAAGTTATTCTAACTCTTACAGTGGTATCTACTGGCAAAACAATTTGATCCGTTCCGCCTAGTACAATATCATCAATGGATTTGTCATCTGACCAATCCATTCCTAATGAATTATTTGCAAGATTGATCATTCTGAAATCTTTTGTACCTAACTTTCCATCATTCCCTGGGTATCTAACATCCCAGCCAAATTGATAGCCTGTAGCCTCAATTTCTAAATATTGATCTTCTTCTGAAACATCTGGCATGATGTTGTTCCAAGCAACCAACCCTTTTACTACAAGAAATGTTAATACAATTGCTGGGATTACTGTCCATACCAACTCAATTGTATTATTATGTGCAATAAACTGTGCTTTATTCCCTTCTCTGCTTCTGTATTTGTAAGAATACCAAAACAATAGAACGTGTGTAATAAAGAACACAATAAAAGTTACACCTAGTGTTGCATTGAACAAGCCATCAATTTCTCCTCCATGCGCTGATGCAGCGCTATGAGGACCATATCCTAGCATGACATCTTTGTAATAGACCGCAGACCAAATAGTACCTATTAAAAAGAGTACCATAAATCCAACCAACCAAACAGCCGTTGTATCATTAGCCTGTTGTGCAACTTCTTCTTCTCCTCTTATCTTTGCTGCCAAGTCAGATATCTTACCTATCTGTACAACAACAACTGCGAGGATTACCAATATTAAAATCGCTATAAATCCAGTCGACATTTTTGACTTTTTATTTTTTAATTAATTTTTTTTCTATTTCTATCTTACACATGGTGATGTAAACTCTCTCCTAAGTATGGATCATTTTCTGGAACCAACGAAGCTTTAGATAAACTTGTAAATGCTACAAATAAAAACAAAGCAAAGAATCCAAAAAATGTTCCTAATTCCAATAATCCAGGTAGTGTAAATCCTGATACAAAATGGGAAGCATGCTCTGCTCCATGTCCTGCAGCTTCCATTGCTCCGTGTGCAGCTTCAGCACCGTGATCTCCAGCTCCATGTGAATGATCATGATGAGCAGCAACTTCATGTGCGGTATGTAATGCACCTGGCTTCACCATCAGGAAGTAATCCCACCAGTGTCCCAATACTACTAATCCAGCTACAAATCCAACTGAACCAAATTTTCTCTTTGTGTCATTTCTAAGGAGAATAAAGAATGGTAAAACAAAATTCACCACCAAATTACCAAAGAATAGTACTGGATAATTATCCATTCGTTCTTTAAAGTAAATCGTTTCCTCTCCTACGTTCGCGTACCATATCAACATATACTGTGAAAACCATAGGTATGTCCAAAATATACTGAATGCAAATAAAAATTTACCTATATCATGGATGTGCTCTTGTGTTACATTATCGTAGTATCCATTTGCCTTCAAATACAATAAAATTAATATTGTCAAAGCAATCATAGCTACAAACCAACTAGCCGCACTATACCATGCAAACATCGTACTGTACCAATGTGCATCTAAACTCATTATCCATTGCCAGATCATTGCTGCTGATGTAAATCCTACTATTGGTAAGAAAAACCCTGCATACCATCTCATTCTTCTGTGCTTCGCAAAATTCACTCCTGCACCATCTCTATCCTCTTCTAAGGAAAGTGCTCTTAACCTATTATAAAAGAATATCCAAGTACCTCCTATAATTATGGTTCCAAACAGGTACCAATTCTTATTTAAGAAACCTGATTTCCCTTCTAAAACTTTGTCTCCTTCGATATCTCCCGCCCAATGGTACAAGTGATTCAAATCAAAGTAGGTGGCCAGAGCGATGAATACCATCAGTCCAATTCCCAAGTAAATGAAAGAACCAAACGCTTCCCACACTCTTTTAAATTGAACATGCCAACCTGCATATGCAGTGATACACACCGCAATGAAGAAAGTTGCCATCAAGGAAATCCCTGTAAAGAACACACTATTGTGCAGTAAGTTTGTCCAAAACCGCGTGTGCAATTCATCATCTGAGAACCAAGTGATTCCCATACATAATAGACCCAATACCATGAACGATATTAAGAATGTTTTGACTGTACTTTTAAAAACAAATTGATTCATTATTGTCTTTTTCTATTTCGTTCTATTAATGATCGTGATTATCTTCTCCTTCATGTCCATGCTCATTGTGCATGTGATCTTCGTCCCCATCTGCATGGTGATGATCATCCTTGTGCTCCAAATCTACGTCGTGTCCTTCTGCGTGATCTACCATATTTGCAGCTAAATAATCTGCTCCTGCAGGTTGGTCTACATCATTTAAAGTATTCTCTAACTGATTATAAGCCAATTTTAATTCTTTTGCTTGAAGTGATCGGATGTAATGAATTACATTCCATCTTTCTTCATATGATATTTTATCCTTGTACGCGCCCATTAAATTCTTACCGTGCATAATAGCATGGTAATATCTTCCGTTTGATGCATTTAAGTGCTCTTCTAATAAAAAATTAGCTGGCTGAACTGGGTAAACACCTCCATCATCTCTCACTAAATATCCATTTCCGTCTCCCTTTTCTCCGTGGCAAGTGGAACAGAAAATATTGTATAGATTCTTTCCTTCTTCTAATCCTGCATCCGTTATTGGAAGTGGATTATCAATTAATTCTGCAATTGCTCTTTCTCGTTCTTCATCAGAATCACCATAATAATAAGGTACACTTCCTTGAACTGGAATTGCAAAACTACCATGATTGTTTCTTCTTGGAACAGTACCATCGACTGGTAAACCAGGCTGAGCTAATTTGTAGTACTCATCTTCACTTCCCCAAGTGTTGTAATAGTAGTAGTTGTAATAATTTGCTTCGTAGGCAACAGAATGACCCATATCCGGCATGTATTCTGAACCAGTATTGTTTACTCCTGCTTGTTGACAAGATTGAAGCCCCATTAAGGCTACCGTCAACACTAGGAAAATATATAATTTATTGCTATTCATCTTTATTAGATTAAATCTCTTTCGTTTATATCGTTTTGTGATTCACTTCTGACGCTCCTGTTGCTGAAAAGAAAGATTCAGCAGCAGATGATTCTACCTCTGACTTATTAAAAGCAATACAAAACTTATCATCCGTAATTCTATCATCCAAGTAAGGATTGGTTACTCCAGGTCCTAATCCACAGATGGTGTAAAAAGTAACTACCATTCCGATAGAAGCAAACAATACTGTCAGCTCAAATGTAATCGGAATAAAAGCAGGAACTGACCAATATGGTTTTCCACCAAAAATGATAGGCCAATCTTTAGTAAATATCCAAGTCATTCCTAAAAAGGCAGTTAGTGTTCCTAATGCACCAAATATGAAACCTGCAATATGCAATCTTGATTCTTCCAGACCCAATAATGGATCTAGTCCGTGAACTGGAAAAGGACTGTATACATCCATAATTTCCAAATGATCACTATTTGCTTTTTTGACAGCCTCCATCATGATTACTTCATCATCGTAAAGACCGTATACTACATCAATATTTTTCTGAGCCATAGCTTCTAATTATCTCTTATTATTAATTAATGAGCTTCTTCTGTTGATACAGTCTCATCATGACTGTGTGCATGTCCTAAATTCTTTCCAACATATTGATCACCTGAAGTTTTCAATATACTCTTGATCTCTGCAACAGCAACTGTCGGAGCTACTCTTGTAAAGATTAAGAACAATACAAAGAACAAACCTAACGTACCTACAAAGATTCCAATTTCTACCCATGTTGGACTATAGTATGACCAACTTGAAGGCAAATAATCTCTTGCCAACGTAGTAGCAATAATTACAAATCTCTCAAACCACATTCCTATGTTGATGAATATCGACATAAAGAAAGTGAATAAAACATTTCTTCTAAGACTCTTATTCCAAAAGAACTGTGGTGACACAACGTTACAGAACATCATTCCGAAGTAAGACCACCAGTAAGGTCCAAGTGCTCTATTAAAGAATGCAAATTGCTCATATACATATCCTGAATACCATGAAATAAACAACTCTGTCAAATAGGCAACTCCAACAATGGACCCTGTTGCCAAAATGACTTTGTTCATTGATTCAATGTGCTCCAGAGTAATATAATCTTCTAATTTCAATACTTTTCGTACCACTAGCATCAAAGTCAATACCATTGCAAACCCTGAGAATATCGCTCCAGCAACAAAGTATGGAGGAAAAATCGTGGTGTGCCACCCTGGAATTACGGAAGTGGCGAAATCAAAACTTACTATCGTGTGAACTGAAAGTACAAGCGGTGTAGCAATACCTGCTAGAATCAAAGACAATGATTCCCATCTTTGCCAGTGCTTCGCTGAACCAGTCCATCCAAATGATAAAAAGTTGTAAATTTTCTTTCTGAATCCTTTCGCTCTATCTCTTACAGTCGCAAAATCAGGTACAAGTCCTGTATACCAGAATAATAATGAAACTGTGAAATACGTACTAATCGCAAATACATCCCACAACAATGGGGAGTTAAAGTTTGGCCATAATGGACCTCTTGTATTTGGATATGGGAAAATGAAAATAGCCAACCATACTCTTCCCATGTGAATGACAGGGAATAATCCTGCACACATTACTGCGAAAATGGTCATGGCCTCTGCTGCTCTATTCACACCAGTTCTCCATTTTTGTCTAAAAAGTAACAAGATCGCCGAGATCAATGTACCCGCGTGACCAATACCGATCCACCAAACGAAATTGGTAATATCCCAACCCCATCCAATGGTCCTGTTCAAATCCCAGGTACCGATACCATGCCAAATCGTCCAAATGATACAAAATGCACCAAACGAAAAGGTCATGACAGATAATAAAAATCCTATTACCCACGGTTTTGACGGAGTCCGTTCCGTCGGACTGATCAGATCTTCTGTAATCTGATGGTATGTTTTCCCTCCTGTTACTAAGGGCTCTCTAATTGGACTTACAACAGAACTCATATATTAGTGTTATGTGTTTTTCTTTAAAGTTTTAATTCAATTCTTAGGCATCAAAAGACTTGTCTCTGTTATTTACCTTCATCGTATATGTGACTGAAGGTCTAACATTTACTTCTTCTAATACTAAATAAGAAAGTGGAGAATTATTCTTTTTAACCAAGTCTCCTTTTTTATTATTCAAATCTCCAAAAGTAATTGCTCCAGTAGGACAAGCTGTCATACATGCAGAACTAACATCTCTATCTTGAAGTCTTCTACCTTCTACTTTTGCAGTCAACTTACCTGTTTGTAATCTCTGTACACAGAAACTACACTTTTCTATTACTCCTCTTGCTCTAACTGTTACATCTGGATTCAATACCATTCTTGTTAAGTTATCCGCACCAAATGGAAGATCTTCATCTGCAATTTTTACCTGATTTGCAGGGAATAAATCAGCAGTTGTATAATCTAACCAGTTGAATCTTCTCACTTTATATGGACAGTTGTTCGCACAATATCTTGTACCGATACATCTGTTATATGTCATTTGATTCAATCCTTCTGAACTGTGGTTGGTGGCATTTACTGGACATACATTCTCACATGGTGCATTATCACAGTGTTGACACATCATTGGTTGATACACTACATTTGGATTTTTTGCGTCTCCATAGTAATATCTATCAATTCTCAACCATGTCATTTCATGGTGACGTGAAACTTCTCTCTTTCCAACAACTGCAACGTTGTTTTCAGACATACATGCTACTGTACAAGCTCCACAACCAATACAAGAGTTCAAGTCGACGTTCATCCCCCAATGGTGACCCATTTCATAGTTCTCATCGTATCCTCTGTAAATTTGTTGCTCATTTAAATGTTGTGCATGATCTCTTCTCTTCTTAAGATCTTTCACATTTTCTTTAAGATCTGCAACCGTTGAGTTGTATATAATAGATCTTTCAGTCAATGATCCTTGGAAACCTTTCACTCCTGTGAAATAATCAAAGAAAACTGTTGCAGCTTCATCGGCATTAATGATTTCACCTGTTCCTTCTTCCTCAGCAGTCACACCAAATGTATGGTGGTATTGAACACATGAGAAATATTCCTCTTTTCCAGCTTTACTCCCTACTTGGACATCTGTATTATAATAATTTGTATTACCATTACCATCTACAGTCAATACATCATTAACATTTACACCGACAGCATCTCCCTTAATCCCAAAATTTCTACCATACCCCAAAGCAAGAGAAACCGTACCTGGCATTTGACCAAATTGTTGTATTACTGGGACTGTCAACGACTTTCCTGCTATTGTAATGTTAACCAAGTCACCATCTTCAAGACCATTAAAGCCATCAAATGCTCTTACCCCATCAAAGTTAACGGGTACTGCAAGGTAATTTCCCCATGAAGTTCTATTAATTGGGTCAGGCATTTCCATCAACCAAGGATTATTGGCATATTGTCCATTCCCCATTGATACTGATTCATAGAAATTAATCTCGATTTCAGTATTTGCTGGTTTTCTTACACCAGCAGCGGCTGAAGATGCATTTCCTGTAAATCCAGGAGCATTATTAGCACCACTATCTACTTTAAATACACCATCTTGAAGCACTGAATCCCAAAATGCATCAAATGTAGAATAAGTACTTTGTGTAGCAAATGCTGTATTCTTCCAATTATTCTTTAAATAATCGAAGTATGGTTGATCTGAATCACTATTTAAATTGGCACTTTCAGCCCATAGTAATAATGACTCTTCGTATTGTCGAGTTGTAAATAAATTTTTAATGGTAGGTTGAATGATCGATAATTGACCTCTTTTTGCTTCTACATCTCCCCAACTTTCCAATGTATGATGAGTTGGAGCTACAATATCACATAGGTTGGTCGTTTCGTCATTAGTCTGTGAAAAAGAAACCTTAGTTTTCACTTTTCCAAGCGCTGTCGCTAATGCCGAACCATTTGCATATTCATATACTGGGTTACAACCGTTAAAAATCAGCACATCTACGTTGCCTCCGTTGATGTCTTTCACCAATTCATTTAATTCTACTTCACTTCCTTGTCTTTGTAAAGAAGCATTCGCAAAATTTACTGTTTTACCTATATTTCCTAGCGAACTGTTGATCGCATTGATTAATATTTGTTCTGAAACATTATTTGAACCACTGACAACCAAAGACTTTCCTTGAGCTGCCTGAAGTTCTGCTGCAACCTTATCTAAACTTGCTTTTGCTTCATCATTTAAACTTGGTACAGATACACCTCCAACAATTTTATTCGCTAAATAAGCAATGGCTGCCCCCATCTCGGATGGTTTAGCAAAAATCCTGTTATCTGCATTTGATCCTGTCAATGACATTCCTGATTCTACTTGAATGTGTCTCGACATCTTTGGATTAGTAATATCTTTTATTTGTCTTCCTTTCACCCATTGTGCAGCATATTCTACTGGTGAAATCCAAGTTCCAAGAAAATCAGCGTCAAATGAGACAATTACGTCTGCATTATCAAATCTGTATTCTGGTATAACTCTATCACCAAATGATTGCTCATTGGCATCTAAAATAGCTCCGCTTGATACTGGATCGTAGGTAACTACTTTTGCATTTGAATATTTAGCAGTGAACTCTTTAATTGCTGCGTGCGCCGTCGGGCTTAAAATTGTATTGCTTACAATTCTAATTCCGTTTGCATTTGCAAGTGCAGCTTTTACTGTTTCATCTACTTTATCCCAACTGATCCCTTCGAATATCCCATCCGACTGCATCTGAGGCATAGTAAATCGAGCTGTATCATATAAACTAAGAACAGAAGCTTGAGCCCTAGCTGAAGTACCTCCACCTGTCATTGGTGACAAATTATTTCCTTCAATTTTGATCGGACGTCCTTCTCTTGTTTTCACCAAAACTGGAACAGAATCACCTCCTGACACATATGTTGATGAATAATAAGAAGCAACACCAGGAACAATTGTATCTGGTTTAACTACATATGGGATTGCCCTTTTTACTGGGATATCACACCCTGCAGCAACAGTAGCGGCCCCCAACCCAAAACCTAAAAACTTAAGGAAATCTCTTCTATTCCCTCCAAGCTTCTCAGCAACTTCCTGATTTCCTAAATTTTCGAGTAAATTAGGTTCAGCAAACTCCTTTTGAGATATTTCAATGAATTCAGGATCTTTTATTAAATCCTTTCCTCCTATCCAAATATTCGATGTATTGTCTTTCATTTAATACTCTGTTTGACTATATGATATAACTGACCAAAATAAAGCCAGTGATAGTTTCTTGTTATTTATTAATAATGACACTTTTGACATTCCAGACCTCCTATATCGGCTACTGTCACTTTATCCTTTGCACCAGACTTCAAGTCTTCGTGGTACTTTGAATAACTCTTGTAGTATTCATTATCATTGAATTTCACTCCTGTTTGTCTGTGACAATTGATACACCATCCCATGGAAAGTGGAGAATGTTGCTGTACAACTTCCATTTTTTCAATTGTACCATGACAATCTTGACATTCCACTTCACCAACAGTTACGTGCTGAGCGTGATTGAAATAGACATGATCAGGGAGATTGTGAATTCTTATCCATTCTATTGGACCCTGAATCTTTTTCTTCTGTTCGTTTGTCAGAGAATTTTTAATTCCTTTCCACTGTGCATTTACTTCACTCTTTCCATCTGCATCTAATTCTACCAATTCCGTTTTCTCTAAGTATTGAGCTTCAATCCACTTGGTGTATACATCTTTAATCTCCTCTTCTGACATAGCATCATAATTCTCCAAATAGGTGTTTGAGGTTGGATCATATCCAATGGAAGCGTAAATTTTGGTCAACTCGGCCGTACCGTACTCAGTTCCAACTTTAATTGCTCGGTGACAATTCATACATGTGTTTGCAGCTGGTATTACAGAGTGCTTAGATCTTCTTGCTCCATCATGACAGTACTGACATTCAATTTTATGAATTCCAGCATGTGTCTCGTGTGAGAATTTGATTGGCTGATCTGGTTGATACCCTTGTTGTCTTCCTAGATTAGTTGCATTGGTCACGGTGGTGTATCCTGCAAGTACGACCAAGGCAAAAATTAAGAAACTAACTATTCCTTTAGATGTCAGAGATTGAATCAATGTCTTTTGTTGAATTTCTTTCCCTTCTTTAGCCGCTGCTAAAACATTTAAGTTATTGATTATTCTGGTAAGAATTATAGCTAACAAGCCAAGTACTCCTAACAATAATATGTATAACCATGTATTTGAGGATTCTTCTTCAACAGGCACATCCCCTGGCGTTAATTTAGTTTTCGGCGGATATTCTCCTTTACCCACTAAATCGATGTACAACAAAACTGAACCGATTTCATCATCTGTAAGCGAAGGAAATGCGGTCATTACTGTCTTCCACTCAGACTTTAACTCTACAGCTCTTGGATACCCAGTGGCAATTAATGCGCTAGAATTTCGTATCCATGAATACAATGCTTCGTCGTCTCCCCATCGTTCTTGTGAACCATAAAGTGCTGGTCCAGTAGCATCCGCTACCATATTCTTGGAGTGACAAGTACCACAATAATTTTTAAATACTTTCTTTCCTGCTTCAGGCGTAATCTGTGCCGAAATGCTAAAAGAAACGAAAACCAACAACAATGTTAGTATTTTAGTAAGGTTGAGATGCTTATATATCATTATATAATTTCTTTTCAAAACTTATTTAAGCCTCATTTCTAGAGGTTTATATAATACGTGTTTTAACACACCGCAAAAATAGAATTTAACATGATTTTAGAACAATTATTGAGCACGTTAGTTTTCTATTTAGATTCTGTCTAAATAACTCAATTGTAAAACTATTGTAAAATCTATCAAACAGACACTTTTGCTTTTATATGAGGATGCGGATCATAATTCTCTATTGTGAAGTCTTCATACACAAAATCGAATATTGAATCAACATCTTTATTTATTTTCATAGTTGGCAGTGGCCTAGGGTCTCTACTCAACTGTAAATTTGTTTGTTCCATATGATCAAGATACAAGTGTACATCTCCAAATGAATGCACAAATTCTCCAACTTCCAACCCCGTTACTTGTGCCATCATCATGGTCAATAAGGCATAGGATGCTATATTAAAAGGTACACCTAAAAATGTATCTGCAGACCGCTGATACAACAAACAGGATAATTTCCCGTCAGCAACATAAAACTGAAATAAACAATGACAAGGAGTTAATGCCATTTCGTCCAATTCTCCTGTATTCCAAGCATTCACAATAATTCTTCTACTATTCGGATTCTCTTTGATTAGATCTACCGCTCTTTGGATTTGATCTACAGTTTTACCATTTGGTCCTTGCCAAGATCTCCACTGTTTGCCATAGACAGGTCCTAAATCCCCGTTCTCATCAGCCCAGGCATCCCAAATACGTACTTTATGTTCTTTGAGGTAAGCAATATTTGTACTTCCCTTTAAAAACCAAAGCAATTCGTGAATAATAGATTTTAAATGTAATTTTTTGGTGGTAAGCAGTGGGAAGCCTTTAGACAAATCAAATCTCATTTGATATCCAAAACATGAAATTGTTCCTGTTCCTGTTCTATCTTCTTTTTGTACCCCATTGTCTAAAATGTGGCGAAGTAGATCTTGATATTGCTTCATTGCTCGCAGTTGATGGCGCAAATATATCTAATTATATATATTAATAAAATATTAATATGTTTTTATTGCCAATCTTTTTTGAATTTTGAATCGTGCCAAATAGGAACAGCTGCTAAGTTCCTGTGGACTAAGGATTTTTAAAATTTTAACTAAATCGAAGAAAAAAATAAGAATTGTGTAACTTTTCAAAAAGAGATATCGTTCTATATTGTGTAGATGCAACTATTTCATATTTATTGCATCTATACTAATGAAAACCAAATTTACCCAATTGAAAAATACTTAGGATGAAATCAAATAAAATTCGAGTCACTTTTTTTTCTTTACTGTTTATCCTAAGCATTTCATCTTCTCTTTACTTAAACCTACACGTAGGAAATGATCAGGACCAATCCCTGGTTGAAGTTCAAGATACTCCTACCGAACCATCAGAAGAATTAATGGCTGATATCGATGCCTTTAAAACATTGATTCAGAAAGTAGCTAGACAAATTAAGTTTCAATAATTCCTCTATCTCTTAACAACTCAACACCATCTCTAATAAAAAAGGGTAACTTCTGTCGAAACTACCCTAACGTTTTGTTTATATGATTATCATAGTATGATTGTTATACCATACTAATCGAATAATCCATCGTACTCAGAACTTTCACCAGAATTGGTATTTGTTTGTATATCCAATTCTTTTAAATCTAATATATCATCTTCTACATTTTCCTTACCTCCTAATAAAAGTAATGTTGATTTCTTTTCATATTCCTCCAACATTTTCAATCCTTGCTCTTCAAACACCCCATTCTGCAGATCTACACTATTCATAAAGTCGGAAGACATTTCCATGAATCGTTCCATTTCACCCACTTTATTCGATACATCATCTGCAATCACTTCCATTGCCTGATCAAACATAGCTCGCTTGTCACTGTCTCCTTTAATAATACTCATTGCGGATGACATGGCAGAATGACTGGCTCTAATTGCCTTTCTTTCTTGCTCTTTTACTTTTACTTGATCAACGGTATCTTCTAATAAGATTTCAGAATTGGTATACATTTTTGATAATACCTTATATAATACTGACATTTTTCTATGCAGTGCAGAATACTTCCCATTACTTTCTTTCAGTCTTGCGGCTTTCCGACTAGACAACATCATAGCTTTTTGGTTATCCATTTGTTTTGCCTTACGAGCAATTGCCATTTGTTTCTCTATCTCTTTATTATTGTCACTAACAATCGTCTTCAATTTTCGCATTTGCCCTTTTAGACTACCTATTTGACTGCTCATCTTTTTCAGATTGTCTTTCAAGTCATCTATATAGTTTTTTAAGATTCCAATCGGGTCGATCGTAACGAAAATCCCAGTAATCCATCGCATAACAGACTTGTACATGTAACTTACCAATGTTCTCATCTTAGGATCAAGCACCATATATATCAATGCACCAAGAACCAATAAAGTAACGACTATTCCCAAAGTCTGTCCAAGAGCTGCTAATATCCAGCCACTATATTTAAACAATAAAAACCCAGCTCCTCCAATTATTCCTAAAAGAAAAAGTGCTCCTGTTGTCCCCTCTGGCCTACTCCAAAATGATTTGGGTTTAAAATCTGTATTTTCCATTTTAATTTTATTTCTTAAATGTTGAAGATAATAGTTTTCAAGAAACTTGAAGATGATTTATCTACTTTTCCCTGAATTGATTTTATAATGAAGATCCAATATTGATTAAGTCTTCTTCGATTTGACTGTATATAGCATCAAAGGTAGATTTGAAATCATTTCTGGTGGATTCAATCTTTTCTTGTGCTGCAGCGACTACATCATCCACTTGACCAATTTTTGACTCGAATAATTCAATCTCCTTAAGCAACTTCGCAATTTTTTCTTTATGACTTACAATTTCTTTCTTCAGCCGTTCTGCTTCTACCTTTTTTCCATCTACATTTTTTGCAATTTTATTTTTCAGTGCGATAGCAAATTGCTCTCTTTCCTTATCTAATGCTCCTCTATACATCTTAGCAGAGTTGACTAATTTGTTTTTGGTGACTCCCATTACGGAGGCCGTAGCAAAAGCTGATTTCAAAGCAGTTTCCTTATCCATGCCCATATCAAGCATTTTTTTTACGGATACTTTAAACTTCAAGTAATCAAAATCTTCCGATGCATTTTTACGGATGGCTGAAATTAAAGCACTTTGCATTTTTGCATTGGTAATATCGTCGCTAGCAAAAAGTTTTTTTAAATCTACGGTCATGTTTTATTATTTCAGTTCCAAATATAAATTTCCTATTCGTTTAAAACAATTTGTAGCCTAAAATGATTAGTAGAAAACGGCAAGTTTAGATAAAACGATAGATTTTGACGATAATTGAAAAATTATTTTACTGATTATCCAAATGCAAAAGTATACCTCAAAATAAAAATGTAAATCCAACATCGATACGGAGAACACTGGTAGTACTTTGAACAGTTTCAAATGCTTGTTGAGGAAAATCGATCAATTGTAAATCTTCTGTACGTTTATTTTGATATTCGCCCGAAACAGCAAAATGATAGGCTGATTTGAGATTTAAATAGTAGATATCATTGATATGCAACTGTAGTCCAAATGCTCCGCCGTAAGTAAGCACAAAATCACTTTCCAACAAATCAGTATTTTCATAAGGCTCATTATCTAAAAATGAGCCACTCTCTGACAAAAGAGAATACAGCCATTTTCCACCAAATTGACCTTCAAGATACGGTTCTAATCTCCAAAATTTCATAGGAATATAGTACCTATAGATCCCACTTAGTCCAATCGCACTGCTTGAAGCTCTACCTGATATTTCTACTTGCGCATTACCTACTAACGCATCATAATCTTTACTGTGCGTACCTAATGATTTATAAAAGATATCTACCCCAATAAAGGAAGGCTTCTCTTTTTGTAACTGTACAAGGTAAGCCAATGAAAACCCGATCAAAACATCCTTCTCAATTTTTTCTGCAAATGCTTCCAGTGGTACAAAACTCGAAAAGTTTGCTTCCACAAAATGTACTCTAGAAATTTCGTCCTCTAAGTACTCCTCTTCTTGGGATAAAGCTGCAATAGAGAAAAGCAAAAGGAGTGTAAAAATCTTTACTGCAGTATTGGTAGTATTTTTAAAACTTATTCGCAATGATTCTAGTTTTATATCATTATTAAAATTTAAATACAACTATAAAAATATTGTATTATTTCTAAATTGAAAGATTTTTAATGTGCTTTAAGTAACAATTAGCATTTCAGCTGGATCAGATAGAATGATTACATATTGAGAAATAAAAAAGAGGCTTTATGAATCGTTATCCACAAAAGCCTCTTCGCTTATTTAAAAAATTCCTCTCAATTAAAATCGAGATTCTAATTCTAGTTTAGTCACTTATTTGTCCTCTACCTCTTCGAATTCTACATCTGTAACATCTTCAGTAGGATCTGAATTCGGAGCTTCTGAAGCACCATTCGCCCCAGCACCAGCTGTTTCTCCTCCTGCCTCTTGTTGTGCAGAATAGATATCTTGACTAGCGGCAGTCCATGCAGCATTCAATGTCTCCATGTGCTTTTCGATAGCTTCCATATCTTCAGCTTTATGCGCTTCTTTCAAATCAGCAGCAGCTTTTTCAATTGCTTCTTTCTTTTCAGCAGGCACTTTTTCTCCAAACTCTTTCATTTGTTTTTCAGTTTGGAATACTAGACTATCCGCAGCATTCAATTTTTCTGCTTTTTCTTTGACCGCTTTATCCGCATCTGCATTTGCTTCAGCTTCAGCTTTCATTCTTGCGATTTCATCATCTGAAAGACCAGTAGAAGCTTCAATTCTAATATTTTGCTCCTTTCCTGTTCCTTTATCTTTTGATGAAACATTCAAGATACCATTCGCATCAATATCAAATGTTACTTCAATCTGAGGAACGCCTCTTGGTGCTGGTGGAATACCGTCCAATATAAATCTACCTAAAGATCTGTTGTCTCTCGCCATAGGACGTTCTCCTTGAAGAACATGAATTTCAACACTTGGCTGATTATCAGCAGCGGTTGAATATACTTTGTTCTTTTTAGTAGGAATCGTACTATTTGCTTCAATCACAACATCATACATTCCACCCATCACTTCTATTCCTAATGAAAGTGGTGTAACATCTAATAGTAGTACGTCTTGAACATCTCCTGTCAAAACTCCTCCTTGAATTGCTGCACCAACGGCAACTACCTCATCCGGATTTACACTTTTATTTGGCTTCTTACCAAAAAACTCTTCCACTGCCTCTTGTATCTTAGGAATTCTTGTAGAACCACCTACCAAGATTACTTCATCAATTTCTGATTTAGACAACCCTGCATCTTTCAATGCTTCTGCACACGGCTTCAATGTTCTTTGAACCAAATCGGCGGCTAATTGCTCAAATTTAGATCTTGAAATTTTTACAACAAGGTGCTTTGGCACACCATCTACTGCGGTTACATACGGTAAGTTTACTTCTGTATCTGAAGAAGCAGATAGTTCAATTTTTGCTTTTTCAGCAGCATCTTTTAATCTCTGCAATGCCATTGGGTCTTTTCTTAGATCAATGTTTTCTTGATCTTTGAACGTCTCAGCTAAAAAATCAATCAATACCTGATCAAAATCATCACCTCCCAAGTGCGTATCTCCATTCGTAGATTTTACTTCAAATACTCCATCTCCTAATTCAAGAATTGAAATATCAAATGTCCCTCCACCTAAATCGTATACGGCAATGGTTTGCTCTTTTCCTTTTTTGTCCAGTCCATATGCTAAAGCTGCAGCAGTCGGCTCGTTGATAATTCTACTTACTTTCAACCCTGCAATCTGTCCAGCTTCTTTTGTTGCTTGTCTCTGACTGTCGTTGAAATATGCTGGTACAGTAATTACTGCTTCTGTCACCTCTTGACCTAAGAAATCTTCTGCTGTCTTTTTCATTTTCTGAAGAATCATCGCAGAAATTTCTTGAGCTGTATATTTTCTATCATCTATTTCAACTCGTACTGTATCGTTGTCTCCTTTGACAACACTGTATGGAGTTCTTCCTGCTTCAGTACCCACTTCACTGTACCTATTTCCCATAAATCGTTTGATCGATGCTATGGTCTTTGTCGGATTTGTAATGGCTTGTCTTTTGGCAGGATCACCAATTTTTCTTTCACCATTATCCATGAATGCAACGACTGAAGGTGTAGTCCTTCTACCCTCTTCATTTGGGATAACTACAGGCTCATTACCTTCCATCACTGCAACACATGAATTGGTAGTTCCTAAGTCTATTCCAATTATTTTACTCATATGATTTAGTGTTTGCTTGTTTTGCTAATTAATATTTAAAATCACTTAACTATGTCAATCTACATGCCAATACTATAAACTGACGATTTGTTCGTTATTGACTGCCAAACTAGGTGGATTAACCCAAAATTGATATGACAAAACGGCACATTTGACGTGGTGTTCCGATTAATCTTGCCAATCTTCACTAATGATTTGATTCTGAATCAATTTCATATTTAAAAAATCAATACCTATTGTACCGTAAAAACCAATAAAATTTTAAACTGTTGTCACTAATTTGAGTTGTAGTAGCCAACACCTCCTATTTTACAGGAATGATGCATCTTCGGGTGCCAAATAAAATTGGAAGAAGATTTCTATGTGATCTTAGTTTATTAAATAGAAAGAAAAAATTACTTTTGTGAACTTAAAAATGAATCCTTTATAAAAGACATATATGAATTTACACGAATATCAGGGCAAAGAACTACTTGCATCTTATGGAGTAGCTATACAAAGAGGGAAAATTGCACACACAGTAGAAGAAGCAGTACAAGCATTTAAAGAATTGCAAGAAGAAACAAACACAGAGATGTGTGTGGTAAAGGCTCAAATCCATGCTGGTGGAAGAGGAAAAGGTGGGGGTGTAAAGCTTGCCAAAAATGTGGCTGAGTTAAAAGAACATGCTGGTAATATATTAGGCATGATGCTTAAAACGCCACAAACTCCAGGCGGGATGGACGGTTCAGGTAAATTGGTGAGAAAAGTATTAATCGCCGAAGACACCTACGCTCCAGATTTTGACGCGAATAAAGAATACTATATTTCTATTTTAATGGATAGAGGTAGAAAGCAAAATGTGATTATTTATTCTACTGAAGGAGGAATGGATATTGAAGCGGTTGCGGAAGAAACACCAGAAAAGGTTCACAAAGAATACATTGATCCGCATATGGGATTATTAGGATTTCAGACAAGAAAGATTGCTTTTAATCTAGGTTTGGAAGGCAAAGCATTCAAAGAAATGACCAAGTTCATATCTAAGTTATATGCGGCATTTGTCGGTTCTGACGCTTCTCTTTTTGAAATCAATCCTTGTTTGCACACCGGAGATGATAGAATTTTAGCAGTAGATAGTAAAGTATCTTTGGACGATAATGCATTATTCAGACATGCTGACTTAGCGGAATTAAGAGATACGGATGAAGAAGATCCTACAGAAGTAGAAGCACAAAGCTATGGGTTGAACTTTGTAAACCTAGATGGGAATGTAGGTTGCATGGTCAACGGAGCAGGCTTAGCAATGGCAACAATGGATATTATTAAATTATCTGGTGGATCTCCAGCCAATTTCTTGGATGTTGGAGGAACTGCTGATGCGGCTAGAGTGGAACAAGCATTCAGAATTATCCTTAGAGATGAAAATGTAAAAGCTATTCTTATCAATATATTTGGTGGAATCGTGAGATGCGACAGAGTTGCGCAAGGTGTAGTTGATGCTTATAAGAATATTGGAGATATAAAAGTACCAATCATAGTAAGATTGCAAGGAACAAATGCAGACATAGCTAAAACCATCATTGATGAAAGCGGTCTAGAAGTACATTCTGCTATTCTACTAAAAGAAGCTGCAGATTTGGTAAAACAAGTAGTAGCTTAATTGAGACTGTTCATTAAAGTGTGTCTACTAACTTTGACAGATGAAAAACAAAAAGGA
>JARGNR010000138.1:0-10216 GCA_029212405.1 Saprospiraceae bacterium
ATATTATATCCAAACGATGAAGGGAAAACATTTAATATGGATTATTATTCAAGCAAACATATGCCTATGCTTGTCGAAATTTTTGGTGATAAATTAAAAAAGATAGAAATAGATAAGTGCGTTTCGGGTAGGACGCCTAAAGATCCATGTCCTTATTTGACAATTGGACATTTGTATTTTGAAAGCCTTTCTGACTATAGAGATTCTTTTAGCGCTCATGCGGATACCATAAGAGGAGATATTCCAAATTATACCAATGTTCGACCTATGATTCAAATCAGTGAGGTAATTCAATAAAAATGACTTTAAATTGATAAAACACTATTCAATGAAATTTTTAGTATTCTTCTATAAACTCTTTCTTTCCTATTCTGTACTATTCATGGTATTGCATAGTTGTAATGCTCAGAGTACAATGAAATCAAGTAGCGAAATTACTAAATCTGAAATTAGGCTTACCGAAGAGGGATATCGTATTTTTTTAAATGACGTTCCCTTCTATATTAAAGGTGCAGGAGTGTATAACGGAAGTATCGAGTTATTGGCAAAGCATGGTGCCAATTCTGTAAGAACCTGGAGTACCGATAATGGTAAAGAAATCCTGGATAAGGCGCAAAAATTAGGATTAAAAGTTATGATGGGAATTTGGCTTGAGCTGGAACGTCATGGATTCGATTACAACAATGAAAAAGCCGTAAAAAGACAATTAGAGACCATTCGTAAAAAGGTAATAGCGCTCAAAGATCATCCAGCACTAATGATTTGGGGTGTCGGGAATGAATTGAATCTTCAATCGAAAAATCCCAAAGTTTGGGATGCCCTGAATGAAGTTTCTAAAATGATTCATGAAGAAGATCCTCATCATCTTACAACTACCTCGTTAGCAGGAATGGAAAGGAAAGATATTGATCTAATTGCCCAAAGAGCACCTGATTTAGATTTCTTGAGCATACAACTGTATGCACCCATTGATTTTCTTCCGGAAATAATTAAAAATTCTAGTTATGAACAGCCTCTATTGGTGACAGAGTGGGGTGCCACTGGATATTGGGAAGTGGATAAAACAAAGTGGGAAGCACCTATAGAAAACAATAGTTCTATGAAAGCCGACCTTTATTTAAGGAGATACCAAAATTCTATTGTATCTCAATCCCAACAGGTAATGGGCTCTTTTGTATTTCTATGGGGTCAAAAACAAGAACGTACCCCAACTTGGTTCGGTATGTTTATGCCAGATGGTAATGAAACCGAAGCGGTTGATGTTATGCATTATGCATGGAATGGGGAGTGGCCCAAAAACCGCTCGCCGAGATTGAAAGACTTTACTATTGAGGGCCAAAGGGCTAGTGATAATATTAAATTGAAAGTGGATAAAATATATTCTGCTCAAGTAAAATCAATTGATCCGAACAATGACGCTTTAAGTTATCGCTGGGAAATTATGCCAGAAAGTACATCATCCAAAACAGGAGGTGATGCAGAGTACATACCGGATGTACTAAACGACGTATTGTTGGAAAACGGCGGTAATGTTGCTACTTTCAAAGCTCCCACAAAACCGGGCGCCTATCGATTGTTCGTATATATAGAAGATGGGAACAATCATACCGCTCATGCTAATATTCCTTTTTGGGTTGACGACAAAAACGATTAATACATTTCATGAAATACCTGAAATAAAAACCCTTTTACGTTGTTTTTAGTTTTGGGGCCCTCGAGATCTGTAACACAAATAATAGGGTACTCAATCTACGTTCTGCAAAAGAATAAAAGAAGTATTTTATCTTATGCCACCCATATGAACATTGTGAAATTGAAAACTTATGCCTACTAATATCTTACCTCATCACCAGCAAGCGATCAATAAGCTTGTCAAAGAATATCAAGACGACGAGCGGTTTGATGCTTTAATTATTGGCGGGTCTGTTGCCAAAGGATGCGCCAGGCCGGATTCAGATATCGATTTTATGATGGTGGCCACAGATGAAGAATTCAAAAACCGACAAAAAGAAGGAGACTTTTTTATCAATCGAACGGACTTGACTGATTATCAAGGCGGCTTTGTGGATGGGAAAGTCATCGACAAGCGTTACCTCAGGGAAGTAGTTGACAGAGGAAATGAACCCACCCGAGCGGCATTTGATGGAGCAATCATAGCCTTTTCAAAAGTAGATGACATGGCTAGCATTATCCATTCTATCCAAGAATACCCTGAAGCGGATCGGGACCAAAAAATACGAAAATTCTATTCCATGACCTTTATTCAAAATTGGCTAATGGGCGAAGCAGAGAGACACGGCAACTTATATACGAAAAGCCGCGCAGCATCACAGCTGGTGCTGTTTGCCGGGAGGTTGATCCTCGCTTACAATCGCGTATTTTTCCCATATCACAAGTGGTTTTACGAATACTTGTCTAGATGCAATGCCAAACCCAAAAACCTGATCAAAGAAATGAATCAGGTTTTAAATCAGCCTACTGTGGAAAATGCGAATCGTCTATTCGAAAACGTTCGGGGATTTAGGAATTGGAATGTAACCGATATTGAAGCTTTTCGTTGGTTTATGGAAGATGTAGAATGGTCCTGGAGAGATCATAAACCCTCTCTTGAGGATTGGTAGTATCTAAGAACAAAGATTTTATTGGAAGTAAATTCATCAATACAGAATCCATTCTGAATTGTTATGGTTATGCTTAAGCAAATCACCAAACCCCATTAAAAATATTCTCTTTTCAAATGCTTTCTATCGAGTCATTTTCTAATATTGATTAACTTAACGGCGAATCAAAATAAAATGGATAAATGATGCTTCCTAATTTTCCCTCTTTTGCCTTGCCTGTATGGGTGGCTGCCCTATGTATCAGCTGCTCTTGGGTATCTTTTAATGATGTTTCAGCCCCAACTGATGAGTACGATGGGCTGGTCGGTTTGTTTCAGGACTGGAGACAGTTTGAAAATCCTCCATTGTATGAGGGGGCACCAGATTATCGGAGAGAAACATTCCTACGCAGGCAGGATGCGTTTGCCACGTTGCAATCCAAGTTTGCCGCCATTGATACAACAGCCTGGACCATTCCCCAAAAAGTAGATTGGTATATTTTAAGAGCGGAGATGAAAGGTTATGATTTTAATGTTAGAATTTTAAAACCCTGGGAGAGAGATCCTGCATTTTACAAATGTTTGTGGACGTATCGCAGCGATGTGCCCGCTCATGAAGGGCCGACCAATCATGGCACAACCGAAATCTGGATGTATGATTTTCCGTTGAGTAAGGATGCGGAAAAGAATTTGATCAAAGACCTTCAGGTTATTCCGCCATTCTATAAACAAGCAAAACTCAACCTGATCGGCAACGCCAAAGATCTTTGGATTGCAGGCATTCGGGACATCAAGAGACAAGCCACAGGCTTACAAGACATCTTGAACAAAGAGGGAGTGAGTGATAGTAAATTATTAGTGGAAGCGATTGACAACGCCATTGCCGCTACGAAAGATTTAGCCGACTGGTTGGAGAAAGAATCTGTGCACAAGACTGGGCCTTCTGGAATTGGCAAAGACAATTATACCTATTATTTACAGCAGGTGCATTTGGTGCCCTTGACCTGGGAAGATGAGGTGATGATATTGAAAAGAGAATTGGCGCGTGCCTGGGCTTCACTCAAGTTAGAAGAACATCGCAATCGACATTTGCCTCCATTGGTTGATGCGGATTCGCCAGAAAAATACGATGCAATGGCAAAGGCTTCCGCGGAAAGTCTATTGACATTTTTGGAAGAACAAGATATTGTCACCGTAGCGGACTATTTCAAACCGGCCCTGGATGCGCACCTGGGCGAATACATACCGAAAGAGACCAGAAACTTTTTTTGGATTACGGCCCACTATGATCCTCGGCCCTTATATTCTCATTTTTATCATTGGTTTGAGTTGGCTCAAATGGATACCCATCCGCATGAGAGTGCGATTCGAAGAGATCCATTATTGTACAATATATTTGATTCTCGAAATGAAGGCATCGCGACCGCAGTGGAAGAAATGTTTATGCAAGCCGGCCTATATGATGACAATCCACGTGTGAAGGAAATTGTATATATTATGATTGCACAAAGAGCGGCGAGGGGACTTGGATCCTTGTATGCCCATGCCAATGAGATGACCATGGAAGAAGCGGGTGGAATCCATTCCGAATATACACCCAGAGGCTGGATGAAAACGGAAAAGGAATTACTTTTGTTTGAACAACATTTATATTTGAGGCAGCCGGGTTATGGGACCAGTTATATTACGGGGAAGTACATGGTCGAAGATGCCTTGGCTGATTTTGCCCGCATCAAAGAATCGAATGGTGACGAATTTCAGCTTAAGGACTTTTTTGATCAGATCAATGCCATCGGAAATATTCCCATATCTCTTAGTCATTGGGAAATGACAGGTGTCGATACGGGGTTGAAAATAATTGATAGGAATGATTAATGTAGACTAATTAATAATTAATAATTAATAATTAATAATTAAAAATTAATACATACTAATTGAGTATTTATGTGATCGTCGGATTGATTGGGGAGTTCTTTTTTGAACGGGATTTGGATTTATTTTGGAGCGGTAGCATTTGAATGGTTAGAGAGTGGGGTAGATACGGAAATAGTTAATGGAAAATGTGCCCTAGTACTTGATGGACTGGAATACAATCAGCTAGAAGAGACGAATAGGGAAATGAGGGGTGTCAGATTTTTTAAGATATTTTGGTGAAAGAAATGTAGAGTGTTTGTATTTAGGGGAGTAAGATCAAGTAAGCCAATGGAAATCTATTAATTTAAGTATGTAATAGCATTTATTATCTGGATAAATATGGATATAAACGGTTAAGATGAATCTTGAAATTGACACGTTCTCAATGTTCTGGATGATATGATATTGAAGTAGGAACAGAGAAAGAGCTGTAATTGAAGACTTTATAATTGTATTGCCATTGGCGTTTTATGATTTTATGGAATGAATTCTTACTTTCATCTACTCCCATTAGAGGAATATACGACATAAGGTCTACAAGCTATAGAGGAGTAGTGCGTATTAGAATGTTTTGGCTAATTAAAAGAAATAAAATGAAAGGATTACTTCTACTGATAATTATTATCCTAAATATAATTTCATGCAGTTCTGCAAAAAAATGTATTACTAAGAACATTGAAAAAGTAAATCTGTTCGAAAATGATTTTGGAGAGATGTTTGAAGCAAAATATTTCGTAAATGAAACCATTTGCCAAAAGACAGATACCTCTTATGTTCTAAATGGCAAATACGAGATATTTTCATTAGATGGTATTCTTATTCAATCTTCCTTTTTTATTGAAGATAAACTAAATGGAGAGTTAAAAGAGTTTCATCCAAATGGTAAATTAAAAATGATTAGTCAATATCGAAACGATTCTCTCAGAAGTATCAGCAAAATCTACAATACAAATTCAGAACTTTTAGATTCAAATATCTTAAACGAAGGAACTGGGAAGTATAAATCATATTATCCAAATGATCAATTGGCAATTGAGTTCGAATTAGTCAACGGTGTAAAAGAAGGAATAGAAATTAGTTACGATTCTACAGGAGTTAAAACAACAGAATGTCATTTTAAGAATGATTTGAAAAATGGAAATTTTAGCATCTTTCATCCAAATAAGAAGATTGCAACTAAATGTGAATTTCAAAATGATATTTTAGTTGGAGAATATTTGGAGTATTATGAATCCGGAAATCTGAAAAGCAAATTATTTTATAAATATCCTCCTTACGATTATCAAGACAGTTTGCACCTAAGATTAATTGCAGTAGATGAAAATAATCTTTTAACCCTTCTAGATGCTTTTGACCCAGGTGGATACTTTAAAGGAATTAAAGTAGGTGATGAAATATTATATGACGAAAATGGGATAGAAATAGAAAATAGAAACTAGCCATAACAAGCGACAATCACGATCATGCCTCCTTCGTCAGCACGACGGATGTCGCATTTCTGTTATGTGTCATGAGGATAAAAAGATAAACAATGGAAACAGATAAATATATCAAATACGAAGAATGGGAAGGTTATTGGTGTTTCAAGCCATTAACAGAGATGAAATTAGAAACCTTTTTGGTCTTCAATAATGATTCATGGAAGCCACCCAAAACTGATTTAAAAATAATAATTGAATCAAATGAGCAAGCTAACCAACCAACAAATAGACAGCTTGAGTCCTTCTCAATAGTAGAAGCTAATCAAATTCAAATTATAGAATCCATTTATAACTTTCATGAAAATTTCGTCTTTCCACTTTACAACGCATCAATAGATATAGAGGAAGATCAGATTATTTCGAATCAATCAGAAACGAATAAAGTCTACTCAATAAAATCAATAAGAATTCCTTATTTATCTGAAGAAAAGTCAAATTATTACATTCTGGACTTCAACTTCAATTATGATGATGAACACGATTTGTCATTTCTTTTTAAAGATCTAACAGTAATTGATTTCGTAGGATTAGGAGATGACTTCATAGATTTTAAAGAACTTTATGAAAACGGATTAAAAGGAGATAACTTGAATTTAACTATTGCTATATATGACAAACCAAATAGTACATCGGTTTACAAGGGTAAACATTCCATCCAAGAAAAAATAGATTTTCAATTTGAAGATAAAGCTTATACGATTGGTGTTTACAGAGAGAAATGGCCTCAAAGCTTCAAATTGTTTTTCAATGCTAAAGGTCACCAAAGTAATTACTCCTTAATCGAAATAATAAATCTAACATAGTAAACATGACACATGATATGCGACGATCACAATCATGCCTCTTTCGTCAGCACGACGGATGTCGCATTTCCCTTATTTGGCATCAAAGACTGGATTGATTTATGAAAGACAAAATTATTTTCCTAATGGTTATTTTCGCTGTTTCGATAGGTTGTAAAAGAACAGATGAAAATACCGCAGTAAAAGTATTTTATTCCAATTGCCAGGCGGCTATGGATTCTATTTATTCATCAAATCAAGAATCCATTGGGATTATGCTCCATATCGAATCTCCTAAGAACAATCTTTCTTGGAGTGGAAGCAGTGGTTTTTCAACAAAAGATCAAAAGATTAAATTAGAATCTGATCAACCCGCTTTAATTGCCAGTTCAGCAAAAACATATGTTTCAGCTTCAATATTAAGATTGCAGGAATTAGGTCTATTAACTATCGATGATCCAATAAGCAAACATTTAACTGAAGAATCAATTCTACTTTTTGAAGAAGATGGTTACGATTTTAACAAAATCAAAATAAAGCATTTACTTTCTCACACAAGCGGTATAAAAGATTTTGTAGACAAAGAGTATTTAGATTGGATAGATAAAAACCCAAAATACAGATGGTCAAGACAAGAGCAACTAAAATTAGCAATTAAAAAAGGTGACCCACTTGGAAATCCCGAAGAAATATATAACTATGCCGACGTCAATTATTTACTCTGCTCCGAGATATTAGAGTCTAACACAAATAAACCGTTCTACACCGCAATAAGAGATCTTCTCAAATATGAAGAATTGGGATTTAGAAATACATGGTTCCCCACTTTGGAAAAAGCAAATAGAACGACCAAGCCAATGGTTCATCAATATTGGAGTGCTAAGAATTGGGATTCCTACAATCAAGACATATCTTATGATTTGTTTGGAGGAGGTGGTATCGCAACAACAACTGAGGAACTTGCTAAATTTTCATATAATCTATTTCAAGGAAATATTATCGAGGATTCTGTAACATTAAATAAGATGTATACAAGAATATTACCTCCCAGCGGAGAAAATTATGGATATTGTTTAGGTTTGAGGGAAGGCCGTAGCAATGGTATTAAGCAATTTGGACATGAAGGATTTTGGGGAACGAACGTACACTATTTTCCAGATTTAGAAACATCAATATCAGTATATATATTGGATAAAGATAAATTCCAATTGGCGGGAGATGTAACCAACGTAATTGTGAAGGAGCTTATGAAACATTTGAATAAATATAAATAGACGCCATATAACAAGTTATGATCAGGGAATCGTTCCTTCGTCACGACTACCGACCCGCTGTACATAATCATAAAAGAATACAATGAATTTGAATAAGAATATATGAGATCATTTTTTTTCTTAATTATCCTGATTTTAACTTCATGCCAAATAAAGAAAAACGATTCAGATAAAGTTGTAAATTCGAATATCGTTTATGACAAAAACGATTCAATTCCTCAATTCAAATTACCCGACAGCACATTGATTTATCCTGAATTATTTGAAGGAGCTTTTCTTAATGGTAGTGAAGTGAAACAATGGGGTTTTACAATGAAATTTTATTGTAAGAAAATCGGGAAATTAAAAATATCAAGCGGGAAAATTATTGCTGAAGATCCTGTAGCATTAAATAAGGATTCTAAACCGTACATTCATAAATTTCCAAAAGGGGATTATCCAATAGAAATAGCAAGATTAATAAACCCTAAGGGATATGAAGGCAATGCTTTTACAAGAATTAGGTTTTCATCCAATAAAATCTCTAAATGGGAATATGCCCTATTAGAAAATCAAAAAAAAATGCCAATAACAAATCTAGATGGCTATGGTTATGGAGTAGATGCAGGAATAGGGTTATATATTGATCAAGAAGCGGTTATTGAATTCAGTAAAGTTCTACAAGAGAAGTGGGAAAATTTATTCATAGATCAATTTGAAGACCAATACTTAATTTATGAATTCGGAAAACATAATGTTGCAACATTTTCAACAGGAGCTGGAGATGGATTTTATCGAACATATGTTGGTTATGATGAAGATGGTAATATTTGTCAATTATTAACAGACTTTGAACTGGTAAAATGGTGGTAGCTAGGAAAAGACTAAGGACAACAAGTGCACCGTACAGCCTCCTGCCGCCGTATGTGCACTCAGTAACATTCCATATGAAAATGAAAATCACTATACTATTCCTAATTACTTTATGTTCATGTAGCGAGCAGCAGTTACAAAATGGCACATATAGAGCTCAAAACGACGAGAATTTCTATTACTACACCTTATTTAGTGTGACAGAAAACGAATTAATTGCGAAAGAAATAAGTGAATTTGGAATTCGTACGCCGCTTTTTCATCTAAATCGAAGATCTAAGTATGAATTTTCAAATGATAGTCTATCTGCAGAATTCAATCCAACTTCAAATACAATTACTTTTCTAGAACACGATTCGATAATTGCTATTAGTCAAGTAACGAAAATTAATGAGCAGATGGTCAATATATCAATTGAAGAAGTTCTTAAAATATTGACTAACAAACATATTCAACTTTTAGTGGACAATGAAAATTACTTCGAAAGCAACCTATTTAGTAATGGATTATCTTTCAGCATTAAAGACACTGTTGACTTGTACCCACATAATAACTATGAAGTATTCCAATTAGACAATCAGTTATTTATTACGCTGGATTTAAGTTATCCCAGACCAATCCAGATTAAAAATGTCTCCCAATCAAAAATAGAAGGTTCAATACTTTTCCACGATACAACTGAAGTTAAAGATTGTGTAATACTAATTAATGAAATAGGCAAAAGAAAAGATAAAATATACGGTGAGTGGATCGAAGAAAACAAGAATACATCTATAATAATTAATCCTAAAAGTTTGATATTTAAATTTGAAGATAAAATTGATACGGTCAAATCTAATCCTCTAAACGATAATTTACATATTGCAGTAATTCCTTCAAAAAGTTACAAAACAAAAATCAGTAAATTTAGGCTTAACAAAGATGGGGATCTAGAAATTACTGATTATAGAGGAAGACATGAAAATAGAATATACATTTACAAAAGGGCAAAAAACAATAGATGACCAAAATATATCTCTCCTTCGTCGAGGGTCGCAGGTATCATGATTCGTTGATGGTCATCACAACAAAATTAATTCAAAGGAAAGAATGAAAATTATACTGGTCTTTATTTGCTTTTTAATCCCAATTTCGGAACATCCAAATCCAATTATCCAAAGGCATGATACTTCAGAATCAGATTATCGTGTGAAAGAAAATATACCTGAATTTATGATTGATTTACCGCATGAAGGTCATGGGGTCTTAATTTCAGAACAATGGATTTTAACTGTTGCTCATACCATATTTTATGATTACCGTAATAAGGAGATA
>JARGNR010000138.1:10244-12818 GCA_029212405.1 Saprospiraceae bacterium
CTGAGGCATATTTAAGTGGGGATAGTAAACCCTTTATGAAATTCCTATATAACAGAAGTGATATTGCGCTTATCAAGCTCCGTGAGCCTGTAAACAATATTAATCCGATAGAACTGTACACAGATCGAAATGAAAAGGATCAAATCATTGAAATCTATGGCAAAGGAGCTACAGGAAATGGGATAATTGGTGAGCAGAAAGATACAAAGACTGATCAAACTTTAAGATTCTGTAGAAATGTTGTTACCGGATCAGATGAGAATTGGCTCACTTATGTGTTTGATCCACCTCAACATGCTATTGAGTTAGAAGGCATGCATGGGTCAGGTGATAGTGGAGGTCCCTCAATAATCTATGTAAAAGAAAAGCCGTATTTAGCTGGATTATCTAGCTGGCAATATTGGGATGGAGATCTTTCAGATTTCAAAGCCGGATTGTATGGTACAACTGCATATCAAACTAGAGTTTCCAGCTATATAAATTGGATAAATAATTATGTTAAAAACCGCTAACAATGTATAAAAGCCTTTGAAACGGCTCATATACTAACCGTTATGTCAACTAAAAAAAGAAAAAAATAAACACATAAAACTTAAATCAATGCATGAAAAAGTAATAGTAGATAATGAGGTATTCGATATTAAAGAAGCACGCTTGTCTTTTACTCCCAAAGAAGATTTTTATCTAATTAATTTTTGGGTTGAGGTATTTGAATGTGAAGCTGAAAATGATGTTTCCCGCCAACAATAGAGATACTTATAAAAACCAAAGAAAATTTATTGAAAACTGACTTGTTAAAATTAGAAATAACCAAAGAAGTGGAAAACGGGCCTGAATGGGAAGTGAATTATAATACAAATTATTATGATGGGGTTCATCAAATCTTTGAAAATGCAAAATTAGAAATATCAAAATTGCGTGAAAATTTCTATTCTGTTGAATTTAGTGGAATTCCAGAGAAATATACAAGTGCCAATGGGAGTTGCAGAATAGAATTACAACATGATTTAATTCCGATTTGGGGGTAGCTTTTCTATTTCTTCACCATTTACACATTGATGATAATCAGTTGTGTTTTTTATTGAAGTAGAGTTATAATGGTTGGAAAATAAAATTTACTCGAATTAGAGAATTAACCAACAATAAGATAGCTGGGATATTCGACATTTTGTTAAAGGAAAAAAGAATTTAGAATTCATTTAATGGTGAATTTATCCTTGAAAAAGTTTATAAAATGAAGTGATGTGAATATCTTCCACTAACTTTAAATGTTTGGCATCATTTAGATCCGGTTGCCAAGGGCGTTGGGGCATTCAATAGTGAAGCATTGTGGATATGGAAATTGGCAGTTCATTGAATGATTTTTATACCCAACCCAATGAAAAGAAGTAAAGAACAATAGTGCAAAAATCAGAAAGAACAAGACGTTCATGTACTGTAAAAGTGGGCCATGCCGAAGCTGCAAGATCGTTCACACCAAATAAAAACTATGGAAAACAAAATAAACTCTGTACTAAGTGAGATGGCTGCTCAAATAGACTCAAATAGAGCAAAGTTATTGGAGCTTAATGCAATCGATATTACTGCTTGTGACCCAAACGATACCCCTCTTTTTGATCGGTTATCGCTCAATGAAAGTAAAATTGATGGCATGATTACTTCCTTGCATCAAGTGATGGAGAAAGAATCACCCGTCAACAAAACATTGTACTCATTTACCCATGAAAATGGGCTGTCCATATCCAACAAAACGGTTCCTTTTGGAACGATCATGATCATATATGAGTCAAGACCCGATGTGACGGTAGAAGCCACTGCTACGGCATTAAAATCAGGGAATAAGATCCTATTAAAAGGAGGGAAGGAAGCGATAAATAGCAATTTATTTTTACACCAATGCTGGCTGCAATCCTTAGCTTCGGTAGGCCTGAAGGAGGATCAGATACGCTACCTGAATATGGATCGAAATGCACTTCAACAATATTTAAAGGACCCGGATACTCCGATTGACCTGATTATTCCTCGGGGAGGAGAGCAATTGATTCAATATGTAAAAAGTGTGGCCCAATGCCCTGTTTTGGTTAGTGGAAGAGGAAATAACTTCCTTTATGT
Source organism: Saprospiraceae bacterium (assembly GCA_029212405.1). Taxonomy (GTDB): domain Bacteria; phylum Bacteroidota; class Bacteroidia; order Chitinophagales; family Saprospiraceae; genus CAJXUU01. The sequence goes on from JARGNR010000138.1 coordinate 12,357, forward strand.
ATCTGAATCGGCAGATTTGACCATGGCACTGAATGTAATCATTCAATCCAAAATATCTAAAATTTCAGCTTGTAATGCCTTGGATAAGGTGTTGGTTCATGAACATGTTGCTGAATCCTTTATGAATGAATAGGTGCATTGCAACGACAAGAAGTAGAAATAATTGAATCACCAACGGATAGGCTTTGGGAAGAAGAATTTTTGGATCGGAAAATAGTGATCCATCGAGTACGGAACCTGGAAGAAGGAATTCAAATTATAAATAAGTTTTCTGGTGGACATTCGGCATCCATCATAAGTCAGGAGGATGAAGAGGTGGCGCAGTTTATGGAAGAAGTGGATTGTGCCGCAGTATATCATAATGCTTCTACACGTTTTACGGATGGATATCAATTTGGCTTAGGTGCAGAAATGGCCATCAGTACAGAAAAATTGCACCATAGGGGCCCATTAGGTATAGAA
>JARGNR010000139.1 GCA_029212405.1 Saprospiraceae bacterium
CATATAGTCATTCAAGTAGTTTCGATGTTTCCAATTATCTATAATTGAATCTTTAGTTTCTACCCCAACAATCCACGTTTCTAGTTCTATATCGTCCTCTGTTTTCCAATTAATGAAATATTCCATGTCATGTCTCATTCTACCACCTGAGCATATTGAGAATAACTCTTTAACATTTTCAGGTAATTTAAATTCGGTGAATTGCTCAATTTCTTTGAGCTCTTGTTTGGACATTCCTATTGCATCATCGAATTTAATCATAGTTCTTTTTGACTTTTAGCATTTTTCATTCAAGTTAATTAGGGTTTTCTCAAAGAGGTATAACGTTTGGTATATGAAGCGCAGCATGGCGAAATCCTGCTTTTATTTTATTTCTAATATTTCAAAATTATGATTCATGTAAAACTTTTCATTTAGAGAGATTTTAGGAGTGTAATACGCTTTATTTATCATTTCTGTTAATTCGTCTAATTGCGTTTCGCGAAACATGAATATGTTCTTCTGATTCACCTTGTAATTATGAGTTGCTTCTCCTATGGAGTTCAAATATCCCGCTACTATCATGCGTTCAAATATTTCACTAAATAACGCTCTATTCTCTTTCATCAAAGTTTGACAATCGTACCAAATAAAGACTCTATTTTCTGGTTCTGTTTCAAAGTTCAGAAGTACATCATAAATCGCATGATCATTTCTTCCTATTTCAAATCCCCAAGGAATTGCTCTGCAAAGTTGACAGCAGTAATCATCAATTGATTTTATTTGCTTCCCAAATAATGGACAAATTTCAGTCTTTCCGTTGGTAGCAATTTTTTGTATGACATTAGTTCCAAACCATTGAAGAGGTGAATAATCATCTTTTTCAAACTCTTCTTTGGTTAGACAAATCAAATTTGAATTCAAAGCCATTTTAGCACCTTCTTCTATCCAGTTGAAATCCGTTATTTCTCCAAGTTCTATTTGTTTCATTCGATTTTGTCATTTGCAGATAACGCCCAGATATGGCACGTACTTCTGGGCGTTCAAATATCGGTTATGTTTCTTTGTTGCGTTTCACTGTCAGATAACTCAGGGGAGGTATGTGGTATATCCGTTGTGATGCGGCGTTCATCAACGCATTGCAATAAGACACCAGCAAACATCTACTCAGACGGCACGGCCAGATGTCGGTCAAAGTATTCGATTATCTTACCAAACAGATAGCGATTGTAATGCCGTTCACGGCTCCATCCATGTGTCGCACCCGGTGCAAACGCAAAGTCGAAGTCCTTACCCTGTTTAATCAGTTCTTCAGCCAACACGGCCGTCGTCTTGAATGGTACCACATGGTCCTGAATGCCATGGATGAACAGTAGTTTATCCTCCAGATTCGCTGCATAGTTGATCGCTTTTCTTTCGAAGATCTCCGGGTGTGTCTGTGGGCGACGAACAATCGCAACGTCATCCGTGCCAAAGAACACCGGGTCAACAGCCGCCGCTGCAGCAACACCCACTTGGAATAAGCCCGGCTTCTTCAACAGCGAATAAACGGAGAGTGTGCCACCGTAACTGCTACCCCAGATACCGATGCGATCGGGATCGACATAATCCAGTGACTCCATATAGGAAACCGCACTCGCGTAATCCTCAATGTCCTGGTCGGCAAAGCCCAGCAGGAACTCTTCACGGAATGCCCGGCCATAACCGTTGCTACCACGTGAATCCACCTGCACGATAATATACCCCTTCTTGACCAATAGCTGCTGTACAAGGCTGTAATTGCCGGCCCAGCGGTTCCTCGCTGTATTCGAATACACGGGCCCAAATAACACTGGATACTTTGTGCCGGGTTGCATGTTGGTAGGTTTAAGAATCCGTGCATGCAGCGTGTAGTCATCTACAAGACTGGGGAAACTAACGTATTCCGCAGCCGCCCATGTTCGCTCCGTGAAGGCGGGCAACGGTGAGTGGGTTACTCGCGTAGCATCACCACCCTCGCTACTTACCACGTAAAGCTCGGTCGGTGAGGTGTCGTTGCTGTGCATAAACACCAAGTACCGGCCATCCGGTGAAGGGTAGCCAACGTTCCGGCCAGAAAGACGCGTCACTTGCTCGGGATCGCCACCGGACATATTCAGACGATACACGTGTTGTTCGTATGGATTAACGCCGTTGCCTGCATAAAACAACGCATCACCAGCAATACTTGGGGCGGTCAGCACATCGTAGGATGGATCTGTTAGGAGCTGCGGACGATCTTTAGACGATGAGGCATCTATCGTATAAAGGCCGTAGCGATCTCCCATATCGCTTAAGAAAACAACCTGCTGCCCATCCGGATGCCAGGTAGATCCAAACGATGTGTACATGCGGCTCTCTCGAACACCTCGCCAAATTTCGCGCAGTTGGCTTTCTCCGGGTGCAACGACGAACAACTTACGTTCAACCGCCGTGTCGGATGCGGCATCAACCAGCAGAGCACCAGCCGGTGACCAGTTGAAGTCGATGACCTGGTTGGCGTGCGGGTCTGGCAAATCGAGGTACATAATGTTACCGCTTTCTACATCGAGCAGGCCAACCCTACGAATCTCGTTTGGATCGCCCGGGTAACCTCGGCGTACCTCGTTGGGATTGGTTTCGGCAGCGAGGTAATCTGGGAACGGCACTTTTCGAATCTCGCGACGGTCAACGACGTGAAACGCGATGGTCTTGCCATCCGGGGACCACTTGTACGTTGGCCCACTCCAGATACCTGGACCGATTTCACGTTCTGGTCTGCTGTAGCGCCCCTTCCGTAAGCTCGAGAGACTGGATATGCCGATGTCGGTGAGCTGGCGATTCTGTTTGGTAGGGAAGTCAGCAAGCCAAAGATCACCGTTCCGTATATACGACGCTTGCTTGCCGCTTGGCGATATCGACAGGTTACGTGCACCAGCTTCGACGGGCATAAACAGAAGGTCTTCTCCTTGGTTCAGCGATGTCTGCCATAGGTGGTTACCTCGCAGACTGACAATGGTGTTCGCGTCGGTCCAGACAATATCTCGTACTGAGGCGGATGCCGTATTAGAAATGAGGCGTACTTCCTTCCCATCGCTTGTGGATATCCAGAGGCCACGCTCAGGAGTTCCTGGTTCACTCCAGGAAAAAGCGAAGTGCTCACTGCTCGGTGCCCACGTAGGCCTGGACGGGGTGGTTCCCGTCAGTTTTGGTGTTGCGAAAAGGTCATCAAGGGTGAGCTCATCTTCCTGAGCTGTGAATGTTGCGGGTATCATCATTATTAAGCCTGCCAATACCCATGTTTGCCAAAAAGAGATGTGTTGCATGTGTTTGCTTTAGTAACTGTCTAGTAAATTTATTTTATACTACTCAAATAGCGCTCTCGCCATTGGAGAGTACACTTTCTGGAGGTCTACCAAGTCGGATGTTTTTGATTTTCTCGTCACCTCTTCCTTGGCGTATACCGGTCTTATGTAATATTAGTTGCGGGAAATCAGCAAAGATTTTCCGCCGTGGCACTAAAGTAATTAATTCGTGTGAATTGCCGCTATGGAAATTTCGCCGCAATTAATTATACACCATGTTGTACAACGTTCTTTTCATTTCAGTTTTTAAATACACCAACGACGGTTTTCGATATTGGCTCGGTTCCTTAGCAATTTAAGGCTGCTGCTTTTCTGAAACTCGAAGAGAAGAAACCGAGAAAGCGGGAGAGTAGACGAACAGGTGACTGTCGATCTGAAGTAAGCGGGACTATGAATGATTGGTTTTGATAGAACCAAATTAAATGTCCAGTGGACATTTAAAAGAATGAACCGCTAGCGGGAGGGTAGGCTGGCACGTAGGAACAGAAAGTAGATATGAGGCATGAGTTGAGTGGTCGAGCTAGCACATCCTAACGAAGGCTGGTCATTCATCTAGAGACCAAAACCTTTTCAAGTAGATCTACACGCTGTCAGAGGAAGGAGGGTGAATCTTATCGAGATGAACGAATGCACCCGCAGGGCAGATGCCTGGCAGACATCTGATGAGTGAACTGGAACGTGCGGTGAGAAGTAATCCAGAGATGCCAAGCGAAACGATTTAGCAAAAGTTAACAGAAGTAAGCCGAAGCCATAGTAGGGAGCAGTTGAGAAAATGAATCGTGAAGGGCTGAACAAACTTTTCTTATGGTTGAATATATTTCAGTTCCCAATTGCTTCCAACACGCTCAAATAAAACTCTTTGGTGTAAACGGGTATTTTTAAATTGCATAAATTCTATTCTTATTGGCTGTATGCTAAAACCACCCCATTCCTTTGGTCTGCTGATTTTATTTTTAAAGTTTTTCTCTTTAGCTACGAATATGCTATTTAATCGCTCAAAACTTTCTATTGTTTCGCCTTGATTAAATAAGGAAGAAACAATTTTCGAGGCTCTGTTTCTATTTTCGAAATATTCATCCGCTTCGCTATCAGAAATAAATGATGCATCACCTTGAATTCGGACTTGCCTTTCCGTTTCCGACCACCAGAATGCAATGGATACTTTGGGATTGGATAATACCTCTTTTCCTTTTCTTGAATTGATTGGTCCCGTAATAATGAAAGATTCCTCTTTCACTTCTTTTAAAGAAACAAAACGTGTGTTTGGATATCCGTCAAGCCCAATTGAGGTAAAGGAACAAGCATTGGGGAGTTTTGCTTTGGTGGTTTTTAACTCCTGTTCATGCCAATCGGCAAATTTTTCGAATACATTCATTTAAATATCATTGTGCTTAATCCAATGAATAACGTCATTGATGTTACCCTCCGGATTTAAAATTGGGTGAAAATTTTTTTTTATTTTATTTTGTCGAACAATTATCGTTAAACGCTTCAGATACGTCTTGTTTTCAATTGAAAAAGTAGGTAAATCAAAATGTTTTTGAAAGCGTAAATCGACATCACTTAATAAATCGTAAGGCAATTGCAGTCTCATTTTGCATTCCATTTGTTCTTTAACTTTTTGTGTACTTATACCAAAGAGGTTATATTTTGAATGCTTTAGCAATTCAAATTTTTTCTTATAAGAACAAGCTTGTGAAGTACACCCCATAGCTCCAGGGATTTTATCCCAATTATCAGGAAGTTTTTTATTCGGATTTCCTATCATTGGGAAACAGAAAAGTATTAGCCTATCTGAAAATTCGGACAAACTTATTGGACTCAATCTTGTAGAATCCAAATTGATATTTGGTATGGACGAATTGATAATTTTCATCTTTCTTTGTTTGCAAACAACGGTTTGTGTATGAGTAGAAGCGGATTAAACATACAAACCAATTGTCAAGCAAGATACCCAATAAAAGACAAAAAGCAACTTGGGTATTCACTCAAATCGCTATTACTTATACACTATATTAGTCACAGTTATTTTAATTCAAATTTCTATATTCTTTTGGACTACTGCCTGTTTTGGATTTGAACAGATTACTAAAATGCTGCGGATATTCAAATCCTAAAGAATAACCAATTTCACTGATTGAGCCAGAAGAATTTAGCAAAGTGTTTTTTGCTTTTTCTATTATAAATAAATGTATATGTTCCTGAGCCGATTTACCTGTTTCTTTCTTTAATAGGTCGCTTAGGTAATTTGGAGATGTGTTTAGTTGTTTTCCGCAATATTTCACTGTTGGCAAGCCTAAATCATGGTGTTTTTTAGATTGGTAGTAACCATTCAGAATTTTATCAAACCTTGAGACAATATCACTGTTGACATTGGTTCGGGATAGAAACTGACGGTCGTAAAAACGCAAACAATAATCTAACAGTAATTCTATATTGGAAACAATGAGGTTGTGGCTGTGCTTATCTAATCGTTGGCTATACTCATAAACAATTTTTGCAAGAACCTCTTCTATGATTTTTCTTTCCTCATCTGAAAGGTGCAATGCTTCAGAAATTTCATAGTTAAAAAAGGAATATTGATGAATTTTATCTACTAAATCATGCTTTCTGATTAAGTCGGGATGAAAAACCAACGTCCATCCATCAAGTCCATCATTGTCATTTTTTAAGTCGTTTCCATACTCCATTGCCTGCTCTGGAGCTACAAATATCAATGTTCCCTCATCATAATCATAAGAGTTTTTGCCGTACTTAATAACCCCTTGATAGTTGGAAGACTTTAAAGTAATTTGATACAGGCTCATCACAATTCGAACATTGTCAAATGTAGAGTTAGCCTCATACCCATTAGACTTAATGCAGGTGATTAATGGATGTTTTGGTTTTGGTAAACCTAGAAGCGAATGAGCTTGGTGTATTGATTCTATGTTCACAATCTTTTTCATATTATAGGAAGTAGTTTATGAAGCATTTACTTTTTTCTCAAAAATATAAGAGAGTAATAAAAGAATTAACGCAACCAAAGCAGGGGCAGACTTCCCGTCTGCAATTTTAATATGTGCTGAGAATGCTAATATGAAATTAAAGAAAAAACCTGAATAAGCCCATTCTTTTAATACATTAGACTTTTTTGTCCAAATTGCAATTAGCCCTAAGATTTTTGTTAAGGCCAGAGGATAAATTATGTAGGTTGGATATCCAAGTTTGTTAAATTCTGATGCCATTTCTTCATAGTTGAACACTTCCATGCCTGCTGAAAAGAGCATTAACGCTGATAATAATCCTGTTGCTGTGAAATAAATATACTTTTTTGTTTTCTGATTCATCTTTCTTAATTTTTATGATTTAGTAATTCTTCGATAACCATTTGTGCAACTAAAACACTACTGTTTTGCTGTTGTCCAGTTATCAAATGTCCATCTTTAATGGCAAATGGTTCAAAAGGACCAGCAGCTTCAAATGTTGTATTTGGGTTTTTCAAGGCTTCAGATTCTATAGTTTGATCGAATACTTTCATACCCACCGCATCATCACTTATTTTTTCCTCTGCATCTGAAAAACCTGTCCATGTTTTACCGTTTATCAAAAGTTCGCCATTACTTAGTGCTGTCCAAAGCAGTAGACAAGAGCCATGGCATATAGTCGCTATTACTTTACCTTGTTCATAAAAATCAGCAATGAACTGATGAAGATTTGTGTCATCCTTGAAAGTAATCATTGGAGCCCCACCACCTACAACAAAAACAGCGTCAAAATCAGAGCTATTGACTTCGTCAATGGAAGGTGTGTCTTCCATTAGTTTACCTAACTCATGGTGATGATTAAAACCAATGGTAATCAAATCATTTGGAGCCTGAGTCTGTTCACTTTCAGGATTTGATATAAAGTCGTACTCTACTTTACCTCCTTTGGGTGATGCTATAGTGACTCGATACCCTGTTTTCAAAAATTCAAATAATGGATGTGTGAGTTCTTCGGCATAGAAACCTAGTGGAAAACCTTTTAGGGATGCAGGATTGGATACTATGAAAAGGATATTTCTTTGCTCTTTCGATTGTAGAATGTGCTTTCGTTCTGGCATAATCAATGTTTTTATTCTAATTAAAACACAAAATTGATAAGAAATCAATCAAACTACTTAAAGAATTCCCTGAATAACTAAATGATATCACTGTAGTGAAATACACTAGAGCAGTTTTTTTTATTGTGCCTAACTTTCTGGCTAAAAAGCGTAGAAACGGTTAGATTGGTTAGGGCTATGATTTTTAGCCATTATTGTCGAGCGTTTTTATAGCAGAGCAATATAATTGAGAACTCGGTTTCCACCTTTGGGATGGTTTTCATAAGTGGATGTGTGTATCCCCAAGCTCTCTTAATGGTGCCAAATGGATGTTCTACGATTGCCTGTCTTCTTTTGTAGAGGTCTTTGTTGTTTTGAACATGCATTTTATTTCTACTTACTGCTTCATCTGTATGGTATCGATCTATACATCTTACTTGACTTGCTTTACGTTTACCATTGGATACAGTGGTATGAGAGGTGCACCTCATCAGTTATCGCTGGTGAGGCCGTCTACTAGATCACTTTTCGCCACCCTTTTTTAATTCCACATTTTAGCTATTTCTCTATCATTTGATTAAGTTTTGCTTGCTTTTTGATGGATAATATCTTTCTTCATATCATGTCTTAAGTTGTACTTGTATTTTTTAGAAAAATCCTTCGATTATTCAAATGTCTTCAAGATCAATTGATACACTTCCTTGAAAACTGTTAAGTCATAGTCCAAGGCCAATTGAAAAATAATAATCGAACGTTTACGCGGAATAAATAGTTGAATTGTTAAAAAGCCCGAACTGCCCGAATATTACCGATGTTTTCGTACTTAAAGTAGTAGGCCTGATTGCCATTGGAGAAAGACTGCCACCACGCCCAGTTGTTGCTGTACTCCGTAGAACTCCAATAGAAAGTACTAGAAAAACCACCAAAGCCATTTGCCTCTAGGTTTATATACATTTCATTTAATTCATCTTTTGAAGGCAAAAACCAATCATCATACATTCCTATAACTAAATCATCACACAATTTAGCGGCTATTCCAGATTCCGCACAACCATCTACAATCAACGTCGTATTGGCTTGCCCTGTACCTATTCCATTGTTTGTTCCTCCTATATTATCTCCGTAACATCCCCATTCAGCTCCTATACTTTGATCAGATGGGGCCGCTACCAAGCCAGCACCCGTGCTAGTGTTTAAATACGTTATTAAGCCCTCTTGGTATGTTTTGCCATATAAGGAATCAAGTAAACTGTTGTCACTGTTATAGATTTCTATGGGTGTTTCCCCCAAATCAAGCCTTTGCTGAACACTAAGATTTAGAACGGTGATGAGTAAAGCTACTTTTGATTCAAGGTCATTTATTGTGTTCTCTAATAAATCAACATATGCCTTAGTGGCTGCATCCTGAGCAAATATAGGATCAGCTACATTCTTTATCAGGCCTGATTGTAAGTCTAGCGAGTCTGCTTTTATGCCTCCTTCCACTTCTAGCTTCGCACTTGGTGAGGTAAGACCAATGCCCACATTGCCTCCATCCAATATACTCATCCTTTCCAATAGTCCGTTGGGACTTGTAGAAGCATAGGTGAAAAAGCCAAGACGCGCATAAATTGATCCTGTTCCTATTGTTTTAATCCCTCCTGTATAGGGGTAGGAGCCATTACCATTCTTAAAGTACATTGATGTGTTGACTCCTATCCCCAAAGGCACTGTATTCTCCAATAATAGAACTGAACTATCTGTTTTTGTGATGTGTAATTTCATTAGGGGTGTATTATTCCCTATGCCTACATTCTGACTGAATATAAATACTGGAAACATAAATACTATTAAAACAAAAAGGTGCTTTTTCATTTGATAAATGATTTTTAATTTAAAAAGTTAATATAACGTAACATTCTCGATGAATCTAATTGTTCTTGTCTTTTCTTTTGGTGGAAAGTAACGGTTAAGACATCTAGCACGTCTAAAACTGAAGCATGATCTGATATCTATTGTTGAACTAAACACCTATCGGTGTAGCCACTACCGACCAGAATAATTAAAAAGACTTATTATGTAAATATTATTTAATCACTAAAATAAATTTATATGAATTCAAACATGTACTTAAAAAAGAACTAGTAAAGTGATCAATTCAACAAGATCGAAAGATTGAAAATACACAGTGCTGAAAATTACCTATAGCTGTTCAGTACAACACTACCAAAAATGTCATGGGGTGAACCTGCACCCATGGTCATTTGTTGCTAATTGTTGTGTGTGGTTTTCATTCTTTCAAACTACTTATCCTTAAATGCTCTTTCTCTAAGAATTCAAATGTGTTTTTTTTCTCTATTTCGTCTTCCCATTTTCTTGATTGGGCATACTTTGCATAATTTTCAATTTCAGATAATGCCTTACTAAACAACTTCATTTTTTCATATATCTTTATTTTAAGACTTCTTGCCCAAACATTATCTTCATTTAGTTCTATCGCTATATTGGCAAGAGTAATGGCATCCATCAGATTATCACCTTGAAAAAACAAATATTCAGCAGCACCTGCATATATATCTGAATCCTTATTCTTTTCGGTTAACAACTCGTCTTCTATGAGTTTTTCAATTTCGAAATCAGTCGTTGTTTCAATATCAAAACTTACTTGCACATTTGCCCAAGAAATATAAATCTTAGCGTTATTCGGAAGAATCTCAATGTCAAAATTTAAGGTTTCATAAAAGCGATTTGACTCGACAGGAATCGTCACGAATCGAGCAATATCTTTTTTATAGTCATAGTCATAACTTCCATACAATGTCGTGTCCTTATTTATAATAATTATCCATTCTGTAGGGTTTGGAATTGTAAATAGTGAATATTTTCCTGCTTCAATATTTTGTCCACCAACTTTAATATCCTTATTAAAACTAATTTTGGTAGAACTTCCTGCTCCTGTTCTCCAAACTTTATTCCAAGGGACTAATTCTCCAAAAATCTGTCTCTTCCTCACAGAAGGTCTTTCGTATTCAATTCCTACAATAGTATTTCCTACAATCTGTGAAATGTTCCCCTTCGGACTCAAAGACGGGTAGGGATATTCGTTCTCCTGTGCAATTAAATTGGACACAGTTAGAACAAGAATTAGGATTATTATCTTTCCTTTCATTATCGTTTTTTTTAATCACACACAACGGTTAGTGTATGGAGCGTATCCCGAAGGGTATGTACTTTACACCTTGTTGCAGCACGTATTTTTATTGGTTTGTGGCTAAAAAGTTAATTAAGTCAACTAGAATTGGGTTTTTAAAGATGTTATTCCAGTTGATAATAATACGTTCACTATCTAAATATCGTACTGCAAAGCTGGTTCCCATTCCTGCACCGCCATGCGCAACTGCTTTTGCAGAAGTATTTTCAGAATAAGGCAATTCCATTATTGAGAATCCATAACCGTAGGGGTCTTGATGTGGTGGTGGCCAAGCATCTTCAGGAACTTCATTTGGTAATGAATGAGGTGTAAATGCCAAATCCCACATTTGTTTAGAAAGTAGGTTTTCTGAGCCTAATGCGGACATGAACTTGTGCATATCTCCTAATGTGGAAATTTCGCCTCCATCACCTCCAAAATCATCACCTCCTAGTTGTTCAATTCTTCCATCACTTTGGAAGTAATCAGGCATTTGACTCGGTTCAAGTGCATATTTGGGAAAAGTATTTTTCATATCCAGAACATTGAAAATCCTTTCATTCATAACCTCATAAAATGGTTTTTGTCTATACTTTTCGACAATAAGGCTAAGTAAGATATAGCCTGTATTACTATAGTTAAATTTTGTACCAGGTTCAAACTTTAAATCCATTTTACCTACCTCCATGAGCATAGCATCTTTGCTTATGTCAAAAGGCATTTTTCCACTCAATTGCAGTAAGAAATAGTCCCTCAACCCTGACCGGTGAGCTAATAAATCATGTAGGGTTATATCCGAAACTCTAGGATGTTTGAATTCTTCGAGCAAATCTTTTAAGTTGTCATCTAACGAAATGATACCGTCATCTACCAACTGTAAAGTTAGAATGGAAGTAAACATTTTACCCATACTGTTTATGGAAAATAATTCATTTCCATTAAGTGCAGTATTGGTGGCCTTTTTGGCAATTCCCCATGCATCTTTGTAAATTATTTCTTCCCCATTAGCAATTAAGATACCACCATGTATTTTTCCTTCTACATATAGTTTTCCCACAAAATTTGAGAGGGCTTTTTGATTTGATTCTTGTCCCAAAGTGATTTGGGTAACAAGAACGAATAGAATGAGCCATTTGTATTTATTCATTATGATTTCATTTAGTTCTTTTTATGTGCCACAACGGTTCGGCTGTACCCGTCGTAGCCTGCCGATAGGCGGCTATGATCGTGGTTACAGCTTGTTATCATGCGTATTTTCTTCTGGTTTGATATTTAATCCATTTAGGTAAAACGCAATTATCCCACCAATTTGAACTTCTGTAAATCCATTTTTGATATTCGTTCTGCAAATTGTTTTTAATTTGTAGTACAGCTCTTCCATTGTAATTCAATTGAAAATATTCAATTCCATTATAGAATTCGGATTTCTGATCGGAATGTTCAAAGTCTCTAAATCGTTGGTTAACTTTTGAAAGATTATTAAGTTGATAACTACTTGTGATGCATCCTTCAAAACTGTTATATTCTCCTTTTAACGCAAGAAATTTTTCTTTGTCTAATTTATTAATTCTATTCATCGTTTTGACATCTCCAATTGGGTAATCTGATCCCGCACTATAAATTCCATGAACAGAATATTTGTATTTATCATTTTCTATTCTCATCGGAAAATCTTGATACTTTGGATTGTAATGAGGAAACAAATCACCGATTATATCTTCAGTTTTTGATTCGTCTTTAACTTTTAATTCAATCTCATCAAACCTAAAAAAGAACAGACCAAATCCTTCAACTATTTTATTAGTATTTAGAGTTATTTTAGTACCATCCCCTCCTTGGATTTCCCATATATCTACTTCATTTAAATTGAGTCCAAGATCACAATTTCCTCTTTTTGATCTAAAGCAAACGTCCACATGATTTACTTCGTCAATATTTAGAACGTTTAATTCATAATCAAGTAAAGCTGAATTTACAATTGACTTTGCAATTTCATCTTTATTCAGTATCTG
>JARGNR010000140.1 GCA_029212405.1 Saprospiraceae bacterium
TTTTTAAGGCTTTCTCCTTAAATTCGAGGTAAGTATTTTAACCGAATTATTTCGCACACAGCGAATGGCGTTCATTTTCTGGCTTGGCCCAGATCTTAGGCTGGTTGGATCTAAAGAGAATTCACTTTTAAGATTACCTAACTCCTGAATCACCCGAATTAATTGATTTATTGTATGAAAAAAGATAATAAACCCAAATAATTGTGTTCTTCCATTTATTAAATTAAGATTTCAGAATCACTCAAAAATTTATCTTTTCGATGAAAAACAAAGAGAGGCTCTCCTTATTCAGAAAGCCTCATTGTAAATACGAGAATTTAATTTCCAAGAAAACTTTAGGGGCAGAAACCAAAGAAAACACACCCCCTATTTCCCAGATCTATTCTGGACACCCTTCTATTTTAGCTTGAAACGTACTTAATGCTTTTGCATGAAACCCAGGATCCATCCGTACATAATTCCCAGCATTGTATTGAACATTCGTGCCTAATCCTCCTGTTATGATTCGCTCTGAAACGATGGCGGTGTTGGCATGATATACTTGAGATCCCGTGTGATAGATATTACTCGGATCATTGGCAATGGTCAACAAGTTTTCATTGGGGCACTGAGTATATAAGGGCGTTCTCCACATACCTCTCCCCCAAGTTCCTACGTATAAATAACCGTTATCGATCTTCATATCGTTGATCGGAACATTAGGAAGTCCATTAGAGAAATATTGCCAGTCCGTCATATTATTGTTCTTATAAAAAACACCTATATCGGTCCCGACATAAATACCATCAATAGCATTTTGTTCATGTGTAATACATCGTATAGGTACATTGGGTAGGTTGCCCGAAATATTGGACCATGTATCTCCCCAATTCGATGTATAATACACTTTTTCTCCTGATTCGTATCCTAAAAAAGTTACCCATAAGTGAGAATTCCAACCAGGCTCCATAGCCAAGCCTCCAATTTGTGCCTGATCCGTTGGTAGTCCCTGAGAAATATCTTGCCATGTCACATTTGAGGCTGGATTTGAGTTTAAATTACTCGTCCAATATAATTTAAATCGATCTGAAACAAACATGTTATTTTTAGATTGCGTAGACTGTACCATGGCTCTAATTAGAAACGTATCCCCTTGTGCAGGCAGTGGAACGTTGACATTCTCCCAAGATGTTCCTTGATCAAATGATCGGTATAAATTCTTTGTGGCAGCATACATGGTATCGTAGCCAGTGGGATGTAGCACCCAACTGGCATCCCATTGCCCCCCATCATCATTGTCATCAAATGTACACCCTAATATTGGAGGAGTAATATCACACCAAGTATTTCCTCCATCCCAACTTCTTGCCCTATTTCCTTGACTGCACTGATAAATGGTATTCGGATTCGATGGATCAATCATACACTCAAACCCGTCCCCGCCATATGTCATTAAAGCATCCAAATCTGGATCAGAAATATTCCATTTCATTGAGCCATTATCTTGGGTACCACATACTATCACACCATTATAAATATCAAAATCATAGATCATTGTGATGGGTAAATTATTAGTTAGATTAATCCAATCTTCCCCATTGTTTATAGATTTAAAAATCCCTCCATCACTGCATACAAAAATATCAGAATCTCGATAATTAATGTTGTGTATATCAGCGTGTGTATACCCAATCGAATTATTAATATTCACCCAATGCGCTTTAATCTCCCAATTGACTGCAGAATCTTCACTTTTCCAAATATTAACGCCTCCCACAAATAATTCAGAACCGTCATTGGGGTTAATTTCAAATGCGAGATCAAAAAATGCCTGATGGCTTGAATCTCCACCGTCCACTTTCCCTCCTAAAATATTTGGAGAATTGGATTCCAAACTAAACGTTTCTCCAGCATCTGTAGATTTAAACATTCCTTCAAATCCCGTAACACCCCCGCCATATAAAGCATACAAATAATCAGGATTGTCTTCTGTAACAGCTATGGCAATTCTATGATAATTTTCTTCGAAGATTAATGGATCTATATTGGGATCCGATAATTTTGTAAAAATCTCTGGTCCATTAGTTGCCCGATATATCCCTGAGATATGCGCAGCATAAATAGTATCATGGTCTGTAGGGTGGTATTCAATATCTGTAAAATACCCTGTATATAATTGAGTGAAGGATTGTCCACCATTATACGTTCGCCATATACCTTTCGACCCTACTACAACAAGTTCATTTTCGTCTGAGGGGTTCATTACCATCTTGTATCCCCTAACATAAGTACTTTCATCCCATATTAAATCCGTTTGCTGCCAAGTAGCTCCTGCATCAAAACTTTTCAATACACCTATACTTGGCGTTTCTCCCGCATCTCCATCTCCCGTTAATATATAGATGATATTTGGATTACTTGGTTGTACGATAATGGATGAGACTCCAATAGATGGCAATCCATCTGTAAGAGAATGCCAACTGTTTCCTCCATTCAAGGTTCGCCATAATCCCCCAGAAGGAGTTCCGATATATATGATATTATCATTCCATGGGTGGAAGCCTACACAATTTACTCTTCCCAAACCTCCTGTTTTACCAAATCCTTGCGTAAAATCATACGGCCCCATACTTTCCCAGTTTCCATGTGTCCATCTATTCATTTCTGGGAGATGACTTTTAAGGACACTAGCATATTCATTTTGATTCACTTTTGCAAAATTAAATATCTGCCCAGACGGATAGAACTTAGATTCATTTTCGATGAACCATCGTTTGTATTGTTTGTATCCAGACCCTTTACCTCTATCATTATTTTGATAAAAATCATCCATCTGTCTTTGAATCTCATAAACATTCTTAGGAGAGTCATCTTGAGAGGAGAATGTTTCATTTCTCCATCCTTGCGCCCAAATGGTACAAGATCCCAATATTAAAATGGCTATTACAACTACCTTTTTCATCCTTCTACTTGTTTACCTTATGTTCTAAATGTTGGATTCTCTTATTTTGCTCAATAAGCAACAAGGTCAATTCTTCTACTTTTTCAAGTAAAATTCGGTTCATCTCACCTACATGAATTCCTCCTTCTTCTTCTACATCATTGGCAGACGGCACACCTGGTAAATGTCCATTTTCGGTAATAAACATCTCAATTTCATCCGTTGATTTTAGCTTATAATCCTTTTCAAAAACGTAATCAGGCCATTCATTACTCATTTGAACTTTCAATTCTTCGCTCATTATTTTACCATCGACGGAAAGACGATATCCTGTAGCCCCGTTGATATTTCCTATTCTTACCTCATTAGAAAAATAACTATTCCCTACTGAGTAAAGTGCCCAACTTCTGGTATTTGGACCTGGATTTGATGTGCTTGCTGTCGTATACATCGCGTAATGATTTCCCGTACCAGAAGCAGATGCCTGCGCATAAATCCCAAATACTGTTGCTGAACTTCCATTTCCACTTCCCAAAAAACGACCTCCATATATTCCACTGGTTTGAGAACTATTTCCGTAAGCAAGACCATAAATCCCATACTTCTGTCCATTTCCAGCAGAAGAACTCTCAAATCGGGCACCATACTTGACAGAGTTTCCACTGTACTGATTAATCAAATTAATCCCTCTCAAATCATCACTCAGTATATCAAGCGTATAATTTGGGTCTGTAATACCAATTCCTACATTTTCAGAATCCCCTTCCACGGTAAGAACATCTTTTGTCCCTCCACCTAAAATAAGCGTATTTGAATTTCCCTTGGCATAAATCCTTGCGGTACCCGCACCAATTCCAGCGATAGCCACTCCCATTGAAAGTCGATTGGTTGCACTCCCTAATGATAGAATTCCTTCTCCAGCACCGAGATTCCATTGATCTCCATAAACGTGAAGTTTAGAGATCGGTGAAATGGTTCCAATTCCAATATCTCCATCATTCTGAATAGACATTTTCGTGCTATTATTGGTTTGTAAATGCATGGTCCCATTCATCTTATTGTTGATGTAAAAAGAATTTGAGGTATGCCTTAATTCTGCTTTTGCCCCCCCTTGATGATAAAATTGAAATACTGGACTTCCTCCGTCCATCCGAATACTACCTTGAACGTGTAATTTTTCTAATGGTGTTGTATTTCCTACCCCTACATTGCCACCATTCATAACTGTCATTCTAATGCCACTATTATACAAGTGCCACGATCCAGAGGCTCCATCATAATAGTGCCACATTCTGCTCAAACTATCCGTTGCATACCCATAAAATGGCCGACCTGTAGCCCCTGAAGTTTCTAAATACATCCCACCATAACTCGTGGTTTGTGATCGTATACCAAATGATTCAGAACCGATCACAAAGTCTCTCCCCAGCAACATTTTATTGTCATTCAATCGATATACTAGCCCCTGGATATTGCCGTTGGAAGTAAGATTTAGTTTTTGCAATTCCCCATTGTAAAACCAAGCTCCTTTAAAACCATTATTATTATAAAATCGAAATCCAGTTTGATTTGGAGAGGTAGCATAAAAATCAAAATATTTATTGTTGGCTTCCAACCGCATTCCACCATCTTGTAAATGAAGTAAGGATTGTGGATTCTGTGTTCCTATCCCCACATTTTGACCAAAGATGGGAACCGAGATAAATGCAAAGACAAGTATTATATATACATTTTTCATAGACGTAGATTTTAAAATTTGATTCAAAAATCCAATTCTTTGAGCTCTGTACAAAGTAGAGTTATTGGTTGTCCGTTTTCATTGATTGGTTGGGAAAAGAATATTAAAATTGGTCCAATAGAAATTCTTTTCTGGCACGGCTTACAGGGACCATTGAGAGATCATCCATAATTAAACTACCTCCTTTTCCTTTTTGGTATCGCTTGACAAAGAGCAAATTCACCATATGAGAATTGTGTACTCGTACAAATTGGGAGTACGCCGAAAGTTGATTTTCAATTTGCTTCAAGGTCTTAGACACCAAGATAGTTTCGTCATTTAAGAGATAAATTCTAGTGTAATTCCCTTCCGAACTGCATCTAATAATAGACTCTACTTTTATTAACTCTAAACCCTCCATTGTAGGAATTGCGATCTTATTAAGTTGTGGTTGTTGAATTTTCAGAGAGTCAAACAGTTTGACAATAGATGATTCATTGAAAGAATTGGGCAATTGTTGTTTCACTCTTTTTATAGCAATTCTCAATTCCTCTTCATCGATTGGTTTTAATAAATAGGCCAATGCATGTTGCTTAAATGCTTCAATTGCAAATTCATCATAGGCGGTAATGAATATGATCTCAAAATTTACTTCTTGTACTTCTTTGAGCAAATCAAACCCATTTTTTACAGGCATTTCAATATCCAAAAATATGACATTTGGATGATGTAAACCAATAGCCTCCAATCCTTCATCTACACTTTTACAACATGCCGCTACCACAATTTCTGGTGCATTCCATTCTAATAATTTCATCAATGAAACTCTTGCCGCTTCTTCATCGTCTATAATTAATGCTTTTAATTCCATAGGTTTCGAATTTATTTTTCCATGTGTTTTTGGAGAGGAATTTTCAATGTCACTTTAGTTCCTGCAGGTTTTCCTTGGTCATCCATTTTATCTTCAATGTAAAATTCAGTTTTAAAATTATGCAGTTTCTCTGCCAACTTCAAGCGATCTGAAGTGATTTGCATTCCCATTGACTTTTTGCGTATATCAGATTTCTTTTTCAATTCTGAAGCCCTTACTCTACCGATTCCCGTATCATCAACCGTACACACTAATGTGTTTTTTTGCTGAGAAATTGTTAATGTCAATTTTCCTGGTGATTCTAATGGCATCAGTCCATGCCATATTGCATTTTCGATATAGGGTTGAAGTAACATCGGAGGAATATAGAGCTGAGACAAATCGATCGTTGTTTCTACTTCTTGTTCAAAGTGAAATTTATTTTCAAATCGGAATTGTTCCATTTCAACATACAGAGACAAGGCATTTAATTCATCTTCGAGGGACACTTCTTTTGATTTTGAGTTACTTAAAATCAAGCGAATCAATCTTGAAAACTTGGTCAAATACTGACTTGCGATCCGTGGTTCATTCGTAAGTATATATTTATTGATTGAATTCAGACTATTAAATATAAAATGAGGGTTCATTTGTGCCCTTAACGCATTCATCTCTAATTCTGCTTTTTGACGATTAAAATCGGTCTTCATTTCCTCTCGTTCTGTTATTTGGCTCATTCTAAATCTATAAACAAAGAATCCTATACTCAAAAGGACGAATGCAATTAATCCGTAAAACGTCCAAGATTGAATAAATGGTATATCTATTTGTATCTCCAACTCAATTAATGATTCACCCCATTCTCCAGATGCATCGGTACATTTCACTTCGAGCGTGTACGTCCCTCCACCTACCTTGGTAAAACTTGCCTTTCGATCTTTTCCAGCCGTATGCCATTGATCATCATAGCCCACTAAACGGTATTCAAATGTTGGTTTTGCATTAAATGAATAATTGGTCGTACTGAAGTGCACTGTGAAAAAATTTTCAAACGAAGCAAGATTGATCCTCTTTAAAAGTGGGGTATTTCTATTAAATTTCTTTTCCTCCCCTTGAACAACAATTTTTGTAAAAAAAACATTAGGCTGTATCTTTTCAGTATGCACCTCTTCATTCTCCAAAACACAAAACTGATCAGGTATGCCAAAAAACACTTCTCCCTCTTCTGATACATCAAAACTTGAAGTCCAATAATTAAGTAAATCATCATTGGGAATTCCGTCCTTGCTATTAAATATTTTGGTGGCAGAAGTCGAGGAATTATATGCTACCACCCCTTTACGAGTGGCCAACCAATATGTATCCTTAAAGGCACGTACTCTTAAAACACGCTGTATGGGTAAGCCTTCTTCTACTCCAATCGAACGAAAAGAATCCATTTTTTCGTTGGGATAAATAATCTGTAACCCATTTTCATAGGAAGAAAGTAATATCTCACCTTTTTCTCCGCCTGTAACATTAAAAAAATTGATTCCCGTAAGTTCTTTATGTTTATCTATTCCCTTATTTAAAATATACGTGCTATCCAGTTCCATATTTCTGATAATGACAGAACTATAGGTATGCATCCAAAAAACATCTTGAGAATCAATGTAAAAACTCCAAATACCATATACTTTTTCTTCGCCTAATTCATCAGGAAGCAAATCTTGAATGGAGTACGTTTCAATGATTTCACCTGTTTGTGCAGAAGCTTTAAACATGGCTCCTTTAGCATAATTAATGCCCCACATGTTTCCTTTTGAGTCCAGCTGTAAATGACGAATTCTACTTTTCCGAAAAAAATCAGTATTGGTAGTTTCTGGGAAAACCAACGATTCAGTAGGTACATCAAAATAAGCAAATTGGGTATCGATCGCTACCCAAATTTTATTTTCATTCACTTTAAACAGATCCACTACTTGTAAATCGTAGAAATCAGTTGTTGTTTGTTTCTTTAGAATGTCATTGAATGATTTACCTGCGTATTCTGTTATGGTTTTGCATGTTCCTTTTTTCAAATCTGCCAAATAAACTCCATCACCAGTACTTGTTCCTACCAATAATTTATCTTCTGAAATCTTCTGAAATGAGGTCGCTAAAATCTCAGTGATACTATGGGGTATCTGTTTGGGAGGAAAATCAATCACTTTAATATTTGATGGCATTGGATTAAAATAGGAAGCACCTCTAGCGCCCACCATCCAAATTGTTGAATTCATATCCGAGAATAAAGAAAACAACGGACCCTTTTGAAGTGGATACGGCATATTTTCATGATCCTCTATATACGTATACTTGCCTGTTTTGATATTGAAGGTTCCAAAACCATTCGCATAGGAACAAATCCAAAATTCCGTTTCTGATTTGGGGATAAAATCATTGACATCATTTCGCTGATCTGTGATTGGATAATAATTGGAAAAATAATATGTCCATTTGTCTGTTGCTGGATGATAACTTCTGATACCGCTCCATGCCCCACAAACCCATATGAGTCCATCTTTGTCTTGATAGATTGTGAGTATTGCATATTTGTCCAAAGCGGTCATCTTTGGAAGATATTGAGTATGGAAGGTAAATTCCATGCTATTTTTTTTGAGGGAAACCAATCCTGCACGCGTTGCAATCCACAGCAAATTGGGATCATATAGATCTTGATGAAATCCATGTACTGTCTGCAAATAAGGATGATTGGAATTCTTCACCTCAATCCTTGGATTGATGACTTTTGTTGTCTCAGTATTCAGATTATGTTTTAATAAACCAACCTCTGCAGCCATCCATAAAATAGTATCATCTTCATAATGTCCATATATTCTCCGATCAGGTATATGATTAATTTCCTTTATGTACGTGCGGTGAAATACATCTTTTTCAGGATCGTACTGATTGATATAACCATCATTCCCACCCACATAGAGGTTTCCAGATGCTCCAGCGGTCAAAGAATTGATCGCATAACAAGACAAGGAAGTGGAATCTCCTTCAATAGGTTGATATATTTTACATTGAGCACCATCGTACCGCACCAATCCACTTTCCGTCGCAATCCACATGAATCCCATCTTATCTTGCACCAAATCTCTGCATAGATTGGTCGGCAAGCCGTTTTCTTCTGTCAATCTCTGGAAGGCTTGTCCACTGACAGGGCTGATAAAACCAAATACACAAAAAAGAAGCAAAATACTTCCCATACAACGACATGAGTCAAAACGCAATACTTGTTGGAGTAGACCTCCCCGCTCTCTGATATAACAATTCATAGTTAGTTGATGCAAAATAGGAAAATTAAGAGGGAGTTTAGTTCAAACTTATTGATTGATGGGCTTGAAGTATTCATTGGTACGATTTGGATGGGGAATGGGATTTACATCGGCATGTCAACTGCTAAATTTGATTCGCTCAAAACTCCAAACTCTATCCTTTCATGGTGGAATACAATATCAAACTCCCCTCCGAAGCCCTAATCAAATTTACACGACTTTCAAAAATTGCAAAGAATCACTCTTTGGTCATAACGTCCAATGATTGCAAAATTATTCCTTGTGACTTCTTGTCGGCTCATTGGATATTCAAAGCCATCCATTGAATAATTTTCCGCTTCTCTTTGAATACACGTAATCTTGTGGTAGTTCATGTTATTTCTGTTCGTAAAATTTGATTAACACAACAAACATCCATGATTCAAATTGACAATGTAAGTTTTCAGTATTCCAAAAAAATGAAAATTCTTACCTCTTTAAACTTAACTTTTCATCCTGGTAAGATATATGGACTACTTGGTAAAAATGGTGCAGGCAAATCGACCGTTATCAAAAATATAACGGGTATGCTCTTTCCGACAAATGGCACTATAAATGTATTTGGATCCAGCCCAAGGAAACGAGAGGTGGACTTCCTGAAAGATTTATTCTTTGTACCCGAAGAGTACTATCTTCCCAATATCTCTATTCAGAAATTGATCCATATTTACAAAAATTTCTATCCCAAGTTTGATCTCGAGCAGTTTGATTCCTATCTTGATACGTTTCTAATTTCAAAAGACAGAAAAACAAATGATCTTTCATTAGGTCAAAAAAAGAAGGTGCTCATAGGATTTGCTTTATCAACCAACACCAAAATTTTAATAATGGACGAACCGACCAATGGACTTGATATACCTTCAAAGATTACATTTCGAAATATGATCAACTCCTCCTTCAAAGAAGATAGAATTATTATTATCAGTTCTCATCAGGTAAGAGATTTGGACGAACTCATTGATCAGATAATAATTATGGACAATGGCCAAATTCTCCTATCAAAAGAAAAAGAGCAAATTGCAAAACAACTGCTTTTTGAAATCAATGAAAAGGAGGAAGTCTCGGATCATATATTGTATCAAGAGAAGGTAAGTACTGGGTATGGTATTATTAAACCCAATAAAACTGGTACGAATAACTATGTAGATATCGAATTATTATTTAATGCGATTTTATCAAATAACGAGCTTATCAATCAATTATGAATTTATTCATTCTATCATTACTAATACAAAGGCAATTCAAAGAACAAAGAAGAATGTATGGCATTTCTCTTCTGGTTCTTTTTGGAATGCTCTCTTTAATGTTTCTTTTAATCCATCAATGGCAAGATAGCTTTTCAGGTGCAGTACAAAATGGTGTATTTATTATTGGACTATTTGTAAGTGGAGGTATTTTTACCAATTCAATGTTTCATGAATTCTCGAATTCATCCAGTAGCATTTGGTTACTGAGTCTCCCAGCAAAACAAAGCGAAAAGGTTATTGTAAGCATATTTATTTCAACGGTGCTCTTTATGATTAACTACCTGACCATATTCTACTTAGTTGAATCTATTTATCTTCTGAATACAAAAGGATTGGAATTAAAAAACATGTTGAATCCAATAAAGGACGATTTTTACATTTTCTTCTTTTTGTATTTGTTATTCAACAGTGCCATCCTTTTGGGTAGAGTAGTTTTTATTAAACACAGTCTATTAAAAACCCTTCTTGTTGGCATTCTCCTATTTGTCTGTCTGAATTATCTAAATAATGTGATTTTGGAAATACTCATTCCCAACATGAATGTAGTATCCAGCATACCTTTTTCTAGCTTCCAATTTGTAAATAATGGAGAGAACATACATGTTTTTCTGCCAACTCATACAGATCGAATAACTTCAATTTTTGTGCGCCTGTTATTACCGATCACCTTATGGTTTTTGGTTTGGATGAAATTAAAAGAAAAACAAATTTAGCCTATGAAATCAAGCAATATTCTATTGTTGGTGTTGTGTATCATTGTCTTATCAGGAATGATCTATACCAATGTTGTTTTAAAAAATGAATTTCAAAAAATTGACTTAAGTGATAATTTAAAAAATTATATATCTCACTCTATGGAGTCATTTTCAATTTTAGAAATAAAAGGAAGTAATGGATATCCCATCGAAATTAATAAAGGAAATACAAATGATGTGAAAGTACTTCGTTCTAGAATAAATCACTTTTCTCAACGGCTGTTTGGAGATACTTTATTCATAGAATTTACAGGTTCTAATATTCCACTTGATCAAACCTACTCAATGAAAACGCCACCAGGAATTATAATTGAAGTAGAATCATTATCGGAAATCAGAACATCTCAGACCTACAATCGCATATCAAATTTCTCAGATCAAGATCTTAATATAACTCTGAAGAATTCATCCATTACGGAAGTAGTCAATTGCAATTTGAATATATTGAATTTGTGCTCTAACGATGACAGTCAGTTTGTATTTTCACAAAATAATACTGTCCATTCCTTACAAATTACGATGAAGGACAATTCTATAGGCCGATTTGAGGACATCGAATTTTCAACCTTGAATCATACATTAGATGATAACGTCACTTTGGTTTTGTCAAAAAATACATTTGTAAAACTTCGCGGATAATGTAATTTACGTTTAGAAATGAATATTGAAGACTTAATAGTAAAACGCAGCACTGAGAAAACCTATAGGATAGTATCTCACATTTTATTTTGGATACTTTTATTCAGCTCTTCCTATTTCCTGGTCAAGTTTTCTTTTAACCCGTATAGAGAATCGCCATTTGCCTATCTGACTCCATTGAGAAACACACTTGGGCTTGCACTCACATTTTACCCTTTGATGTATTTTGTTGTCCCTCAGTTTTTGAAGAAAAAGAATTGGTTGTTCTTGATAAGTTCAATCATATTTCTCACTTTTCTGTATGTTGTCTTTGAAGCCATTAGTGAAAAAATTGTTTTTAATTATTGTGCTTCCTGTTTAGAAACGGCGATGGAATTTAATCCTGACTATGTACAAGTCATTCAAAAAAGCACCATTGAGAACATTTTATTCAAGGGTTCTAATATTCAATTGTTTTTACAATTCTACTCTGGACTGATATTACCAATTGCAATAAAAATGAGTATCGGTTATTTTCAATTTTATACGCGTAGTCTTGAGTTGGAAAAAGAGAAAGTCAATTTTGAGCTCAATTTTCTGAAGGCCCAAGTCAATCCTCACTTTCTATTCAATACGCTGAATAATCTTTATGGTTTAGTTATGCTGGGTAGAACTGAAAACTCCATGGAAGCGATTAATCGATTGTCTGAATTTTTGCGGTATACATTGGAAAGCGCAACCCAGAAAACCATTCATTTGGCTGATGAAATTAAGTTGATTGAAAATTATATTGAGCTTGAAAAATTACGCCTAAACCACACGGAAGTAAAATTAGACATTTCAGTTGGCAAGCAAAATTTAACCTTGCCTCCTCTTCTATTTATACCTTTATTGGAAAATGCATTTAAATATACAATCGATCAAAAAGGGAGTAAAATACATATCCAGATTAAGGTAGTGGGTCAGAAATTGTACTTTAGTATACAAAATGGATTTGACGAAACGGTCAATACTAAATTACAAGGAGGATTAGGGTTAAGAAATCTTCAGAAACGACTTAAGTTGTATTTCCAAAACGATTATGAATACACCGTTTCTA
>JARGNR010000141.1:0-9968 GCA_029212405.1 Saprospiraceae bacterium
TGCATTGAAAGTAATTTCTACTAAAGAAGTAAATAGATATAAATCATTTGATACAAACAAATGGGTTGTTGCATCAAAAGCAATAAATAAATAATAATCATTAAAAAAATAAGAACATGGCAAATAAAAAAGCAAGCAAAAAAAATGCATATACTTTAAAAGCATTTAGAGACACAATAAAAAGCATCAACAAATTTGTTCTTGACACTACGGAAGAGGTAATGGACGAGACGCTTGAAAGAGCTGAGGACTGGCAAACAGTTGGTGAAAAAGCGATCAAAGGCGGAATTAAGATTGCGGCAAAACAACAAGATCTTGTATTTGATGCATTAGAAGCAGCTAAAAAACAAATCACGAAAGGCAAAAAGAGAGCAATTGCAATTACAAACAATTAACAATCTCTATGAACAAGCTTTTTAAAGGCTGCTCAAACACTAAAAGGTCAGGACTTGTACAAGTACTGGCCTTTTATTTTTAAGTAGAAAAAAAGTAGTTAAAACGTGAAATTGCCCGTCAAATGGAGCATTAACAAGTCCGATTTTAGATTGAAAATGAAGTTAAATTTGGTATCGAATGAACTTTACACGATTTTATATCTTTTTTAATGTAATATATTGAATAATATTTCTTAAAATCGCAGTATGTCTGAAATGAGTAGATTGATAAAAAAACCATCCAAGGTTTGGAGTCTCACAGAAGTTTCCCGTGCGCTTGTTGAGTTTGGTATATTTTACCCTTACAAGTTCTTAAGTCGATTACCAAAATCTGGTGATGGACATCCTGTTATATTTTTACCTGGATTTTTGGCGTCAGATAAATCAACTGTTCCCTTAAGAGAATTTGTATATAAGTTGGGATATCAAGTGTATGGTTGGGGACCTGGAAGAAATCTTGCCGATATAAACAACCTTGGATTGCTTATTGATAAAATAGAAAATCTCTATGTCAAGTATGATCAAAAAGTGAGTATTGTCGGATGGAGCCTAGGAGGTGTATTTGCTAGACAAATAGCGAAAGCTAGACCTCATCTTGTACGACAAATTATAACTATGGGATCTCCATTCAAAGGAATTACCAAGCCAAATAATGCCCACTGGGTCCATAAAATAATTACAAAAGGAAAAGGTACCAATGGGCTTTGTCCAGATTTAATAGCGGACATACCAATGCCTGCCCCCGTACCTACGACAGCAATTTATTCAAAGGAAGACGGAATTGTCCCATGGCAACTGTGTATGGAACAAATAGAAACAGCTATACATCAAAATATTCAAGTTAGAGGAAGTCATCTGGGTATGGGTGTCAATCCTAGTATTTTATGGGTAATTGCGGATAGATTACAGCACCATGATGAAAATTGGTCGCATTTTCAACCAGATACTAATTTACAAGACTTACTTTTATACCCATCTTTAAAAAGAGTTTAAAATTAAATTGCATTGATCAATAAACTTATTTCTCAGTTGAACTTACCCAATGTTAAATCTATCTCTGGGATGGATGCTACATTTTTATACGCTGAAACACCAACCAGTCCTATGCATGTAGGTAGTGTTGCGATTCTTGAAGGATCACTTAAATATAAGGACTTCAGAAAACTCATCATGTCAAGAATTCATCTCATTCCAAAATTTAGAAGGAGATTGATGTATGTTCCATTCAGTGTCGACCATCCTTATTGGGTTGATGATCCTGACTTTAATATTGACATGCATATTAAACATGTGGCACTGCCTAAACCTGGGGACTGGAAACATCTCAGAAGAATGGCCTCTAGAGAATTTAGTGAACCTCTAGATCAATCTAGACCGCTTTGGTCCTTTACCTTTGTAGAAGGTCTTGATAATTTATCACAAGTCAAAAAAGGATCCGTAGCTATTATTTCAAAAGTGCACCACGTAGCAATCGATGGGATGGCAGGTGCTGGGCTTCTAGCTGTCTTATTTGATTTTGGTCCTAAAGCTGGTGAAATTCCTCCTCCCAAACCTTATAAACCAAAACCTGTACCTAATGAAATCAGCTTAATGTTGAAAAGTGGACTTGGGTTTGCAAAGGATCCACTTAAATTCCCAAGGATCATGAAAGAATCCTTAGAAGCAACAGTAAGAGCTGGATTTGTAACTAGGGCACAACATTTAGATTTACCGACTGCACCATTTACCGCTCCTAAAACACCTCTGAACGGCATTATATCCGCAGAAAGAAAATGGAACACATCAATTATTTCTCTATCTAGAGTTAAGCGATTGAAAAATATAATGGGTACAACGGTTAATGATATATTATTGGCTATTTGTTCAGGTGCAATTCGAAGATATTTAAAAGAAAAAAAGAAACTGCCTAAAAAGCCTTTGGTGGCTATGGTTCCTATATCAACACGAGAAAAAGAAGGTGGAATTGACGGCAACCAACTTTCAGCTATGCTTGTTCAATTGGCTACTCATATCGAAGATCCAATTGAGCGGCTAGAGAAAATTTATGAAAACACCATTAAAGGAAAAACATACCAAGGAGCTACTGGAGCAAAAACATTGTCTAATTTGGCTGAATCTGTTCCTTTTGGTGTAGCAAATCAAGCTGCGCGACTATATTCGAGATTCCATTTATCAAAAATGCATAATCCTGTTTTTAATGTTGTGATCACCAATGTACCTGGACCTCAAATCCCCATTTACATGCACGGGCACAAATTGCTCCACATCATGGGCATGGCTCCTATTATAGATGGCATGGGATTAATTATTACCATCCTTAGTTACGGCGATGAAATTACTATAAGCCCAACTACAGATAAGTATTCCATGCCTGATTCCACCGCTTTTTCCAACTACATTCTGGATGCGGCGAATGAATTAGAAAAACACGTATTAGAGTATGATACTTCTAAAGTGAAAAAGACTAAGGAAAAGGTAAAAAGGAGCACAACAAAGACAAACACTTATTTTACCAAAGTAAGAAGAAACATTAAGGCTAATCCTAAAGCTTTTGAAGGATTAAACGGGAAAGTGCAATTTTTAATCAAAGGTCCTGAACCTGTTGATTATCTATTAAATTTGGATGCTAAGGTTCCTACTATTCGCAAGCATAGAGCCAAAACATTTGATGTCTCATTTACCATTCAAGATGTTCACTTGAAAAAAATTGAAACGGGAGAATTAGATTATGAATCTGCTCTTGTGCAAGGAAGATTGGTACTGACAGGTAATGAAGCGTTAGCAAAAAGAATTTTGGATATTCTACATAGTATAAGCTAGAAGTGCTTTATCTAGCCTTCATTTCAAAGATAGTCTTGGTGCAATTCATGTAAATATTTATCCCGGATAGATTTTATATTCTTGTCCAAAGTCTCTTTCTTCCATCTTGTAGTTTTGATAGCGGGTAATACGACCACCTCAACAATTGAAGGTTTAATCAAGTTTGACCCTTTAGGCATAACATCATGCGCATTTTTGATGATGATGGGCACAATAGGAACTTTAGCCTGCATAGCTAGATGAAATGCTCCTTTTTTGAATTTACCTAGATTATAATCCTTACTTCTGGTCCCTTCTGGAGCAATGCCTACTGATGTCCCATTCTTTAATGCTTCAACAGCCGGTTGCATGGCATTAATTGCCTTTTCTCTATTCCCTCTATCAAGGAAAATCACCCCTGCTGCTTGAAGTACGGGTCCGATTGGAGTGTATTTTAATTCTTTTTTGGCCAAGGCAACTGAATCTTTTCTAATCAATTTACACATGATCAAAAGATCGACGTTGCTTTGATGGTTAAAAATAAATACGGCTGGTCTATTATTCCATAGATTTTCTTTCCCTTTTATTACTAGTCGTATCCCTGCAAGTGCAGTTCCAATATCACCTATCGCCGCCATCATAGAATTTATTCCGTCTCTGAATGACATATTCATAGTCCCCGTCATCAAGCCAGTCAATACTGCAGGGAATAGACTACTCACTGTAAGACCCGTCCGAATAACATTTGAGATTCCTGGCCGAGAATCATCATTAAATCGTACGATATCCCAGTTGTTATCAAACGATATTTTTGACAATTCTTCATCTGGGTTTATAGGATGAGGGTGACCAACAATTTCTAAAAGGGGTAAATCTTCAGCACTATCTGTATAAAAATGACTTTTAGAGAGGTCTAATTTAAATTCTTCTGCTAGATTTTTTGCAGCGATTGCCTTTCCTTCACCCCAACAAGCAGGCTCGATGATCATTCCTGTGAACTTTCCATTTTTTACTTCCATACGCGTACACATGATATGATCAATGCCCAGATCTCTAGCGATTGGATTCACCTGGTAAGGTGTCGCAGCAGAGATAATGGCTACGGTATGCCCCATGGCCAAATGTGCATCCACTAAAGCTCTAGATTCAGGATAGATTTCATGTGCAAGGTGCTTCAAATATACTTCTTCTCCGACTTCCAAAAACATTTCTTCAGAAACTCCTTTCACACCTTGTGCACCAATAGCTGCTAATCCAGCAAAATTTCTATTGCCCATTGCATACACCATCATTCCACTAAACTGTGCAGTAATTTCCTTTCGAGTCATTTTCCCGCTAAACAACCTATTCTGAAAAAACTCTTTTGCAGAAAATCCTTTTATTAAGGTTCTATCTAAATCAAAGAAAGCACCAATATGAGGTCCTCTTTCTCCCTCCAATACAGGTGAGGTTACCGTTTCTGTTTTGGATCCAGGAACAATAAATCGCTCCACTTCCAGTTGTTTTAGTTTTTTGATTCTTGTTGTATCTCTAAACGATTTCAGAGAGTTCATTCTTCTGGTCAAATCATCTAGATACGAAATCCATTTCTTAACCTCTCTTTTATTTACTCCCGCACTTTTTGAATAAAGGCCTTTGTTCTGAGCAAGTCTAAGTCCATTAATAATAAATGGTTTTGATACAGAATCCAATCGATGGATTTTGCCCAACCAATGCATTTCTTCACCCAAAAACAAACATTCATTTAGAATATCCTCTTCTTTTAGGGAAGAGGACCGATCCATATGAAATAAGCACTCCGCAACAATTTTATATGCTTCAATGTAAGTGGACAATACAGTCTGAGAAAACAAAACTCTACGGCCTTTGATCAATGAAAGCGGACTAGTCGTTTTAGACTTTAAGACTTTGAACCAGTTAGGATTTAAATAATTTAGGTTTTCTTCAATCTCATCTGTGAAGTCCAATCGATTTGAATAAAAATACTCAAATTTGAATTGGTCCCTCAATTTCATAATTTCCTGCCAAAATACCTTCAGCCTATTCTCGGCAGTTGATCTTTTGAGCTTGGTTAGAGCCAATTCGATAAATGCCATATGGTACAAATAATGTACACTCATATTGGCATAGTACTTTGCATTTAAATAGTTTTCTGGAACCAAAGCGTATTTAGCTTTAACTCCATTCCCAATCTTCTTGACCAATCGCATTTTTATAAACCGATTAATCGCATCTTGAACACTTTGCCCCAATGATTTCCCTCTTTCAACAAGCGCGTCATTCTTATGGCATTCGACGATTTGCATTAATTCTGCAACCGCAGCCTCTAGTTCCTTTTTGTTTAATGCAAACTGACTTAATAAAGACATACAAATCAATGAACCAGTAGTCACTGGTGTCACTCTATTGATATGATGAACCAAATTAAAAGCAAACTCAGGCAACTCTGGAGATGCGGTAGGACTTGGAAGTTGAATTCCATTTTTAGACGGTTGTGCAATATCTATAGGGTCAGAAAATCGTATACTTATTTTTCCAAAGTCATCCCCCATTTTTCTGATGTAGTCAACAAACCACATAAAACTTTCCTGAGATTTTTTCGAACCTCTCCCCTCTTTGACCATTTGCTCAACATCAGGGATCATATCATAAACAATCGAAACGGGAATGTACTTCACATCATTTACAGATTCCTTATCTGCTTCTACTATGTATTTGAGAATTCCCATTTTAGGCCATACGATCTTTCCTGTTCTGGATCGCGTACCTTCAATCGCCCACATGAAATTCTCTTTTTCATCTACTAATTTTGATATAAAAAAACGGAGAACGAGTTTATATAAATGATTATCCTTAAATGACCTTCGGATAAATATTACACCAGATTTTCTTCCGATTTCTCCAACTCCAAAGAAACTCATATTGATTCCGCTAAAGATATAGGGAATCGGTAATCCATGTCTAGCCAATGCGACCCCTAAAACCATCATATCTATGTAGGTCTTATGCGTCATTACAAAAGCGACTGGATGTTGCCGCATTATTTTGGCTAACGTTTTGATTTCTTCTGGATCTGTATCAATGGTACGATCATACCCTCTCTGCAATATGTACTCTGAAATCTGAGTGGCAATTCCTAAAAGCATGGGTTGCTGGTACGTATACAATTCTTCTAAATAAGAATTTGATTCTTGTTTCACCTTTTCCAAGTCTTCTCCGTACTTACCAGCATAACTACTAAGCAGTTCTTGATATTTAGGATCATTTAGAATATTCTCCATTGTAAAGTATCGTCTTATTTGTAAATTCTAATATAGATAGAAATTCTGTTTATCCAAGAGAATAAAAATGACTAAAATGCTTTCCAGTGTAACTTTGTGGTTAAATATGAATTAAGACATAAAACTAAAACCACTTTTATAACTTTTCTACCCATTCTTCCCATTCTTCCATTTTCTTGTTCAGCTCTTTTTGCATCTGCTGATATCGATCATTTTCTTTGTTAAAATCTGGGTCTTTATAAAATGCAGGATCAGCCATTTTTTCTTCAATTTGTTTACTTTCACCTTCTAATTTCTCCATGTCACGTTCTAAATACTGAATTTTTCGCTTTATCTGCTTTTCTTCTTCCCTACTCAATTTCTTAGGGGCAATTGCATTTGATTCAGGAGGTTGTTCCGAAGTTTTGGTTTTCTGAGTAGTAGATTTTTGTAATTCTACCGCTCTCATATCATCCAGTTTTCTCTTATTTAGATAATATTCAATATCCCCCAAGTATTCGTTTAGTTTTTGATCTTTAAATTCAATGACCTTGTCCGTCAAACCTGATAAAAAGTCTCGATCGTGAGAAACAACGATCAAAGTACCAGAATAACTTTTCAAGGCATTTTTCAATATCTCTTTACTTTGAATATCAAGATGATTCGTAGGTTCATCCAACAACAACACATTACACGGATGCATAACCAAACTCGCCATGGCCAACCTAGCGCGTTCTCCTCCAGAAAGTACCGATACCTTTTTATCTGAATCCTCTCCAGAAAACATAAAACTTCCCAAGATGGTACGAGCTTTGGACCTTAACGATTCAGGTGCTTTATCCTCCATTACTTCCAATACCGTCTTTTTAGCATTCAAGAGTTCGGATTGGTTTTGAGCATAGTAAGAAACATGTAGATTGTGCCCTTGGATCACTTCTCCTGAAGTAGGTTCTAAATTACCTATTAATATTTTAGCTAACGTAGTTTTACCTTGTCCATTTTGGCCCACAAATGCAACCCGGTCTCCTCTTTCAATCACTATATCAATCTCATTCAATACATTTTTTTCACCAAAAGACTTGGACACTTTTTTAGCCGTCAAAATATCTCTACCCGATCGTGGAACTTCAGCAAAACGGATGTTCATATTCTCAGTATTCTCATCCAATATTTCGATACGCTCTACTTTGTCGAGTTGTTTTTTCATCGACTGAGCCATTTTAGTCTTGGTTGCCTTGGCCATAAAACGAGTAATAGTTCGTTCTTTTTGTGCGATTGCTTTTTGCTGGTTTTCGTATGCGTTTTGTTGTATTTCACGCAATTGCGCTTTCTCAACAATATATTTTTTGTAAGTGCCTTTGAATTCATGGAGTCGTCCAAGTTCAATCTCTAGAATTCTATTGGTTACATTATTCAAAAAAGTCGTATCGTGAGAGATTAATATTACGATACCAGAATAATTGATCAAATAGTTTTCCAACCAAATAATTGATTCAATATCCAAGTGATTTGTAGGCTCATCCAAAAGCAACAAATCTGGTTCTCTCAAGAGCAATTTGGTCAGTTCGATTCTCATCTTCCAACCTCCACTTAGGGTATTCACTTTGTTGCGTAGTTCAAACTCTTGAAACCCCAATCCTTTTAAAACTTTGACCGCATTTGCTTCCAAAGTCGTCAAGTCAAAATGTTCCATTTGTGCAGAAATTTCCGCTATACGAGTAATAAGATCTCCATATGATTTACTTTCATAATCTTCTCGTTTACTAATTTCTTCGTTGAGTTGGTCCAATTCATCATTCAAGCGGTTGGCTTCTTCGAAACAGCTCATGGTTTCTTCTAATACCGTTTGTGATTCATCTAATTCAAACTCCTGTTTTAGATATCCGATAGTTGTATTTGCCGGCATTTCAACTTTACCCTTGTCCGGGCGCATGATATCGCCAATGATTTTAAGCAGTGTCGATTTACCCGCACCATTTCGTCCAATAAGGCCAATTCTTTCCTTTTTACCTATCATAAAACTGATGTTATTCATCAGAATACGATCTCCAAATTGCAACGATATATCTCTAACGTAATACACTACTTATATCTAATTTTAATTTATAGAATACTCTTTTTCAAATCCGCTGGAGAATAGTTTATTGACTTCAATACTTTCTTATCCCCTTCTCGATACACCAAGAACTCTCCGTCTTTCTCTTCGATAAATGAGTTGGTGCCTTTTGTTTCCATATAATGCTTTTGAGTAGCTACAGCTTCCTCCATGGATTTACATGTTTTACTCATATTTGAACGTTGGACCTCATCAAACAAAGTTTTAAACTTTGAAGCTAATCCAAACTCTAAAATTGCCCCACTCAATACATATTGTAGATCACATAAAGCATCAGCTATCTCAACAAGATCTTTGTCTTCAATAGCCTCTTTTAATTCATTTAATTCTTCTTGTAATAAAGAAACTCTCAACTCACACCTTTTTTCACTCGGAATAATTGGATTTTTTTCAATTGGAAGACTAAAGGTATCATGAAACTTTGCAACGTCATTTAATCCATTCGGCTCTTTATAAGTACTCATTTACGAATTATTTTATCAATATTAATAATAAAACGCAATGATACTGAATTGATTCAATAACACATTAATAAATAATAAATACATATGAATCCTCGAGTCCCAGCCTAATTTAGCTGCATTTAAATTAAACGTCGATTAGTTGACCTCTTACCAAATTATTTATCTTTAATACGCCCTCTAATGCCCAATTCAACGGCCTTTAATTCTATAATCTTACCTTGATGGATTGAAAAAGTAAGGATGGTTCTTATTTTATGAAAACCATGATGACCATAGGCTCCAGGGTTCATATGAATCAAATCATTCTCGTGGTCTCTCATAACTTTAAGAATATGAGAATGTCCACATATATATAGATCTGGTTTATTTTTTTGTATAAGGGCTTTCACTCTTGTTTTATACCTACCGGGATATCCCCCAATATGTGTCATCAATACTTTGACCCCTTCCACCTCAAAATCGAGATTCAATGGATACAGTTCTCTAGTGTCAGCCGTATCAATATTACCATATACTCCTCTGAACACTTTTGCGTTCTTCACTAAAGGCTCAATCGATTTTAAATCCCCCATATCTCCGGCATGCCATATTTCATCCTGCCCCTCTAACAATTCTAATATATCCGGTCCAATGTAACCGTGATTATCTGAAATCAATGCAATTCTTTTCATTATGGGTGCTGGATTACGATTTTACCAAATTGGGCTCCTGCCTCCATTCGAGCAAATGCTTTAGGACCGTCTTTCAATTCAAATACCTGATCTACTACTGGTTTAATTTTATGGGTATTAACAAAATCCAACATGGATTGAAAATCACGATCACTTCCCATTGTAGACCCTAGTAATGAAATCTGTCTCCAAAACATGAGTTGAGGATTCAAATTCGAATATTT
>JARGNR010000141.1:10068-12521 GCA_029212405.1 Saprospiraceae bacterium
GACTCGATCTGAAGGTTTCAATTGACAACGACTAAATAACACTCTATATGCAGTCAGCCCAGCAAGCGGAAGAGCAGCAGCTTCTGTAACAGAAAGGTGCGCAGGACTAGGGAAAATATATTTGTTTTCAATAGAAATCCGTTCTGCAAAAGTTCCATTCCTGGGCAATCCCAACACTTCAAACTCATTAGATTGAACCGCTTCATTATTCCCCCATTTTAACCCTGGATTGATTATTACCGTTTCACCATCCACTATTCCTACCCCATCAGAGCCAAGAATAATTGGAGTCTTTATACCAGGATACATTCCTTTTGTAATCCATATATCTCTATGATTTAAAGCAGATGCTTTTAATTCAAGAATAGAACTCCCCTGCTTATCTTGAGGATCATCTACATTTTTTAATACAACAGGTTGCCCCACCTCTTCTAATACTAATGCCTTCATTCTATCGTTTATTTTTATCAATGCAAAAATAGTATTTCCGCTTCCAAATCATATAGAATCATCTAAAAACACATTCTAATCCAATATGAAAGATAAATTAGATTTCTCTATTTGATCAATCCATCTTATTGGTGATAGTGTATTTAATAAGTTCCTAACACATTACAATTAAATATAATATATTATCTTCACAATTACATATTATTAAGCTATGAATAGTCCAATGTATATACTAGTTTTTTCTATCGTTTTATTAGTCATATTTGGGATTATGCTCATTTTGGTCTGGCGAATGTTATCTGAAAAAGATCGAAGTTTAGCGAGGATGGTTATGGAAAAAGAAAGCCTAAAAAGTGAGCTTAATCAAGAAAGACTACTTCTACAAGAGGCCAAAAACCTTCATCTTCATTTAGAAAAAGAAATAGCCACATTATCTACGAATCTTGGAAATCTAAAAGAACGTCATGATGAAATTATTGATTCTCAGGCCACCGCAAAAGAGCAATTTCAGCAATTGGCCATAAAAGTATTGGATCAAAAAACGAGGCAATTTGATGAAGACCATAAAAAAGGGATAAAAGAAATATTGGAACCGCTTAAAGAAAGAATTAACCGATTTGAAGAAAGGGTTGATCAAAGTAATAAGGAAACCATTACACGTCATGCCGCATTAAATTCACAATTGAATAACTTAAAAGACCTCAATCAAAAAATTACAGAAGAAACGATAAACTTGACAAATGCATTGAAAGGTGACAATAAAATGCAAGGAAATTGGGGAGAAATTATTCTTGAATCTATATTACAGAAATCAGGTTTAGAAAAAAATCGAGAATATACCGTACAGCCCACCTATAAAAATGAAGAAGGGAAAATGGTGCGACCAGATATCGTGATCCATTTACCCGATGAGAAAAAACTAATCATCGATTCTAAAGTAAGTCTAAAATCATATGAGGTCTTTATATCTTCTGATAATGAAACGGATCAGTCTTCCGCACTTAAAGCACTTTCCTTATCCATAAAAAATCATGTGAATGGACTAGCTTCTAAAAAATATCATGATATCTATAAAATGGAAAGCCCAGATTTTGTGTTGATGTTTATTCCAATTGATACCGCTTTTAATGCAGCTCTTTCCTATAACCCTGACTTATATTCCTATGCATTTGACAAAAACATTGTTATTGTCACATCATCGACCTTGTTGGCTACGCTCAAGACAGTGGATACCATGTGGAAAAATGTAAAGCAACAAAAGCATGCATATCAAATAGCGGAAGAAGCTGGAAAAATGTATGACAAATTTGCCAACCTTGTAGATGATTTAATAAAGGTGGGAGAAAGAATGGATATGTCTAAAAATGTCTACAATGAGGCAATGAAAAAATTGCACACGGGGAAAGGAAATCTAATTTCTAGAGCAGACAAAATGAAGACATTGGGTGCAAAAGTCAATAAAGAACTCAATCAATTTCAATAAAAATCAAAATCGGTGGGTATGCCATTTATTACTTTTCAAATACCAATAGGAAACAAAGAGAATTCCCAACCAATAAAATATTTCAACTCCCCATGCCCAGATAAGGCCTTTCTCTAAATACTTGATTACAAGTACCGTATAGATAATATAAAAAGCAACGAAGATAGATTGTATCCACAGTGCAGTTTTGGTATGCCCTGTACCGGTTAATCCATTTATAAAAATAGAACCAAAAGAGAAAACAACTAAAATCATGACTAAAACGGGCATGAGATGTTTGGCTTCATTGATTAGAGACATATCCTCAGAACCAAACAAAGGGTACAAGAAAAACTCTGGAAAAAAGGTAACTGGAACAGCAATGAAAAGTGTATTCCAAAGATTCATTTTAGCCGTCTTCCAAATTATTGGCACCACAGCTTGTCGTTTTCTATTCCCTATAAAATTACTGACTAAGGTATTAATGCCTGCAGAGTATCCCCAACATGGTATGGATAGAATCAAATAAATATTTCGTATT